>JAJDWE010000025.1 GCA_022825725.1 Gemmatimonadota bacterium
CGATGGCTCGCTCGGACACGCCATGAACAGCGTGCATCCCTACCTGTTTGTTCAGCCTTCCGCCGGCATCGGACTCTGGGCCATGGCCGGATACGGCGGCGGCGAAGTGGGGGACGACGACCATCGGGGGGACACCCGCGACGCGTCGCTCCGCATGCTCTCAGGCGGCCTCAACGCGCCGCTCGCGCAACGGGGCGCGTTCGGGCTCGCGCTTAAGGGCGACGCGTTCACCGTCGGCATGCGCGCCGACGACGGCCGGCGCGAAGGCATGGCCTCGCGCGCTCGCGCCCTCCTTGAAGCGTCATGGATGATCGGAGGACTCAAGCTCGCCACCGAGGCCGGAGCCCGATACGACGGCGGCGACGCCGACACCGGCGGCGGAGCCGAGACCGGCGCCTCGGTCGGCTATGCCGGTCGCGGGCTCGACCTCGATCTCAGGGGAAGGCTCGCGCTCGGATCCGGCCGGCACCGCGAATGGGGCGCCGCGCTACGGCTCGCGTTCGATCCCGGCACGCGGGGCGAAGGGTTCCGCCTCGCGGTCAGCCCCAGCCAGGGCCACGACCGAAGCGGCGTCCACGGGCTCATGGACGGCCATGCCCTAAGGACCATGCCGGCCGGCGCGCACGGACAATGGCGTCTCGACGCCGAGGCCGGATACGCGCTCAAGAACCCCGAGGGCGGAGGCGCGCTCGACAGCTACACCCGGCTGTCCGCCCACGGCGGGAACCGGGCATGGTCGCTCGGGGCAGGATACCAAGTCGGTCAGACGCTCAGGCTCGGCTTCGAAGGCTCGCGTAGCCAAATGCCCGGTCAACAACCCGACCTCGGAATCAGACTTGCGCTGGACTTCACGTTCTGAACCAGCGAAAGCACCGAGAAAGGATACCGATGCACGCCGCGAAAACCCTGCCAAAATCAAGCCTTGACACCGGGCTTTTTCCCGTCATTAGACTCCGAGAATCCCGTAATTGCGGGACCGGGACTCCTTATCCCCTCGGATGGCAAGGACGGCAGATCGTGCAGCCCTGATTGAACTTACGAGATTCCTTGCCGTGATTTACTACGTTCGAGGAGCGCTGTCCCAGCGGGCGAGCGCCGGGCTGTTCAGCACGTATTCGTGTCCGCCGCGGACGACGACGACCGGCTGCTCGGGCGCGGCGCCGTCGAGATCGTCACGGTAGGGGAGGCGGTGCTCGGCAAGCTGGCCTTCGTGCCAGTCGCGGTTCGTGACGATCAACTCGCCGGGCGCCGTCTCCAGCGCGAAGGCGGCGATCGCATCGGCCACGTCCCGCAGCGAACGCGCCCCCGTCAGGTCGACGCCCGGGCCACCCCCGATGCCGTGGTAATGGTTGTCCGTGAGCCCCGGAATCACGGTCCGGCCGTTCAACTCCACGACGCGCGTGTCGGGCCCCGCCAGCCGGCGAATCTCCTCCGACGTCCCCACTGCCCGCACCCGGCCGTCGCTCACCGCCAGCGCCTCCACGGTCTCCGGCGCTCCCATCGTAAGGATCTCTCCGCCGACGAGGACGAGGTCCGCCGCCTCGGGCCGGGGCGCCGCGCAGGCCGCCAGCCCGAGCGCCACGAGCCCCAGAGCCGCCAGCGCGACGGCGGGCCGCGAAGCCCTGATCTTCGCCATCACGGCGCCCCTCCCGTCTCGCGGCGGAGGAGCCTGCCGGGCTGTGCCTCCGTCAGCGCGCCGTCATCGATGACCGGCACGCCGTTCACGAACACGTAGTCCATCCCCTCGGCATAGCGCATCGCGTCCCCGAACCGGGCCATGTCCCGCACCTGGTCCGGATCGAAGAGCACGAGATCCGCCGCCATCCCCGGTGCGATCAGGCCCCTGTCCGCCAGCCCCAGCCGGCGGGCTGCGAGCGACGTCATGCGGCGCACGGCGTCCTCCAGACTGAGGATCCCGTCCTCGCGCACGTACTTCGCGATCACGCGCGGGAAGGCCCCGAACGCCCTCGGATGGGAACTCGCGGCCGTGGCCGGATTCGTCGGCGAGGCGTCCGTGTCGATCATCACGAACTCGGCCCGGAGCGCCTGCCACTTCTGCTCCTCGTTCATGCTCTCCGGGTTCACGCTCACGCCCCCGGCCTGCACGAGATCGAAGAACGCGTCCCACTCCTCCGTCCCGAGAAGCTCCGCCGCCTCGGCGATCGAGAGGTTGATCACCCGCTCGTCCACCTCGTCGGGGGCGGAGACGATGAGGACCTTGTCCCAGTCCATCCCCACATGGCGGTACCAGTTCTCCCAGTCCGACGTCGTCTCCACCTCGCGGCGGAGTTCGGCCCGCACCGCGGGGTCGGACAGCGTCTCGAGGAAGGGCGCCCGGCCCCCCGCGTAGTGGCGGGGATGGAGGAAGGAGCCGAGACCGATCCCGTTCCGGATGTAGGGATAGATGTCCGCCGTCACGTCGATTCCGGCCACGCGCGCCGAGTCGATGAGGGCGAGGGCCTCGGCCATCAGCGGCCAGTTCTCCCGTCCCGCCGCCTTGAGGTGGTAGATGTGGACGGGGGTGCCGGCGCGGACGCCGATCTCGATCGCCTCCCGGATCGCCTCCAGGACGGAGTGCGACTCGTTCCGCATGTGCGTGAAGTAGGTGCCGCCGTACTCGCCCGCGACGCGCGTGAGTTCGACGAGTTCCTCCGTCGTCGCGTATACGGCGGGCGGATAGATGAGCGATGTCGAGGTCCCGACGGCACCGTCCTCCATCGCCTGCCGGACGAGCGCCTTCATCTCCTCGAGTTGCCCGGGCGTCGGCTGTACGTCCCCGTCGCCCAGGACCACGCGCCGCACCTGCGTGAGCCCCACATCGTGGACGACGTTGATCGGGATCCCGATGCGCTCCACGTGCGCGAAGTACTCCGCATACGTCCGCCAGCGCAGTTCCTCGCCGTTCACGACCAGCCCCCAGGGCTGCGTGGCGTCGCTCTGGGGCGCGGCCGACCCGCCCTCGCCGGAGAGATAGGTCGTGATCCCCTGCCGGAGCTTGCTCTCGGCGCTCGGGGGATCCGTGATGAGGACGACGCTCGACTGGCCCATCATGTCGATGAAGCCGGGACTGACCACGCGGTCCGCCGCGTCGATCGTGCGCGCCGCCGGCTGGCCCGAGAGGTTCCCGACCGCCGCGATCCGGTCCCCGCGAAGACCGATGTCGCCGCGCACCCAGGGGTTCCCGGCCCCGTCCACGATCCGCGCCCCCGTGATCAGCACGTCGAACGGACCCGCAGGCGCCGGTTCCTCCCCCATCCCACACCCCGAAAGACCGGCTCCGAGGAGACAGACTCCCAGTACGGCGAGTAGCCGAATCCTCCGCGGCCCGTCGTGTCTCGCGATCAGCGCTCTCATCGGCCAGTCCAGGAATGGGCGGTTTGGTGTTGCATCAAGGATCGACCGGGCGTCGTCTGGCGGCAACCGCACACGCCGGCCAGTGTTGGGGACCGAGTCCTGGCTCTATCGTTCCGGAGGCTGACATGACGCCGATGCCGCGCGCCCTTCGATGGTTCGGATTCCTTCTGACCGCTGGCGCCGGGTTCGCTGCCCCGCCGCTGTCCGGGCAGGACGCGGAGCGGTATCCGGGGCCGTTTCCCGGCGGGTATCCGGCGATGAGCGGGATCGGCGGGTCGGGGAAGATGTACATGGAGAGCTACTTCCCGCCCCCGGTCACGGCTTCGCCCACCTATCCCGCGTTCTCGCCCGACGGCGCGTCGATCGCCTTCGCCTACCAGGGGCGGATCTGGGCGGTCCCCGCCGAAGGGGGCGTAGCGCGGCAGCTCACGTCCGGGGCCGGCTACCACTCGATGCCGAGTTGGTCCTCGGACGGCCGACACATCGCCTACGCCGCGGACGTCGACCTCAATCTCGACATCTTCCTGCTCGACCTCGAGAGCGGGGAATCCCGCCGGCTGACGGAAGATCCCGCCATCGACATGCGGCCGCGGTTCTCCCCCGACGGCTCCAGGATCCTGTTCACGACCGGACGGGACGGGACGTTCGACCTCTGGGCGTACGACCTGGGGGCGGGAGCGCTGGAGTCCGTCATCGCCCACCCGGGGGCGAACGACATGGCCGGCGACTGGATCGGCGACACGGGGGACATCGTTTTCGTCTCCAAGCGCGGCGAGGCGGCGCTCGGCTCGGGCTCGCTGTGGCGGTGGAGCGCGGACACCGGCGAGGCGGAACTCCTCATCCGCATCGAGACGAACTACCAGGCCTCGCCCGTCGTGGCACCGCACGGCGGCTCCGTCGCCTACGTCACGGACGCCTCCGGGAACAACGACATCTACCAGGTCCCGACGTACCGGGCGTCCGCGGCGCAGGACCGTTCCAGCCCGGGCATCCAGCAGGTGCGGCTCACACATACCCGTACCGACGAGTACTTCCCTTCGTGGTCGCCGGACGGGGAACGCCTCGTCTACGCGCGGAACGGGGGCCTGCACGGCCAGGAACGGACGATCGACGGCGGGATGGGGTTCGGGCTCTACACGACGGGGCGTGGAGGCGGCGATCCGGTTCCGGTGCCCATCGAGGACTACGCGTGGTCCGAACCCACGGGCCAGGTGCAGGTCCGCGTCAGCGACCCGAGCGGGCGGCGGGTCCCATCCCGCATCTACCTGGAGGCGTCGGACGGGCGGAGCTACTTCCCCCACGGCAGCTTTCCCCGCGTCCTGAGCGGGCCCGAGGACTACTACTTCCACACGGACGGGAGCTTCTCCGTCACCCTCCCGGTCGGGGCGGCCGAACTGGAGGTGTGGCGGGGCTTCGAGTACGAGCCCGTCATGCGCACGGTGGACGTGCGAGCCGGCGAATGGACGAACGTCGACGTGCGGCTCGAGCGCTGGATCGACATGGCCGCGGACGGCTGGTATTCGGGCGACAATCACATCCACCCGAACTACGGCGGACACTACTTCGTCACGCCGCTCGATCTCGGGAACAAGGCGCTGGCGGAAGACCTGAACGTGGCGAACGGGATGATCGCCAACTACTGGGCGAACAGCCGCGTCGAGGATCTGGAGCACTTCCTCGGCCACCCGCACCCGCACCCGGATCCGCGCACGATCGTCTACTACAACGAAGAGTACCGGCCGAACTTCTTCGCCCACATGTCGCTGCTGAACCTCGTCGAGCTCATCACGCCGTTCTACATCGGCTACGAGGGGACGGCGTTCCGCGAACTCTATCCCGACAACGCGGCCGTCCTGCGCCGCGTGCACGAGCAGGGCGGCATCGGCGGCTACGTGCATCCGTTCGGGCTCAGCCACCGCGGGCCCGACCCGGCGCCCGCCGGGGCACGCGAACTGCCCATCGACGCGATCCTCGGGCTGGCCGACTTCGTGGACGTCTCCTGCATCTGGAGCGATGAACTGGGGACGGCCGCGATCTGGTACCGTCTGCTCAACACCGGCTCCCGGATCCCGGCCACCGCGGGAACGGACGCGATGACGGACATGTGGCGGCATCCGGCCGTGGGGACGACGCGGTCGTACGTCTACACGGGGGAGGAGGAACTCGATTACGACGAGTGGGCGGACGCGATGGCGGCCGGCCACGCCTTCGTGACGAGCGGGCCGATCCTCACGCTCGACGTGGACGGCATGGGGATGGGCGGGGAACTGGCGGTCTCGAGCGGCGAGACTGTGTCGGTCGCGGTCACCGCGCGCTCGCTGTTCGAGATGGAGCGGCTCGACATCATCCGGAACGGCGAGATCATCCACACGGTCGAAGCGAGCGGCGACGGTCGGACATTGGAGGCGGAGATCGACGTGCGCATGGACGGAAGCGGATGGATCGCCGCGCGAGTCCTCGGGCCGGCGCAGCACGGCGCCATGGACAGTTACCTGTTCGCGCACACGAACCCGGTGTTCGTCATCGCCGACGGGGAGCCGATCCGGTCGCGGGAGGACGCCGCGTTCTTCGTGCGCTGGATCGAGCGGACGATCGAGGACCTCCAATCCATGGACCGCTGGGACGATCCGGCGCACAAGGCCGAGGTCATCGCGACGTTCGAGGAGGGTCTCCGCCTCTACCGGGACCAGGCCACCGGTGGCCGCTGAGCCCGGCTTCTTCCTCAACGGCGAAGTGCCGCTCGACGCCCTGCCCGCCGTCGAAACCGTCGACTGGCTGCCGCTTCACCCCCGTTTCGCGAGGCGTCTTCAGGTCGGGGCGGCCATCCGATCCGTCGCCTGTGTCGCGGCCGCCGGGGGTTTCCACCTGCTGGTATCCGCCCGTAACCCCGGCGTCATCTCGGGGCCCCTGCCGTGGCTCCCGCCGTTGTTGTGGACGGCCCTGGGGGTCTTCTGCGTGTGCTCCGTCCTGTGGCCGCTCGTCGCCGTCCCGCGCCGCGGCTACGTCGTCCGCGAGAAGGACCTCCTGTACAAATCCGGCGTTCTCTGGCGCTCCGTGAAGGCGTTCCCGTTCAGCCGCGTACAGCACACCAAGCTGCACAGTACTCCGCTGGACCGCCGGTTCGGTCTGGCCAGCTTGTCGGTCTTTCCGGCGGGGGGCGGCCTCGGCAACCGGGTCCACGGTCTGGGACGGGAGAACGCCGAGCGGCTGCGCGTATACATCTCGGAACGAATAGAGTCGGCAGCGTCGCCTGCCGCGGATTCGGACGAACGCTCGGAAGCCACGGGGAACGCCGGCCGGTGAATTCGCCGAGTCCCGGCGATTGGCGACGCGCCTCGCCCTTTGCCATCCTCTTCTTCGCCGGAAGCACCATCAAGACCGTGGCGCGCGCCATGATTCAGGGTGCTCTGATCCCGCTGATCGCAACGATACCCCTGGTGCGGGACAATCCCGGTATCCTCGGCGTCCTGCTCCTCGTGCTCCTGGGGGCGCTTCTGCTGCCCTTCGTCGCGGGCACGGTTCAGTGGATCTGCTTCAAGTTCAGGATCGCCGACGACCGACTCCTCATCCATAAGGGCGTCGTCAAGAAGACGGCGCTCGACCTGCCCTACGAGCGCGTCCAGGGGATCAACGTCAGACGGTCGCCGGTCGACCGGCTGTTCGGGTTGGTCACCGTCACTCTGGATACCTCCGGCTCGGTCCAGGCCGAGGGCAAGCTTCCGTCGATCAAGAAGGATGTGGCCCGCCGGCTGCAACGCAGCGTAGCGGCTCTTCGATCCGTCGTCGGGGACCCCGCCGCGGGTGAAGGGGACCCGGAAGCCGCGGGCGCAGACCGGTCGGCCGTCGAACCGGGCCGCGTCCTGCTGCGGCTCGGCCCGGGCGACATGGTGCGCCTCGGGCTCGCGAGCCGGAACTTCATCTTCGTGGCGGCCCTGGTCGGCGTGCTGACCGATCTGCTCCAGCCGGGCGACCTCCTCGATCCTGTCCTGGAGGCAATCGAAGCCGGCGTCAACAGTGCCGCGAGCGCGTTCGCCGGCCTCGGGGCGCTCGCCCAGTGGGGGCTCGCGGCCGCCCTGATCGCCGCCATTGCGGGCGTGGCGCTCCTCCTCACGGTGACGGCGGCGTTCCTGCGACACCACAACTTCACGCTGGGGCACGACGGCGGCAGGTTCCGCTCGCGCGCCGGCCTCCTCACGCAACGAGAGGTCGTGGTCGAGGCTCCGAAGATCCAGCAACTGACCGTGAGCCAGGGTCTCGTGCTGCGGTGGATGCGACGGTACCGGCTCTACGCCCTCCCCGCCGGGGCCGCCTCCCCCGAAGTCGGCCGCGCCTCCGTACTCGACGTGCCCGACGTGCTCGAGGTGCCGCTGCTGGGAGCCCGGCTGGCCGATGACCTGCGGGCGCTGATGTTCGCGCGGGAATCGACGACGATTCCCGTTCTTCCTGGAAGCAAGCGGTTCAGGCGGGTATCGCCTCACTACATCCGCGCGCTCACCCTGCGTTATGGCCTCGTCCTGGCCGCCGTCTTCGGAACTCTCGTGTTGCTGGCGTCGGCCGGGATGTTCGCCGGCACCTCGACGATCCTCTTCTGGTGGGCCGCATCCGTCCCGGTCGCGACGTTCGCCGCCTGGCAGCGGTGGCGCCGGCAGGGGTACGTGTACGATCGCGACGGGCTGGCGAGCCGCAGCGGATTCCTGGGAAGCGGAGTGAAGGCGTTTCTCATGCGGAAGGTTCAGTCCGCGACCGTCAGGCAATCCCCGCTGCAGCGCCGAAAGGGACTGGCCACGCTGCAGGTACAGCTGGCGTGCGGAAGGATCGCGGTCCCGTACATCGATCGCCGGGAGGCGTGCGCACTGCGGGACTACATCCTGTACCGCGTGGAGTCGTCACGCCGACGCTGGCACTGACCGAGGCGACGCCTACGCCTTGAGGGCGACGCTCACGCCGAACTGAGCCGGGCTATCGGCCCTTGAAGTCGGCTCGCGTTTCTCGGTGAAGGCGCGGGGGCCCTCCGCGTGGGTCCCCGGAGGCGATCACGGGCTCCGTGAGATCCCACAGTTCGGCGTTCCCCGCCGAAGCCGCCCGGGCCCGTAGTCCGTCCGCTCGTACTCACCCCCGGCCGCGGCCGTGAGGTCTCACCCCCCGGCGGCCGGTCCAGCGTGACTTCGAGGCACGTGCCCCACGGCGTCGAACGCTCACCGGATCGTCCCCGAGTCGTGACCTGACCCCCTCAAAATTAGGGGGCTAACCCCCCTAAATTGGTGGTAGCCAAGCGTTTAGAGCATCTCCAGTATTGGCGCGCAGGCGTCTCACTCCACGGGGATCTCACGATGCTGAGGCGAACAGGAAAACGACTCCGGTTCGTGGCGCTCGTCGCAGGCGCCGCCGGTTGCGATGCGAACGGAGGCCAGCTTCCGGCTGAGCCCGGGGGTGTGGATGTGGTCGCGTCAGCGGCGATGGCCGACGAAGGCGACTTGTCGGTGCACGTCTCGCCGCGATTCGCGACGCTCTACGCCGCGCGCGGAGCGACATCCAACATCCACTACTCGGCGCGGTTGGTCGATTCCGCCGGCGTGGCCCAACCTCTCGCCGCGCCGCAGACGCGCTGGTCCGTCGCGGGCCGCCACCGCGGCAGCATTCGCCTGCTGGGCCGCCCGCGGGCGGACACCGACGGGGTCACCGTGCGGATAGACGCCGAGGCGTTCCAGGCCGGGCGCGACACGGTGTTCGCGGCGTTCGCCGGCGGCGGGACCGAACCGGGTCTCGGCACGGTCGTCGCCTACGAATGGGCCGAGACCGTGACGCGGCAGCCAGCCGCCTGGACCCGGACCGGGGAGTCCCGCTGCGCGGAAATGGGCGCCGAGGGGGCGGACGGCGAGACGCTGACCCTGTCCGGGTTCCAGCGCCTGTACGCGCGCTCGCTGGACCCCGGGACCGTGAGCGTGGACTCGACGGCCCTCACCGCGGACGGCGAGGCCGTGCGCATCTGCATGACGGGGCTAAAGGGCGGAACGGGGCGCATTGCGCTCGTTGGCTGGGACACGCTCGCGCTGCGCTACGTGGGGGCGTACGAACCGCACCACGTGCTCGTCGAGCCGCTCGCCTTCGGCGTCGAGCATGAGCGGTGGGAGATCGGGCGCGGGCAGCGGGAGCGGCTGCGCGGCCGGATCGCGGACGCGCGGGGGCTGGAGGTCGTGCTTCCGGAGGGGGAAGTCCGCTCCTGGACGACGAGCAACACGTCCATCGCGGAGGTAGACGCCGCGACGGGCGCGCTGACGGGCGTCGCTTCGGGTTCGGCGCGCATCTCGGCAACGCACCTCGGGCAGACCGCGCGGGCCGCGGTCGAGGTCTACGAGATCGTGGACGGGGGATCGACCTGGGGCGTCCTCTGCGTCCTCACGCGGCGCGGGACGGTGCGGTGCTGGGGCAACGGAGACCAGTCCCACATCGGCTACGGGCGCGGGCGCCTGGGCCGGCTGCAGGGGCCGGAAGTCGGGGACCTGCCGATCGGCGAAAGGGCGACGGCGTTGTTCCTTCAGTCCCAGTTCGCGTGCGCGCTGCTGGACGCGGGCGAGATGCAGTGCTGGGGAAGTGCTGACCGCGGATCGCTGGGCCATGGGCGAGGCTCCGCGCCCTGGGCAAACATCGGCGACGACGAGACTCCAGAGGACGCCGGGCCCGTGCCGGTGGGCGGCCGCGTCGCCGCCATCGGTGGCGGCGATTTCCGAGCCTGCGCCGTCCTGGGAGACGGGGCGCTGCGGTGCTGGGGGGACAACGTGGCGGGCCAGTTGGGCTACGGTCCCGCCGTTTCGGACGTGTTGGTGGGCGACGACGAGACGCCGGCCGACGTCGGGAACGTGCCTGTGGGCGGCCCCGTGGTCCAGGTGGTGGGCGGCCGGCTGTGGACGTGCGCCCTCATGGAGACGGGGAGCGTGCGGTGCTGGGGCATCAACTCCGAAACCTGGGACCCGGAGACCCGCGAGACGGGGCAGAACTACGGGCTGGGCTATGGACGGGCACACGGGTTCCGCTCCCCCATCGGAGACGACGAGACCCCGGAGGAAGTCGGCGACCTGCCCCTGCCGGGGCGGGCCGCGAAGCTCGCCGGCGGGGGCTACCACGCCTGCGCCCTCATGGACGACGGTGCGGTCCGCTGCTGGGGTTTCAACGGATTCGGCGCACTCGGCCACGGGCTCGGCTTCGGACAGCACATCGGCGACGACGAGACGGCGGCGCGCACCGTGCCGCTTCGCTTCCCCGGCGCGGTGGTGGACATCACGGCGGGGTACTTCCACACCTGCGCGCTGCTCGAGACCGGTGACGTCTACTGCTGGGGCCTGCCCGACCGGGGCCGGCTGGGATACGGGAACGACGAGCGGATAGGCGACAATGAGACGGCCGCCTCGGCCGGGCCTGTGCCCCTTCCCGGGCCGGCGGAGAGGCTGATCGGCGGCATCTACGCCACCTGCGCCGTGCTGCGCTCCGGCCCCCTCGTCTGCTGGGGCAGCTCGTTCGACCTGGCCTTCAACAGGGAAGACATCGGAGACGACGAGACCCCCGCCGATGTCGATCCGGTGCGCGTCTTCCCCGGCCCCGTACCGCCCTACCGCATCGGCGGCATCGAGTCCGATGTCGGGAGCGGCGACCGCGGGCGGCAGCTTCCGGCCGCGCGGGCGGCCGCGTTCCGCTGGCCACCGCCCGCCCAGCTTGTGGTTTCGGAGGCGCCCGACGGCGACGGGCCTGCGGCGGACGGTACGGGCAGCGGCGGGCTTCCCCACCCGGCTCCCCTGGCAGGCGCGAGCGGCGTCCTCCCTCCGAGCGCGGCCGGAGGACCGTGGGTCCGCGTCACCGGAGGGAATCGGTGACCCGGCGCGGCCGACCTCGAGTGCGGATCCGCCTCATTGTCGGGTTGGCGGCATCGGCCGGCCTCGCGACTTGCGGCGGCGACGCGGGAACGGGGCCCCGTTCGCCGACCCAGCCGCCCCCACCTCCGCCTCCCGCCGCGGCGGCCTCAATCGCGATCGAGCCGGCCTCCGCGACCCTCTCCTGGATCGGCGATGCGGAGCGGTTCGCCGCAACCATTCTCGACCGGAACGGCAACACGATCGAGGGCACGGTCGACTGGAGCAGCCGGGACGCGGGGGTTGTCGCCATCAACGAGGGCGGCGAGGCGACGGCCGTGGCGGAGGGGGCGACGGTGGTCCGGGCCACCTTCCGCGGAGTGACCGCCAGCGCCGACGTCACCGTGGAACAGGTTCCCGCCTCCATCAACGTCGTCGCGGGCGACGGCCAGTCCGGGTTGATGGAGGCTCCGCTGGCCGAGCCGGTCGTCGTAATGGTTGCGGATTCCGGCGGACACGCGGTCGCCGACGAGCTGGTGGCCTTCACGCCCGCCGAGGGAAGCGGCACGGTGACGGCGGACACGGCCACCACGAACGCGGGCGGCTTCGCCTCGACCGTGTGGACGCTAGGGGCCCGCGAGGGCGCGCAAGTCCTGAACGTCCAGGCGGCGGGAGGTCCCGCGGCGGCCACGGTCGCCGCGACCGCGGTGGGTCCGCCGCTCTTCTCGTTCTCCGAGATCGTGATTCCGCGCCTCGACACGACCGTCGTGCTGCCCACCCACGAACACTACGGGGACTCGTGGACGTTCGAGGCCACCGAGAGCCGCTGGCTGAGCGAGCACGCCGTGGCCACCGTGAGCCGGCGGGCCTCTCCCCCCGGTTTGGTGCTGAACGTGGCGAATCCCGGATCGCTGGTCATCGAGGCAAATGTGGGGGCGGTGCAGAAGGTCCTGGTGCGCGTGGCTCCTCCCGAACCCGTCGTCTACGATGTTCGCCAGGAGGCTTGGCCTCGGAAGGACGATATCACGCTTCGCGGCTACGCCGTGGACCGGATACCGCTTCCGTTGCTTCAGGTGGATGGCGAGCCCGTGCTGCGGGCGACGGGAGACAGCGCCGGGATCCTGCTTGGTCTGCCACCGGCGGCCGGAGGCGAATGTTCGGGCAGCCATGTGTCCCGCGGCGCGTTGAGCGTGCTCGGCGCGGAGTTGCGACAGGACGTGGGCTTGCCCGTGAACCGCCTCAAGGGACCGGTGGTCGATCCGGCCGTGGGCGAGGCGGCGATCCTCGAGGGCGGCGACCTCTGTATCCGGCTGCCCGCGCGGAGAGATGCGCGGTACGTGCTGGCGGCCGTCGACCGCACCTACATCGACGAGGCGGCCGCCGTGGCGGAACCCAATCGGTACAGCGGCGGCGACCTGTACCTCTGGAGCATGGCGGACAGCAGCGGAGAGGCGGCCGTTGCGTTCGCGGAGGCGCCGGTTTGGATAGCCGCGCAGCAGGCCGACGAGCACGCGGGGTACGGAGACGAGATCCGCCCGTGGTCGGGACCGGGACCGGGCTTCCCCTTGGCGGACGGAAAGGCGGCGAACGAACAACTCGAGGTGGGAGATCAGTTCGAATACGGCGACGGCGACGGCCGGTTCGGCACCTGGCGGGTCATGGGCGTCTATGAGCCGAACGTGGTGCTGGCCGTGTTCGTGGACGACATGGAGGAGGTCTGGTTCAACAAGTCCACCCGCCAGGCCGAGATGGACTCCCTCTTCAACTACCTCGCGTCGCCCGAGGTCCAGGACCTGTACAGGAAGATCTTCGGCCCGGAGCCGCCCAGAACCAGCCGTGAGACCGGGCAACAACTGGTGCTATACCAGAAGGAATTCAGTGCCACGGGGCGCGCCGACCCCAACGTCGACGGCGACCCGCGGCTCGTCGTGCTGCGCATGGGCCACGCTCCGTGGGGAGACGAGAACGGGTGGTACACGGGCCTGATGTCACATGAGTTCGCCCACGCCTGGCAGTTCTACAACTACGGACACTTCGCCGCGAACTGGAGCGGCGAGGGCATCGCCAATCTGTTCGCCGATGAGGAAACCCGCATCTCGGCTGGACTTCCGCTGTACGCCAATCACGATATCCGCGTCCGGCTGCGACTCTTCCGTCTTCGCCTGCCGGTGACCGGAGACTTTGCAGCCGGATACCGCGAGAGTCACCCCTACCTCCGGTACCTGCTCCAAAGGCTCGTCGCCGAATACGGCAGGCCCTACGACGAGTCGATCCACCGGGTCATCAAGGGGGCTGCGGAGGGCTGGCACGGCATCCACTACGTCAGGTGGGGCGCGTGGAGCACGTTCGGGCGCAGTCCGGGTCTGACGAGCCGCATGAGGGAGGTCATCCCCGATTGGGATCCGGTCGAGTCGCGTCTCGACTGGATGATCGCCTTCGCACTCGATGACCGAGGTGGGTTCCCCGATTACGATCTCCCTTACACGCGCGACTCGTGGCAGTACTTCGGGCCGTGGCACGAGTTCGAAGCCGGGCGCGGATCGGAGATCGAGGGCGACGCCAACCTCGGCGGCAACCACTACTACATGCTGAACAACCCCCGCGGCGTTCCCGTCAACATCCGCCATCGCATCACGAACGGCGAGCCCAACGTCGTCTGGAAGCTCTACCGCTACCGCTGACGGCGGCGCCTTTCGCGGTAGCTACGCAGGCGGGCGAGGTTCCGGATGTCGGCGTCCGCGCCATCCTCGCCCTTCGGGGTCTCCAGGATCTTGGGGACGTGGCGGAGGCGGGTGTCCCGCATCAGCCGCCGGAACGGGCTCTCGCCGAGGGTCCCCTCTCCGATCGCCTCGTGGCGGTCCTTGCGGGAGTCGAAGGGGTGCTGCGAGTCGTTCACGTGGATGAGGCCGAGCAGCTCGAGGCCCAGCAGGCGGTCGAAGGCCTCCCAGACGCCATCGTAGTCCTCGACAAGGTCGTAGCCGGCCGAGTAGGCGTGGCACGTGTCGAAGCAGATGCCCACGCGTCCCCGGTGGGGCTCCGGGATCCGGTCGAGGATGCCGCGGAGGTTCTCGAAGCTCGCGCCGACGGTCGTCCCGGCGCCGGCGGTGAGTTCGAGGAGGACGCGGGTCGGGCCCTCCACGGCCTCCAGCGATTCGGTCACGCCGCGGGCGTTGCGCACGAGTCCCTCCTCGATGTCGCCGTCTGTCGCGTTTCCGGGGTGGGTGACGAGAAAGTCGAGGCCGAGGCGGACGCTGCGTCGAAGCTCGGCCTCAAAGCTGCGTTGGGACATCCGCCACAGCCGGCGGTTCGGCGTCGAGAGGTTGATGAGATAGGAGTCGTGGGCTCCGGCCACGGCGATCCCGTGCTCGGCGCGCGCCGCCTTGAACGCCGCGGCTGTCTCTTCGTCGATCCCCGGCTCGGCCCAGCGGTTCGGCAGCTTGGTGAAGAGCTGGAAGTTGACTGCCCCGATCTCCGCCGCTCGCCGTGGCGCGTTCTGCACGCCCCCCGCCACCGAGACGTGGGCGCCGAGTTCGTCGCGGACACCGCGCCCGGCCGGGCCGGATCCGGGTTCGGGCGGCTCGGTCACGAGCGGCGTGGCGGTTGCGACGGACGGAGTTCGACCCGGCTCACATGGGCTTCCTTCGGATAGGAGAGAAGCTGCATGACCGCCGCCGCGCAGTCGTCCACGTGGAGGCGCCACGTCCGCTCGGGCACCTGCTCCCGGCCGTTGAAGTAGGTGTCCACGCTTCCGGGCATCACGATGCTCACGCGCACGTCGTCGTAGCGCACGTCGAGCAGCATCGCCTCGGTGAGTCCGAGCAGGCCGTACTTGCTCGCGTTGTATCCCGTGCCCCCGTGGAAGGGATGCCGGCTGGCGAGTGACGCGATGTTCACGATGAATCCGTCGCCGCTCGCGCTCAGGTGCGGGAGCGCGGCCCTGGAGCAATGGAAGACGCCGCCGAGGTTCACGTCGATCTGGAGTCGCCACTCCTCGACGCTCATCTCCCGCAGCGGCTTGAAGATCCCGAGTCCGGCGTTGTTCACGAGGAGGTCAAGCCGGCCGAAGCGGTCCACCGTCTCCTCGACCATCCGCTCGCAGGCGCGCGCATCCGCCACGTCGCACACGATCCCCAGCGCCCGCTCGCCGAGTTCGGCGTCGGCCACCCGCACATCCGCCTCGGTCCTCGCGCAAACCGCAACGGAGGCCCCGGCCCCGAGCAGGTGCTCCGCGACCGCGCGCCCGATGCCCTTCGTCCCACCCGTCACGAGCGCGACCCTGCCCGTCATGTCCGGTCCCATTCCATCCCTTTCAAGACTGCTGCGCCTCCCATCTCCTCAGATCGGGAGCCAGTAGGCGATCTTCAGCAGGAACACGTGTTGGCCGGTGGCGCGCAGGCTGTCGACGAGGCGGCCGGGGTCCACGAGTTCCCCGGACGTCCGCATGTCGGAGCGGTCCTGCTGCCAGACCAGGAAGAGCGTGCTGCCCGGCTGCCACTCCCAGCGGAGGACGACGTTGCTCCGGAGCGAGAGGATGTTGAAGTCGCCGTCCGGGAGGATAAACGACCGGCCGCCCTCGGTCACGCCCCACGACCCGTCGCGAAGACGCGTGATGCTCGATCCCGTTTCGCCGTACAGGAGGAGGTGCCGCTGGCGGGGTTCGAGGAGTTCGCCCAGCCCGTGGCGGCGTCCGCTCGCCGCGAACGGCTCGAAATAGGTCTCGAGCGTGAGGTCCGGTCCGAAGGCGTAGGCGCCGCGAAGGCGGAGAGCGAGGGTGCTGCGGTCGATGGCGGAGAAGATGTAGCGCCGGTCGAACGTGGCCCGCCGGCCGCCGGCCAGCGTCGTGAGGTACTGGCGCGATTCCGTTTCGCGCCGGTAGCTGGGTTCGACTTCGAGTTGCAGCGCGGACCCCGGGCGCAGCGTGAGCGCGCCCCTCGCCTCGTACGCCCACCCACCGATCTCGTCCCGTCCGTAGGACCCCATGAGCCGGAAGCCGGTCCGGAAGGAGCGGTCGGTGGCGAGCGCGACACCTGTCTGCCAGCGCGCGAGCGTCTCCATGAGGGGGCCGCCGCGCGTGAGGTGGTCGCTGAGCGCGCGGGGGTGGTATCCGCCCTCGAGCGTCGTGCGCAGGTAGTTGTGCCACGTGGCGGTCGCCCGGGCCCCGAGCGTCGTCTCGGTGCGCACGCCGTCGAAGTTCCACGAACTCGCCGAGGTGAGGCCGACCTGCCAGGCGCGGGCGAACGCCGTCGGGATCGTCTCGCGGATCGCGATGTCGGCCTCGGCCGTGAGTCGGTCCGCGTTGAACATCTGGCCCACGTCGTTGATCTCGAAGCCCGGCGAGATGGCTTCGCCCCGCACGCGCCACAGCCAGCGCCGCCCTCCCACCTTCTCCATCCCGAGGGCCGCGGCATATCCGGAGAGCGTGGAGCGCGAAGGGTCCAGCCGCGCGGTCTCGCGGTCCGGTCGCTGGAAGAAACGCGCGCTCGAGCGCTGTACCCGCAGGATCGCGTCGGGGTTGCCGCTGAGGTGCGAGAACCCCGCATGCCCCGTGAGTTCGTACTCGCCCCCGAAGAAGCGCAGGTTCCAGTCCGTGCCTCCGGCGTAGGCGCGCCACGGGAGGAGCCCGGCGAGTTCGGGACGGCCCTCGCGGCTGAGCGTGGTCCCGGTGAATCCGACCGTGGAACGCTCCTCCCCGAACTCCTGTTCCAGTCTCGCCACCGCGAAAGCGCTCAGAGGGGCGACCGGCACGGCGCTCTCGGTCGTGTCCGTCGCGCCCGGGCGCCGAGTGAAGTGGAACGCCCGGGCATCCTCGCGGCCGGTGACGGCGAAGAGGGCGCCCACGGAGGTCCCGCCCGGGAGCCGGCCCGTGACCTTCCCCGCTCCGAGAATCGTCGTCTGATCGGGCGCGACGACGCTATCGGCCATGGCCCGTCCCGGCGGCGGGGCCCCGATGCGGCGCGAGTAGAAGTAGCGCGGACCCAGCCCTTCCATGAGTTGGCGTCCCTCCGTGAAGAAGGGGCGGCGCTCCTCGAAGACCTCCTCGAACGCGGTCAGGTTCACGACCGCGGGGTCCGCCTCGACCTGTCCGAAGTCCGGGTTGACGGCTGCGTCGAGCGTCAGGCTCGAACCGAGGCCGACCTTGAAGTCCGCGCCCACGCGGGACTCGCTCCGCGTCACGACGCCCGCCATGGGGCCGCCCGTGGGAGTGCGCAGGTCGCCCGCTACGTAGGGCAGAAACTCGATCCCGCGGCTCCCCCGCACGCCCTCGAGTCCGGTGAGATCGCCGAGGCGCGAGGCCCATCCCGGCTCGCTCCGAACGACGAGCTCCCACAGGAGGTTCTCCTGCACGTCGGGCATATAGCGGTTGATGTTCACGCCCCACGCCGACTCGTCGCCGTTGAAGCGCAGTTGCGAGAAGGGCATGCGCATCTCGGCCGTCCACCCGAGCGAGTCGCGCTGCACGCGCGCCGACCACACGGGATCCCACGTGTAGTCGCGGTTGGTCACGTTGTCCTCGGGGTGGTACCAGTCGGTGCGGCTCCCCGCCGCGTTCACCCCGAAGGAGACCGCCGTGCGCCGGTTCAGGTAGGGGTCGAGCGAGACCAGCAGGCGCTCCGATCCGGTGTTCTGGTCGCGCCGGGTGCGGTAGGCCTGGATGCCGTCGGGATCGTCCGTGTACATGCGCCCGGCGATCCACAGCGCGTCGTCGTCGAAGGCGAACGCGACCTCCGTGCGCCGCGTGGCTGGCTCCCCCTCGTCGGGCTCGCGCTGCCAGAACGTCGTCGCGAACTCCGCCCGCGCCCAGACCGCGTCATCCAGATGGCCATCCAGCTGGAGCGTCCGATCCGTGTCGCGCGTGGCCCTGAGCTGCTGCCGGTCCTCCGGGCCCAGGCCCTGCGCGCTGAGAGCCCCGCCCGCGGGAAGCAGGATCAGGACGATCGCGGCGACGGCCCCCGAGATGCGTCGTGCGGAACCGGCAGCCCGCGGTCTGCGCAAACCGGCGGCCCGGGTTCTGCGCGCATCGTCAGCGCTCAAGGAAGATGTCCTTCGGGATGAAACCGGTGACGACCTGCGTGAGATCGACGACCTCGCTCACCCGGAAATCGACGGCGATGCTCGCGAGGGAAAGCGCCCTGTCGGGCGTCAGCCCCTTCTCCTCGACGAGGAACTCCACCACGAGGCGGGTCGCCTCCCGCGCGGCGCGGTCGAGATCGAGATCGATGCCCATGATCAGATAGTGGGTCGGGGTCTCGGCGCGAGGGGCGGGGATCGTCACCCCCTTGTGCACGACGAACCGGAACACGCCGGTGAGCGACTGCTCGATCGCGGTGCCGCTCACCTCCCCGTCGCCCTGCGCGCCGTGCCCATCGCCCGCGTAGAAGAGCGCCCCCGGGTGGAAGACGGGGAGATACACCGTCGTCCCGGCCCCGAGATCCTTCACGTCGAGGTTGCCGCCGAAGGCGCCCGGCGGACGCGATCCCTGAACGCCGGGCACCGTCACGCCCGGCTCGCCCACGACCGGATCGGGTGCGACGGCGAGGATCCCCATGAACGGCGCCAGCGGCACCTGGATGTCGGGCGAGAAGAAGGCGACTTCTCGACCGTCCACTTCGCCGGTCCGGATCAGGTGGCGGGCGGGCGGCATGTCCAGCGCCTCGTCCCCGTCGCGGGCGCCGGGATAGCTCAGGGAGAAGACCCCGCCGCGGCCGCTCGTGGAGTTCACGCCCCAGGGCACGCGCGTCTCGATGTCGAGGACCTCGATCTCGAGCATGTCGCCTGGCTCGGCCCCGTCGATGTGGATCGGGCCGGTGATCACGTGCCCGCTTCGCCCCTCGCGGGGACGGCCTTCACGCGAGGCCCAGAAGTCGATGACGTCGTCGAGGATCTCCTCGCGGGGCACGCCGAGCCCGGTCAGGAACTCGACCGGATCCTCGTTCTGCGTCGCGCCGACGTGGGTCAGGGTCTGGACGCGCACGGTTTCGCCCGAGGCGATGCGGAGCACCGGTTCCTTGTCGATCGGGAACCAGCCCCAGTTGAGCGTCTCGGGCCGCGACGCCAGGAAATGGTCGGCCTCGATCTCCCCGTTCGTCGCACCGTCCGTCGCACCATCCGTCCGTTCGTTCGCCGGCGGCGCGCACGCCAGGGCGAGCGTGCATCCCAGTGCCGCCAGGCCCGGTCTTATTTGACGCGACATGGAACGCTCTCCCACGCTGAAGGTGAGCGTGTACAGTGGATCTTCCCGTTCCGGGAGGCAACGACCCCGGACAGAACGCAGAGGGCGGCGATGAAAGACGGCATCCGGCGCGCGATCTTCCTCCTTGCGGTCGTTCTTTCGGCATGCGCGGACCCGGAAGCGGGCGCGCCCGGAGAGGCCGGTGCAGGCGGTGCGGACGCTGTGCCATCGTTCGAGGTGGATCCGGGCTGGCCGCGCGAGATGCCGGACCTCTGGATCATGGGATCCATCACGGGCGTGTTCGTCGACGCGCGCGACCACGTCTGGGTGACGCACATCCCGGAGTCGCTGACGCCGGAGGAGACGTCCGCCGTGCAGGACCCGCCGATCGGCACCTGCTGCGTCCCGGCCCCGGTCGTGGTCGAGTTCGACCCCGAGGGGAACGTCGTCCAGGGCTGGGGCGATCCGGCCACGCAGGACATCTCGGAGTTCCCGCGGAACGCGCACGGCATCTTCGTCGACCACAACGACGACGTGTGGGTGGGTACCTACCGGCACCACCGGGTGATGAAGTTCACGCGCTCGGGCGACCTCATCATGACGATCGGCCGCTACGACGAAAACGCCGGCAGCGACGACACCGAGCTTCTCGGCGGCCCCGCCGGCATCTGGGTGGACCCCGAGGACAACGAAGTCTTCATCGCCGACGGCTACCAGAACCGCCGCGTCGTCGTATTCGACGGTGAGACGGGTGCCTACCTACGCCACTGGGGCGCCTACGGAGAACCGCCCGACGACGCCTACGAGTACGACTATGCCGGGCGCGGGCCGGACTCGGAGCCGCCCCGACAGTTCTCCACCGTGCACGGCCTCATCGGATCGAACGACGGCCTCATCTACGTCGCCGACCGCCGCGGGAACCGCATCCAGGTGTTCGATCAGGAGGGTGCGTTCCGGGCCGAAAAGATCGTGGCGCCGGCCACGCGCGCCTCGGGTTCATCCTTCGTCATCGCCTTCTCCCACGACCCGGAGCAGCGCTGGCTCTACCTCGCCGACGGCACCAACCACAAGGTGTGGATCCTGCGCCGCAGCGACCTCGAGATCGTGGGCGAGTTCGGCCGCGGCGGACGCCAGCTGGGCCAGTTCCTGCGCCCGCACGGGATGAGCGTGGATTCCCGCGGCAACATCTACGTGGGAGAGGCCTCCACCGGCCGCCGGATGCAGCGCTTCACCCTCCGTTGAACCGGAGCAGGACCGGGACCAACCCGTTCCGGAGGCTCAGGCACGACCATGTGAGCAGCGAACCCGGTGACCGGTGGAGTCGGCGGGTGGCGCCGTTTCGCCCCTCGGGAGACCCGGTCATCCTCCTTCGCCACCTCCGGGAAATCGTCGCGGCCATGCCGCGTACCCGCATTGTCACGGCGACGGACGATCACCTGCACGCGGTCTGCCGAACCCGGCTCGGGTTCCGCGACGACCTGGAGTTCCGGTGGTGTCCATCGGAGGGCGTCGCCCACGTCACATCGGCATCGCGCGTCGGCCTCTTCGATTTCGGGGTGAACCGGCGGAGAGTAGAGCGGGTGCGCAGGCGGCTCGAGGCGATCAACGCCGGGAAGGCTTTAGCCCCCGGCGGTACGATGTGACCCAGCCGCCCGGGTGATTCGCAGCTTCGTCCCCGGCGGATAGGTCCGCGCGCTGCGGCGTGACGGCACCTCGGCGCCGAATAGGTCAAGCGCGCCCGATGGAGCACCCCGCGTCGCTCTCCCGGAGTCGACTTCGATCTCTCCGGCGTCCTCCATGGGTATGAGTGCGTTCCTGCGCAGTTGGGATTTATGCTAGTCCGTCTTGTCGGACATGACGAACGCCTCGACTTCCTCAATCGTGACCCAGCGGTCCCCGCGAAACTCACGCCTCAGAGCGTCCTGCAAAGGCTTGAAGTTCGGCTCAACACCGAGGGCGAGTTGTTCCGTTTGCCCTCCGTGGAAGGCGAAGCCACCGCCCGGATTGACGCTCCAGATCGCAGCCTTCATCTCGTTCGACGCCCTCGAGTGGCGACTTGCATGGAAAATGCTGTACTTGTGCTGCCCCCGGTCGTAGAGATCGAAGTGGACCACGTGCTCCGCGCCCGCCTGTCGGAGTTGACGCTTGTATAGCTCGAACAGGCTGCGGCGACGCTCACGACCATCATCAAGATCGACGTACGCTCTCCAGTCATCACAGCCATAACGTGAGTCCAGCGGATCAGAGAACTCGCTGCTGCCCCGGAACCGGTTGATGTGCTCATACATGACGGAGATGTAGATCTCGCTCTTTGGGTGAGCCAAGATCCGGGCGATGACCTCCATCGGTGTGTCGGAGACCCCGAAGGGATCGACCATCGCAAGACATGGAGCGAGGGTCAGGCCGGCGTCGGTCAGGCCGTCAAGCTCCTTTGCCAACGTCTCGTCGAACGCACCACGGACGACTTCGACGGATCCCGGAGGAAGCTCCGCGGCGAGGGGTTGAAGGAGACCTTCGAGGTGTCGCGCTCGATCTTCGTGTTTCTCGATGAACACGAACTTGACCTCGGCAGTGATCATCTTCCTCGCCGAATGCTGACGAAACGCGTTCAGGGCGATGACTGGCGATCCCTGCTCACCTCCCTTGTACTCGCCCGGCCCCGCGAAGCCGTCGAGGAAGAGGATTCTGCCCTGCGTCTGGCCCAGGATCGGGAGCCACGCTTTCAGGTATTCCTTCAGAACAAGGTGCTTGCCGAGTGAATGCGGTTTGAGCTCCCAGACTGTCTCGCGTGGCGCTGACATCAGCCGACGGCGGCAACCGGTGCCGAAGTCATGATCGAGGGGAACTGGCTCCACTCGCGTCCGTCCAGGAGTCGACCGCCGGCCTTGGGTGTGAAGCCTCCCCATTGCTTGAAGAAGAAGGGCACGGACTCCCGCTGACACTGCTCACGGATCGTGCGCGTCCAACTCGATTCCATGGGTCGATGATTCGGTCCGCTCTCCCCTCCAACGATGACCCAGTGGATGCCCTCAAGATCGAGTTTCAGGGGGCCCAGTAGCGGCTCGCACGAAAGGAAGCGTACTGCAGCGGGCACTCGAATCAGGTGGGAGCGCCGGTAAGCGACCCTCTGGTTTTCGATCGAAGTGCCCAGCCAGATGTGGGATGGGATCTCGGTGTGCCCCAACTCTTCGCAGTGTGACGCCCAGAAGGCGGCCGCCCGCGCCGGTCTCTTGGTCAGCACCTGATAGATGTGGCGGTCGCAGGTCAACATGACTTCGAAGATCCTTCGCACGAACTCCTGCGGGATGTCCTTGTGGAACAGGTCGGACATGGAGTTCACGAAGATCATCCGTGGCTGGGACCAGCGTTCGGGTTGCCCGAGACGTTCGGGCCACAGCCTCACGGCAAACGGATCTTCTGCGTTCTCCTCCGTTTCGACGGCGGGCCGACGCCGCATATAGGTATGCCTGAGCCGCCGGCGAGCGAACGCCGCCGCGTAACAGTTGTCGCAGCCAGCGCTTACCTTCGTGCATCCGGTAACCGGATTCCATGTAGCGTCGGTCCATTCGATGGCTGTTTGTTCACCCATGCGTGGCGTTCCTCTGAGAGCGAATCTCTGGATTCATGACACCGAATAAAAACCGAAATCACCCGGATCGCAACCCCCCAGAGAGAGTCTAGACCATGTGCTGGCAATCAACATACGAGTGCGCTTCAACCACGAATCAACAAGTCAACCGCGGTTGCCCTCGCCCCACGCGGAGGTGAGGGGTTCGCCGTCGATGAAGCGGCCGGGGCGGAAGGGTGAGAGGTCGATCTCGGGGATCTCGCCGCAGATCACGTCGGCGAGCGCTTCGCCGATCGGGGGGCCGAGCTTGAAGCCGTGGCCGCTGCCGCCGAAGAAGGCGTAGTAGCCCTCCAGACCGGGCTCGGGACCTACGATCGGGTGCCAGTCGTCGGTGATCGTGTAGAGCGACGCGTAGCCGCCCAGGTGCCGGGCGCGCGACAGAGCCGGGATTCGCTCGAACAGCGGGCGCTCGATGCGCTCGCGCATCTCCGGGTCGAGGGTGGGCTCGCAGTCGTCCGGATCCACCGGCTCGATATCCTTGGGCGCCCCCAACCCGGCGATGATTCGATCTTCGCCGAAGGGTCTCAGGTAGACGCGCAGACCCGGATCGGAGACGACCGGGAGTTCGCCGAAGCCGGCCGGCTTCTCCACGAACAAATCGCTCTCGCGGCTCCAGCGAAGCGAGTACCTGAGGCCGAGCCAGGCGCCGACCTGCCCCGCCCAGGGGCCCGCCGCGTTCACGACGACATTCGTCGAGATCGTCCCGTCTTCGGTCTCCACGGCCACCGCTTGATTTCCATGCAGGCGGATGCCCGTGGCCGCGACGCCGGCGCGGGGCTCGAGTCCCCACGGGCGCGCGGCGGCTACCAGGTTCTCCGTCGTGCGCGTGGGATCGGCGTAACCCGAGCGCGGCTCGAGGATCCCGTACGAAACGCCGTCCAGCGAGAGCGGCGGTGCCAGTTCGGCCACTTCCTCGGCGGCGAGGCGTTCGACGTGGAGCCCGTGCCGCCGCTCCGACTCGAGGATGTGCTCGCCCGCAGCGCGCAGGCGCTCGCCGATGAGGAGCAGGAAGCCGATGGGCCGGAAGCCGCAGTCGCCCCCGAGCAGGTCCCGGTCGTTCTCGAACATGTGAAGGGCCCGCTTCGCGAGTTCGAGCGTGATCGGGTTCGAGTAGTACGTGCGGACGATCGCGGCGGAGTGCCCCGTGCTCACGCCCGCCAGGCACCCCTTCTCGAGCAGCACGACGCGCCCGAACCCTCGCCTGGCGAGGAAGTGCGCGGCGCTGGCGCCCATGATCCCGCCGCCGATCACGACGGCGTCGGCGGTCTTCGCTCCCCCGGTCATCGGCCCGGTGACCCGCGCAGTCTCCTCGTCTCCGCGAGGTCGACTTCCCACGCCCCCGGCTTGATGGCCACGCCGTAGGCTTCCCGGGCCCGGGCCCGCGAGATCTTGCCTTCCCGCGCGTCCCGGAGCACGGCATCCAGGTCCCGTTCGTGCGCCGGCCCGAACCCGCCGCCGCCCGCCGTCTCGATCCGCACCCGGTCGCCCGTGGCCAACTGTACCGTCGCTTTCGAACCCAGGTCGCGCGCCTCGCCGCCCGAGATCAGCCGGTAGCTCGCCACCTTCCCGTCGTCTCCCCCGTGGAGGCCGTGGGCCGGGAACCGCGCCCGGTCCGCCAGCGTCGTGAACGTCGGCTCGTGACCCACGAACTCGTACTCGCGGCAGAGCGCCAGGCCGCCCCGCCGCCGGCCCGCCCCCTCGGAATCCGGAACGAGGCTGTACTCATGGATCCGCACCGGATAGTTGAGTTCGGTCTCCTCGATGGGCGCGTTCTGCGTGTTCTGGATGTGGGTCTGGACCGCGTCCGGGCCGTCGGATTCGTGCCGCCCGCCGTACCCGCCCGCGAGCGTCTCCAGGAAGCAGTAGTACTCCCCGGTCGCCGGATCCTCGCCCCCGAACCCGACGTGGCAGATCATCCCCTTCGTCCCCGCGGGAACCCGTTCCGGCATGGGATCCGCCAGCGCCCGGAACATGATGTCGCACAGTCGCATCGCGACTTCCCACCCGCCGACGACCCCCGCCGGGGGCCGGACGTTCACCGCCGACCCCTTCGGCGCGACCACCTCGATGGGGCGGTAGAAGCCTTCGTTCAGCGGGATGTCCGGGTCGACCAGACACTTGAGAACGTAGACGCAGGCCGTGAAGCACTGCGTCAGGTTGCAGTTCATCGGCGCCGCGCGCTGCGGGTCGGTCCCCGTAAAGTCGAAGCGCGCGGTCGAGCCGTCGAACCGGATCCGGACCTTCAGGCGGACCGGCTCGCCGGTGATCCCGTCGTCGTCGAGACACCCCTCCGCCGCGAACTCTCCCCGCGGAAGCTCCGCCAGTTCCGCCCGCAGCCGCCGCTCGCTGTAGTCGATCATCCGCTCCATGTAGGAGCCCAGCAGCTCCGCCCCGTAGCGTTCCCACAGCGCGGACAGCCGCCGCAGCCCGATCTCGTTCGCCGCGTGCTGCGCGCGCAGGTCACCCGCCACCTCCTTCTTCGCCCGGACATTCGCGAGCATGAGCTTCAGCACGTCGTCCACGAGTTCGCCGCCGTCGAACAGCTTCACGACGGGGAGGATGATCCCCTCCTGGTAGATTTCGCGGAACGCCCCGATGCTCGCCGGCGCCCCGCCTCCCACGTCCACGTGGTGACAGCAGTTGGCCACGTATCCCACGAGTTCGCCCTCGTGGAAGAAGGGGGTGATGAGGAAGACGTCGTTGAGGTGGCTCGCCTGCCGGTGCGGGTCGTTGACCAGCAGCCCGTCCCCCGGACCCAGCGTCCCCTCGCCGTGCTCCGCCTCGTACTCGGCCACGGCGCGCGGGACCAGCCGCCCGATCGTCACGAGGTGCGCCGGCTGGCAGAACGCCTGCGCGATCATGCGCCCCTCCGCGTCCACGAATGCACACGAATAGTCGAGTCGCGTCTTGATGTTCGTCGAATAGGCGGTGCGCTGGAGCGTGACCGACATCTCCTCCGTCGCCTCCACGAGCGCGTTCCGGATGACCTCGAACAGGACCGGATCCACGGCGCCCCCGGTGCGGCTCTCAGGCTGCGGCATCTTGGCCCCCGGTTCGAGTTTCGAGACGCGCCCCGACGCACAGAATCAGGATCGTGAGGGGCAGCCCGACCAGGATCGGGTCCAGTTCCCAGATGATGACGACGGACCCCACCTCGCGGATCGCCCCGAACGTCTGCCATGCGGCCTGCACCGCGGCTCCGATGAGCATCGCCGCCATCACCGTTCGCGGCGCCTGCCGAAGCGAGGGGAAGAGGACGATCCCGATGAGCGCGGGGGCGACGGAGGCCCCCATGATCCGTCCCCCGATCCAGAACAGTTCGATGAGGAGCGGCAGCGCGAGGTAGAGGACGGCCGCGAGCGCTCCCACGAGGAGGACGTTGAGGCGGTACACCCAAAGCTGCCGGACGGCGCTCGCCGTGGGGGCGATGAAGCGCGCGTACAGATCGAGCGTGAAGTTGGAGGCGATCGTGTTGATCGTGCTGGAGAGCGTGGACATGCTCGCCGCGAGCACGCACACCACGACGAGACTCGCGAGTTCGTTCCCCGCCGCCCCGAACGCGAGCGTGACGAAGGCGTCCTCCGCCGCGAGGCCCGGCCCGTAGATCGTGCGGGTGACGATTCCGATGAGAGGCGGCGTCATGTACCAGATGGACGCGATGACCCCGCCGTACAGGAACCCCCGCCGGGCGACGTCCGCGCTCCTGGCCGCAAACCCGCGCTGGATGAGCCCCTGGTACGCGCCCGTGATCGCGAGGCCGATGACGATCCACGCCAGGACCTGGGTCACGCCCGCACGCCCGAAGATGTCGATCAGCGCCGGATCGACGCCGGCGCTCAGGCCGCCGAACCCGCCGGCCGCGGCGAGTCCCGCCACCAGCACCGCGATCGAACCGGCCAGGATGATGAAGAACTGGATCGCGTCGGTCGCCATCACCGCCCACATGCCGCCCAGAAACACGTAGACCGACGTGACGCCGAGCCAGAGGAGGAGCGACTCGGCCACCGAGATACCGAGCACCGCCGTGGTGACGAGCGTCAGCGCGCCGATCGTCCCCGCCGTCACTCCCATGTCCCGGAGGATGACGAGAATCAGCGAGACGATCCGGTGCCGAGGGCCGAAGCAGCGGCCGAAGAGTTCCGGGATCGTGATGACGCCGGTCTCCCACAACCGCGGGATGATGAAGTACGCGATCCAGATCGTCCCCAGCATGAAGGAGCCGCCGCTCCAGTACGCGTCGAGGCCGAAGTCCGCGCCGAGCGCCGAGATCCCGATCAGCGTGGTCCCGTTGATCCAGGTGGCCGCGACGGAGAAGGCGATGAGCCACACCCCCGAGTGGCGTCCGGCCACCGCCATGTCCTCGACGGAACGAACCCGCCGCCGGAACCACACGCCGACCCCCAGCATGAGGGCGAGGTAGGCCCCGATGAGCCACCACGAGAGCTGCATCCCCTCCGTCACGGCCCGCCGCCCAGCAGCCAGCCCCAGAGTCCGATGTAGCCGAAGCCCAGGAGCACGAGGATGAGCAGCGCGAGCCACGGGTTGAGGCGCGGGAGCGCGATCCGATCCATGCGGCCCGGATCCGGCGGGTCGGCAGCCTGCCGCTCCCGCGGTGGCCCGGCGGATCGCCCGGCGGATGGGGTCGGCCCGGTCACGGAGCGCCGCCCGGAGAGACGAGAAGGTTGCCGGACTCGTCCACTTCGGCGCGGTATCCCGCATGGAGGAGCGTGGTGGAGTCGACCTCCTCGATGATCGCGGGGCCCGCCACGAGGTGGCCCGCCCACAGCTGTGCCCGGTCATAGATCGCGGTCTCGACGAAGCCGGCGGCGTCGGAAAAGAAGACCCGCCTCGTCCCGCGTTGCGCGTCCGCCACGCCCTTCCCGTTCGAGCCGATCCTCGGGAGCCGCGGCCGCGCGATCCTGCCGATCGCCGTGACCGTGAAGTTCACGAGCTCGACGGGCTGCTCGGGATACCCGTGCCCATAGGCCCGCTCGTGCTCCGCGTGGAAGCGGCGCACCGCGTCGGCCAGTTTGGCGGCGTCCAGCTTAGCGGCGTCCAGCCCACCGACCGTCCCGTCGTCGGTCGCTTCGCCCGGCAGCGTCACGGCCACCTCGGACGACTGCCCGGCGTACCGCATCTCGATCCCGCGCCGGAACTCCATGTCCGCCGCGGCCACGCCTTCGCGCCGGAGCGTGCGCCGGCCCTCCCCCTCCATCGCCTCGAAGAGTTCCCGGATCCGCGCAGTGAACCCGCTCCCGGCAACGTCCGCGTCATCGGCGGCCAGGACCCGGGTTCGCGAGAACTCGTGGCGAAGGTCCGTCACGAGGAGGCCCAGGGCGGACGCCGTCCCGGGGCTCGGGGGCACCACGAGCGTCGGAATCCGCATCTCCATGCACAGCCGGTTCGCGTGCAGCGGCCCGGCCCCGCCGAAGGCGACCATGGTCAGCTCCCGCGGATCGTTGCCCCGGCGCACGGTCACGAGGCGCAGCGCGTTGATCATCGTCGCGTTCGCGATCTCGATGATCCCGTTCGCCGCCTCGATCGGGTCCAGCCCGAGCGGCTCGGCGCAGCGCTCCCGTATCCCCGCTGCGGCCGCATCCACGTCGAGCGGCATCTCACCGCTCAGGAAGTAGTCGGGGTTCAGCCGGCCAAGTACGAGGTTGGCATCCGTGATCGTCGGCTCGGTCCCCCCGCGCCCGTAGCAGATGGGTCCCGGGTCCGCGCCCGCGCTCCGGGGCCCCACGCGGAGCCCCCCTCCGGCATCCACCCAGGCGAGGCTTCCCCCGCCCGCGCCCACTTCCACGAGATCGATGACGGGCGTGCGGATCGGGTAGCCGGCCGCACGCGTCATCCCCTGCCCCGGCTGAGCCTGCGCGCCGACCTCGTATTCCTTCGTGACTCGGGGACGCCCGTCGAGGACGAGACCCGCCTTCGCCGTCGTTCCTCCCATGTCGAACGAAATCAGGTCCCTGTGACCGAGCCGCCCCGCGATGAAGTTGGCGGAAACCACGCCGGCCGCCGGACCCGACTCGACCATGAACACCGGCTTGCTCGTCGCCTGTTCCGCGGTCAGCACCCCGCCGTTCGACTGCATGACGAGAAGCTCCGCGTCGAGACCGGCCCGACCCAGCCCCTCCTCGATCCCCGCGAGGTAGCGCGCGACCACGGGGACGATGCAGGCGTTGATCACGCACGTGCTCGCCCGGAAATACTCCCGGAACTCCGGACACACGCTCGATGAGAGGGAGATGAGAAGCTCGGGATCCTCTTCGCGAAGGATTTCGGACACCCGCTCTTCGTGGACGGGGTTCGCGTAGCCGTGCAGGAGACACACCGCGACCGACCGAACCTCCCGCGCCCGCAGCGCCGCGGCGATCTCCCGGACGGCGCCTTCCTCGAGGGGTTTCAGCACGCCGCCCTCCGCGTCCAGCCGCTCCGGCACCTCGAAGCACAGGTCGCGCGGCACGAGCGGGCGGAGCTTCTCGAAGTGGACGTCGTAGAGGGAAGGTCTGACCTGGCGCGCGATCTCAAGCATGTCGCCGAAGCCTTCGGTGGTCACGAAGGCCGTCTTCGGCGTCTTCCCCTCGATGAGCGAGTTGGTGGCGACCGTCGTGCCGTGGACGAGGTGGGAGATGGCGCCGGGATCGACCGCGCCGTTCTCGAGCGCCCGCGCCACCGCCGCCATGAAGCCGATGGAGGGATCCGCGGGCGTGGAAGGGACCTTCGCCGTATCGATGCGCCCGGTCTCTTCACAGATCAGGACCGCGTCCGTGAAGGTGCCGCCCACATCTATCCCGAGGTGGAACCGGTTGCCCGTCATCGCGCCCCAACGTTCCACGCGGGCGTTTCCCGTGACAAGGCACCGCCGTGCGCGACCCGGCGCGCCGCCGCATGCCACGTCTGGACGCTGTGGTCGACGTCCGTAGGTTGGGAATCGTGGAGACGTCGCCGTGGATAATCCCCTCGCGCACCCACCGAAGGAGGCCTCATGGACCGCAGATCGTTCGTTCGAGCCGGACTGGCGGGAGCGGGGATGGCCGGACTCGGCGCCGCGTTCGACCCGGAGCGGCTGGCGGGGAGCACCCAGGCAGCCGCCCGCTCGCTCTCCGCGGAGACGGACGGGGATGTCGTCATCGTGAAGGACGTGCCGGTCCCCATGCGGGATAGCCTCGACCTCATGACGGACCTCTACCTGCCGGCCGTGGACGGCGTCCCGCTGGAAGAACCCCTCCCTGCCGTCCTCGCGCGGACTCCGTACGACAAGATGCGCCCGATCTCCATCGAGCACGCGATGTTCTTCGCGCGCAACGGGTACGTCTCCGTCGTCCAGGACTGTCGGGGGCGTTTCAACTCGGGGGGCGACTTCTTCCCCTTCGTGCAGGAGCCGGAAGACGGCTACGACACGGTCGAATGGGTCGCGCGGCACCCCTCGTGCGATGGCCAAGTGGGGACGTACGGCGTGTCGTACCAGGCGTGGGTCCAGTTCGAGACCGCGACGCTGAACCCGCCCAGCCTCAAGACGATGATCCCCTACGAAGGGCCGACGAACGCCTACACGTACAGCATGAAGTGCGGCGGCGCCCTGGGTCTCGGGCTGCTGCAGTGGATTCTGTCCGTCGCGTCGAACGGGAACGAGGCGCGAGCGAACCCGCAGATCACCGAGGCGATCAACGAGATGCGGACGGGGCAGACCTTCCTCGACTGGGCCTCGCGCATCCCGTGGCGGCGCGGAGAGACGCCGCTCAGCCTCGCGCCCACCTACGAGGAGGCCGCTTTCCAGCTCTACTTCGACAACTACGACTACAGCGACTTCTGGCGACAGCCGGGCCTCGGCATGGACGAGCACTTCGAGTCGTACCCGGACATGCCGATCCTGTGGGTCGTGGGCTGGTTCGACTGGTATCCGCGCACGATCAGCGACGGATACCAGGCGATGGTGCGCATGGGGCGGGAGAACCAGCACATCCTCATCGGTCCCTGGACGCACAACAACTTCGCCTCATCGATCGGCGACGTGAACTTCGGCACGGAGGGCGCCCGGATCGTCACCTACGACGACTACCTGAACCTCGAACTCCGCTGGTTCGACCGCTGGCTGAAGGGCGACGACGGCGCCGACGTGTGGGCCCCCGCGAAGTACTTCATCATGGGGGGCGGCGACGGGCGGAAGGCCGAGAACGGCCGCCTGAATCAGGGCGGTGAGTGGCGCTACGAGGAGCACTGGCCCCCGGCCGCGGCCGAAGCCACCGAGTTCCATCTCCACGAGGGAGGGGGGCTCGCCCCGGAGGCGCCTTCCACGCCCGCCTCATCGACGACCTACACGTACGACCCGCGCAATTCGGTCTCCAGCAACGGCCGCTGCATCGTGGCCTACGGACCCGCGCTCGAGTTCGGGTTCCAGGGGATGGGCCCGCGCGACCAGATCGAGATGGAGACGCTGCCCGGCCACGGGATCCCCGGCATGCCGATCGCCTCCCGCCCGGACGTGCTCGTCTTCCAGACGGATCCGCTCCCCGATGATCTGACGATCGCCGGAGACATCACGGCGGTCCTCTTCATCTCATCCGACGCCCCGGACACCGACTTCTACGTGAAGCTCCTGGACGTCCACCCGACGAGCCCGGATTACCCGAGCGGGTATGCCTTCCCGGTCTCCGAGGGGATCCTCCGCGCCCGCTACCGTGACGGGTTCGAGCAGTCGGTGCTCATGGAGGAGGGGGAGGTCTACCGGCTCGAATTCCCGCTCGAACCCGCGGCGAACCTGTTCAAGGCGGGACACCGCATCCGGGTCGACGTCTACAGCAGCAGCTTCCCCAACTTCGACATCAACCGGAACACGGGAAATCCGCGCGACCGCACGTGGCGCATCGCGAACAACACGGTCCATCACGAGGCCGCCCACGCCTCGCACGTGCTGCTGCCCCTGATGCCCTAGCGCGGATCGCGCGGCGCGGCGCTACTCCTTCGGCGGGCCGGCTGCCCAGTCGAGGGCGATCGGGTTTGTCGGGAGCGCGTCGATGTCCACGATCCGGCCGCTCTTGATGACCGTCGAGAGTTGCCGGATGTTCGCGATGTCGGCGAGCGGATCCGCGTCGAGAACCAGCACGTCCGCTGCCTTCCCCGCCTCAAGGGTTCCGTACTCGTCGAGCGCCTTGCTCGCGATGGCGCCGTTTTTCGTCGCCGCGGTGATCGCCTCCATCGGCGTCATGCCGAGTTCGACCAGCCCCTCGATCGCGAAGATGGTGCCCAGGCCGGGCAGCTGGTGCTCCATGTTCTCGGGTTCCTCGCGGAGGAAGTCCGCGGCTACGCCGCCGCGCCCGAACAGCGTGTTGTCCGTGCCGACCGTGACGATGCAGCCCGCCTCGATGAGCTTCTTCGAGTTTGTCCGCTTCGTCGTCCAGCGTCCCTCCATCACGGACCCCGGCTGCGGGAGGCCGGTGTCCTGCACGCGGCGGCGGATCTCCGCGGTCGTCGGGGGGATGCGCCGCTGACGCTCACCGGCCCGGGCCTCGGCGAGTTCCTCCCGGGCGCGCTCCATGTTGCGGACGTGGAACTGCCAGCTGGGACCCGTGAACTGGTTGATGAGCATCGAGCACACGATGTCGCGCTCGACGATCATCTCGACGAGTTCATCGGTGATCGTGCGGTTCCCGACATTGTCCGGGTGCTGGATGAGATCGATCCCCGCGAGGATCGAGAGGCGGAGGCCCTCCAGGCTCGTGGCGTGGGTCTCGGCCACGAGGCCGCGCTTGTGCGTCTCCTCCACGATCACCCGCTGGGCGCGCGGCGAGAACGAGATCCCCGCCGGATAGTTGAAGTGGTGCGTGGCGCCGTACTTGATGAAGTCGGGCCCGTGGTCGAGGTAGGCATTGATTGCGACGCGCAGTTCGTCGGGCGTCATGTGCATCATCTCCTCGCCGCTCCCGAGCGTGACCTCGTCGTTCATCTGCTCGGCGAAGAAGCTGATCTCCGACTCCGGGAGCCCGGCGAAGGTCTCCGAGGCGGGGCCGCCCCAGCCTACGATGTTCCCGGCGAGGTACGTGCGCGGACCGATCTCCTCCCCGGAGTCGATCTTCTTCTTGACCCGCTGCATGGGACGCAGGACGCCGTAGCTGTCCCGCACGGTCGTCACCCCGTGCTTCAGGTGGAGCTGAAGTCCCTGGAGGATGACCTGCTCGTGCTGCGCCCAGTACGCCGCGTGCTCCTCGACGCGCCCGCCGCGCCCGAAGGCGAGCGACATGTGGACGTTCGTGTCCACGAACCCCGGCGTGACGAACTTCCCACTCCCGTCGATGACCTCAGCGCCCTCGGGGACCGCCACCGACGCGCGCGGGCCGACAGCCGCGATCCGGTCGCCCTCGATGACTATCGTCCCGTCGGCGATGGGGGCGCCGCCGTGTCCGTCGATGATCGTCGCCCCGACGATCGCGAGCGGTGCTGCAGGTTCCTGCCCGGCCGCCACACCCGGCAGGGAGAGGAAGAACAGGAAGGAAGCCGCCGCGAAAACCGATCGTGAGCCCATGTTCCTCTCCTCTTTCCTTCTCTTCAGGAAGACAACGTCGCTATCCCGTGCGCCGTCTCCGTGATCGTTCGGATGTTTCCCACCATGTCCAGCCGTGGCCGAAATGGCCGAAGTCGAAGTGGTCCGGGTGCAGGAACTCGGCGAGGATCTCGGCCGACTCGACCAGCCGCGGGCCGGGCCGGTTGAAGTACTGGTTTCCGTCCGTCATTGCGACTCGTCCGTTGCGGACGGCGGAGAGTTGCCGCCATTCGGGGCGCGTGACGAGGGGGGCCATCTCCTGCGCGGCGCGCTCGATGTCGAAGCCGCACGGCATGATCGCGATCACGTCGGGATCCGCCTCGACCAGCTGCTCGATCTCGACGTAGCCGGAGTGCTTCCCCGCTTCGCCCAGCGGGTCCGTCCCGCCGGCAATCTCCACCAGTTCGGGCACCCAGTTCCCCGCCATCATCAGCGGGTCCGTCCACTCGATGCAGCCGACCGAGGGACGCGGACCCAGCGAGCGCGTCCGGGCTTCAAGCGTCGCGAGCCGATCCCGGAGTCGAGCCACGAGATCCTCGGCACGTTCCGGCTCCCCGAGCGCGGAGGCGACGGAGCGGATGTCCTTCCAGACGTCGCCGAGCGCCATCGGCTCCAGCGAGACGAGGACCGGATTCGAGGTGACGAGTTCGCACACCGCCTCCTCGACGTCCTTCAGGCTGGCGGCGCACACCTCGCACTGCGTCTGCGTGACGATCACGGTGGGCGCGAGATCGTTCAACAGGTCGGGATCGACCCGGTACACCGAGAGTCCGTCGCCCACGAGCGAGCGCACCTGGTCGTCGATCTCCTTGCTGCTCGCCTCCACCTTCACCTTCGACGAGCAGCAGGCGGGCAGACGCTCGACGCCCGGCGGGTAGTCGCATTCGTGCGAGCGTCCGACGAGTTCGTCCTCGAACCCGAGCGCGCACACGATCTCCGTCGCGCTGGCGATGAGCGAGACGACCCGGTGGCTCATCGCGATGTCCCTCCTACGTGCGGCTGGCGGCGAACTCGTACTGCGGGGCGGACACCGGCTTCGTCAGCGTGACGCGGCTGAACAGGATCGGCAGGAAGACCGCCATGCTGATCAGCGTGTTCCGCAGGTACGGGATCGCCATCACGTAGCACTCGACGAGGCCGGCGAAGTTCAGCGGGTAGATCGCGCCGCCGCCGAAGGCCCACACGCCGAAGTTGCTCAGCACGAAGAACGCGAGCGACGACCCCAATCCGGCCCCGGCCACGCGCTTCCACGAGCGCCCGCGCCGGAGGGCGAAGCCGATGAAGGCGACGAGCGCGACCGACAGGTAGATCACCGGCTGGTGTGCATAGAACGCCCAGTCCGCACGGCCCGTGAGCGCCCAGATCCCGAGATCTCCCAGCATCCAGGCTCCGAACGGGACGAGGTACGCCGTGCGGGTCCGCGCGAACATGGCGCCGCCGAACAGGCAGATCGGCAGGAACGGCGAGAAGTTCCACGGATAGGTCGTGTTGCCCGGCTCGAGCGCCATCCCGAACTGCGCCAGCACGTATGGAATCAGCCGCGCGGCAACGCTCACCGCGAGCAGCGCGAGGATGACGGACAGCCGAGGTTTCACGTCGCTACGTCTCCGCGTTCGTGGTTTGAAGAAAATCGGGGCGGCGAGATTTGAACTCGCGACCTCCTGAACCCCATTCAGGCGCGCTACCGGGCTGCGCCACGCCCCGATGTGGAGCGTGAAGCTAGTCGATCCCGTGATGCCGTCAAGCGGTTTGACGCGCTCTTGATGGGCGTCCGCATCCTCTCTTTGCACCTTCGATGCATACGCAATTAGTATATACTCATAGGAGTAGATAATGCTTCACAGGAGCGTTGCGGTGGCAAGCTACCGGTTGCAGGTGCTGATTCCAGGATCCCTTGAGAACCGCCTCCGGAAGGCGGCGAAGCGGGCGCAAACCTCGCAGGGCGCCTGGGTGCGCCGGGCGATAGAAGAGCGGCTCGATCGCGAGTCGGGAGGCGTGCCGCACGATCCACTCGCAGCAATGCAGGAACTAAACGCCCCCACCGCAGACATCGACGTGATGATCGCCGAGATCGAAGCCGGCCGATCGTGAAGGTCTTCGTGGACTCCAACATCCCGATGTACGTCGCGGGGGCAGACCACCCCCACCGGACCCCCTCCATCCAGTTCCTGAAGAACGCCGAGGCCGATGGACTCGAACTCTGCACGAGCACCGAGGTTCTGCAGGAGATTCTCTACCGCTTCTCCGGGATGGGCAGACGCGATGTGGGCGCCAGATTGTACGACTTGTTCGTCGCTCTCATGCCCGAGGTGTTCGATGTCACGCTGGCCGACACCGACCTGGCGAAGACGCTCCTTCTTTCCCACGAGGGGATATCGGCGCGGGACGCGGTACACGCGGGGGTCATGATCAATCGTGACGTCCAGATCATGGCGACCTTCGACCGCGGATTCGACGACCTAGACGGGATCACGCGGCTCGAGCCCGGACGCTTCTGACAAACCGCTGAATCCGACCGCACCGTGCAAGTTTCCGCTGGCGTCCGCATGATCATATCCATATATTAGGATTTATGGATACGATTACCCTTCGGACACCCGCCCCGACGCGGGATCTTCTCTCCCGCTTCGAATCCCTCGGGGATGAGAACCGGCTGCGGATTCTCACGCTTCTGGACCGGAACGAGTTCACGGTCTCGGAGTTGGTCTCGGTCCTGCAGCTCCCGCAGTCCACCGTCTCGCGCCACCTGCGGGTGCTCGCGGACGACGGCTGGGTGCGCCGACGGCAGGAGGGGAAGACCCGGTACTACCGGATGGAAAGCGACCTCGAGCCGGAAGCGCGGGAGCTGTGGCGGCTGGCGGAGGGGAGTCTCACGGGCGCCCGCTGGATCGCGGACGACGCGGAGCGGGCCGAGAGCGTGCTCGCCGAGCGCCGGGATCGGGCCGCGGCCTTCTTCTCGGAGTCCGCCGCGGAATGGGACACCCTCCGGGATACGTTGTTCGGGCGCGACGCGCGTTTCGCGGTGCTGTTCGGCCTGCTCGATCGGGAGTGGGTCGTCGGGGACCTCGGCGCGGGCACGGGAACGCTCGCGAACATGGTCGCCCCCTTCGTGAAGCGGGTCATCGCGGTCGACCGTTCACCGGAAATGCTCGAAGCGGCAGCCGTCCGGCTGGGCGACTGCGGCAACGTCGATGTCCGCGAGGGGGAACTGGAATCGCTGCCCGTCGACGACGGGGAACTCGACCTCGCCGTGCTGATGCTCGTCCTCCACTTCGCGGTGGACCCCGGACGGGTGCTCGCAGAGGCCACGCGAGCGCTGGCCCCGGACGGAAGACTCATCGTTCTCGACATGCGCGCGCACGCGCGAGAGGAGTATCGCGAGACCATGGGCCACCTGTGGCCCGGATTCACGGAGGAACAGATGCGGGACTGGACGGGTCTCGCCGGCCTCGAAGCGTACCGTCACATTCCGCTCGCTCCGGATCCCGAGGCGTCGGGACCGGCCCTCTTCGCGGCCACCGCCCGGAAAGCTGCCTGCAACGCTGGCTAGAACCCCTTAACGCCGACTGAATACCGAAGGAGATAGACGATGGAAGGCGCCGTACTTCACGACATGACCGAGACCGCCGCCGGCACCGCGGCCGCCAGCCGCCCCGCGTTCAAGGTGGCCGACCTGAGCCTGGCGGAGTGGGGCCGCAAGGAGATCCGCCTCGCCGAGCACGAGATGCCCGGGCTGATGTCCGTGCGCGCGGAATACCGCGACGCGCAGCCGCTCGCGGGCCGGAAGGTGATGGGCTCGCTGCACATGACCGTGCAGACGGCGGTCCTCATCGAAACGCTGGCCGATCTGGGTGCCGACGTGCGCTGGGTCTCCTGCAACATCTTCTCGACCCAGGATCACGCGGCCGCGGCGGTCGCCGTGGGCCCGGACGGCACGCCGGAGGACCCGCGCGGGATCCCGGTCTTCGCCTGGAAGGGGGAGACGCTCGAGGAGTACTGGTGGTGCACGGAGCAGGCGCTCCTGTGGCCGGACGGCTCGGGCCCGGACCTCATCGTCGACGATGGTGGCGACGCGACGCTTCTCCTCCACCGCGGTCTCGAGTTCGAGCGGGCGGGACGGATCCCGGCCTTCGATCCCGAGACGGAGCCGGAGGAGTGGGGCGTCATCCTCGAGACGCTGCGCAGAATCGCGGCGAAGGACCCCGGACGCTGGGAACGCACGGCGCCCGCCATCCAGGGGGTGTCGGAGGAGACGACGACCGGCGTCCACCGCCTGTACGAGATGGCGTCGGAGGGGACGCTTCTCTTCCCCGCCATCAACGTGAACGACTCGGTGACGAAGTCGAAGTTCGACAACATCTACGGCTGCCGTCACTCGGTCATCGACGGGCTGAACCGCGCCTCGGATGTGATGATCTCGGGCAAGACCGCGGTGGTGTGCGGCTACGGCGAGGTCGGCAAGGGGTGCGCACAGGCGCTCAAGGGACAGGGCGCACACGTCGTCGTCACGGAGATCGACCCGATCTGCGCGCTCCAGGCCGCGATGGAGGGCTTCCAGGTGCGCACCCTCGAGGACGTCGTCGAGACGGCGGACATCTTCATCACGGCGACGGGCAACCGGGACGTGATCACCTTCGCGCACATGGCGCGCATGAAGGACAAGGCGATCGTCGGGAACATCGGCCACTTCGACAACGAGATCGACATGGCCGGGCTCGCGAAGGGCGGCGTGACGCGCAACAACATCAAACCCCAATACGACGAGTTCGTGTTCGAGGACGGGCACTCCGTGCTCATCCTCTCCGAGGGGCGCCTGCTCAACCTCGGCAACGCGACGGGGCATCCGAGCTTCGTGATGAGCGCGAGCTTCACGAACCAGGTGCTCGCGCAGATCGAACTCGCACGGAACCACGAGGCCTACGAGCGCCAGGTCTACATGCTCCCGAAGCACCTCGACGAGAAGGTCGCGCGGCTGCACCTCGACCACCTCGGCGCACGCCTGACGGAGCTGACGGAGACCCAGGCCGACTACATCGGCGTCTCGAAGGACGGACCCTTCAAGCCGGACCACTACCGTTACTAGCACGGAACGGAGCAGGAGAATGTCCACAAGAGTGTCGACGACCGGTTTGCTTGGCTGCATCGCGTTGCTGGCGTTCGGAACCCCGGCGGGTCTTGCCGGCCAGGCGGACGAAGGCAATGCCGGAAACGGCGGTTTCTACCTGGGTCTGGCGTTTCCGCTCGGGCAGATGAGCGCGACGATGGAAAAATCGGTGGACAACACGGCGCCCAACACGCTGGTGCCGGAGCCCAGGCGCGGGCAGGTCTTCGAAGACGAGGTCTCCGGGGACTGCCTCTCCTACGGGGTCGGTGCGGTCGTCGGATACCGGCTGCCGTTCTCCGGTGGCGCCTATTTCCTGGATGCGGCCGCTGACGTGGCGAAGCACGGCGGCGACGTGGAGGCGCAGTTCGCGGGCGTGGGGGTGTCGCCGGAACGGAAGCAGCTCGGAGAGAGTTGGCCGGACCGGTGGACCCTCGGGAAGGAAACGAGCTACGGGATGACGCTGAGGCTCGGCGGCAGCCCGGGGGGCCTGCGAGCGCGGGGCATCAGCCTGCACGTCCTCGCCGGAGTCCGCTTCGCCGGCGCGCAGTTCACCAACTACTCCGACGGTTGTTTCACGACCGACCCCTGCGATCCCTCGCAATTCGTGTCCGGTCAGGAGGACCGCGATATGGACTTCACGGTCTGGAAATCCGGGATCGGACTGGAAAAGACCTTGAGCGAGCGCGTCGCGTTCCGGATCGAGGCCAGCTATTCGATCTACGCCCGGGAAGAGTGGGTTACGGAGTTCGACGACGTGGTCGTCACCGTCCGTTCGAGCATGAAGGCAAGCGAAGCGGGATTGACCGCAGGCTTGCTGCTGCGCCCCTGAAGTTGGGCGCTGGTGGCGGAAAGTAACGCGTCACTCGACCCCCTGAGTTGCGAGGATGCACGGAGGTGTGTAATCGTTACACACCATGTCCCGACGCATCCCGGAGGAGAACGACGTGGCTCGACGGGTCAACATCATGATGGACGAGGACTCGTGGCGTGTGCTGCAAGGGCTCCCGCGCGGTACCCGCAGTCGCGCCGTCAACGAAGCCATCCGCGAGTGGTCGGGCGCTTCCAGGAAGCGGGACGCCTCCGCCCGGATGGACGCATTGCGAGCGCGGTTGCCCGCAGTCGAGACCGATCGAATCGTCCGGTGGATCCGTGAGGAGCGGGAGCAACGGCGGCCGTGATCGTCACGCCGGACGCGTCGGTTCTTCTCAAATGGGTTCTTCCGGGCGACGACGAGCAGGACACCGACGCGGCGCTCGCGCTGCGTGACGAGGCGGTGGCGGGAACCCTCGACCTGGTCGTTCCTCAACTCTGGATGTACGAGGTGGGAAACACACTGGCGAGGCGGTTCCCCGATGACGCCGACGCGCTCCTGGCATCCCTGGCCGACTTCGGCCTGGCGGAAGCGCGGCTCGACTCAAACTGGAGAAGGCGCGCCGTGTCTCTGGCCGTAACGTACGGAGTCGCGTTCTACGACGCGGCGTACCACGCCGTGGCGCTCGGCCTTGGGGGCGTGTTCGTGACGGCGGACGAGCGATATGTGCGTCGCGCGTCGAGCGCCGGGGGCATCTCCTCGCTACGGCTCTGGCAAACCCGCTGAGGGATACGCGAGTTCTTCGAACCTACTCCGACGTGGGGGGAAAGAACTGTCGGTACCAGTCCCGCAGACGCATCACCGGGCCGTCGTCGCGGCAGAGCATCGGGGGGGCCGTGAAGCCTTTTTCTTCCCAGATGCGGACATCGTTGCGCCACTGGGAGACCCAGCCTCCGACCGCACCGCGGACCAGAAGCCGCGGGACGCTGCGCTCGGCGAACCAGTGAAAGACGACCTGCTGGTCGAGTGGTGAGATCGGCAGATAGGTCTGTACGATCTCCACGACGCCCACCCTCGGCAACTCGATCGTCAGGTTCATGATGCTGCCGACTCCCGTGAACATGACTCGGGTCTTTGTCCGGGTACTTTCCATGCGGCGGCCGCCGACGTTGAACACGGTCTCGACGAGGAGCGGCATGCGGTAGCTCCCCCGGGCAGCGTCGAAGTCCAGGCGCGACGTGTATTCGATTGCCGTGCGGGGAATCGGGAATCGCGTCCAGGGCACGGTCAGTCGGTTGTGGAGGTGTCCGAAGTGCGCAGAGTCGACCGCATTCTCGATAGGCTCGACGATGTGCATTCGGCTGCGGCCGGCGTCGTAATGTCCGCGAAAGACGAAGGTCCCGTCATCGACTCCCGGGATGCGGGGGACCGGGTACGGAACCTCTTCGCCCGCCTGCTGCGGAGCTCCGCCACTCCGGTGATACATGAAGATCTGCCCGTGCACCTCCTGTACGGGGAAACTCTCGGTCGCTACGCGGGTGGGCACGGTGTCGCTGTAGGGCACGTGGGCCGCTCGTCCGTCGCCCGTGAATTGCCAGCCGTGAAAAGGACACTCGATGCGATCCCTGCAGACGCGGCCGCCCGCGAGGTTCGCGCCCAGGTGAGGGCAGAACGCCGACATCGCGAATACTTCGTCCCCGGCCTCGCTGCGCCAGACGACCAGCGCGCGGCCCAGGCACTCCAGGTAGCGCACTTCCCCCCGCCGCAGCGACTTCGAGCGGAGCAGCCGGTACCAGCCATCGGGATAGGGATGGGGATAGTTGGCAAGACGCAGATCGTCGGAGTATTGCGGCTCCCGGCGCTTCGAGCGGCGAGTCAGGAAGCTCATTGGCCGCCGACGCGGTTCCCTAGCGTTCCTCGGACGAGGGACTGGCCAGGGAACTCGTCACCGCGAGGGCCATCACCGGGTAGAGCGTCCCGGTATACGTGATGAAGTGCCACGTCTCCGTATTGAGGGACTTCGTCCACCAGCGGCCCGATTCTCTCTGGTTCCGCCTGAGCCACTCCACGCCTCGCTGCACGGCCGGGTCCGTCGCCGGCACCCCCGCGGACGACAGCACGACAACCGCCAGACCGGTCTGGTGGCCATCGCTCGCGGGATCGCCGAAGTCCGCCTCGGCTCGCAGGCGTTCCGCGCGGTTGCCCCGCCCCCATTCCTCGGGCTGAGCGAAAGAGCGAATCGACCATCCCCCGTCCGGGCGCTGACGGTCCAGGATCATCCTGACGAAGTCCCGCTTCCGGTCGGCGCTGATCACGCCCGGGAGATGTCGGTCCGCCCAGAGCAGTGCCACCCGGGCGTAGTCATGAGGAGGAGGGACCCGCTGCAGATACTCTCGCAGACTGGCCACCTGCCCCTGCAACTCGGGAGAGGCCGCCTGCTCGAGCCATCCCGGAGCCAGGCCCACACCCATGGCCGCAACGGTCGCGACCTGAAACGCGTCGGACTCGAACGGCGGCCACGTGTCCGGCGAGTGCCAGGCCCCGTCGTCGCGCTGAAGGCGAAACATGAGCTGAAGAGCCTGCTCGGTTTCGGGAGACAGCCGCTGCTCCACGTACGCATCCCAGGATGCGAGAGACGCGGCAAGGTGCACGACTTCCGCGGGGTCCACTCCCTCCTGGAGCTCTTCGGGGTCCTTGGCGAGCCTGTCCTGGAGACGTTCTTCGAGAAAGGCCCGGAAGGCCGCATCGGGCTGACCCAGGCTCCCGGCGAGTTGCGGACGAAGGATCCCGTACCACCCCGTGGTGTGACACGAGACGCAACCGCGGTTGTTTACCCAGGCCTTGGCTCCACCCTCCAGATAGGCGACCGCCCGCTCGATGGACAGATTCTCCGCAACGGGTTCATCCCCCGACGCCGGCGGGATGGCGATCTCTCCGAAGTGATACTGGTGGAGGCGGTGGTCGGGCTCCTCCTGCGCGTGAAGCCCGGAGCCGAGAAGCGAGATTCCGACCGACAGTCCGATGGCGGCGTGCATGAGTTTCATGGCCGAGCGCAGTCCCAGGAGGTTCCCGTGTTGGGGCTGCATCCATCGTAAACGCCGGTTCGCCGCCATGTAAAGGCACGCGCGAGACCGGAGGCCGGCCGCGTGACGTCCCTCATCGCTTCGGCGCCATCGTCCCCGTCTCCCGGCGCTCGAACCGTTCCCGGAACGTGGCTAGCGGGGCGCCTCGATGCCGATCTCGGGTGCCGCGGCGGCGAAGTGGCGGACGTTCCAGGTGATGATCGTCGAGGCGCGGGCCTTCAGCGCGCATGCCGCGATGAGCATGTCGTACGTCTGCCCGCCGATCACTCTTCTTCGCTGCGCTCTGCGCAGCGTGCGCCAGGTCTCGGCCGCCGTAAGGTGTATGGTGGGAGTTTCGCCCCAGTTCGCCTCGAGCAGTGCGATGGCGTCCCCGGATCGCAGTCGATGAGGTCCTGGTAGCCGGGTGAGGACCGCATACGTCTCCGCCAGCGAATGAGCGGCAAGCACAAGCTCTTCGCCGGTGCCCTCGCGTCGCGCGAGTTCGGCACGGGTTCTCGCGTGGTGTTCGTGCCAGGAGCAGACGGTCGCGACCAAGGCGCTTGTGTCGCAGAGGTAACGGGTCAAGAGCGGAGGCCGGCCGTCGTCTCCTCGACCTCCGCCGCCGTCAACACCGGACGGCCCTCGCGCGGCACCGCGACCACGGCAGCGCCACGCCGTTCGAGTGAGACGTCCAGCGGTACCGGCTCAATCTCGACGCGGCCGTCCCGAACCCGGAACCGGACTCGGGTTCCGGGACGCAGCCGGCTCGCTTCCCGAACCGCCTTGGGCACAACCAGGCGGCCGGCCTTGTCGATGGTAGTTTCCATGGTAATAATCATGCCACGTCAGGTGCCATCGATCAAGATGCGCACTTGGACTCGAGGACGGATAGCGCAGTCGGGCAACCCTGATGTTAGTGGAAAAGGTCCTATCGGTGGCACGCATCCAACTCCACGCGAGGGACTGCAATGAACGCCAGCCAGCCCGCCCGGATCCGCTCGTTGCCGCTCGTCGTCGCCCTGGTCGCGGCGCCCGCTCTCCAGGCTCAGGAAGTGATCGAAATCCCGGCTCGGGACCGTCGCATCGACGTCGAGTTTGAGGAGGTCTACCGCGTCGGTGTCCTCGAGGGCGAGGAGTGGGAGATGTTCGCCCGAGTCGCCAAGGTGGCGTTCGACGCGGCGGGCAATCTGTACGTCTTCGACGACACTCCCGGCTCAAGGCGTTCCGGGGAGGTGCGCGTCGTGGTGTTCGACGCTTCGGGACGCTTCCTGCGCGAGTTCGGTTCCCCGGGCGGTGGGCCCGGCGAGTTCAACCGCCCGATCGACTTCGCGGTGCTCCGGGACGGAACGGTGGTAGTGAGCGACGCCGGCCACGGCGGCTATCAGCTGTTTGACAGCGCCGGGAGCTTCCAGCGCATGGTCCGAGCCGGCGGCGAGCCCGGCGACAGGCCGAAGTTGGGGCAGAGCCTTCGGGCCGATCCTCGCGGCGACGCCGTCTTCGCTTTCGCCGGGGATCGGCTCGGCGTCATGACCCACAGTCTGGTGGAAGGACTCCGCAGCCTCATGGGGGGAGGTTCAGCGGTCCAGCCCGTTTCGCGTCCCATCGTGCGGATTGGACTCGACGGCGAGGCCGTTCACGCGGACACGGTGGTCACGGGCTGGCTGCCCCTGGGAGGCGATCCGGATGACCGGGTACCGGATGGTGCCCCCGCCCAGCTTCGGGACATGCTGGGCGGCATGACGGGGCCCACGGTCTTCGAGCCCCCGCTCCTCGTGGGTGTCCTCCCGGATGGCGGCGTCGTTCATTCGGATTCTTCCGCGTACGCACTGAAGGTGACGCGGCCCGGTGCGCGGCAGGTCTCGCGAATCATCCGGCGGCCGTTTGTGCCCGAGCCCGTGACGCCGGCGATCGAGAGGGAGTACCGACGACGCGCCGCCAACGCTCGCGAGGGACTCGGTACAGGGCTCAGGATGCTGGAGTTGCGCCAGCGAGGGGGCGGAAACAGACCGTCGGCGACGACCAACGTCGAGCTTGAAACGACGTACTACCACGAACTCTCGGTGCTCCGCGGTCTCCGTACTACATGGAATAGCCGCATCTGGGTGCAACGCCGGGGAGACGAGCCGCAAAGCGACGGACCCATCGATGTCCTGACGGCGATAGGGGAGTACGTGGGCACCTACGCGACCGGCGCGACGGCGTTGCCCGACGCCTTCGGTCCGGACGGGCTGGCGGCGTTTATCGAGTTCGACGAATTCGACGTGGCCCGCGTGGTCGTGCGGAGGCTGCCGTCCGAGGTTCGGTGACATGTCGACTTGTCCGGCTGGGCCCGCGAGTCCGCATGACATATACGTCAACCCGATGAACCGATGCAGGTCAACCAGATGGAGGCGCCTACGTGCAAGCGGAAATGCAGCAGGTGAAACGGACGATCCGTTGGCTGCAGGGGTACGCCGTCCTGGCCAGCGTTGCACTCGTCGTGCTGTTCGTCAGGAATGGGGCGGCGGCGGAGGATGTCCTGCGGGCGCGGGGGCTGATCATCGAGGACGAGGTCGGGCGCGAGAGAATCCTCATCGGTGCCCCGGTCCCCGAGGCCGCAAACCGCGTTCGGACCGATGAAGCTCGCGTGCGGGAGGTCTGGGCACCCGGGTTTCCCGAGGCGTACATGGACTACTACCAGGACTACAGCCACGACACCAACGGGATGCTGATCCTCAGCGAGGACGGATTCGACCGACTCATCGTCGGGGATCCCACGCCCGATCCGAACATCGGCAGGCGCATCGCGCCGGCCACGGGCATGGTGATCAACGACGACCAGGGGTTCGAGCGGACCGGGTATGGCGCATTGGCCGTGAATGGGGGCTATAACGTCGGCTTGGGCCTCGACACGGATCAGATCGCAGAGGGGCTCAGCCTGGTCCTGCAGGATGGTGGCCCACGCGGCATTCTGGTCGGCACGCCGGCGGACGGGATCTTTCTTGGCACTGCGCCCGCCGGACACGCCTGGACGGGCCTCGCGGAGGAATTTCAGGGGCTGTTGGCCCGGCGAGATGGCGAGATCGTGCACCAACTGAATCTGGCGGCCGGCAACTGACGCGGGCGGCGGCGATCGCTACACGCTGCCCCCGAGCCTCCCGCACCGGCACGACCCGTCCGTGTCGCCAGGATAGCGATTCTCAAAGGAGGATGCCGTGAGTACGAGTGCCGAACGATTGAACCGTACCGTTCGTTGGCTACAGGTCTACGCCGCATTGCTGACCATCGCAGTGGCCGTGCTGTTCGTCAGGAGCGGGACGGCCACGGACGGTGTGCTCAGAGCACGGGGGCTGATCATCGAGGATGAGGTCGGGCGCGAGAGAATTCTGATCGGCGCCCCGGTCCCCGAGGCCGCCAACCGCGTACGGACTAATGAGGCTCGCGTGCGGGAGGTCTGGGCACCCCGGTTTCCCGAGGCCTACATGGATTACTACCAGGACTACAGCCACGACACCAACGGGATGCTGATCCTCAGCGAGGACGGATTCGATCGCCTCGCCGTCGGGGATCCCACACCCGATCCGAACATCGGCAGGCGCATCGCGCCGAGTACGGGCATGGTGATCAACGACACCGAAGGATTCGAGCGGATGGGTTACGGCGTGAAGCCTATGGACGGTCGCTATCGCGTCAGTCTGGGCCTCGATACGGATCGCATCGAAGAGGGTCTCATATTGATGCTGGACGATGATGGCCCACGCGGTGTTCTGGTGGGCACTGCGGGGGACAGGATCTTTCTTGGCAGCGCGCCCGCGGGACACGGTTGGACGGGCCTTGCGGAGGAATTCCAAGGACTCCTGGTCCGGCAAGATGGCGAGACCGTGTACCAGATGAACCTGGCGGCCGGCAACTGACGCGGTCTGACTGACCGGCCAGCCCGTGAGCCTGCATGATGTTGTACGTCAACCCGAAACACGGATGCCGCACATGCCGAACCAGCTCGTTCAGGCCCGCATCGACCCAGCCGTGAAGGAGGAGGCGGACACCGTTCTGGCGGCCGTGGGCCTGACCGTCTCCGGTGCCTTGCGCCTCCTTCTGATCAAGGTCGCCCAGGAGAAAGCGCTGCCGTTCGCACCGCTGGTTCCCAATGCCGATACCATTGAAGCGATGAGAGAGGCCGGCCGGGGCGACCTCCCGCAGTCCGCCAGCGTAGAGGACCTCTTCGACGATCTGCGCGCGGACGATTGAGCGGGGCAGGCGCGTCGGCTTACTGGTCGTCGGCCCTTTCGAGCTCCGCGAACAGCTCTTCCGCGCTGGCGAATCGAGCCGTTCCCTGCCTCATCATTTCCTCGCACTCGGCCATGGCTCTGCGGGTCTCAGCATTCGGCACCTTGAGGCCGGCAGATCGCGCCGAGTCCCTCATCGCTTCGGCGTCATCCTCCCGCTGCTGCGAGACAAGATCTGCCTCAGTGGTGCCGTCCAGCACCGCGTGATCGACCCTCCCCTCGGGCAGGCTTTCGGGATCTTCCGGATCAATCGTGATGCGAGTTGTGCTCATGTTTCCGATCTCCTCCGCGCTCGGTGTCTTCGTCCGCATCTACTGGATCTGGTTCATGATACACCAAGCCGGTCGGTGGTGTCCCGTCGGCGGGAGCCCACCTGGACGCCAGCCCGTCCCTTCGCCCTGCTAGCGGGCTGCAAGTTTTTGCTTGACAGGCGACGCTCCACCGTCGAGCCCTTCAGGTGCGGGGATGTCACGGTGGCCGATGGGTACCAGGTGGACGATCGCGGAAGGGGAGGACCGACCATGCCCATGCACGACCCGCCGCATCCGGGCGGCATCGTGAGGCGGCAGTGCCTCGAACCGTTGGGCCTGACCGTGACGCGGGCGGCGGAGGGCATGGGCGTTACCCGGCAGGCGCTCTCGGAGTTGTTGAACGGGCATACCGGAGTGTCGGTCGAGATGGCGATCCGGCTTTCGAAGGCCTTCGGCTCGACGCCTGAGACGTGGCTGGGGATGCAGATGGCGTACGATCTCGGGCAGGCGCGCGACCGCGCCGGGGAGATGACGGTCGAACGCTTTGCGGCGAACGTTCCGTGGCTGAAAGGCTCGGAGCGCAGCTTCGACTTCTGGGTGAACGAGGAGGATGCTGTCTACGATAGCCTATAGGCGGGGCGACATCGTTCTCGTCTCCTTCCCCTTCACCGATCTCACTTCAACCAAGAGACGTCCCGAGGGGACGCAGATGACGGGGCTGACGTGTCTCTCAGACCCGTACCTTGAGCTCCTCGATGTCCATTGCGGCCGGCGGAAGCATCGAGCGACCTACAAACCCGGAGGTAGGATCATGGACAGCGCAGGAGACGAACGCGTGGATCCTATGCTCAACCCTCCGCACCTGGGCGAGCTGATCCGCGAGAGCATGGACGAGGTCGGCTGGACCGTGACCGAAACGGCGGTGCGCCTGGAGTGCGAGCGGGGGACCCTATCACGGTTACTGAACGGCGAGGCGGGCCTCTCGGCGAACATGGCGCTCGCGTTGGAGGCTCTCGGCTGGGGCGAGGCCGATCACTGGATGCGAGTGCAGGCGAGCTACGAGCTTGCGCAGGCACGACGGGCACGCGGATGGGTGGAGGATCTTGGCGCCCGCGATCCACGCCGCAGTAGCGACAACGGCGTGACGATCTGACGGGCGGATGCAATCCTGACGGACAAGCTCCTCGACACGGACCCGGACATCCTGGGCGGGACTCCGGTGTTATCGGGCACGAGAGTTCCCGTGCGGATACTGATGGAGCATCTCAAGGCGGGCGACCGACTCGAGGATTTCCTCGACAACTACCCCACGGTTTCGCGGGATCAGGCGGTCGAACTGCTCAAGCATGCTGCGACGATGCTGGTGAGCGGCTATTCTGCCCACATGCGAGAAATCACCTGCAAAGAGGCGAAGAACCGGTTCGGCCAGCTGCTTCGGTCCGCCCAGCGGGGGCCCGTGCGGATCACCCGGAACGGCACGCCGGTGGGCGTGATGCTGTCGGTGGAGCAGTTCGAAGGACTGCTCGGAACTGCCTGGGACCGGTTAGCGGCCGCGATGGACGCCATGCGCCGGGAGGCAGCCGACAACGACCTGACGCCAGCGGCGCTGGAGTCCCTGCTCTCCGATGAAGGCTGACAGGGTCGTACTCGACACCAACGTTCTGATCAGCCCCGCCCGCAACCGACCTCTCATAAGGGGCCCTCGCCGTCTTCGAGGCGTCTGGCGTCCTCTTCTTTCGGTTAGGCTCCGTTGCGGACGATAGCCGCGTCGGCGGCTTCGGCGACGGTACGGTAGCCGTCGGTTTGCCGATGCGCGGCCTCGTCCTCGGGGTTCGTGTCCGAAGGCACGAGATACCAGCGGTCGGCCCGGTCGGATTCCCCGTCCATGAAGTGTCCGCGCACGAGGCGGTACCCGGCCAGCTCGGCCCGGAACTTTTGGGCGCGGATGATGACGTTCGGATCAAACCTCATGGCGATGGCACCAGTGCATGCCTCACCGCGTTGGGATCGTGCTTGATGATGCGCAGAAGCGCCACCGCCGGGCCGCTGACACGCCGTCTCCCCTGCTCCCACTTTCGGTAGCCGGACAGGCTCATTCCCATCAGGGCCGCCATTTGGATCTGCGTCAGCTTCGCCTCCATCCGAACTTCGCGGGGGGAGATCGGGGCGTGAACGATGGCGGGACCCTCCCCCTTGGCATGGTCCAAGGCCTCGTTCAAGGACTGGATCAGGTCTTCTCCGAACGTACTCATTCCCTCCCCCGCTTTCCTTGAAGTTTGATGGCGGCTACGAGCGCAGCCACTGCTCGGCGCTCGCCAGGGTTCAGATCGGTCTTGCCGGACTTCGAGTAGGCGAGAAGCGCGTAGATTGGCATTTCCTCGCCCCCGAAGAAATAGATTATGCGGACACCACCCCGCTTACCGCGCCCGGAGGCTCGGAATCGCATCTTTCGGACCCCGCCGGTGCCGGGAATCTCGGACCCCGCCAAGGGGTACTCGGCCAAGTAGTCGATCAATTCGCGTCTCTCGTCCTCGTTGAACAGCTTGTCGGCCTGACGGGAGAAGGTTGGAGTCTCGGCAACGGTCTGCATGGGGTCACGGTAACCCAGTGGGGCACACACGGCAATCCCGCGAGGCTCGGTAACACATGCGGACCGAACCGGTCGAGGCCGCGTTCCTCGGACCACCGGCTGAGATGGCACGATTGCTTCCGGCGGCCCTCCGGCACATCGCGGACAGGTACGGCGGGGACGCCTCGCGTATCTGGGCCGGCGGGAGCAGCGGCGCTTCCGTGGCCAGACGGTTCCTGGCCTTCGATGGTGTTGGCCCGAAGATCGCCAACATGGCCGTGAACATCCTGATTCGCGATTTCCACATCGGACTCGCGACGCCCATGCCCGACATTGCGGTCGACACCCACGTCCTGCGGGTGTTCGAGCGGCTGGGACTCCTCGACAGGCTCGAACACAGCCAGCTACGCTCGACCAGGGACAAGCAGGGACTCCGGCTCCAGCTGCGCGCTCGCGAGCTCAGCCCGGAGTGGCCGGGGGAACTCGACTGGCCGGCACGGCACCTCGGGACGAAGTGGTGTCACGCCGGGCGGGCGCCGGAGTGTGGGCGGTGCTACATGGGGTCGGTGTGTCCGAGGGTTGGGGTTGCTTCGAGGTCAACGGCGGACTTATAAGCCTACGCGCGACGGCGCGCGGGCGTCCGACCCTGCAACGCTGACATCGGCGACGCCGGGTGTCAGGTGATTACCGTACCTGCACAAACGGGCCACGAGATGCCGGACATCGTGGCTTAACCCAAACGTTGGAGATGCCGATGTCCCGTGTCGCCCGATCGTTCCTCGCCTTCGCCTTCTCCGTGCTCGCTGTAGCTCTCATGTCCTGTAGCACAGACCGTGAACGGCAATCCCAACTAAGACTAAGTGAAGATGAGTCCGCTGATTTCCAACAGGCGTTCCTCCACACATTTCCAAGTGCCTTCGATCGCACAGACCTACCATATCCGATGATCTTTTCGTGCCCTTCTGGCGGAACGATAGAAAGAACCGCTTCGGACAGTTTCGTTTGGGAAGAGTGCGCCTATCATTGGGATACCGTTGATCCCGACCCCCCATGGATTTTCACTGGGACAGCAATAAGCGACGCCCAGAAGCTGTCAACCGGCACGGAAAATGTCCCGGTTATCGGCATTGAAAATGTCCCGGTTCGACGGCTGCCCCGCGCAGGGAGCGGAGCGACCGGAGCGGGGCAGCGGGCCGGGAGTGCGGTGGTCATGATGGACCCTCTCCCGATG
>JAJDWE010000020.1 GCA_022825725.1 Gemmatimonadota bacterium
CATCGGGAGAGGGTCCATCATGACCACCGCACTCCCGGCCCGCTGCCCCGCTCCGGTCGCTCCGCTCCCTGCGCGGGGCAGCCGTCGAACCGGGACATTTTCAATGCCGATAACCGGGACATTTTCCGTGCCGGTTGACAATGCCCACGATCCTGCAATTTTGCATGCCCGGTAACACACCGATGGCGGCGGTCTTCGAGGCGGATTCGGCACTGACTCGGCGTGTCTTGTTCCCAGCATACGGAGCGGCCTACCGTGCTTTTGGACGGAGCGATTCGCTCCGTAGCCGGTTGTACGGGGAGGGCTCGCTGGCCGACCGCTGGCAACGGGCAGACTCGCCGGCAAGCTTGGCGAAGTTTGATTTGGAATGGGATGCCGCCGAACTGGGCGGCTATGCGGCGAGGGTATCCATCGCGGTGGAGGTTCGCGGCGCGGCCGCCGCGTGCAGATCCTGTCCGGCTCTCGCGACGGTCGGCGATGCGTGGCGGCTGGTGAGGGATCAGATTCCGGATCGCGACTCGTGGCCGGAAGACCGAGGCTGGTGGACGGATCCGGATAGCTGGTTCCGCCGCTTGGCTGGTCGCTCGTGGGACCTGTTCATTTCGGCCGTGTACAACGCGGCGGCATGCTTCCGTTGGGGCAGCGTGTGCGCACGAGTTGGCCCTGCCTCTGTGGACGGGGGGAGTCGTGGAACTCCTCCTCCATCTGGAGCGTGTGACGTGTAGCTGTGGCCCATCGCTTGGTCGCACGTGCGGCTGCGAGCGGGTGCGCATGGAGGTCGCGGCGGCGAGGAGAGCTGGGGGATCCGAAAAGGGGCACTCCCCCTTCGGTCCCCCCGCCTTACGCGCTTCGGCGGCGAGGACCGTTCGCGCTATCGACCCGATCCTTGCTGACCCCTTGACCGGTCCTCCGTCGATTCGAAATCAATGAGCCCACGCACAGAATCACGAAGCCCACCAGCAAAATCGCTGGTAAGCCGATCGCGAATACGTGGGGGGACGGCAGGTAGCTGTCGGGAAGACCAAGGGTCAGACCGAGGATCGCTAACCCAAGCCACAGGCCGTACCCAATCGAGTAACCGAGCAAGAGCATAAACCCGGCGACCTTAAGGAGACCCCACACGGCTCCCCGATTTGATGCCTCGCCAAGGATGTCGGATCGCGCGCCGTCAGCTTCCGTGGAGACGGTGGGCGTAGGAATCGGTTCGAGTGCGGAGCCATCAAGCCAGTCGATGAGGATTCCACCATCCCGACTGCGGAAGACGCGCCACGGTGGATCGATCTCAAGAGCCGCAGCGCTAGCAGGATCGTTAAGGGCGCGAGCCGCACTGACCAGTTCTTCCTTGGAGGTGGGTAGGTCGCGGTCCAGCTGGCCAAGGTCTGCCGATGCCCGGATATACCCTCGGAGGAAATGCCGAACTCCTGCTCGGGCCAGCGTGCCTGCACCGAGACAGCTTGGTCGGCCAGAAGGCTTCGGATCACACCCAACCGAACGGTAACACACTTCACAGCAGTTGCACCCACCAATGATCTGGAGGTCGCACGAGCATTCGCGAGCCATGTCACACCGTCGAGGTTCACGGGGCTGTGGTCCTAGGGTCGAATCAGGAGATGCCTGAGGGCATTCGGTGTCAAGAGTGGCGATTCGCCGCACGCTCGGTCAATCCTGGCTAGATGGCGGCAGATGTCGAACCCTTCGTTATCCGTCGCTGAGACTCACGCCTCACCTGTCGAACACTTCGAGTCACCATGTCCGAGGCCTTGGGTGTTGCCGCCGATCCCGTCGAGATCGAGGCGAGCGCACGAGATCGTAGGAGCCGCCGCAAACGAGCAGAGCTTACGCGCGCCAGATGCTCACCGGGCGTTGACTTGAGGGCAACCTTCTACAACGAGACGCCATGACGCCGCAATGCTTGTTCTACTTCTTGCAAGTTGGCTTCTACGTCCGCTGCCAGCCGCTGCTCCTTGGACATATTGGTGATGTACATGGGGGTATCTGGTCTCGTATCGGCGATTTCCAAGAGCCTCCGGCATGCCCAATAGAGATACTTGAGCGCATCAGCGATTTCATCGGACTCCAAGCTCATTTCACCCCTCCTCTGAGAATCGGTCGAGAGCCGCTCCGTGAAACGCACGGCTGATCCGCGTCAAGCCCTGAGGCCTCATGGGGCGCGGTCCGGGGAGCGGCTGCTCAGGCAAGCGAACGGTTCCAACGAACCCTTCGACCGGGTTGCCGTCGGCTTCACGGACCAATGCGACCCGCCGCCGCACGGAACATTCCTGTGCGGACACTGGTGGCGCAACGCATCGCCAGAATCGCTCTGGGCCAGAAGACCTCAACGTCCAAGACGAGTTGCGCCGTGACCCGCTGCTGACACTCCCCAAGCTGCTACGAGCCGGATCTGAACCCCACGTACCAGGAACTCGCCACCCACTACGGGACGACCGTGCTCCCGGCGCGGCCGGGCAAGCCCCGGGACAAGGCGAAGGCGGAGACCGCCGTCCAGCACGTCGAGCGCTGGGTCATGGCGCCGCCGCGCCACCAGACGTTCTTCTCGCTCGGTGAACCGAGACGCCATCGCGCCGCTCGTGGCCGCGCTCAACGAGCGGCCGTTCCAGAAGACCTAGGGCAGCCGCCTGAGCTGGTTCGAGGATCTGGACCGTCCGGCGCTGAGGCCACTTCCCGCCCGGCGCTACGAGTTCGCCCGGTGGCGCAGGGCGCTGGTCAACATCGACTACCACGTGCAGGCCGGCGGCCGCTTCTACAGCGTCCCCCACGCCCTCGCCCGCCGCGAGGTCGATGTCCGGATCGCCGCCGCCACGGTCGAGATCTTCCACCGGCACCGGCGCGTCGCGGTCCACATCCGCGGCCACCGGAAGGGTGCCTACACCACCGATCCGGCCCACATGCCCGCCGCGCACCGCGGCCACGCCGACTGGAGCCCGTCGAGACTCATCGCTTGGGGCCGAAGGATCGGACCCGACACCGCCGCCTTCGTCCAGCGGCTCCTCGAAAGCCGTCCCCACCCCGAACAGGGCTACCGCAGCTGCCCCGGCCTCATGCGGCTCGCCCGCGCATATCCCGACGAGCGCATGGAAGCCGCCTCCCGCCGCGCCCTCGACATCGGAGCCCTCGGCTACGGATCGGTGAAATCCATCCTCGCTTCCGGCCTCGACCGCGCCGGCGATGACGAGGCGCACACCCCGTCGCTGTCCGCCGAACACGAACACGTCCGGGGACCGGACTATTACGCCGCCTCCCGCAATGGAACGTCACACAACCGAAAGGAGTCCTGACCATCATGCTTCGACAACCCACCCTCGACCTGCTCCACGAACTCCGGCTCGCCGGCATGGCCCGGGCGTTCGAGGAGCAGACCGCCATGCCCGACATCGCCGAACTCTCCTTCGAGGACCGCCTCTCGCTGCTCCTGGAGCGCGAGAAGGCCGAACGAGAGCAGCGCCGCTACCAGAGGCTCAAGGGCCACGCAGGCTCCACCTCGACGCCGCCTTCGAAGACCTCAACTTCAAGGCACCCTGCGGACTCGACCGATCCCTCGTGCTCCGGCTCGCCTCCGGCCAGTGGATCAGGGACGGCCAGACCGTCCTCGTCACCGGCGCCCCCGGATCCGGCAAGTCCTACCTCGCCTGCGCACTCGGCCACCAAGCCTGCCGCAACGGCAAACAGGGTTCGGTCCGCGTTGCTGCGGTGGGCAGAAAGAAGTCCACATTGGATCGGCTGCCGCTGGGCGGCTGCGGGGCCGACGTGTGTCGAAGGGCCGTCCCACCCGATACCGTGGAAGCCCGCTGGGAAAGGCAGCCCGGACCCCACTCATCCCGACGCACCAAGGTGGAGTGACTTGAGATGGAAGGTCTTCAAGCGCAGTTCTGGTCAATGGTTGCTTCGTTGGCGGCGGCGGCCAGCACGTTCTTGGCTGCCGTGGTGGCGCTCTGGCTCGGTTACAGAACTGGCCGCGTGCGGCTGAAGGTCAAACTCCAAGTCTACCGTCGTGAAGGGAGTCGCGAACCGCATGCGATCATCTGGTCGGTCACCAACACCGGAGACCGTAGAGTCACGATCCAGCAAGTTGGCTTTAGAACCCGCAAGCCTCCTGTCGGTGACGAGGACCACGCCATGCCCAAGAATCAACCGCCCTGCCTGCCGCAAGTGCTGCTACCGGGTGATCATGCAACACTCCAGATGCCTTGGCGACGGTCAACGATGGCTGAACTAGCTTCGTCCCGCCCTTACAAGGCCTACGTTTCCACGGGTGGAAAGCACGTATACGCGGGAATGGGAGCTTGGCTCAGGGCTTTTTTCCGAGAAGCACGCCAGTTCGGCGACGAGCCTGCCTAATTTGCTCGCGAGGCCCGGCGGGTAACGGGGTGTTAACCTTCATCGGCTACGTCCGACAGCGACCACTAGGGTCTAGGGGAGCCCAGTTCTTGTCGGTGGAGATAATGGTAGGATGAGTATCGACTTTAGATCCACAAACCATTTTGTGATAACAATTTACTACGATGAACTGAATGGTCCGCGGGAACGTCTCGGGCTAGCTTCTCGGCTCGCGGCCCTCGAGACGACGGCGCCTGCGGGCTTCGAGGCGGCGGAAGAGGAGGGGGCTCACGAGGCCCGACGTCGTGCCTCCGATGAGGGCGAGGATCCCGACGGGGCCCGGGTTCGAGAAGGCCGGGAACTCGATCTGGGTGTTCATCCACATTCCGAGCGCCGCGAAGACGATCGCGCCGACGACGAAGCCGAGCCAGGTGAGGCGGATCACGGTGTCGTACGCCCCGCGTCTATGAGCCGCCGTTCCCGTCGCCGCCGCCCGGGAGGCCGACGGTCGCGATACACTCGATCTCCACGCGCGCGTCCAGCACGAGGCCGCCCACCGCCAACGCGCTGCGCGCCGGCCGATGGTTGGGGAAGAACTCCATGTACGTGCGGCTCATGTCCCGAAAGTCCGCGATGTCGGCCAGGAAGACGGTACACTTCACGACCTGGTCGAGCGACGATCCGTAGCGCTCGAGCGCGTCCCCGATGTTCCGCATCGTCTGCTGCGTCTCGGGGATGATCCCACCCTCGACGAGTCCCTCGCCGGGCACGGTCCCGAGCTTGCCGGAAAGGTAGAGGACGTTGCCGACCCGGACGGCCTCCGAGAAGGGCGAGTTGGGCCGTCCGCCCAGGTATTCGACGGAGTGCATCATCGCGGACATCTCGGCGTGTTCCTGCGCGGTGGCCTGCGTCGGGAGCACGAGGGCCGTCCCGAGCAGCGCCAAGGCCGCGCCCAGTGTGAGAGTCGTGCCGAAGAATTGTTTCCTTGTCATCCGTCCTCCTTCCAGGGACCGCCGGGGGCCCTGCGAGTCATGGCGTGATGCGGGTCATCATGCGGGGGAACGCGATCGTCTCGCGCAGGTGATCGATTCCGCACATCCACGTCACCGTGCGCTCGACTCCCAGTCCGAACCCGCTGTGTGTGAAGGTTCCGTATTTCCGGAGGTCCAGATACCAGTCGTAGGACGCCTCCGGGAGCCCTTCCTCGCGGATGCGCGCGAGGAGCTTGTCGTGGTCGTCCTCCCGCTGGCTGCCACCGATGACCTCGCCGTATCCCTCGGGCGCGAGCATGTCGTTGCACTTCACCGTGCGGGGATCCTCCGGGTTTTCCTTCATGTAGAAGGCCTTGACCCCCTTCGGATAGTCGAACACGAAGAGCGGCTTGTCCCGGCCCTCGACGAGCACCGTCTCCGCCGTGGCGCCGAGATCCGAACCCCATTCGATGTCGCTCCCCTTCGACTGCAGGAAGGCGACGGCGTCGGTGTAGCTGATCCGGTCGAACGGAGGCTGGATGGCCTCGAGTTTCGAGATGTCGCGGCCCAGCGCCTCGAGCTGATCGCGCTGGTTGAAGAGGACGCGCTTCACGATCCAGCAGATGAAGCGCTCCTGGAGCGCCATGTTCCCGTCGGAGTCGATCCAGGGGGCTTCGGGTTCCACCATCCAGAACTCGGTCAGGTGGCGGCGCGTCTTCGATTTCTCGGCCCGGAAGGTGGGGCCGAAGCAGTACACCTTTCCGAGCGCCGCGGCGGCGGCCTCCACGTAGAGCTGCCCCGTCTGCGCGAGGTACGCGGTGCCGAGATCGAAGTACTCGGTCTCGAAGAGGGTGCCCGCAGACTCGCCGATGGCGCCGGTGAGGATGGGGGTGTCGACGTGAACGAACCCCTCGTGGTGGAGGAAGTCGTGGATCGCGCGGATGACCTCGTCCCGGATGCGCATGATCGCGATCTGCCGCGCGCTCCGCAGCCACAGGTGGCGGTTCTCGAGGAGAAAATCGACGCCGTGCTCCTTGGGCTGGATCGGAAAGTCGATCGACGGGCCCAGCACTTCGAAGGCCGACCCGGTGAGTTCGACGCCGGAGGGGGCGCGGGCATCGGAGCGCACGACCCCCGTCACGGCGACGCACGCCTCGTGCCCCACGGTGGTCAGCGGTTCCCACACCTCGGGCGGGACCTCGTTGCGCACGAAGACGCACTGGATCTCGTCCGTGCCGTCGCGAAGCACGAGGAAGGAGATCTTGCCGCTGGAGCGGAGGCGCCGGACCCAGCCGCGGAGGCGGACCTCGTCCCCGATGCGGGCGGGCAGTTCGCTTATGGTGACGGTGTGTTCGGACATGGCGGCGACAAGTTGCGGCTCCCTTCGGGACGGGGCAAACGCAACTGCCGGGGTGCCGGCCGGGTCAGCCGACGTGGTAGAGGGCCTCCCGCTGGGCGTAGCGGAGATCGAGTTCGTGGCGGAACCGGCGGTGGGCCGGCTTCGAGAGCCCGGGGTCCGCGTCCACGATGGCGCGGGCTCGCCGGCGCGCGGCCTCCAGCAGGTCGACGTCGCGGTCGAGTTGCGCGAACCGGAGGAGCACGGCGCCGTGCTGTTCCTTGCCGAACAGATCGCCCTGGCCGCGGATCCTGAGATCTTCCTCGGCGAGTTCGAAGCCGTCGGTCTTCTTCTCGAAGGCGACGAGCCTCTCCGATGGCGTCTCGGAGGCATGGAAGACGATGCAGTAGGACTGCTCGGCGCCCCTCCCGACGCGTCCCCGCAGCTGGTGGAGCTGCGCGAGGCCGAAACGCTCGGCGTCCTCGATGATCATCACGGTCGCGTTGGGGACGTCGATGCCCACCTCGATGACGGTGGTCGCGACGAGGAGGTTCGTGTCGCCCGCGAGGAAGCTCCGCATCGCCTCATCCTTCTCCGCCGAGGAGAGGCGTCCGTGCAGGAGGCGCACGGCGGCGTCCGGGAAACGGGCCTGGAGTTGCTCGAACATGACCGTCGCGGCGCGGGCCTCGAGGGCCTCGGACTCCTCCACGAGAGGATAGATGACGTACGCCTGGCGGCCCGCCGCGAGCTGGTCGCCGAGGAAGTCGAACGCGGCATCGCGGCTCTCGGGACCGCGCACGGCGGTCCGGATCGGCCGTCGCCCGGGGGGAAGCTCGTCGATGATCGAGAGGTCGAGGTCGCCGTAGAGGACGAGGGCGAGGCTGCGGGGGATCGGCGTCGCGGACATCACGAGCGCGTCGGGCGCCTCGCCGCTCTCCCGGAGCCGGCGGCGCTGCTCGACGCCGAAGCGGTGCTGTTCGTCGATGACGACGAGTCCCGGGGACGCGAAGTCGACCCCCTCCTGGATCAGGGCGTGCGTCCCGACGACGAGACGGGCGTCGCCGGCCGCGATCCGCGCCAGCGTTTGCCGCCGCGCCTTCCCCGTGATGGCGCCGGTCAGGAGTTCGGGCTCCACGCCGAGCGGGCCGAGCATCTTCACGAAGGTGCGCCGGTGCTGCTCCGCCAGCAGTTCCGTCGGGGCCATGATCGCCGCCTGGCGTCCCGCCTCGATCGCCTTGAGCATGGCGAGCGCGGCCACGACCGTCTTCCCGCTCCCCACATCGCCCTGCAGCAGACGGTTCATCGGCGCGGGCCGGGCCATGTCCGCCTCGATCTGTGACCAGGCGCGGCGCTGGGCCGCCGTGAGCTCGAAGGGGAGGGCCTCCAGGAGCGCGCGGGTGAGCGTGGCCGGAGCGTCGAAGGCGATGCCGCGCACTTCGTTGCGGAGGCGGGCCCGGGCCCGCGCGTGGAGAAGCTGGAGAAAGAAGAGTTCCTCGAAGGCGAGGCGCCGCTGGCAGCGTCCGACCTGGGCGACGGCGGACGGGCCGTGCAGGGTGCGAAGGGCCTCCGCGAGCGGGGGGAGGGCGAGTTCTTCGAGCCAGCCGCCCGGAATCGGGTCGTCGTCTCCGAGGTCGGAGAGGAGACGGGAGAGGTTCAGTTCGATGACGGCGCGGATCTGCCGGTGCGTGAGCCCTTCGGTGGCGGGGTAGACGGGGAACACCCGCCCCCCGGAGGGACGTTCGCCTCTCTCGTCGGAGGCGCGGGCCAGCACGGTGTGTTCGCGCGGCTGGAGTTGTTTGCCGTGGTAGAAGCGCACGGGTCCGGCGGCGAGCAGCAGGTCGCCCTTGTCGATCGTGCGGTCGAGCCACGGGCGTCCCGGCCAGGCGCATTCGATGTGGCCGGTCACGTCCCGGAGCACGGCCCGGAAGACGCGCAGCCGGCGCCGCGTGGGGATGACGCCCTTCGAGACCACGCGCCCGATGACCGTCGCATCCTGACCGACCTTCAACTCGGAGATCGCATCGACCGTGGTCGCGTCCTCGTACCGGTACGGGAGGTGGTAGAGGAGGTCCTGCCCCGTGTGAACGTCGATCTTCGCGAAGCGCTCCGCCCGCCGGGGGCCCACGCCCTTCAAGTACTGCACGGATCCCCGCAGGATGGAGCGCCCGGCCGTCACGCGATCACGGCTCCGGTGCGAGGATCTTGTCGAGGTACCGGTCGGGCGAGAACTCCTCGAGGTCCTCCGGGGACTCCCCGACGCCGAGGAAGCGGACGGGGACGGAAAGTTCGCGCACGACGGAGACGACGGTGCCGGCGCGCGCCGTGCTGTCGAACTTCGCGAGCACGAGGCCCGTGAGATCGAGCGACGCCCCGAACTGTCGCGCCTGGTTCATCACGTTCTGCCCGGAGGTGGCGTCGACGACCAGCAGCCGCTCGTACGGCGCGCCCTCCACCTGTCGGCAGAGCACTCGATCGATCTTGACCAGTTCGCGCATCAGATCGTCCTGCGTGTGGAGCCGGCCGGCCGTGTCGACCAGCACCCAGGCGGCATCCCGCGCGCGCGCCGCCGCCACCGCGTCAAACGCCACGGAGGCCGGGTCCGCTCCGGGCGTTCCCCCGACGAAATCGGTCTGCAGCCGTTCCGCCCACGCCCGGAGCTGCTCCTGCGCCCCGGCCCGGAAGGTATCCGCCGCCGCGAGCAGCACGCGGCCGCCCCCGGCCTGCAGGCGCGCGGCCAGCTTCGCCGCGGTCGTCGTCTTCCCCACGCCGTTCACGCCCACGAGAAGGAGGACCCCTGGCGCCCCGCCGCGCGGCAGCGAGTCGGCGGACAGCCCGCCGGCGGGCGGCTCGGCGGCGGCGAGCGTCTCGGCGAGCCGGGCCCTCAGCGTATCGCGCAGGTCGCTCTCCGTCGCGATCGCGCCGCGGCTCGCCGCCCGCTCGAGCGCCTCGACGAGTTCGAGCGTGATGTCGACCCCGAAGTCCGCTTCGAGCAGGACTTCCTCCAGGCGCTCGATGGCGGCGCCGTCGAGCCCGCCGTCGACGAGCGTGTTCACGTCCGTGAGCGCGAAGTCGACGATCCGCCGCCACAGGCCGCGTTTCGGGCGGCGGAGAGTTCCGGTCACCGGAGGATTTCGGTCACCGGAGTCCGATCCGGTGCCGCCACACCCACTCCCCGCACAGGAGCAGGACGGCGAGGAGGAGCGGCCACACGGGCCGGGGCGACCGGACGTCGACCGGCGCGCGGGGAGAGGGCTGCGCGCCGATGGCGAGCGGTTCGGAGGGCGGGCCGGGGAGAAACTCGCGGGGATCGGGCTCGACGTCGACCGGGCGGCCGAGCTCGACGAGACCATCGGGGCCGGTCGCCGCCACGAGCGCTTCGTAGCGGCCCGGCGGGAGACCGGGACCGACGATCTCGGCGGGAGGATCCGCGATGGACTCGCTCCACACCTCCGTGCCCGTGTCATCGATCAGCCGGATCGTGAGGTCCGTAGATCCGGGACGGATGCGCCACACCTGCGGCTCGCCGGGGGCCGGCGTCCGCACGAGCGAGGCGAGCCGGGGGGTCGCGTCTTCGACGAGCCAGCCGACGATGCCGCTGAACACACCCTCGTAGACGCTGCGCGGCTCGTCCCCCCGCAGCGACCAGCGCCACCAGTCGGCGGCCGCGGAGAGCGCCCACCGGCGCGTCCCGTCCTCGTCCGCCGTCAGGAGCGGCCTTCCCTCTCCGCGCCGGTTCCGGCTCCCGTTGATCACGGACCATCTCCCCGCGGGCTCGACGGCGTAGAGTTCGCGGACCGGAGGCAGGAGATCCAGATCGGCCTCGGCGAGGAGCGCCGCCGAAGGGCTCGCAGGCACCGGTCCGGCAGGGTACCACTCCCCGGGCAGGGGACCCGTCACGCGCGCCCCCACTCCCGGCACGTCACCCGGCCCCCCCGTGAAGAAGAGCGTCCGCGCGTGAGCCCGCAGCGCGCCGGCCAGCCACGGCGGCAGATCCTCCGGCGAGGCCTGCACGGCAAGCAGTCGGGCGCCCTGTACCGCTTCGCGTACCCGCGATGCCTCGACGATGCGGGGAGCGGCGCCCATCTCGAGAAAACGGCCATCCGCAAGGCGCAGGTAGCCGCGCGCTCCGCCCAGGACGAGCCGGTCGAGGGCGGGGACGAGAAAACGCGCCTCCCAGTCGGGGGCCAGCGACACGAGCACGGCCCCGGCGGAGGATTCCGAGACTTCGATCCACGCGCCCGTCCGGCCGGAGACGCCGAAGGGATCCGGCGGATCGACGAGCACGGCTTCATAGCGCCGCCAGGCGGACTCGGCGCCTTCGTCCCGCGGCACGAAGGTGATCTGGGCACGACCCGTCCGCCCGGCAGCCGGGCGGGACGCACGCACGGCTGCAACGACCGTGCCGTCGCGCTCGATCTGGAAGCTCACGCTGTCGGGCAATCCGCCCCCGCCGCCCGCTTCACCGCCGCCCGATCCCCCCCCGGCGTGGAACTCGAGCGTGGCGCGGACGGTATCGCCGGCTCGGGCCCGCTCCGGTGCCTGCAGCGCCGCGAGCGCCACCCGGGGCTCCATCGCGGCGACCCGGAGTTCAAGTACCCCGAGGCCCAGCCCCGTGGCCGTCTCGCGAGCCGCGTCACGATCCGTCAACTCGCCGTCTGTGAGCACCCACACGCTGTCGGCTCCGCCCAGGCGCGCGGCCTGCAGGGCCGGTTCGAGCCGGCTCGCGTCGTGCGTCGCTCCGAGCGTGTCCAGCGAATCGAGCCGGGCGGGGACGGGGCCGTCGCCGAACAGGTAGATCCGATCCGGGGCGAGTTCGGGAAGCAGCGCCAGGGCCGAGTCGAGCCGCGTCGCCCCGCCGGCGTCTCCGGCGCGGACCGGGAGCGTCATGCTGCGCGAGACGTCGAGAAGCACGACGCGTTCGGGCATCCCGACACCGCTGCCGCGCAACGCGGGCAGGGCGAGCGCGCCCAGAATCAGGAAGACGGCCACCGCCCGGACGGCGGCGGGACCGGTGCGCCCCGCGACACGTTCCTCACGCGTGCCATAGGCCCAGCCGGCGAGTGCGACTGCGCCAAGCGCGACGAGAAGCCAGAGGCCGGGGCTCAATCCTGTGTGCGGCGAGCGCGCTGCGTGGGATGGATGGGCATCGGAAGGCTTCGCAGCCGCGCGAGCACGGCGTGCTGAACGGTGTCAAACCGCTCGCGCAGTTCCGCGGGGATCGGCTCGGCCCTTGGCAACTGCAGACGGGCCGGGTTCACCTGCGCGCCATTCCGGAGAAACTCGTAGTGAAGGTGAGGCGCGGTCGCGAGACCGGTGTCGCCCACATATCCGATGACCTGCCCCTGTTCCACCTGGGTCCCGGCCGCGACGCCGCGCGCGACGTTGGCCAGGTGCGCGTATCGGGTGCGGATGTCGTTCGCGTGACGAATCTCGACAGCGTTCCCGTAGTTGCCCCACCACCCCGCCCGCGTCACGCGTCCCGCTCCCGTCGCGCGCACGGGCGTGCCTCTCGCCGCCCCGTAGTCGACGCCGAGATGCGGTCGGGTACGCCGGAGCACCGGGTGGAACCGCCTGAGGTTGTAGCCGCTCGTCACACGGACGATGTCCAGGGGCGCGAGCAGGAACTGGCCCCGGAGAGCTTCGCCCGCTTCGTCGTAGTACTCCTCGCGCTCGGCCGCGGCATGCTCGAATCGCACGCCCGTGAGGACCCGCCGGTCGTTCCGGAAGTCCGCGGCGAGCACCGTGGCGTCGCGCACGGATCCGTCCGGCCGCACCTCTCGCTCGATGAGAAGCCGGAAGGCATCATTCCGGCGCAGGTCCCGCCAGAAGTCGATCTGCCAGGCGAAGACCTGCGAGATGCGGTACGCCACATCGAAGCGTTCCCCGTCGCCGAGCGCCTCCACGTCCCCCGACATCTCCGCGTCGAACAGGTTCGTCTGGATGAGACCCGCGAGGAGAAGCGTGTCTCGTACGACCTGCACCGAGTCCAGCCGGGCCGACCACAAGGGCGCGGCCCCGTCGCCGGACCACAGGTGGAGGATGCGGTCGGGGTCGAGGTGGACGCGGATGCGTGCCGGAGACTCCCCGGGTCTGCTCACGAAGTGAATCGCGACGCCGGGCCGCAGCCGGCGCGGACTCTCGAATTCGCCCATCGCCTCCGCGATGGCGTGCGTCGCTGCGGGGCTCAGGCCATGGTCGTCGAACACATCGCCCAGGGTCTCGCCCCGCTGCAGACGATGCACCAGCGTGACGGGCGCAGGTGGCGTCGGCACTTCGACGACCTTGACCTCCTCCGTCTGCCCGGCCCGGGGGCCAAACGCGGCCCAACCGACGACCAGGACCCCCGCGAGGGCGAATCCAACCGCAGCAGCAAGTCTTGTTCTCAAGCGCGCTCAGTCCATCTGTCGCCGAATGAATGTCGGGATCTCGAGATCCTCGAACTCGACGCGGGTATCGGTCCACGCGTCGCGGTCCGGTACTTCGGGCTCCACCTCGGCCGTCACTTCCTCCGCGGCCGGGTCCGGTGTCGCCGGTTCGGCTTCGTACCCCATGCCTTCGGGCATCGATCCCTCGGACACCGGCCCCTCGAGCGCAGGCTCCGGCTCCGCCTCGGACTCCGGTTTCGGCTCGGGTTCGGTCGCGGCGTCGGCCGTCGGCTCGAATACGGATCCGACCGCCGGCTCCCCCGCCGGCTCCTCGGCCGCGAGCGCCTCGAACGCGATGCCCGCCTGTTTCACCTCCACGGGGGCTTCGACGGGCTTGGACTCCGGTTGCGTCGGCGGCGCCGAGCGATCGTCGAACACATTCGGACGCTCGTACTTCGAGCCGATGACCACCGGGGTCGCGGGAGACCGGGGCGACGGCTTGCGCGCGGAGATCACCCGCTCCGCCACCGGCGCCGGCTCGTCCTCCACCATATCTCCGAAGCCCGTCGCAATCACCGTCACGCGGAGCTTGCCCTCGAGCTGGGGATCGTGCACGACTCCGAAGATCATCTCGCCTTCGTCGCCCGCAGCCTCCTGAATGATCGAGTTGATCGTCGTGACCTCATCGATCGTCAGATCGGGACCGCCACTGATGTTGATGAGGACGCCCGTGGCGCCGTTGATGGATACGTTGTCGAGGAGGGGCGAGCAAATGGCCTGCTGCGCCGCCTCCACCGCGCGGTCCTCGCCCGTTGCGCTGCCGGTTCCCATGAGGGCGGCGCCGCGGTTCGACATCACCGTACGGACGTCCGCGAAGTCCACGTTCACTTCGCCGGTCACGGAGATCAGGTCGGAGATCCCCTGGGTCGCCTGGAGGAGCACCTCGTCCGCCTTCTTGAGCGCCTGGCGGAAGGTCATCTCCTTTCCCACGACGGCAAGCAGACGCTCGTTCGGCACGACGATCATCGTGTCCACCGCGCGCCGAAGCTCCCGCAGCCCGATCTCGGCGTGCCGCATCCGCTTCTTGCCCTCGAAATGGAAGGGGCGGGTCACGATCGCGATGCAGAGCGACCCCATTTCCCGCGCCATGCCGCCGATGATCGGGGCCGCGCCCGTGCCTGTCCCTCCGCCCATCCCCGCCGTGACGAAGACGAGGTCCGCACCCGCGATCACCGATCGTATCTCCTCGGAGCTCTCGGAAATCGCCTGCCGCCCGATCTCGGGACGGGCGCCGGCCCCCAGGCCTCGCGTGAGTTCCTTCCCGATCTGGACTCTGAGGTGGGCGCCGGATTCCTTCAACGCCTGGGCGTCGGTGTTGACCGCGATGAACTCCACGCCCTCGAGTTCCTCGTCGATCATGCGATTGACGGCATTGCCGCCGGCGCCACCCACGCCGACGACCTTCATTTTTGCGTTACGCACGCCGTTCTCGTCGAATGCGAAGACCATATCTCCCCTCCCTCCCATCAGAAAAACTCCCGTAGCCACCCACCGACTATTGCGAACGCGCGGGTCGCTCCCACCAACCCTCCGGCCGAGGCCCGCGATGCGCCGTACAGCGCCAGTCCCGCGGCGGTGCTGTACGACGGGCGCGCGACGCCCTCCGCCATGCCCGCGAGACCGAGCGAAGGAATACCGGTGCGAACGGGCCGGTTGAAGACGGAACGGGCCAGGTCTTCCGTGTGAGCGAGCGAGACCCCGCCGCCGCTCAACACGATCCCCGCCTCGAGTCCGCCCAGCGTTCCGCTCGTCTCCAGCTCCTCGTATACCAGACCCAGGATTTCGTCCAGACGTTGTTCGATAATGTGCAGCAGCAGCTCGCGCGACACACGTCGAGCGCGTCCGTGGCGAGCCCCCGAGACGTCGAGCAGTTCCTGCGAATCGGCCCGGTCGCGCAGCGCTCCGCCGTGTCGCTCCTTGAGTTGCGCGGCTTCGTCTTCGTGCACGCCGAGGCCGCGAGCAATGTCCCGCGTCACGATCGATCCGCCCCAGGGCAGCGTCGCCGCGTGAAGGAGGCGGTGTCCTCCGTACACGAGCACGTCCGTCGTTGCGCCCCCGACCTCGACCAGGGCCACGCCGGCCTCGCGCTCGCCATCCTCAAGCACGGCGAGCGCCGTGGCAAGCGGCGCCATGACCAATTCGTCCGGCCGGTACCCCGCGCGGTCGACGACTCTCGAGATGTCGTGGCAGATCGCCACGTCCGCCGTCACGATGCAGAGGTCCGCCTCGAGACGGGTGCCGGCCATGCCGACGGGATCCCGGATCCCGTCACGATGGTCGACGGTGTACTGCTGGGACAGGGCGTGTATCAACTCGTGGCCGGGCGGGATCGGAACGGCCCGGCCCACCTCCTGCACGCGCTTGACGTCGGCGGGCGTGATCTCCGAGCCGGAGACCTGAAGCACGCCCTTCGATCGGGACGTCCGGACGCTCCCGCTCGGCACGCTCACGTAGGCGGCTTCGACTTCGCGGCCGGCCGTGGCTTCCGCCTGTCTGACGGCCGTGCGAACGGCCCGGGTCGCCGCGTCGATGTTCCCGATGTCCGGGCCGTTCATGCCGTCGGAACGCGTGACGCCGAGGCCGAGAATCTCGAGCGGGTCGGTGGGCTGGCGACCCGGATGCACCGCAGCGACGACCGCACAGGTTTTGGTCGACCCCACATCCACCCCGACAATGCCCGCCCCCTGAATCATCGCTCCTCCACGCGCGTCAGTACAACTTGGCCTCTGAACCGCGCATCCGCACGTGCGACGCGTCGATCCTCGATCTGCCCGAGCGCGATCGATACCCGGTCGAGGGCGCGCAGGGGCTCATCGCCCGGCAGCAGGACGACATCCGCCCCGGCGCCGGGCAGGAGGAGGAAACGGTATCCCCCCTCCGCCGCGGCCCCGACCTCGGAAACGAGCGACATGAAATCGCTCCGCGTCCGATCCATGCGCGCGAGCGCGAGGATGAGCTCCCGCATTCCCGGGTCCTTCACGAACCCGCCCTCCGTTTCGACCGGGCCCCGGACGATCGGCAGGTCGAGCGACTCGGCGGAGGGGTCGAGCGGCAGCATGTAGCCATCCGCGCTCACGGGACGCAGTTCGGGCGTCGCCACGAGCGCGATCGGACGTCGCTCCACGATGGCGATCTCGAGGGTGTTGAAACCCTCTCGGCGGGCCGTGGCCTCGCGAACCATGGGATGTGCGCGGACGCGCTCCTCCCAGGTCGCGGGATCGTCCCACACGGACGCGTCCGGGGTGACGGCGAGCGCCCTGATCTCGTCGGGCGGGATGTGCTCGGTCCCGGTCACGTGGAGTTCCGCAACCTGAAACGCGGACAGCGCCGCGAGGAGGGGCGGCACCCAGATGGGAACGGAAAGGCCGATCGAGGCGGCCATCAGGGCGAAGAGGAGCCTGCGGCGTCCGCGGCGGGTGATGCGTCGGGAGCGCGACGTTCCGGGGGAGATCATGCGGCCCCCACGCCGGCCCCCACGCGGGCGAGTTGCGCGGGATCGAACCCCCACAGGTGGATCTCCGGCTCCAGCGCCACGCGGAGACGCGCGAGGGCGCGGCGGCGAGTCTCCGCCATGAGTTCGATCACGTCGGCGGCGCGCGCCCCGCCGAGATTGACGATGAAGTTCGCGTGCCGCTCGTGGATCCGGGCGCCCCCGACCCGGGCCCCTCTCATTTCCACCTCGTCGACGATCTTCCAGGCCGGCGGATGCGGCGGACCCGGGTTCTTCCAGGTCGAACCCACCGAGGGCAGGTCGTACACCTGATCCCGAACCTTTCGTTCGCGGAAGTTCAGGTGTGCCTCGCGAACGGCGTCCGCCTCGGCCGGCTCCGCGTCGAGGCGCGCGCGCACGAACACCCAGTCGGCCGGCACGCGCACGTGGCGATAGGCGGGCTGCGCCTCCTCGGGCCGGACCCGCACGAGTTCGCCCTCCGGCGTCACGGCTTCCGCCCATTCGACGCGGTCCCAGAGTCCCTCGTCCCTCGACCCGGCGTTCATCCGCAGGCCTCCGCCGAGGGTGCCGGGGACGGCCTCCAGGAAATGGAATCCCGACCGTCCGTTGCGGCGTGCGGCCTGGGCAAGGGCGGGCAGGCGGGCACCGGCTCCCGCCTCGATGGCGGTGGCCCCGACCCGGACGGCCTCGAAATCGCCCTCGAGGACGAGGACGGGTTCCGCCACTCCGTCGTCCCCGATGAGGAGGTTCGCACCGGTCCCCAGCACGCGGCAGCCGCGGCCGGACGTTTCGCGCAGCGCGGTGCCCAGCTCCGCGATCGAGCGAGGTCGCGCGAGCCGCGCGGCCGGCCCGCCGATCCGGTAGCGGACCAGGGGCGCGAGCGGGACGTCACGTTCCCACCGCATCGCCCGCCCGCCGCTGGACCGCCGCGTGCGCGAGGTCGGTGACATCGCCGGCGCCCATGAAGACGAGCACCGCCTCTCCGGCGCCGACCTCCGCCGGCACGAGTTCACGCGCGTCCTTCCGGTCGATCGGCGCCGCGGTCGCGCCGGCCCCGCCGATGATCAGCTCCGAGGTGACGCCCGGAAGCGGCGCTTCGCGCGCAGGATAGATGGGAAGCACGCGCGCCTCGTCCGCGGTCGTCAGGGCGCGGGTGAACGCGTCCGCGAAGTCGCGCGTCCGGGTGAACAGGTGCGGCTGAAAGACGACCGTCAGCCGGGCGTCCGGATAGGCTTCCCGCAGCGCGGCAAGCGACGCCGCGACCTCGGTCGGATGGTGCGCGTAGTCGTCGAAGACCGTGAGGTCGGGCCACGCCGCGATCATCTCGAGCCGGCGCGCCACGCCGCGGAACTCGCCGAGCCCGCGCGCCGCCGCCCGCGGATCGCCGCCGAGCCGCAACGTGGCGAGGAAGGCCGCCGCGGCGTTGAGCTGGTTGTGGCGCCCGGGCACGCGGAGCGTGAGATCGACCGCCCCGTCCGGCCAGCAGAGGCGCAGTGTGCGCGGCCCCGCCTCTTCGAGCCTGCACCAGGCTCCGTCCCCGAAACCGTACCCGAAACCGCGCCCCGTGCCGGAGAACCCGGAGGCCTCCGCGAGTGCGCGGGCACCCTCGTCATCGTGGCAGTAGATGAGACCTTCGGCGTTCCGGGTCCGCCCGGCGAAATCCGCGAACGCGGAACGGAGACTCTCCCAATCCCCGTAGGTGTCGAGATGCTCTGGCTCGAGCGAGCTGATCACGGCAAGCGTGGGATGAAGTTCGAGGAAGGAGCGGTCGAATTCATCGGCTTCCACGATGGCGGGACCATCCCCCAGCCGCGTAAACCCCTTCCACGCGTCGACCCGGCCGCCGACGAGGACGAGGGGATCGAGCCCGGCCGCGGCCGCGGCGTGCCCGGTCATCGCGGTGATCGTCGTCTTCCCGTGCGTCCCCGCAACGCCGACCATCGCCTGCCCGTTGAGGAGGGCGCCGAGCGCCCGGGCCCTCCGCATCACCGGGATGCCCGCGACTTCCGCTCCGACGACCTCCGGCTCGTCTGTCGGCACGGCCGAACTTCGAACGAGCAGATCGACCCCGGACAGGTGGGCGACGGAGTGCCCCCGCTCGACCCGGATCCCTTTCGCCGCAAGGTCGCCGAGGGCATCCGCCGGGGCGCGGTCGCACCCGCTCACGACGTAGCCGGCACGGTCGAAGAGAAGAGCGAGTCCGCGCATGCCGGCGCCGCCGATCCCCATCAGATGGACGTGGGCCCCGGCTACCGGGAGATCCGCGGTCCCCGCCGGACGGGGCGCAGCCATCGCCGCCCCCGTCACGCCGCGCGCCGATCCAGGAGCGTGAGCATCTCGCGGGCTATCTCGAGGGCTGCATCCGGCCGGCCGCGGCTCTCGGCGGCCGCCGACATCCGGGCCAGGCGCCCGTCGTCGGTGAGGATATCGCGACAGAGCGACCACAACTCGCCGGCCTCGACGCTCCCCTCCTCGCGAACCTCCGCAGCGCCCGCCGCCGCCAGCGCCCGGGCGTTCGTCAGCTGGTGCCCCCCCGCGGAGGTCGGAAGCGGCACGAGCACGGCCGGTCGGCCCGCGGCGCACAACTCGGCGAGCGACATCGCGCCCGACCGGCACAGCGCCAGCGTCACCCTGTCCAGCTGTCGGCCCAGGTCATCGATGTAGGACACGACGCGCACGCGGTCCGCGAAGGGGAGTTCCGACGTGCGCGCGGAGAGTTCGGCCGCGTGCGCCGGTCCCGCGATCCACACGACGGAGACGTCCTCCGGCCATGCCGAGGCGTCCCGCGCCGCCCATTCCAGGTCCCGCAGAAAGGCGCGGTTCAGGCCGAGCGCACCCTGGCTCCCCCCGAAGACGAGGAGGTTCCGGCCGCCGGGCCAATCGAAGCGCGCCGGAGCCGGGCGGTTTGAATCGCCGGCGTCCGCCGTACCGTCCATCGCGGGGGCGACGGGGTTCCCCAGCGCGCTCAGGCGAGTGCGGTCCCCGACCCGGAGCCGGGCCTCGGCCTCGGGGTACCCGAGGTGGACCTGGTCGACGCCCGGCGCGAACAGGCGCGTCACGAGCCCGGGCGCCGCGTTCTGCTCCTGGATCGCCGCCGGGACTCCGCGCAGGCGGGCTCCCGCAAGCGCGGGCCCCGCGACATATCCCCCCGTACCCACGACGAGCCGCGGATCGAAATCCCGGAACGCGCGCCGCACGCCGGCGAGGACGGTCGGAGCCGACGCGAACAGGCGCCAGTTCCGCCAGGGCCGCTGCCGGTACAGCGGTTGCAGCGGCAGGAGCCGGAACTCGTACCCGGCGTCAGGGAGCACGCGAGCCTCCAGCCCCCGCCGTCCGCCCAGGAACACGCATTCGACCTCGGGGGCCAGCCGGCCGAAGGCGGCGGCCAGGTTCAGGGCGGGATACAGGTGGCCGCCCGTGCCGCCTCCCGCGAGCAGAATACGAGGCGACGCCATGCGTCAGCATCTCCGCCGCGAAGCGACGTTGAGCAGGACGCCCGTGACGCCGAGCGCCATGACGAGCCCCGTGCCGCCGGAACTGATGAAGGGGAGGCTCACGCCTGTCGTGGGCAGCAGCCCCATCGTGATTCCGATGTGTCCGAACGCTCCGATGGCGATGATCGTCGTAAGCCCGATCGCGATCAGGCGCCCGAACAGATCCGGGGCGGACTTCGCGATCCGGAATCCGAGGTGCGTCCACGCAAGGAAGAGGACGATCATCGTGACCGCGCCCACGAACCCCCACTCCTCCGCGATAATCGGATAGATGAAGTCGTTCTGCGCTTCGGGCAGGTAGTGGAGCTTCTGTGTGCTTTCGCCATAGCCGGCGCCCAGGATCCCGCCCGAGCCGATCGCAATCTGCGCCTGCTGCAACTGGTAGCCGGCGCCCGACGTGTCCGCCTCCGGATTGAGAAACGCGAGAATCCGCGTGAGCTGGTAGCTGTTCGAGCGCACGAGCCACACCACCCCGGCGCCGATGAGCAGCGTGAGGAACACAAAATGCCGGATGCGCATCCCGGCCGCGAAGAGCACGGTCGCCGCCAGCGCCGCCGTGATCAGCGTCGCCGAGAGGTGCGGCTCCGCCGCGATGAGGACGAGCAGAGGGCCCAGGACGAGGAGGAACGGGAGCACTCCGCGCAGGAAACTGTTGAAGGCCCGCTGCTTGCGAACGGCGAGCGCGGCCGTCCAGAAGACGACGGCCACCTTGGCGAGTTCCGAGGGCTGGAAGGTCGCCGGCCCGAGCATCAGCCAGCGGCGGGACCCGTTCCGGGCGGGCGCGATGTCCGTCGTGAATGGGAGGATCATGACGACAAGCAGAGCCGCCACCGCTGCGAGGATCGGCCACGCGTACCGGCGGTACACGCGGTAATCGATGAAGGCAGCGACGATCAGCGCGACGAGGCCGACGGCGGCGCGAGCCAGTTGGCTCATGAGCACGTGGTTCCCGGGCAGTCCGCTCTGCTGGGCCGCGAAGGAGCTCGCGGAATAGACGGAGAGGAGCCCGAACACGGCGAGGACGAGCGTGATCCCGATGAGCGCATTCCGCACCCACGCCGGCGAACCGGCGAACTCCTGCACGCGCGGGAGTTCCCGCGAGAGGGCGTGCTCCGTCACGTCGCCCGCTCCGGAGCCGGTCCCTCGTACGATTCGCGGACACACTCTTCGAAGGTCCGGCCGCGCTTCCGGTAGTCCGGGAACATGTCGTAGCTGGAGCAGGCGGGGGAGAAGAGGACGACATCGCCGGGATGGGCCGCCTCGCGGGCGAGGCGCACGAGCTGCGGAAATCCGCGGGCGACCTCGACCGGCGCCACATCGCCCAGCTCCCGCACGATCTGCGGCGCGGCCTCTCCGAACGCGATCAGGGCCCGCGCGTTCTCGCGCAGCGCGGGGGCGAGCGACCGGTACGACTCGCCCTTGTGCCGGCCTCCGAGGAGCGCCACGAGGGGCCGGTGGAACGCGTTGAGGGCGACGCGGGTCGCGGAGACGTTCGTCCCCTTGGAATCGTTGATCCACAGCACGCGCTCGAACTCTCCCACTCTCTGGAGGCGATGGGGAAGTCCCTGGAAGGAAGCGAGTCCGGCTCCGATCGCCGCGGCCTCGCATCCGGCGAGCGCCGCCCCGAGGCCCGCCATGAGCGCGTTCATGACATTGTGGTCGCCGACCAGTTGCAGCTCGCCGGCCGCGATCCACGGCTCCGGCGACCCCCCGGCCCCGAGACGCTGGACGAGCGTCCCCGATTCGTCCAGCCACGCTCCCGGTTCCTCGTGCGGTCCGATCGAAGCGATGTAGCGGTGCCCGGCGACCGGTTCCGCCATGGCGAGCACATCGCCGTCATCGCCGTTCAGGACCCATCGGCTGTCCTCATCGGCGTTCGCGAACAGACGCGCCTTGTCCTCGTAGTAGCGCTCGATGCTCGAATACCAGTCGAGGTGGTCCGCCGCGAGGTTCACGAGCAGGCCGACCTCGGGCCGGAACGCGCGGAGGTCGGCGAGCTGGAAGGAACTCAGTTCGACCACGAGCCAGTCCGGCTGCCGCTTCATCAGCGGAATCTCGGAGAGCGGGCGGCCAATGTTTCCCGCGGTGAGCGCGTCCACGCCGGCCTCCTGCAGCAGGTGCCCGCAGAGCGCGGTCGTCGTCGTCTTGCCGTTCGTGCCCGTGATGCCGATGACCCGCGAGCGGAGGTGGCGATAGGCGACCTCGATTTCGGCCACGGTGGGCACCCCCGCGTCCGCCACCGTCCGCCGGATTTCGGCCGTCGGTGATATTCCCGGACTCGTCACGACGAGGTCGGCGTTCAGGATTCGCTCCACGTCGTGTTGTCCCACCTCCGCGTCGATGCCCTCGGCGGTGAGGGCTTCCACGGCCTCCCGCTGGCGGGGCCCCTCGAACGCGTCGCTCGCGTATACGTCCGCTCCGAGTGCGTGCAGGAGACGCGCCGCGGCGGTCCCCGACACGCCGAGTCCGAGGACGGCCACGGGCTCGCCGGGCCCGAAGAGCGGAGGACGTCGGTCGTTTGCCATCAGCGGATCTTGAGCGTCGCCAGGCCGAGAAGCGCGCAGATGACGCCAAGGATGTAGAACCGGGCGACGACGCGCGTCTCGGGCCAGCCGAGTTTCTCGAAGTGGTGATGGAGCGGGGCCATGCGCAGGATCCGGCGCCCCTCGCCCCAGCGCCGGCGACTGAATTTGAACCATCCGGTCTGGAGCATCACGGACAACCCTTCGAGGACGAACACGCCCCCGACGATGACGAGGAGGAATTCCGACTTCAGGAGGACGGCGACGGCCCCGAGCGCGCCTCCGAGAGCGAGCGACCCGGTGTCGCCCATGATGACCTCTGCCGGATGGGCGTTGAACCAGAGAAAGCCGATCGCCGCCCCCGCCAGCGCGGCGCAGAACACCGACAGTTCCCCGGCCCCATTCAGGTACAGGACGCCGAGGTAGGCCGACGTGTCCACCCTGCCGATCGCGTAGGCGAAGGCGCCGAACGTGAGCGCGGCGATCGCGGCGAGTCCCGTGGCCAGCCCGTCCAGACCGTCCGTCAGGTTCACCGTGTTCGCGCTCCCCGCCACGACGATGGCGACGAAGAGCGGGAAGATCGCCACCTCGATGATGACCGTCACATCCTTGAAGAACGGGAGCATCGTCTGGGTCGCCCCGTAGGAGGACAGGGGCTGCCAGAGGAGGAACCCGCCGAGCGCCAGGCCCAGCACGAACTGCCAGATGAGCTTGTACCGCGCGATCAGGCCGCGCGAGTGACGGCGCACGATCTTCAGGTAGTCGTCCATGAAGCCGATCGCGCCCATCCAGGCGGTGACGACGAGGGCGACCCACACGTAGGTGTTGTCCAGGCGCGCCCAGAGGAGGGTGGGCAGGAGACAGGCGGCGAGGATGATGATGCCGCCCATCGTCGGCGTGCCCGCCTTCACGAGGTGCGTGGCCGGCCCCTCGGCCCGCACGATCTGGCCGATGCCGTGCTTCCTGAGTCTGCGGATCACGCCCGGCCCGATGATGAACGCGGTGAGGAGGGCCGTCACCATGGCGCCGGCCGCGCGGAACGAGATGTACTGGAAGACGTTGAACAGGATGTGCTGGTCCGCGAGCGGGAAGAGGAAGTGGTAGAGCATCAGGCGTCCCCTCCGAAACGGGCTTCCAGTTCGTCGATGACCCGCTCGAGGCGGGCGCCGCGCGAGCCCTTTACGAGCACGACCTCATCTCCTTCCAAGGCGTCCGCGAAGGGCCGCAGGGCCGCTTCGGGGTCCTCCGCCCGGATCAGGGCATGACCTTGCACGCCGTCGAACGGCGCGTCGCAGAAGAGGCCCGTCGCCGCGATGACGTCGAACCCCGCCGCCCGCATCTCATCGCCGATCTCGCGGTGCGCCTTCGCCTCCTGGGAGCCGAGTTCGAGCATCGAGCCCGCGAACACGGCGCGGCGGCGGCCCGGGAGCAGGGCGCGCGTCTGGGCGATCGCCGCGCGAAACGAGTCCGGGTTGGCGTTGTAGCAGTCGGCCAGCACCGTCAGGCGCCCGATGCGGCGCAGCGCGCCGCGCAGGCCGAGCGGTTCGTAGCGCGACAGCCCCCGGGCGGCGGCGTCGGACGGCACCTCCAGCGATTCCGCGAGCGCCGCCGCGATCAGCGCGTCCCGCAGGTGATGTTCGCCGCCCACGCCCAGCGCGACGCGGGTTCCGCCGCGGCGGAACTCGATCCGGTCCGCGTCAACCCTGTACGTCTCGGGGGCAAAGTCGGCCCCGGGTCCGAAGCCGGCGACGATCGCGTCGGGCCGGTGGGCCCGGGCGGCGTCCGCGAGGATCGCGGGTTCCTCCCCCACGATGAGCGCGCCGCGGCCCGAGGCGCCGTGCGCCAGCGCCATCTTCTCCCGCAGAACGCCGTGTACATCCCCGAAACACTCGAGGTGCGCGGCGCCGACGGTCGTGATGACGACGTGGTCGGGCCGCGCAATCTCCGCCAGCCGGGCGATCTCCCCGGGCTCGCTCGCTCCGACTTCCAGCACCCAGGCGTCCGCATCGGGAGGGGCGCGCAGGATCGTGAGCGGAAGCCCCACCTGGCTGTTGTAGTTCCCTTCCGTGCGGTACACGCGGCGGGATCCGGAGAGGGCGCAGGCGATCATCTCCTTCACGGTCGTCTTGCCCGAACTGCCCGTGATCGCCACGACGGTGGCGCCGGATTCGCGCCGGGCCCGGGCCGCGAGATCGCCGAGCGCCTTCAGAGGGTCGGCGACGGGAAAGTACTCCATCCCGAGCGCGGGATCTTCCCGTCCGGCGCGAACGATTGCGCCCGGCGCGCCCCGGGCCGCCGCCTGGGGGAGGAAATCGGCGGCGTCGTGCCGTGCCCCGGCGAGCGCGACGAACAGCTCGCCGGGCTTCAGCGTCCTCGAATCGCACGATGCCCCGGTGTACGCCCGCTCTCCGCCCTCGCCGGGGCTCCCGGCGCCGCCGGGGTCCAGGCGGAGCGCCGCCCGAATCCAGCCGGAGCGCAACGCCGGAGCCTGCGTGACCGCCGTCACGCCGTCCCTCCGGGCAGCCCGGATGCGTCCGGAAGCGTGGGAAGGAGGTCCTCGACGATCCGGCGCTCGTCGAAGGGCAGTCGCTCTCCGCCGATGACCTGGTACGTCTCGTGCCCCTTGCCGAGGAGCGCGACGGCGTCGGCGGGGCCGGCCTCGGCGAGTCCCCGCGCAATCGCCTCTCGGCGGTCGACGACGATCTCGTAGCTGTCGGGCGGCAGGCCGACGACCATCTGGCGGCAGATCTCCGACGGATCCTCCGACCGGGGATTGTCGCTCGTGACGATCGCGACATCGGCCAGGCGCGCGAGGATGCTTCCCATCTGCGGCCGCTTGCCCGGGTCCCGGTCGCCGCCGCAGCCGAGGAGGGCGATGACCCGGCCCGGCACGATCTCCCGCAACGAGGAGAGCGCCCGCTCGCACGAATCCGGGTTGTGCGCGAAATCGCGGACCACGAGAACCGGCTCGCGTGAGAGCACTTCCATGCGCCCGGGCACGGAAGGCGCCTCGGAGAGTCGCGCGGCGACCCGTTCGAGCGGCATGCCGAGGCCCCACGCGATCGCTGCGGCCGCGAGGGCGTTGCGCACGTTGAAATCGGCCGGAAGCGGCAGCGACACGGCGGCGGCCTCGCCCGGCGCCCGCAAGGTGAAGCGCGCGCCGCCCGCGTAGAGGACGAGTTGATCCGGCCACAGGTCGGCCGTCGACTCGAAGCCGTAGCGGAGCACCGTGGCGTTCGGCGGCGCGATCTCCTTCCAGGCGGGCTCATCGTCGTTCACCGCGCAGACGCCGCCCGGCGCAAGCAACTCGAGCAGGCGCAGCTTGGCCTCCCGATACGCCTCGAGATCGGGGTGATACTCGAGGTGTTCGCGACTGAAGCTCGTAAAGCCCACGGCATCGAAGGAGAAACCATCCGCGCGGCGCTGGTCGAGCGCATGCGACGAAACCTCGAGCACCGCCGCCTCCGCGCCACTCGCCCGCAACGCGGAGAGTTCGAGGGCCAGGTCGATCGGATCGGGCGTCGTCAGCCCCGGGGCGCCGATTTCACCGTCGATGGATACGGTGCCCAGGGTGCCCAGCGCCGCGGCGGGTCCCATGTCGTCCAGGATCCAGCGCGTGAGCCACGCGGTGGTCGACTTGCCGTTGGTTCCCGTGATGCCGACGAGGCGGAGCGCTTCGCCTGGGTCGCCGGCGAAGAGTGCGGCGAGGTGGGATACGGCCGCCCGGGCGTCGCGGACAGCCAGTTGCGGGAGGTCGACGTCGGCGACGCGCTCTACGACGGCGGCGCCGGCTCCGGCACGCCCGGCGGCTTCCACGAAAGCGTGGCCATCGACGCGCGTTCCCGGAATCGCGCAGAAGAGGTCGCCGGCGCCGACCAGGCGGGAGTCCGAGCGCAACGCCGGGAACTCCGCGGGAGGAACCCCTCTCCACCGTGGTTCGAGGCCCGCTTCGTCAAGCCTGCGCTCAACGTGTCGGTTCGTTGTGGTCTGTTGCGGCAAAGTCCAGTGGTTAACCTCCCTCCAACCTTGTATTCCCGAGACCCTTCTTCGTTCGCTCCTCGCCAGGCTACCTCAGCACGACGGTCTCACCCCGGAGCAGCTCGCTCCCGGGCGCGGGGCTCTGTCCCGCGACGCTCCCCTGTCCGCGCCATTCCACGCGGAGGCCGAGCGCGTGCAGGCGCGCGGCCGCCGCCCGTGCGGACAATCCGGCGAGGTCCGGCAGGGCGACGACGCCTCTCCCGCTCATGTCGGCGACGTCGTCCGTGCCGGGCGCGTCCGCGCCGCTGGAGGCGAAGATGACGGCGCCTTCCGGCGTGCCGGCCGCACCTCCGCCCGACCACGGCCGGGGACGGGCGTCGGAAACGACGAGACGCGGATCCACCTGCACGCCGTCGGCCGCGAGCGCCGCCTTGAGGGTCGCCTGGCTGGTGGGCGCCGCGATCGCGCCCCCGTAGTAGACCCCGCCCTTCGGGTCCTCGAGTCGCGTGAGGATGACGATTCGCGGGTCGTCCGCCGGCGCGAAGCCGACGAAGGAGGCGCGGTAGCGGCCCGGTGCGTAGCGGCCGTCCACGGCGAGACGGGCCGTTCCGGTCTTTCCGGCGACCGCGAACCGCGCCATGCCCGCGAGCGTTCCGGTGCCGTCCCGGACGACCTCCTCCAGCACCCCGCGAACCGCTTCCGCCACCTCTTCGGATATGACGCGCCGCACGGGGATCGGGTCGAAGCGCCGCACCAGGCGCCCGGACGGGTCCCGTATCTCTCTGACGAGGCTCGGCCGCATCAGCACGCCGCCGTTCGCGATGGCGCCGTAGGCCAGGGCGAGTTGCAGCGACGTGGCGGAGATCTCGTACCCGATCGCGTGCGAAGCAGGGCTGAGCGAGGTCCACGACTCGGGTCGGCTGAGGCGTCCCGGCGACTCCGAGAGGTGCCCCAACTGCGTCCGCATGCCGAAACCGAAGTCGCGCAGGTAGCGATGCTGGACTGCGGGCGTCAGGCGCGTGGAGAGCTTCGCGGCCCCCACGTTGCTCGATTTGGAGATGACCCGTCGCACGCTGAGCGTGTCGTAGCCGTGGACGTCCGAGATCACCCTCGAGCCGATCCGCAGCCTCCCGTCCTCCACATCCACGATCTCGTCCAGATCGGCGACGCCCTCGCTGAGGAGGGACGCGAGAAGGAACGGCTTCAGCGTGGAGCCGGGTTCGTAGGGATCGCTGAGACCCGAGATCTGGTCGACCGCTCCGTCGGTGCGTTCGCTCGCCAGCGCGAGGATTTCGCCGGTACGCGGATCGAGGAGGACGATGTCGCCCCCGTTCGCCCCCGTCTTCGCGAGCGCGCGCGCAAGTTCGTTCTCGGCGATCCGCTGGAGCTCGGCGTCGAGCGTGAGCACGACATCGTGACCGGGCACCGCATCGATGACCTGTCCGCCGGGGGGACGGTACGCGTTGCGATGGCCATCGAGTCGAACCTCGGCGCGGCCGGGCTCGCCGACCAGCCAGAAGTCGAGATCGGCCTCGAGGCCCGTTCCGCCCTTGCCATCGGAGCCCACGGCGCCGATGAGACGGCGGCCCATGCTGCGGGGGTATTCTCTCGCGGACCGGCTCTCGAAGTAGATCCCCTGCCCGATCGTCCGCTGCAGCCGCACGCGCTCTTCGTCGCTCACGTCGCTCGCGACGAGAGACCAGCCGCCCGAGGCTTCCGCGATGGCGCTCCGGCGCTCCGGCGCCACGGGCACGACCGCGGCCACCGTCTCGATCGCCTCCGCCCGGTCGACGCGCAGTTCGTTGACGGCGAGGAAAGCCTGGTAGCGTGTGTCCGGCGCCGCGAGGACGCGGCCGTGCCGATCCAGAATCCGCCCTCGCACCGCGGGCAACGACTCCCACTCCGCGCTCTGCGCGACCTGCCTCGCGCGATGCGCCTCGCTCTCGAGGATCTGGAGGTCGGCGAGACGCACGGCATAGATCAGCGCGACGAGGGTGAACGCGACGCCCAGCGCACGATGCCGGATGCGCTGCGTCCGTGCGATCGCCGCCTCCTGCGCATCGCCCGCAAAGCCCTCGAGCTGCGTCGTGCTGTGAATGCCGAAACGCGTCACCTGTCCGCTCCCCTGCCGGAGACGTCCACCTCTTCTTCAGCCGGCGAGGTTCCGGCGTCGACCTGCAGCAGTTGCTCTTCCGCTGCCCGCCGCAGCCCGAGCGCCTCCGCCTCGCGTTCTATCCGCGCCGGCGCCGCGAGTGAATCGACTCTCGTCCGCGCCGCGTCGATCCGGTCCGTGACGATCCGATCCTCCGCCTCGAGTCCTCGAAGTTCGGCCGTCAACCTCCGCCCTTCCTCGCCCCGGCGGACCACGCTCACCAGCGAGACTGCCAGCGCGATGACGGCCATCGCGGCCGTCAGCCACCGGATCAGGGTTCTGCGACGGATCCTCCGTACGCTCCCGCTCCAGTGGTTCATGCGCCGCCCGCCTGCTCGTCCGTCCCGCGCTTCTCCCACACCCGTAGTCGCGCACTGCGCGCCCGCGGATTCCCGGCCACCTCCTCGGCCGAGGGGCGCAGAGGCCGGCGCGTCAGCGTCCGCCCCAGCGACCTCCCGCGACACCGGCACTCCGGGAGACCCGGAGGACAGCGGCAGTCGGCGGACCAGTTGCGAAACGCGTCCTTCACCAACCGGTCCTCAAGCGAGTGGTACGAGAGCACCGTCAACCGCCCACCCGGAGCGAGCCGGCCCCGTATCCCTTCGAGCCCCTCGCCCAACGCGGCCAACTCGTCGTTGACCGCGATCCGCAAAGCCTGGAACAGCCTGGCCTTCTGCTTCTCCTGCGCCGAACGACCCAGGACCGCCGACAGCGCGGCCACGAGGTCGTCGCTCGTGCTGAAGGGCCGGATCTTCCTCCGCCGCACCACCTCACGTGAGAGCGTCCGCCACCTACGCTCTTCCCCATCACGGAAGACCCGGCCCAACTCGCGTTCGTCCGCCCGATTCAACAGCTCGGCCGCGGACCTTGTCTCGCGCGCCCTCTCGTCCATCCGCATACGCAGCGGCGTGCCCGGACGGAACGAAAAACCGCGCTCCTGCTTGTCGATCTGGTGCGACGAGACGCCCAGGTCCATCAGGGCTCCCGCCAGACCGTCCATCTCGGCGGCGAACCCGGGACGAGCCACGTCCCTGAAGTTCGCCCGTATCAGCTTCACCCGTTCGCCCGCCGAGGCGAGTCTCCGCCTCGCGGCCTCGATCGCCTCCGCATCCTGATCGATCCCGATCACGCGCACGGCCGACCCGGCCTCCAGCAGCCGGATCGCATGCCCCGCACCGCCGACCGTCGCATCCAGGAAAACGCCTCCGCACTCCGGGCGAAGCCACCGCAGCACCTCATCCGGCATGACCGGCGTGTGCTGAAACGTCTCCTCTGTCACTCCGTCGGCTTCCTCGACTCCCCCCACCGTGCCGCGATCGGAAAACCCGTCAGGCGAACACCGTCTCTATCAATCGGTCGAAGTCCTCGTCCGTCGCACTCGTCACCCGCTCGAACGTCTCCGGATGCCAGATCTGGACGTGGCTGATCGCGCCGACGACCAGAGCCTCACTTCCGAGCGCGACCGCCTTTCTCATCCTCTCCGGTATCAGGATCCTGCCCTGCGCATCCGGCGTGACCTGAAGGGCGTCCGCCGTGATGCGAAGCAACTGGGGGCGGAAATGCGGTTGCCGTCTCGACATCTCCCGGAGTTCGTACTGCACGCCTTCCCAAGCCTCTTCCGGATAGAGCGACAGCGCGTCGGGTTGCGTCTTGAGGAGGACGAACGGCTCCCGTTCCCGGCCCCTTCGAAAAGGCGCCGGTAGGCTGACCCGACCCTGCGAGTCGAGTTGATGTCGATAACTCCCCAGAAAGCCTGGCAAATCGTGCCTTCGACATTCTTCGAGGGTGTCCCTCCCAGAACGACCCGTTTCCACCCACCGGATCCCACCTTACGCACCCTGGTGATGGGTGTCAACCCCTTTTCTCCCCATCTTGCCCCATCCTGAGGACAAAAAAAGACCCCGGCCCGCACCGACGCGGGCCGGGATCCTCGGGGTTCAGCGGCTGCAGGACGCCTCGATAATCGACTCCTGGCGGTACAGCTGGACATCGATCGCCTCGCGGATCTGCTGCTGGCTGGCGGCCTGATGGCTCCCTGCCTGCGCCAGGTGCGTGCTCACCCGCTGGAACGCGTTCAGGGCGCTGCGCGCGGGCGCGCAGGCTTCATCGTTTTCGTTGCGGCCGTCGTAGGCGCTTCCCTGCAGGTAGTACCCGAACGCGATGAAGAAGTGCATCTGTTCCGATGCAGCCGGATCCACGACGAACTCCGCGGCAACCGTGAACAGTTCGAGCGCCGTGGCGACCTCGCGCACATCGATCGTGGCCGGGTTGGACAGCGCCCTGGACTGGGCCTCGAAGTGATTCGTGTACGCAAGACTGAAGATCGCGTTCGCGATCTGGTTCGGGTCCGCTCCGTCTTCGACCGCGGCACGAAAATCGACGATCGCGCCTTCGACGTCGCCGGTCTTTAACTTGAGCACTGCAAGTTGCTGCCGTCCGTTCGGCACGTCCGGGTTGTACGCAAGCGCTTGCTCCAGCTCCGCCACGCCCATCGCCGGATTCTCCATCCGGTCATAAATCGTGGCGCGTGAAGAATGGACCTGGGCGAGCAACTCCTCGCGGGACATCTCGCCCTCGCCGTTGCCGTCCGAGCTGGAGATCGACTCGAGCGCCCGGTCCGAGAACGCGAGCGCGTCGGCGTACTCCTCGATGAGCATGTACGCATTCGTCGCGTTGGAGAGCGTCGAGGGGGTCACGGCGTCCCCCTGCAGCGCGACCAGCTTGTCGGATGTCTCGACCGCCACGCGAAGCATCGCGGCATCGGTGACCTCGCCCGCCGTCTGTCCGGCCTCAAGCGACGCGGCAGTCAGGTACTCGAGGAGGGCCACGTTGTCCGGCGCGCGCTCCACGCCATCCTGGAGGAGTTGCACCGTCTCGGCCCAGCGCTCGGCCTGTGTGAGCTCGTAGGCGATCCGCAGCCGCGTGTCGACATCGTCCGGCCGGAAGTCGAGGAATTGCTGGTAGTAGCGAAGCGACGCGGCGCCGTCGCCCAGCTGCGCGTACGTGAACGCGAGCGATTCGAGCGCGTCGGTGTTCGACGGGCTGTTGTCGACGACGCCCTGCAGGTCGGCGGCCGCATCGCTCCACGCCTCGTTGAGCATGTACGCGCGGCCGCGCAGATAGTGCGCCCGGTCGCTTTCGGGGTTGAGCGCCAGGGCCGCGTTGCAGTTGGAGATCGCGTCCATGGGCTGTTCCGACGCCAGGTAGTCGCCGCAGAACGCGAGCGAACGGAGGTATTCGACGCCCTGCCCGAGCTGCCCCACGATCTGGGTGCCCGCCTCCTCGTGGGAGTCGTCGTCCGCCACCGTGAACGGCTCCATCGGGAGTTCGTCCCCGCTCCGGGGTTCCACGAAGGTGACGTCGACTTCAACGCCTCCGGCGGCCGTGACCGCTGTCCCGGTCATGACGAGGGCCGCATCCATCTGCCCCCCGAGCTGCCGCCAGTCGATCGGGGTCATCGTTCTCTCGTCGAGATCGAAATCGTCGATCCGATCGCGGGCATCATCGCGTTCGATCGCGATGTAGCCGGGGAAGATCCTGAGCGCATCCCGGACTTCCTCGGCGATGCGCTCCCCGAAGCGGCGGTCGACCGGCTCGGTCGCCGTGACCGGCGCGACAAGGATCAGCAGGTCGCTCGTCTGCGCTTCGAGCGCCCGAGGCGCCGCCGGAAGGGAGAGGACGGCGACTCCGGCCGCCACCCACGGGAGAATGTTCCGCGTGCTTCTCATCGAGTACCTCGGACGGTTCGTGCAACAGACAGCGCACGGATCACAGGGCCGTGCGACACACCAAAACCGGCATCACTTCGAAACAAGGGTATCAAGGTCGATTAATGCAAGCTGCCGCCGCGCGCAAGTCGTGATCCGCGGATCACCGCGCCAGCTTCTCACGCACACAGCCCGTGAAGCGGTTGAACATAACATTCGACACCGATTGAATCACGCCGCCGCGCCCGAACGACGCAAGCCGTCCGGTCAGCGCGATGGATTGCGACACCCATATCCGGGTTCCTCCGCCCCCCTCCTCTTCTACAGACTGGAGATGGCTCAACATCGTCATTCTCACGTTGCCGCTTCCCCGTCGATCCCGCCCCTCCCCCGTCATCTTCATGTGATGGCGTTGGGCATCGAGCTCGTCGAAGCGGATCTCGCCCAGGAAGCGGGTCCCGATGGGACCGAGCTTGAGCCCGATCTCACCCCGGTACGTGCGCTCGTCGACGGCTTCGAGCAGCGTCGCGCCCGGCAGGCACTCGACGATGCGCTCGGGATCCGTCAGGAAGCTCCAGACCTCGTCCACGGTCTGCGGAACCTCGAAACTCTTTTCTATCTCGATCGCCATCGTCGTTCCTCGGGGGTTGCGCGTGTCGCGGAGCGGAGCCGGACGGGGACGGATCACGGTCGGGCGTGGTCTCCGGAGGAGCGGTTATATTGCCGGGAGCGGCTCTACCGCGGATCGGCTTCCACCGGAAGCTGAGATTGCCGCGTCGCACCCGCAACCGGCACCCGCAACCGGGGAGGTCGTCGCCTTGCAACCGGACATCGCGAAGATCATCGAGGAACTCGAAGCGGTGGGATACATCGCGGACCGGGGGATCGCGACGGCGGTCCATCTCGGCCTCGCCATGGAGAAGCCGCTCCTCGTCGAGGGGGCCGCCGGCGTCGGCAAGACCGAGATCGCGAAGGCGATCGCCGCGTGGCTCGAAGCGGAACTCATCCGTCTCCAGTGCTACGAGGGGCTCGACCTTCCCACGGCCCTCTACGAGTGGAACTACCAGAAGCAACTCCTCCACATCCGCCTGCAGGACGGCGACCGCGATGCCGAGGCGGTCCAGCGCACGATCTTCGGGCCGGACTTCCTCCTCGAGCGGCCGCTCCTGCGCGCGATTCGCTGCAAGACGCGTCCGGTCCTTCTCATCGACGAGGTGGACCGGGCGGACGAGGAGTTCGAGGCGTTCCTGCTCGAGCTGCTGTCGGACTTCCAGGTCTCGATCCCGGAGCTGGGCACGGTCGAGGCCCGGACCCGGCCCGTCGTCGTGCTCACCTCGAACGGGACGCGCGAGCTGTCCGACGCGCTGCGCCGCCGCTGCCTCTATCTGTGGATCGATTATCCCGAGCCGGGGCGGGAGGTCGAGATTCTGCGGCGGCGACGCCCGGACATCGCGGCCGCCCGGGCGCGGGAGGCCGTGGAGCTCGCCCAGCGGCTGCGGCGCGAGCGGCTCGCGAAGCCCCCCGGCGTGGCGGAGACGCTGGACTTCGCCGCGGCGCTCGAGCATCTGGGGCCGGAGCCGCTGCGTCCGGCGACGGCGCGCGACGCGATCGGGGCGCTCGTGAAGGACCCGAACGACCTGGCCGGGCTGACGGAGGAGCGGCTGGGGGAACTGCTCGCCTCGGCGGAGGACGGCGGGGGTTGACGCCGGAGCGCGTCGTCGACCTGGGCCGGCGACTGCGCAACGAAGGGGTGGCCTGCGCGCTTTCCGAGTCCACGACGGCGCTCGCCACGCTCCCGCACATCGATACGGAAGATGTGGAGGATGTGAGAGCGGGCCTCCGCGCGGCATTCTGCTCGAGCGCCGCGGACCTCGAGATCTTCGACCGCTGCTTCCCCGCGTGGTGGCGGGGAGCACAGCCGTCCTCCGCGGTCGAGGACCTCCTCTCGAAGGCCGCGCGGGACCGAGGGGCTCGCCAGGCGGCCGGCGCGCCTTCCGGACCGGACGGGCCGCCGCCAATGGCCCGCGATGACCTCGGCGAGCAGGTTCGCGACGAGCCGGACTCCCCGGAGCGCCCGATCGGCGCCGTCTACAGCGCCGCCCACTCGCTCGCGCGGCGCTCCTTCGCCTCGATCGGCGACGAGGAGCTGCGCGAGGTCGACGTCTGGCTCGAGCGGCTGATGGTGCGGCTTTCCACGCGACGCAGCCGCCGACTCGAGCCCGGCGGCCGCCGGGGGCCGATCGACGTCCGGAGGACGCTGCGGTCGCTCGTCGCGCACGAGGGCGAACTCGTTCGGCTGGCGCGACGACGGCGACGGCACATACCGCCGCAACTCGTCGTCCTGTGCGACGTGAGTGGCTCGATGGAGCGCTACAGCCGCTTCCTGCTGCGTTTCCTGCTGGGGTGCGGGCGCGCGCGGGATATCCAGACCTTCGCCTTCAGCACACGTCTCACGCACCTCACACCATGGCTGGCCGGCGAAGAGATCGATCCCGCCCTGGACCGCCTGCGGGCCCGCGGCTGGTCGAGCGGGACGCGGATCGGCGAGTGCCTGGAGACGTTCGTGACTCGCCACGGCCGGCGGATGCTCGGTCGGCGGACGCTCGTGATCATCCTCTCCGACGGACTCGACCAGGGCGAGGTCGAACCCCTCCGGCGCGCCATGGGCTGGATTCAGCGGCGAGCGCGCCGGGTGATCTGGCTCAATCCCCTGCTCGAGAGTTCGCGCTACGCGCCCGAAGCCCGGGGCATGCGCACAGCCCTCCCCTACGTGGATTACTTCCAGTCGGGACACAGCCTCGAAGCGCTGAGGACGCTCCCGGGGCTGCTCAGGTTGTGACGGGAGAACGACGAGACGGAGATTGAAGGCGGTCGCGACGGGATCCGGGAGACTCCGGATCCCGTCGCGATGATCGACCTAGGCTCGGACGCGGTCCTTGAGCCCCTTGCCCGCCTTGAAGGTGGGAACGTTCATGGCCGCAATCTGAATCGACTCGCCGGTCTGAGGGTTCCGACCCATGCGCGCCTTGCGGTGCCGGGTGCCGAACGTGCCGAAGCCGGTGACCGTGAAGTCGCGGCCGGCGTCAAGCTCGCCTGCGATGATCCCTTGGCCCGAATCCGTCGAGAAAATGCAGTCGATCACATCCCGCGCGCTGGCTTTGCTCAGGCCGGCTTGTGAGGCGAGCTTCGCCGCGAAATCGTCTTTGGTCATCCTGGGTTCTCCCTGTTGAAAGTAAGCTCCGACGAGCGATCCGGGCGCATAATTCCCCCGCCATCGCGGGATTGCAAGTGTGGCGCGCGATCTCGCCCGTCGAGGGGGCGGCTAGTGGGCGTCCGCCGAGAACACTTTCCGCGTCATCGTGACGCCGACGAGCTTGAAGACCACGTTCCCGATCCGGCCGAGCAGCATCGTCGGCAGGGCCGCGGGCACGAGCGTCCCCCACACGATGCGCAGGAATCCGCTCTCTCCGCCCAGGCCACCGAGCGCCAGCCGCAGCACGGCGAAGATGCCGAGGAAAACGATGAGGTTGAGCAGAAGCCCCAGCACCTGGCGGCCGGGCGATCCGGTCTCCGCGTCGTAGAGGCCGCCGAAGAAGATCGCAGCCACAAGCCAGAAGATGCAGATTGCGAAGAGCCAGTCCATCAGTGGAGCCTCCGTGTCGGGAAACCGGGTCGGGTTGGGGACGGGGGAACATACATGGCCCCCGGCGATCCTCGAAAGTAGCTTGCCCCCGCAGCTTCGAAACGCTCTCCCGGAGAGGGTCACATGAAAGCGCCTTCACTCACGCTCGGGATCGAAGAGGAGTACCAGGTCGTCCATCCGGAGACCGGCGAACTCACGTCGTTCATCACCGAGATTCTCGAGGGTGATCCGGAGACGCGCGGGCAGATCCACCCGGAACTTCACCAGGCGTGCGTGGAGACGGCGAGCGAGGTCTGCCGGGATGTGGCGGAGGCGCGCGAGGAGGTCGTGCGCATGCGACGCCTCGTCAGCGGCACGGTCGCCGAGAAGGGGCTCGCCATCGTGGCCGCGGGCACGCACCCCTTCTCGACCTGGGAGCAGCAGGACATCACGCCGCTCGACCGTTATGTCGGACTGCGGGAGGATCTGCAGCAGGTCGCCGAACGGAACCTGATCTTCGGCACCCACATCCATGTGGGCATCGAGGATCGGGACTTCATGGTCGACGCGATGAACGTCTCGCGGTACTTCCTCCCGCACGTCCTCGCCCTCTCCACCAGTTCCCCATTCTGGGAGGGGTCGAAGACAGGGCTCCATTCGTACCGAAGCATCATCTGGCGCAACTTTCCGCGCACGGGCATCCCGATGAGCTTCGGAGGCTGGAGCGAGTACGACCACTTCATCGAGACGATGGTCCGCTCGAACACGATCCCGGACCCGACCAAGATCTGGTGGGATGTGCGTCCCAACCACAAGTTCCCGACGCTCGAATTCCGCGTGTGCGACATGTGCACGCGGGTGGAGGAGGTCGTGTGCATCGCCGCCATCTTCCAGGCGTTGGTGGCGAAGCTGTGGAAGCTGCGGCGGGACAACCTCACCTTCCGCCTCTATCCCGAAGTCCTCCTGGCGGAGAACAAGTGGCGCGCCGCCCGGTACGGGCTGACGGGCAAGCTCATCGATTTCGGGCGGCAGAGCGAACACCCCGCCAGCGATCTGATCGTCGAACTCATCGAGTGGTTCCTCGACGACGTGGTCGACGAACTCGGCACCCGCGCGGAGGTGGAATACGCGCTCCGGATCCTCAGGGAAGGGTCGAGTTCGCAGCGGCAACTCGCCGTGTACGAAGAGACCGGCGACGTGGGGGCCGTGGTCCGGCACCTCATGGCGGAGACGCTCGAAGGGGTCTGAAGGCAGCCTCCGCGCGCCGGCTCTTACGTCATGCCGAGGTCCCGCGCCGTCCGATCGATCCCCGCCCGGGCCTTCGTCACGAGTTCGTCGATCTCCTCGCGCGTGATCGTGAGCGGCGGACTCGTGCAGATGACGTCGCGCATGGCGCGGAACACGACCCCTTCGTCGTAGAGGTGCTCGTGACAGAGGGCGCCCACCTCGCCCATGGGCTCGAACAGCGCCCGGGTCGCCTTGTCCTTCGAGAGTTCGACGCTGGCCACGAGTCCGACGCCCCGCACTTCGCCCACGAGCGGGTGATCGTTCAACTCCCTCAACCGCGCCTGGAAGTAGGGACCCGTGTCCTCCCTCACCCGGTCGACGACCCCTTCCTCCCTCATGATCCGGAGGTTCTCCAGCGCCACGGCGGCGGAGACGGGGTGGCCCGAATAGGTGTACCCGTGCGGGATCACGCCCCCTTCGGCCAGGACGCCGTACACCGCATCGGTCATGAGCACGGCGGACATCGGCAGATAGCCGGACGTGAGCCCCTTGGCGATCGTCATGAGGTCGGCCTCGATCCCGAACTTCTGGGCGCCGAACCATTCGCCCGTGCGACCGAAGCCGGTGATCACCTCGTCGCAGACCACGAGCACATCGTTCGCGCGGCAGATGCGCTGGATCTCGGGCCAGTAGTTGTCCGGCGGCACGATGACGCCCCCGGCGCCGATGACGGGCTCGCCGATGAACGCCGCCACCCGATCCGCACCGAGTTCGGCGATCTTCTCCTCCACCGCCCGGGCCGCCCGCGCGCCGGTCTCCTCCGGCGTCTCGTCGGGCGCTCCCATGGCGAACCAATACGGGGGCATCACGTGCTCGAAGCCGGGTAACGGCAGGTCGCCCACCGCGTGCATGGCCTCGAAACCGCCCAGACTGGCGGCGGCCATCGTGCTGCCGTGATACGCGTAGGTTCGGCTGATGAACGTCTTCTTTTCGGGTTTTCCGCGGAGGTCCCAGTATCGGCGGACGAGGCGGACGATGGTGTCGTTCGCTTCGGAACCGGAGCTCGAGAAGAAGGTGTGCGCGATCGCGCCGGGCGTGAGTTCAGCGAGGACGCGCGACAGCTCGATCGTGGCCGGGGGCGCCGAACGGAAGAACGTGTTGTAGTAGGGGAGTTCAACCATCTGGTCGTACGCCGCCCTCGCAAGTTCCTCCCGTCCGTAGCCGAGATTCACGCACCACAGGCCGCCCATGCCATCGAGGATGCGCCGGCCGTCGGAGTCGATGAGGTGGCGGCCCTCCGCGCCCACGATCACGCGCGTCCCCTTCTCGGCGACGACCCTGGGGTCGATGAAGGGGTGGACGTGGTGGCGTCGGTCGATGTCCTGCCATTGAGCCGTTGCGGTCCCGGCGGGGTTCGCCGTGGCGGAGTTCGTCGTGGCGGTCACGCGGCGCCTCCTGGTTGGTTTGTCGGCGGGGACAACATATCAGCCGGCGGCGGCTCCACGAGTCCGAGCGCCGCATGCAGGAGGACGTTGGCGCCCGTCTCCGCCTGGGCGGGCGTGATGTTCTCCGCCTCGTTGTGGCTGATGCCGTCTTCGCAGGGGACGAAGATCATCCCCGTCGGCGCGACGTCGTTCGTGTGCACGGAGTCATGGCCGGCGCCGGCCACGATCGGCATGGAGGCATAGCCGCAGAGATCCGCCGCCGCGCTGACGGCGTCGATGCACCGGTCGGAAAACCGCACGGGAGGGGAGCGCCAGACGTCATCGAGCCGCCACGCCGCTCCGCGTTCGAGACAGGCGCGGCGCGCCGCCTCGCGCAGACGGTCTTCCATCTCGTCGAGGGTCGAGTCGTCGGGGTGACGGAGGTCCACGCTCACCGTCACGCGCCCGGGCACGGTGTTCCGCGATGCCGGCTCCGCCGCCAGAACCCCGAAGGTCAGCCGACCGTCCGGCGCGAAGTCGCGTTCGATGCGGCGAAACGCGTCGACGAGAAACCGCCCGAACACCGCCACGGGATCCGTCCTCCGGGACAGCGGCGTCGACCCCGCGTGCGCCTCCTCTCCCGCGATGGTCAGGTCGAACCAGCGGGCGCCCTGTACGCCGGTCACCAGGCCGATCTCGCACCCGTTCTCCTCGAGAATCGGGCCCTGCTCGATGTGCAACTCGAGAGCGGCGGCGAGCGGGCGACCCCCGACGGGAAGCGCACCGCGGTAGCCGATGCGGTCGATGGCGTCGGAGACCGTGACTCCGTCCGCGTCCGTCACACCGAGTGCATCCGCGAGCGCAAAGCGGCCGGAGAAGGCGCCCGAGCCCATCATGGCGGGCGGAAAGCGGGCGCCCTCCTCGTTCGTCCAGTTCACCACCTCGATCGGACGAGCCGTCCGAACCCCGTGCTCCTCAAGCGTTTCTACGACCTCCAGCGCCGCGAGGACGCCGAGCGGCCCGTCGAACCGCCCCCCCGTCGGCTGGCTGTCGAGGTGACTCCCGAGCACGAGAGGGGGTCGGCCTTCGGCCCCGGCGCCGCCGGTCCCGTCCCGGCGGGCAAACATGTTGCCGATCCCGTCGACGGACACCGCGAGGCCCAGCGACTCGGCCCACGCCCGGAAGAGATCGCGCGCCCGACGGTCCTCGTCGCTGAGGGCGAGGCGGTGGACGCCCCCGGCCGGAGTGGCGCCGATGCGCGCCATCTCCTCGAGGCGCCCCCAGAGCCGGTCTCCGTTCACCCGGAGTTCGGAGATCGCCGTCACGGTCCGGAACCCGCCAATGCAGGTCTCATCGACTTCAATGCGCGGGAGGCGTCATGCCGGCTCAATGGGCCGGGGGGGTCGTACCGGTGAGGACGGCCGTGACGAGGAGAAGCAGACCCGCCGCGCCCAGTTCGAAGGTGACGGTCGGCGGGAGACGGGGGGAACCTTCGGCTTCCCCGACCCGGCCGCGAGCGCGCCGCCAGTTGTACGCGCCGCAACCCGCGATCGCGAGGACGACGAAGAGCTTCAGACTCAGCGTCCGGCCCCAGGGTTCGGTCCAGAGCGCCGAGATGGAGCCGAGATGGAGCCATGCCGCGAAGAGTCCGGTGACGGCGATGACCGTCGCCGAGCCCAGCGCGAGTGGCGAGAAGGCCGAGATCCAGTCGACGATGCGGCGCTTCGACAGCGAAGCCCCCCGGCGCCGGCCGAGATAAAGGACCCCCGCCATCACGGCCAGCGTGCCCAGCCACACGCCTCCCGCCACCATGTGGAAGATATCGGCGGTGATCGCGGGAGTGACGAAGTGCTCGGCTCCGGCTGCATGCCCGGCCAGCGCCGGCGTGTACGCGAGAAGGGCCACTCCCGCCGTGGCCGCGATCCAGCCGAATTCCGCCCTCGCGCCCCGCGCCGCGGCGAGCGCGAACGCCAGCCCGGAGAGAACGACCGCCGCGACCTGTCCGAGCCACGCCCGACCCCACGAAGTCCCGGTCACGAGCAGGCGAAGCTCCGCCCCCAGGGGTTCGAACGGATCGCGAAAGATGCTCGCCTCCGCCGCGAGGCGACCCAGCGTGCCCGCGCCGGCGAGGAGTACCGCCAGGCCGCCGATCCGCGCGGCCAGCCTCTCGGGCGTCACGCCGGCGGCGCCATCCTCCTCCGGCTCGAACCCCGGAAAGCGCCGGAGGATGACCAGCTTGAAGGCCACCGCCCCCACCGCGACGAGGAGACCCGCGAACAGCGCCCAGCGCGAGACCGTGCCGATCAGAAACCACATGTCCATCCCGCCGCCTCCGGGCTGCCCGCGTTCAGCTGATCACCACCCGCCTCCAGTTCGTAATGATCTTCGGCGCGTCCTCCAGGAGGTCGTTGAGGTCGGCGATCACGCCGTTCACGATGCCGGAGAGCTCCTCGGCCCGCTGAGCGGCGCCGGCTTCGATCTCCGTCAGCACCTCCATCTGCCCGACCGTCGGTCGCGCCTGCGGGCCCGAGACCGCGCGGGAGATGTTGCGAAGCTGCTCGATGAGGCGCGGCCAATCGCGGTAGCCCATCGATCCCGGCGGACGCCGCACTTCGCTCGACACGGCCGTCAGCTGACTCTGAGCGTCGTCGGCGACGGATCTCACCTGTTCTTCGTTCGACAGGTCCTTGCCTTCGATGGACTCGAGGAGTCCGTCGATCTGTCCGTCCAGGTCGATGATCGTGCCCATCATCTCATTGAGTTGCGTCTCGAGGTCGCGTGCGCGCATCGCCGCGGCGAAGCGCTCGTCGTACACGGCCTGCGAGGCCGCCACGTTGGGGTCGCCGCGGAGCTGGAAGTCCTTCGACAGCTCCGTGCCGCCCACGTCGATCGTCGCCGTGTAGGTGCCCGGAACGGCGGGCGGGCCCGTCGGACCGAAGAAGAAGAACCCTCCACCCGGAGGACCCTGTCCCGGAATCGGTTCCGCGCCGGTCCAGCGGAGGTCCCAGACCGCGCGGTTGACGCCCGGCGTGACGTCGCGGTGCTCGAACTCGCGCACGAGGGTGCCGTTGCGGTCCGTGATGCGTACGTCGACCGAACTGCCCGCGGCCTCGGCGGCGTCCTCCGAGAGATGGAAGTGGATCCACGCGCCGGGGGCGGGGTTCTCCCCCGCAAAGCGGCTCTGGCCGAAGTTGCTGGTGCGGCCCCACATCTCCCACTCCGTCGCCGTGCGGATGTCGAAGAGATGGGCGTCCTGGCCGATGGCCTCGGTCAGCTCGACCATGGGCTGGATGTCGTCGAGGATGAACGCGCCGCGCCCGTGCGTGCCGATGACGAGGTCGTTGTACTGGCGCTGGATCTTCACGCCCCGCACCGACACGCGCGGAAGGTTGCCGCGGATGTCGACCCACGTGTCGCCGCGGTCCCACGACGCGAAGATGCCGCGCTCCATGCCGACGAAGAGCAGATCCGGGTTCGACGGGTGCTGCCGCACGACCTTCACGTAGTCGTCCTGCGGGAGCCCGGCGGAAATGTCGCGCCATGCCTGCCCGTAGTCGCGCGTCTCCCACAGGTGCGGGGTGAAGTCGTCGAGGCGGTGGTTGTCGACGGCCATGTACGCGGTGCCGGCATCCGTGGGCGACGCCTCGATGTTGCCGATCCAGGTCTCGGCGGGCAGGCCGGGCACGCGGTCGCGGACGTTCGTCCACGTCGCGCCGTTGTCGCGCGTGATCTGCACGTTGCCATCGTCGGTGCCGACCCAGATCACGCCCGGCTCGAACTCGTCCTCGGCGATGGTGAGGATCGTGGTGTGGAATTCCGCCGCGGTGTTGTCGAGGTAGATCTCGCCGCCTGAATCGAGCTGCTTCTCCGGGTCGTCGGTGGTGAGGTCCGGGCTGATCACATCCCACGAGTGCCCGTAGTCGTTGCTGCGGAAGACGACGTTGCCGCCCCAGTACACCGTCGCCGGGTCGTGCGGCGAGATGACGATCGGCGCGTCCCAGTTGAAACGGTACCTCGCCTGGTACATGCCCTGCCCCACCGAGCCGATCATGAGCGGCCACGGCTCGATCGACCGCATCTGCCCCGAGTTCGTGTCCGTGATGCGGAAGTAGCCGCCCTGCGCGTTCGAGTAGATCAGGTTCGGCTGGCCCGGCACCGGCACGGTGTAGAAGCCGTCGCCGCCGGAAACGGTGTAGAAATAGCCGGGCAGGATGCCGCGGCGGTCGTTGAGCCGGCTCGGCCCGCACCAGTTGCCGTTGTCCTGAAGCCCGCCGCACACGTAGTACGGGTCGCGGTCGTCGACGAAGATGTGGTAATACTGCGCGAGGCTGAAGTTGCGGAAGATGTGGAAGTTGGCACCTCCGTCGTACGACACCTGCATGCCGCCGTCCGAGCCCGAGAGGATCCGCTCACCGTCTTCCGGGTCGATCCAGTACGCCTGGTGGTCGCCGTGCACGTCGTTGGCGATGCGCTCGAAGGTCCGGCCCCCGTCGGTCGATTTCGACAGCCCGCCCGAGAGCGTGTACAGCGTCTCGTGGTCGGACGGGTCGACGTAGACGTCGGAGTAGTAGAAGGGCCGGAAGTTGAGCTGGTTCTTGTTGTCGTTGACCATCTCCCAGGTCTCGCCGTAGTCGTCGGACATGAAGAGCGTGCCGGCGGTGGGGTATTCGGTGATCAGATAGACGATGTTCGGACGGGACTGCGCCACGCTGATGCCGATGCGGGCCATGGGCTCGTCCGGCGTGGTCGTGATCTTCTTCCACGAGATGCCGCCGTCGCGCGACACATAGAGCGCCGTCTCCCTGCCCCCGTCGTCAAAGCGCCACGGCAGACGGCGGAAGGTCCACATGCCGGCGTAGACGTTGCGGGGGTTCGTCAGGTCGATGTCGATGTCCGAGCACCCCGTGTCCTCGTCGATGAACAGCACGTGGTCCCACGTCTGGCCGCCATCGGTCGTGCGGAAGACGCCGCGCTCCCGGTTGGGGCCCCATTCGTGGCCCATCGCGCAGACCAGGGCGACATCGGGGTCGCGCGGGTCGACGACGATGCGCTTGATGCGTTCGCTGTCGTCGAGGCCGAGGTGGGTCCAGGTCGCGCCGCCATCGGTCGAACGGTACACGCCGTCGCCGTACGAGACCGAGTTGCGCGGGTCGCCCTCGCCGGAGCCGAGCCAGACGACGTTGTGGTCGGACGGAGCAAGCGTCAGCGCCCCGACCGAGTAGGTGTTCTCGTCGTCCCACTGATGCTCGAAGGTCACGCCGCCGTTGGTGGTCTTCCAGACGCCCCCGTTGGCCGCTCCGACCCAGAAGGTCCGCGGATCGCCCGGTACGCCGATGATGGCCGACACCCGTCCGCCCATGTTCACGGGACCGATGTGTCGCCACTCGATGTCGCCCAGCGCAGCCGAGATGGCGGCGGGGCTTTGGGCCTGAGCGGGTGTGGCGGCGAGAAGGGCGAAGAGTGCGACGGCGAGCGGGAATGCGCTGCGCGGCAACTTCATGAGAGTTTCTCCCGGGATGGTGGGTGGAGGGGCGGCGGACCCTCCGGATCGCGTAAGTTCAATGGGCGAAGAGGGATTCGAACCCCCGACCTCCTGCTTGTAAGGCAGGCGCTCTGAACCGGCTGAGCTATTCGCCCCGAATCGTGGCCATCCGCGCGGCGTTGCGGCGGGGCCTCCCCGGGCCGACTCCCGCTGGCCGAGCCCTCGCTGGCCGAGCCGGCGCTGGCCGAGCCGGCGCTAGTTGAGCCGGCGCCAGCCGAGGATCAGTCCGGCGGGCAGGAACACCACATAGCCCAGGATGAGCAGGAGCGGCGCGGCCGTCACGGACCCCCGGTCGAGCAGCACGTACCCGGCGGCGATCGACGTGAGGCCGAGCGCGAACGCCACGTAGTTGGCCACTCCGAACTGGAGGCCCCGCGCGGGGGCGTCCCCACTCCTCCGGTCGCGTCTCCCCTGATTCATGCGGGGACGCTAGACCTCCCTCCGACACGCGTCAACCACGATGGGCGCGCGTTCCCGGCACGCCGGGGACAACTCACGAACTCGTTCGGGCCCATTCCAGGGCCTCCAGGAGCGGCGAGGGGAGGGGCGAGGCGAAGGACAGCGCCTCGCCGGTTCCGGGGTGCTCGAACGCGAGATGCGCGGCGTGCAGGAAGAGTCGCCCGGCTCGGCGCCGGAACTCTCCGGCCCACCGGCCGCCCGCCCCGCCGAATCCCCGTTCCCAGTTCGGCCCGTAGATGGGATCCGCGACGACCGGGTGTCCGAGCGATCCGAGGTGCACCCGAATCTGGTGCGTCCTCCCCGTGGCGAGCCGCACGGCGAGCAGTTCCGCGGCGTTCCAGCGCTCCAGGCGCTTGACGTGCGTCACCGCGGGCCGTCCGGTCTCGCGCACGGCCATCCGCTTGCGGTCGCGGGGGTCGCGCCCGATCGGACGATCGACCGTGAAGCGCTCCTCGTCGAGGTGTCCCCAGACCGCGGCGACGTACCCGCGCTCGACTTCGCGGCGCTGGAGCGCGGCGGAAAGCGCTCGATGCGCCTCGTCCCGGCGCGCGACGAGCATGAGCCCGCTCGTGTCCTTGTCCAGCCGGTGAACGATCCCGGGCCGGCGGTCCCCCCCGATGCTCGACAGCCCGCCGAGGTGAAAGAGGAGGGCGTTCACGAGCGTGCCGCCCGGATGGCCGGGCGCGGGGTGGACGACGAGTCCTGCCGGCTTCTCGACCACCGCGAGGTCGTCGTCCGCGTATCGGATCTCGACGGGGATGTCCTCGGGCTCCAGCCGGGTGGAAACCGGGGGCGGCAGTTCGACCTCGATCCGATCTCCCGCCCGCGGCCGGTATCGCTTCCTCGGGACCTGTCCATCGACGGTCACCCGGCCGTCGGAGATGAGTTGCACGACCCGGGCCCGGCTCAGCGAGAGACGTTCGGCCAGCAGGCGGTCGAGCCGGTCGCCGGCCGCGTCCGCGCCCTCGCCGATCTCGATGAGCCGCCGCCCGCCCGCACCCTCCGCTTCGGATTCGGGCGGACTCACTTCACTCGGGGGTCGCCTCCGCCGCCGCAGCCGCCACCTCCCTCTCGCGCCGGCCCTCGAGCCAGAACGAGATCAGCAGCAGTACCGCGCCGACCGTCACGGCGGAATCCGCGATGTTGAAGATGGGGAAACGGCTCGCACCGATGCCGAAATCGAGGAAGTCCACGACGCCGGCTTCCAGCCGGATGCGATCCCAGATGTTGCCGAGCGCGCCGGCGGATACGAGCGAGATGGCGAAGATGCGAAGTCGATCCGACGACGGGGTGCCGCGGTAGATGACGCCGAGCACGCCGAGCGCGATCAGCGAGAGGACGAGAAAGAAGATCCGCGAATGTTCGCCGATGTCGAGCCCGAAGGCGGCGCCTCGGTTGTGCGTGTAGGTGAAGCGGAAGAAGTCGCCGATGACCGGCGTCCGCTCGTACAGCTCGAACGTGTTCATGACCCACGCCTTGGTCACGATGTCCAGCGCGAGGATGACGACGATCGGAACGAGCGTCAGCCAGAGGCGGACCTGGTGATCGCGTCCGGAAGCTTCAGCCACCCGTCTCCTCCTTCTCCTTGCACCGGATGCAGAGCCGCGCGTGCGGGAGGGCGTCGAGCCGCTCGAAGCTGATCTCCTCGTCGCAGTCCTCGCACCTTCCGAATTGCTCCGGGTTCCGATAGAGCCGCCTCAGCGCCTCGTCGATGTGGTAGAGCAGCCGACCCTCCTTGCTCGCGAACAGGAACGCCTTCTCGCGCTCCATGGCGTCCGTCCCCTGGTCCGCCATATGGAAGCTGTAGGCGGCCAGATCGCTGTCCGCCCCCTGAAGGGAACTCGTGAACGAGTCGTCGTACTGGCCGAGTTCCCGCGTCGCGCGCGACCGGGCCGCCAGCAGTCTCTTCTCGATGTGCTTCCGTTGTTCCGCGTTCATCCTTCTCAAGCGCGTTCGTCGACCCCGCCGATTCCGATGCGGACCTCGACATCGTCGATCTTCACCACGGCCGTACTCAGGCCTCCCCGGGGGACCGACCCCGTCTGCACTTCCACGGCCAGCGTCTCGCCGGCAACGTAATCCGCGTGCGTCGACACGGCCCGTTCCAGATCCTGCGGCCCCGCCACGCCGAGGCGGATGCGGTCGGCGACCTCGAGCCCCGCATCGCGCCGCAACCGCTGGACGCGGTTCACGATCTCCCGCGCATAACCTTCGGCTCGCAACGCATCATCGATCTCGGTGTCCAGGGCCGCGAGGTAGCCGCCTCCCGTCGCCACGGCGAGATCGGTTAGCGTCTCCTCCTGAATCACGAGGTCTTCGGGCGTTATCCGAACCCGTTCGCCTCCGATCTCGACGTCGAGCTGCTCCCCGTCCCTGAGCCTCCTCAGGGCCACCGCATCCAGATCCGCGATCCCGGCCGCGACGGCCGGCGTGCGGGCCCCGTGTTTCGGACCCAGCGCCCCGAACCGCGGCTTCGCGTATAGCCGGGTAAGATCTTCGCTGTCCCCCAGCGACACAACCATTTTCACGTTGAGTTCTTCCATCGCAAGCGCCGCCATCGGGTCCGCGAGCACCCGTCCCTCCGGTAGAACCGCATGAAGCGTGCGCAGCGGCTGCCGAATCCGCACCCCCGCCTTTTCCCGCGCGGCGCGGCCCAGCGCCACCAGGCGCCGGACGTCGTCCATCGCCTGCTCGAGTTCCGGCTCCGAATGCCCTTCCGGCTCCGGGAAATCCGCCAGGTGGACGGACGCTTCGTCCGTGACCGCTCGGTACAGCCAATCGGACATGAACGGGGCGTACGGGGCGAGCAGCCGCGCGGTCGTGGCGAGACATTCGTGGAGCGTCGCGAAGGCGTCGGCGCTCGCGGCCGCGGTCCCCGGTTGCGTCGCCCAGAAGCGGTCGCGGCTCCGGCGCACGTACCAGTTCGACACGTCGTCGAGCACGAACTCCTGGATGGCGCGCGCCCCGGCTGTGAGATCGAACGCCTCCAGCGCTTCCCCCACGAGCCGCACGACCCGGTCGAGGCGGGCGAGCACCCAGCGGTCGAGGTCGCTTCGGTCGGAGACGGGGGCCGCGGAGGACGCGGCGTGGGACCACCCCTCCTCGTTCGCGTAGAGGGCGAAGAAGCGGTACGTGTGACGGAGTGTGGCGAACAGCTTGCGGTCGGTCTCGCGGAGCGCTGACGGGTCCCACCGCTTCGGCACCCAGGGGTTGGACCCCGAGAGGAAGTAGAAACGCGTGACATCGGCCCCGTACGTGTCGAGCGCGTCGCGCGGATCCACCGCGTTGCCCCGCGACTTCGACATCTTCCGTCCCTTTGCATCGAGCACCTGGTCGTTGACGACGACGGCCCGGAACGGTGCGCGGTCGAAGAGGATGGTGGACAGCGCGAGGAGCGAGTAGAACCAGCCGCGTGTCTGGTCGACGCCCTCGGCGATGTAGTCGGCCGGGAAGTAGCGCTCGAAGGTTTCCCGGTTCTCGAACGGATAGTGCCACTGGGCGTAGGGCATGGAGCCGGAGTCGAACCACGCGTCAGCGACTTCCGGGACGCGCCGCATCGTGCCGCCGCATGCGTCGACGGGACAGCACCACTCGTATCCGTCGATCCCCGGCCGGTGGGGATCGAAGTCCTCGGGGAGGCCGCCGACGCGGCGCCCCAGTTCCGCGAAGGATCCGAGCACCTCCCGGTGTTCGTCGCAGTCGGAGCAGAGCCAGATGGGAAGGGGGGTTCCCCAGTACCGCTCGCGCGAGAGCGCCCAGTCGATGTTGTTCTGCAGCCACTCGCCCATGCGGCCGGATCCCGTCTCGGGCGGATGCCAGTCGATGGACGCGTTGTGCTCGAGCAGGCGCGACTTCACGGCGGTTGTCCGGATGTACCACGAATCGCGCGCCATGTAGAGAAGCGCATCGTCGCAGCGCCAGCAGTGGGGATAGCTGTGTTCATACATCTCGCGCAGATACAGCTGGTCGTGCGCGACGGCCCAGTCGCGGAGCGCGCGTTCGGTCTCTCGATCCTTCACGTGCATTCCGGCGAGTCCGCCCGGCACGGTGTCGAGAAAGCGCCCGTCCCCGCCGACCGTGTGCTGCATCGGCAGTCCCGCGGCCTCGCCCAGCCGGAAGTCGTCTTCCCCGTACATCACCGCCGTGTGGACGACGCCCGTCCCGTCGTCGACCGTGACGAAATCCGCCTCCAGCACCGTCCACGCGGTATCGGAGCCGGCGCCGTCCACCGCGTTCGGGAAGAGCGGACGGTAGCGCCGCCCGGCGAGTTCATCGGCGCGCACCTCCCCGATGATCTCATGGGGGTGCCGCAGCACCTCGGCGACGCGGTCGCGGGCCAGGATGAGCACCTCTCCCGGCGAAGCTCCGCCGGGCCCGTCGTGCGCCCGTGCCGGGCTCGTGCCGCCATCCGCGCCCTCGGGCAGGACGCGTACACGGGCGTAGGGGATGTCGGGTCCCACCGCGAGGCCGAGGTTCCCCGGAAGCGTCCAGGGGGTCGTGGTCCAGCTCAGGATCCGCGCGCCGTCCGGGTCGTCGACGAGATGGAACTTCATGTAGACCGCGGGTTCGGTCACGTCGCGGTAGCCCTGGGCCACCTCGTGGCTCGAGAGGCCGGTGCCGCAGCGCGGACACGTCGGGATGACGCGGTATCCCCTGTACAGCAGGCCCCGCTTCTCGATCTCCGAAAGCGCCCACCAGCCCGACTCGATGAACTCGTTCGAGTAGGTGACGTACGGGTCGCCGTAGTCCAGCCAGTAGCCGATGTCCCGGGACAGCCGCTCCCAGGCGTCCTGGTAGCGGAACACGTTGTTCCGGCATTTGTCGTTGAACTTCCGGATTCCGTAACGCTCGATGTCCGGCTTGCCGGAGATCCCGAGCGAGCGCTCGACCTCGAGTTCCACCGGCAGTCCGTGGGTGTCCCAGCCCGCTTTCCGCGGCACGTGATAGCCGGACATGGTGCGGTATCGCGCCACCGCATCCTTGATCGTGCGGGCAAGGATGTGATGGACGCCGGGCGCGGCGTTCGCGGTCGGCGGCCCCTCGTAGAACACGAAATCCGGCGCAGCCGACCGGGCCGCGAGGCTGCGCTCGAAGGTCTTCTCTTCCTCCCAGCTTCCGAGGACTTCGGCTTCGAGCCCGCGTACGGACTCCGGTATCGGCCGGTAGGCCATGGAGGTGCTCCGTCTGGTTGTTCCTGGATGGTCGACGCAGTCGTCGGAACGGCGGGCGTGCGCAGCGGGGTGCTGCGGTCAGGTCGACGCGGCGCCCGAACCGCCAGCGTCGACCCGGCTAATCGATGGAGGCGGGGGCTCGGTATTGGACGACTCCGGAGCGACAGGCTCGGCGGCGATGGGCTCGGCGGCGGCAACCTCGCGCGCGCCGTCCCCGCTCACTCCTCGCAGCCGCTCGATGAACCGGTCGAGATCGCCGGCTCCATCTCCGAACCGTTCATCCTCGAAATCGAGGTATTCGTCGAAGCGCTCGAACAGTTTCCGCAGCGCGGCGAGGAAGCGGCTCCGGGTCGCCTTCAGGTCTTCGACCTTGTCGTGGCAGAGGCGGACGGCCCGTTCCGCGTCGGCGAGCACGGCCCCCGCGCGCATCTCGGCCTCGCGGAGCCGCACGGCCGCATCGCGCTCGGACTGCAGGCGAGCCTCCTCGCGCAGCTCCTGTGCGGCGAGGAGCGCTTCGTTGAGGGCCTTCTCGCGAGCCCTGTAGCTCTCCAACTGGTGTTTCTGCTGCTCGATCCGGTCGCTGAGCACGACGTGCTCGCGCACGTGGCGTTCGAGGCAGTCCGCCACGACCGCGAGGAACGCATCGACCTGCTGTGCGTCGTACCCGCGCACGGAACGCCTGAAGTCGTCCTTCTTCTTGCGGACGTCAAGCGGTGTAAGGTCGATCATCTCTCCCCCAGTAGCACCGTGCCGAGTCGCACCCGCGTACTCCCCTCCTCGATCGCGATCTCGAAATCGTTGCTCATCCCCATCGAGAGCGCCTTGCCCTCAAAGTCCGGAATCTCCGCGCGGCAGCGTGCCAGCAGCCGCGCCGCGCCGCGAAACGCGGGCCGGACCACGGCCTCGTCCGCCGTAAACGGCGCCATCGTCATCAGCCCGGCCACCCGCAGGCCGGGCAGTTCACAGATCTCGGCCACGGCGTCGAGCGCCACGTCCGGGCCCAGGCCGGTCTTCGCCGCCTCCCCCGACGTGTTCACCTGCACGAGCACCTCGACCGGTTCGCGCCGTTCCTCTTCGACGATCCGGTTCAACGTGCTCGCGAGCCGCACGCTGTCCACCGACTCGACGACATCGAACAACCGGACCGCGCGCCGCGCCTTGTTGCGCTGCAGCCGACCGATCAGGTGCCACGCGACGCCGGGCGTCGGCCCCAGTTCCAACCGCTTGGCTTCGGCTTCCGGCACCCGGTTTTCGCCGATCCGGTCCACGCCGAGAGCCTTCACGATCTCGATTCCCCCGGCGGGATGTCCCTTCGTCACGGGGAGGATCTCGACGTCGCTTGCGCGCCGTCCGGCCCGCCTCGCCGCAGCCTCGATGCGCGCTGTCACCTCGGCCAGCCGGGCCTCGACCTGATCTTTCGTCACGCGGCACAGTCTACGGACCCGCGCCCGGCGATGCGAGCCATCCGCCGGGGGTCCGGACGGCACCCGCCGGACCGCAAAAAACGAGCGCCCGGCGTCGCTTTGGCGTCGCCGGGCGCTTGCCGTCGCTTCAGTAGCTGTGCGACGGCTGGTGTCGTTGTCTCCCTGATCTAGATCACCTGGAACGTCACCCACTGGGAGACCCAGACCGCCGTGACCTTGTCGCGGTTCTTCGCTGGCGTGAACCGCATCTCCTGCACGACTCTCCCCGCCGCCTCGTCGAGCAGGCCGTTACCCGAGGAGGTCTTCACTTCGAAATTCTCGACGGCTCCGCCTTCCGTCACGTAGAGCCAGAGTTCGACCCTGCCGCCGATGCCCGCATCCTTCAGCGTGCGCGGATACTCTCGCTCCAATATCTGTCGCACTTCCCCGGGATTCGTCATCACGGGAGGCGTGTCGTACGCGATGAAGGACGGCCGGTCCGCCGGACTCCCGGTCTCGGGAGGCGGGGGCAGGGCGTTATCCGTCGTGAACGACTCGAATGTCGTCTCCGCGATCGTGATGTCCTCGGAGATGTCGACCGAGGCGACCCGCGGGGTGGCCGGACGGGCGATCTGTTCCGGCGGCGGCGGGATCTTCACCTCGGGCGGCAGCGCCACCGCCTCGATCTCATCGACCACGACCCCCAGGTCCGCCGCCTCGAACGGGCGGACGAGGACGAACAGCCCGAAGTGGAGCGTGACGGCAACCATCAACCCGATCTGCGTCCAGTTGGTGCTCGCCCGCTTGAACTGGTCGTTCGCGGTGAGCCGAATTCCGGTCTCTTCCATCGTTTCTCTCCCGGTCTCCTGAAGCCCGTGGTGTGGCTGCTGCTGCTAGCGCCGAGCCCGCATCGCGCGCTGTTCGAGCCGCGTGGCGAAGGTCACGCGTACCGCGCCGGACGCCTGCAGTTCTTCCGTAATCGTATTGATCTGCTGATAAGGCACTTCGGAGTCGCCGCGAATCGCGATCACGAGTTCACGGTTCTCCGCGTAGATCGGCCGAACGGTCTCCGAGATGTCCTCGAACGGCGTCAGCACGTCGTTGATCCAGACCGAACCGTCGCGCTGAACCCAGAGGTGGAGGATGTTCTGCCGCTTCTCGTCGATCTTCTCGGTGGCCTCGGCCGTCGTCCACTCGATCTGCCGGTTCCGGTCCTTCCGGAAGACGGTCGTGACCATGAAGAAGATGAGGAGGAGGAACGCGATGTCCGCCATCGAAGAGGTCGGGATCGACCCGTCCGACCCGGACTTTTTCTTGAAGCCGCTGTCCTTGATGGCCATCTAGTTCTCCATCTCCTGTAGCGAGATTCGCTCGGCGCCCGCCAGCTTCACCTCATCGAGCACGTTGACCATGTGACGGTAGGGCGCGTTGGGGTGGGTCTGAATGGCGGCGATGAGATTCTCGTTGCCCGCCAGTTCGGTGCGCAGGATGTTCGCCACCTGCGTGTGCGCCACGACCTGTTCCTGTTCGCTCTCGCCCCGGCGCACGATGACGCGGCCGTCAGGCTGCACGATGAAGAAGATCAGGTTCCGCCCCGACACGTCCTGCTCCTCGGCCTGCTCCGGGAGCACGATCGGCAGTCCCCGTTCCTCGTTGAACACCGTCGTCGTGAGGAAGAAGACCAGGAGGAGGAACGCGATGTCCGCCATCGAAGAGGTCGGGATCTCGTCCGACACCTTCTGCTTGCGCTTCATGATCGCCATTTTGGACTTCTTTCTCCGTTTGTCGCTTCGATCTGCGACCCGGGCTCGTCAGCTCGCCTGCGCGCCCCGATCCTCGAGGTCCCAGATGAGCCCGAGCACCTCCTGCGCCCCTTCCTCCATGTCGAGGATGAGACGATCGATGCGGGTGACGAAAAAGTTGTAGCCGATGTTGACGGGGATCGCGATCGAGAGCCCCGTGGCGGTCGTGATGAGCGCCACCTTGATGCCGCCGGCGACGAGCCCCGGCTCGACCTGTCCCGCGATCTCGATGGCCTGGAAGGCGAGGATCATCCCGATCACGGTTCCGAGGAAGCCGAGCATGGGGGCGACGTTGGCGATCGTGCCCAGAACCGTGAGGCCGCGCTCGAGGAAGTCGAGTTCGATCACGCCCGTCGTGGCGATCGCCTTCTGGATGTCCTTGCCGTCGGAGCGCGCCCCGCTGCCGCGGTCCCGGAGGCGGCGCAGTCCGGCGAGGAGGATCGCGGCGACGGGTCCCCGCGTTTCCTCGGCCGTCGTAATCGCTTCGCCCAGGCGGCCGCTCACTCCGAGGTTCTCGATCTCGTCGAGCAGCTTCCTCGAATCGCGGTGGGCGATCCACAGCGTCCACGCCTTGGCCAGCATCACGCCGATCGCGATCAGCGAGCAGAGGACGAGGGGGTACATCATGAACCCGCCATCGGTGAACAGAGTCAGCAACTCGTACTGATTGCCCATATCGCCTGCCCGTGAGGGATTTGTCGCCCGATTCCCGGCCTGATCGTAACTCGAAAAGTTTAGGGGACGGACGGAGCCTCGTCAAACCGTTTGGGTCCATCCGGCCGATCCGCGGACTCCGCGTCGAGATCCGCGCCGGGGCGGCCCAGTTCGGGCGCCGGGACGTCGGCCGCCAGATGGTCCCGAAGCTGCTGCGGCGCCAGGTTCCTGCGCAGGACGCCGCGACGGGCCAGCGAAATCTGGCTGGTCTCCTCGGACACGACGACGACGTACGCGTCGGTCTCCTCGGAGAGGCCGAGCGTGGCCCGGTGCCGGGTCCCCAGCGTCCGGTCGCTGAGGGGGTACTGCGTGAGCGGGAGATGGACGCCGGCAGCCACGATCTGCCCGTCGCGCACGACGACCGCCCCATCGTGGAGGGGCGACTTGGGCGTGAACAGAGACACGAGCAGGCTGGACGACACATCGGCCCGAAGGCGCGTCCCCGTCTTCTCGATGTACTCTTCGAGGGACAGTTCACGTTCGATCGCGATGATCGCCCCCGTCCGGGTGCGGGACAGTTCCGCCGCCGCCTTCGCGATCTCATCCGCGACCGCCTCGCTCCGCTCCTGCAGCCGGGTCAGCGCGCTCAGCACGCGGCTGCGGCCGATCCGGGCGAGCGCGTTCCGCAGCTCGGGGTGAAAGACGACGATGAGCGCGAAGGCGCCGTAGGTGAAGGCCTGGGAAAGAATCGACCGGATGAGGTCGAGGCTGAGCCATCCCGCCGCCGCGTAGACCGCCGCGAGGAGGACGAGGCCGAACAGCATCTGGAACGCCCGGGTGCCGGACCAGAGGATGAGCACCCGGTAGATGAGGACCGCGACGACGGTGATCTCGAAGACGTCCAGAAGATCGATCTGCAGGAGGCCCAGGTAGTTCCAGAAAGCGTCCATCACGTGCGGCCCCCAGCCGCGCGCGGGCGGGCGGACGGACGGGCGCCGTGGACGACCCCGGGCCGGCGGGCCTCGATCGCACCCTCGACGTCGAGCGCCTGACGCATCTCGCGAACATCGTGCACGCGGAGCACATGGGCGCCGCGCCGCGCCGCAGCCAGACACGCGGCGACGGAGGCCGTGACGCGCTCGTCCGGCCCCACATCGAGCAGCGCCCCGAGAAAGGACTTGCGCGACGGGCCGACCCACACCGGCGCTCCGAGCGACGCGATCTCGTCGAGCCTGGCCAGCAGCTCGAGATTGCCGTCCAGCGACTTGCCGAAGCCGATTCCCGGGTCGACCGCGATCCGGTCCGGCTCGCAGCCCGCGTCGAGCGCCGCCCGCCGCGCCTCGGCGAGGGCGCCGCGGACCTCCGCCGCGACGTCGCCGTAATCGGTGTCGAGCTGCATGGTTCGGGGTGTGCCGCGCATGTGCATGAGGACGAGTCCCACGCCCGTCCGGGCCGCGAGCCCCGCCAGCGCGGGATCAGCGCGCAGGGCCGTCACGTCGTTGATCGCCGAGGCGCCCGCGTCCACCGCCCGCTCCGCCACCTCGAGCTTGTGCGTATCCACGGAGACGGGGATCGGGAGGTCACGCAGTCCCAGGAGCACCGGTTCGAGCCGGGCCCACTCCTCGGCCGCCGGCACCGGGGCGGCGCCGGGGCGGGTGGACTCGGCTCCGATATCGAGGATCGCCGCCCCCTCCTCCGCGATCTGCCGCCCCCGCGCGATCGCCTCGCGGGGCTCGTCGAACCGGCCGCCGTCCGAGAACGAATCGGGCGTGACGTTCAGTATCCCCGCGATGACGGGCGATTGCAGGGAGATCTCGTGATCGCCCGTCCGCCAGGTGCGCTCCGGCCCGACCGCCGAGAGCCCCATCCGCGCCCCGTCAGCCCCGTAAGCCCGTCAGGCCGGGGCAGGGGCGGGCTCGCCGCCCGCACCCTCCAGCGGACGCTCGCGCTGCGGCGCCGGCTCGATCGCCGCCGGCTGCGGCGCCGGCTGGGCGGGTTCCGACACCAGGGCCGGCAACTCCCTGCCCTCTTCAAGCAGCTTGATGTCTTCGGCGTCGAGCGTCTCCCGCTCCAGCAGCGCCTTCGCGATCGCCTCGAGCAGCGGCTGGTTTTCCTCGAGGACGGCACCCGTGGCGGCGTAGGACTCATCCAGGATCCGCTTGATCTCGCCGTCCACGAGTTCGGCCGTCTTCTCGCTGACCTCGCGTCGCTGAGAGAGGTCCCGGCCCAGAAAGACCTCCTGCTCCCGGTCTCCCACGGACATCGCGCCCACGGCGGGCGACATCCCGAACTGCGTGACCATGCGGCGCGCGAGATCCGTCGCGCGCTCGATGTCGTTGCCCGCGCCGGTCGTGATCTTGCCGTCGCCGAACATCATCTCTTCGGCCACTCGTCCGCCGAAGAGCATCTTGAGCTGGCCCTCGAGCCATTCCTTGGTGTAGTTGTGGCGGTCCTCCTCGGGGAGCGAGGCCGTGATGCCGAGGGCGCGTCCGCGCGGGACGATCGTCACCTTGTGGAGCGGGTCCAGACCCGGGACGCGGAGGGCGACCACGGCATGCCCCGCCTCGTGGTACGCCGTGACGCGGCGCTCCTCGTCGGAGATCACCATGCTCCGGCGCTCGGTGCCGAGCATGACCTTGTCCTTGGCCCGCTCGAACTCCTCCATGTAGACGCGATCCTTGTCGTCCCGCGCCGCGATGAGGGCGGCTTCGTTCACGACGTTCTCGATGTCCGCGCCCGACAGCCCGGGGGTCCCCTTCGCCAGCACCGCGAGGTCGACGTCGTCGGCGAGCGGGATGTCCTGCGTGTGCACCTGGAAGATCCCCTCGCGCCCCTTGATGTCGGGATTGTCGACGACGATCTGGCGGTCGAAGCGACCCGGACGCAGGAGCGCGGGATCGAGCACATCGGGCCGGTTCGTCGCCGCGAGGAGGATCACCCCTTCGGTCGACTCGAACCCGTCCATCTCCACGAGCAACTGGTTCAGCGTCTGTTCCCGCTCGTCGTGCCCGCCCCCGAGGCCGGCCCCCCGGTGGCGTCCGACGGCGTCGATCTCGTCGATGAAGATGATGCAGGGCGCCTGGGCCTTCCCCTGTTCGAAGAGGTCGCGGACGCGGGAAGCGCCCACGCCGACGAACATCTCGACGAAGTCGGAGCCGGACATCGAGAAGAAAGGTCGCCCGGCCTCCCCGGCGACGGCTCTCGCGAGGAGCGTCTTTCCGGTCCCCGGCGGCCCGACGAGGAGCGCGCCCTTCGGCAGGCGTCCTCCGAGACGGGAGAACTTCCGCGGATCCTTGAGGAACTCGATGATCTCCTGCAGTTCGTCCTTCGCCTCATCGCACCCCGCGACGTCGGCGAAGGTGATCTTCGGCGTGTCTCCGCTCAGGAGGCGGGCCTTCGACTTCCCGAAACTGAACGCCCGCGAGCCCCCCGCCTGCATCTGCCGGATGACGAAGAGCCAGAGCCCGATGATGAAGATCCAGGGAAGGATCGAGATGAATACGTTGAGCCAGTTGCTCCGCGCCGGAAGCGTCTCGATCGTGATGTCCGCCTCGAGGAGTTCGCTCATGAGGGCGTCGCCGATCTCCCGCGTCGGCAGCAGGAGATGGAAGTTCGCGATTTCCGTCTCTTCGACGGTGATCGCGCTCCTGAGACTGCCCTCGACTTCGCCGGTTCCGAGGCGCACCTGGATCGATTCCACGTTCCGCTGCGTGATCTGCTCGCGGAACTGTGTATAGCTCAGCGTTTCCCGGCTCTCCCTGGCACCTCCCATGAACTGCAGGAGAGCGACGGGGATCAGAATCAGCAGGGCCCAGAACGACGCCGTCCTGAGCCAGCGATGCATGCGGCCCGAGGAATCGCTGCCGTCCGGCCTCTGCGGCTGTTCTTGTCTCATTTTGATCTATTCCGACCTGTTCCGGCTCCGATATCTCGCCTGCGGCCGTCCCGCGTACGGTTCACGTACGGGGACACGCGATAAACGGAAGGTGACGAAAATCCTCCCCGTGATCCAATCCATACCCCACAAGGAACTCATTTGGTGCATCGAAGCCAACCCACCGCGGCTCCCACTCGAGATCCGGCGCGATGCGCTTGTGGAGGAGCGCGCAGATCTCGACGGACGCGGGATCCCGATCGGCGATCCCGCCGCACAACTGGTTCAGCGTGGTGCCGCTGTCGACGATGTCCTCGACGATGATGATGTGCCGGCCGGCCATCGGGGCCCGCGGATCGTAGAGCAGTTCCACGCTGCCCGAACTCTTCGTGCCCGCGCCGTAGCTCGACGCGACGAGGAAGTCGACCTGCAGCGGACGCCGGATCTGGCGGACCAGGTCGCCGAGGAACACGAACGACCCCTTGAGCAGTCCGAGCAGCAGGATATCGGCGTCCGGCGGGTACGCGGCGGCGATCTCCGCTCCCATGCCGGCGACGCGGGCCGCGATCTCCGACGCGGAGTAGACGATGCGTCCGAGCGGTTCGCCCCCGGTGTACTCCTCGAACTCACGTTCCGCGGCTGTCATCGTGCCGGTCCCGGCGCTCTGTGAATCCAATGGCGAACCACGCTCCTCCGGAGTCGATCGGTTTCACCGCCACCCGGGAGTGTCCGGCCACCCACAGCACTTTCCGGTCGGCGTCCACGACGACCGGCACGCCCGCACGATCCGAGGCCGGCACGCGGCGCTCCATCAGGAGCTTCGCGACCTTTCGCGACCCGGCCCGCGTGCGGATCCGGTCTCCGGGTTTCGGCGCCCGTACACGGATCGGGAACCGGACCCTGTCGACGGGGAAGGCGGTCGCCCAGCGTTCCGTGCCCTCGAGGGCGCTCCAGCGCACCTCCCAGGCGCTCCCGCCGAGGCGGATCGGCCCCCGGCCCGCCCGCCGCGCCCGCGTCCGATCGATATCGAGTTCGCGGTCGAGCGGCACCTTTCGCGCGCGCCGCACATGAATCCGGTCGAACTCCCGCTCGACCCGCAGGCCCGCCGCGATGTCCACTCCGCGTCCGCTCTCCCCCGCGTCCAGGAAGGCTGCGCCCGTCCGGGTTCCGCGCCGGGACACCCGGAAACCCATGTCCCGGGCGACGTGCCGCAACATGCGTCCGCGAGCCGCCCGATCATACCCCAGCAATCGAGGCCGGGCAATTTGGGCTCCGTCGGCGCTTTCCCGGTATCCCGCGGCGGAGAGGAGCCGCCGGGCGGCCGCTTCCAGCCCGCCTTCGGCGACCAGGGCGTTCCGTCCGAGTTCCGCCAGCAGTGCGCGTACGGAGGGCTCCTCGGCGGCCAGCGCCGGGAGCAGCCCGTGCCGCATCCGCGAGCGGCGGTAGCGGGGATTCCGGTTTGCGGGGTCTTCCGCCCACTCTCGTCCGGTGGCTCGCAGGTAGCCCCTCAGCTCCTCTCGCGCGAAGCCGAGCAGCGGGCGCACGAACGCGCCGCGGCGCGCGGGGATGCCGGCCAGCCCGCGAAAGCCGGGGCCGCGCAGGAGGTTCATCAATACCGTCTCCACATGGTCATCGCGCTGGTGTGCGAGGGCGACGCGATCCGCGCCGGCGCGACGCCGCGCCTCGGCCAGGAACGCGTATCGGGCCGCCCGCCACTCCGCCGGGCCGCCCGCGAGTCCGTTCGTCCGGCCCACGTCGCACGGCACTCCGGCCCGGCGGCAGATTTTCGCCGCCCTCGATGCCGACGCGGCGCTCTCCGGCTGGAGTCCATGGTCGAAATGGGCCGCGCTCAGCTTCAGCGGCCAGGACTCGCCGAGCGCGCGGAGAAGATGCAGGAGCGCGAGCGAGTCCGATCCGCCGGAGAAGGCCACGAGGACGCGCGAGCCTCGCGGCAGAAGTTCCGGAGCCGCCCGGAGCACACCCCGCAGGCGCGCGGCGACGCCGGCGCCCGGAGCTGACGGGGCTTCGGCGCGGGGCGTCAGGACTCTCCGTGAGGGGGGCGGTCGCGCCACGCCGCGGGGCCGCGGCGGAAGTCCAGTTGCTCGGCCACGGAGACGCCGAACTTCGGTCGTGCCGGCAACTCCCCGAACGCGATTTCGCGCGGGGGCTCGCGAGAGGCGTCCGCGGAAGCCGCCTCGGATCGGCCGAGCTTGCGCCCGTGCTCCCAGACGCGATCTCGCCCCGCGACGTATGCGCGCAGAGCGCCCGTGACGTCCCTGGATCCGCTCAAACCTCCATCACCTCCGCTTCCCTGCGCGCCAGCATCGCATCGATCTTCTTCACGTACTCGTCGGTATGCGTCTGGACTTCGGCCATCGTGCGGCGGGCGATGTCTTCACCGACCTCCCCGTCCCGCTGCATCTTCAGGAGCCGGTCCCGCGCTTCGTGCCTCGCGTGCCGGATCGAGACCCGCCCCTCCTCCGCCATCCGGTGGAGGATCTTGACGAATTCGCGCCGGCGCTCCTCGGTCAGCGGTGGAATGGGGACCCGGACGACGGCGCCGTCCACCGAAGGGTTGAGCCCCAGGTCGCCGCTCTGGATCGCGCGCGCGACATCCCGGGCGATGTTCGGGTCGTACGGCTGCACCAGGAGCATCGTCGGCTCGGGGGCGCTGACGTTCGCCACCTGCCGCAGCTGCACGATGGACCCATACGCCTCGACTCTCACACCGTCGAGGATCGCCGTCGTCGCCTTGCCCGTACGAACGGTGGCGAATTCCCGCGCGATCGCCTCGATCGCGCTCTCCATCGCCAGGACCGCATTCTCCAGCGTCTCCTCCGGCACCGTCCCCTCCGATCAAAGGCCCTAATGCCTACGCGACGAGGGTTCCGATCCTCTCGCCCTGCAGCGCTGCCAGGATTGCACCCGGCCGCTTGATGTTCAAGACGACGATGGGCAGCGAGTTTTCCTTGCACAGGGAGATCGCTGCCGCGTCCATGACGCCGAGTTCGCGGGTCATCACCTCGAGATAGCCGATCTCGTCGATGAGCGAGGCCTCCGGGTCGGTCTCCGGGTCCGCCGTGTACACGCCGTCGACCCGCGTCGCCTTCATGATCACGTCGGCTTCCATCTCGATCGCCCGGAGCACGGCCGCCGTATCGGTGGAAAAATACGGATTTCCCGTACCTCCCGCGAAGATCACGACCCTGCTCTTCTCGAGATGGCGCAGCGCGCGGCGGCGGATGTAGGGCTCCGCGAGTTCCTCCATCCGGATGGCGGACATCACGCGGGTCTCCACGCCGGACTGTTCGAGCATGTCCTGGAGCGCCATCGCGTTGATCACGGTCGCGAGCATGCCCATGTAGTCCGCGCTCACCCGATCCATGCCGCGCGCGCTCGCCACGGTGCCGCGCATGATGTTCCCGCCGCCGACGACGAGCCCGAGGCTCACGCCGCTCCGGTGGACGCGACGGATTTCGTGCGTGAGTTCCTCGATGACCGGCGGGTCGATGCCGAACCCCCGGTTCCCGGCGAGCGACTCGCCGGAGAGCTTCACGAGGGCGCGGCGATACTTCAGTTCGCCCGCGCCCCCGGGAATCCGGTCGGAACTCAGCCGCCCACCTCGAAGCGGACGAACCGTCGAACCGACAGATCCTCTCCCGCCTTGCGCAGCACGTCCTTCACCGTCAGGTCCGGATCCCGCACGTACGCCTGCCAGAGGAGCGCGTTCTCCTCATAGAACTTGCGCATGCGGCCCTCCACGATCTTCTCCGTGATCGAGGCCGGCTTGCCCTGCTCCAGCGCCTGTTCGGTCAGCAGCTTGCGCTCGCGTTCGACCTCCGCCTCCGGAATGTCGTCCGGCGACACGCCCCGGGGATTCGTGGCCGCGGCATGCATCGCGACCCCGCGGGCCGCCTCGGTCGCGGCATCGCCGGAGTCCGAAACCTCCAGCAACACGCCGATGCGATTTCCGAAGTGGACGTAGGATGCGAAGGCCCCGTGCGCGCCGAGATCATAGCGCACGGCGCGTCCGACCTGGACGTTCTCTCCGACCTGGACCCGCAGCTCGTTGAGGCGGCTTTCGATCGCGTCTCCCCCCTCGAGCTGAAGCAGAGCGGCGCCCTGCACGGTCTCCCCGTCCGGCACCGGGAGGTCGAGCAGCCGGTCCGCCAGCTCCCGCGAGAAGTCCTCGAACGCCTCGCTGCGCGCGACGAAGTCCGTTTCGCTCAGCACTTCGACCATCGAAGCGGACCCGTCGCGCATCGCGATGCGGATCGTGCCCTCCGAAACCGCGCGCGCCACGCGCTTCGCCGCCTTCGCCGCGCCCGCCTTCCTGAGCAGGTCCACGGCCCGCTCCGTATCTCCGTCCGATTCGATGAGCGCGCGCTTGCAGTCCATCATCCCGGCGCCTGTCCGGTCGCGGAGAGCCTTCACCGCCCCGGCCGTGATCTGCGTCATGGTCTCCATATCTCCTTCCCAAAAAAAAGGGCCACCGAAGTGGCCCCTTGCGGTCACTTCTCTTCTGACTCCACCTCTCCGACAACTGCCGCTTCGGCACCCTCCGATCCGGCGTCCGCCGCGGGCTCCGGGTTGTCGGCCACCGCAGGCTCCGACTTTTCGGCCGCCGCGGGCTCCGGCTTGTCGGCCGCTTCGGCCTTCGCATCGCTCTCGGCCGGCTCGGCTCCCTCGTCGGCGCTCTCTATCACGGCCGGATGGTGCAGCCGCTGCGCGATGACCTCCGGGCGCGGCTTTCGCCTCGGCCTCCGGCGGCGCGAACTGCCGGCGGCGTCGGCGACCCCGCCGGCGTCGCTCGAATACGTGTACGCCTGCGACTCGGCCTCTTCCCGTCCCGCCTCCGGAATCTCGCGGCGCGCCGCTTCCACGACATCCGCGACCGAGCGCGTGATCAGGGAGACGGAGCGAATCGCGTCATCGTTGCCCGCGATGGCGATCGTGAGGAGATCGGGATCCGCATTCGTGTCCGCGATCGCGACGACCGGGATACCGAGGCGGTTCGCCTCGCGCACCGCGATGTCCTCGCGGGTCGAATCCACCACGAACACGAGCCCCGGCAGCCGTGACATCTCCTTGATACCCGACAGATAACGGTCGAGCTTCTGGCGCTCCCGCTCGAGGAGCAGCCGTTCCTTCTTCGTATAGAATTCGAACGCCCCCTCCTCGACGCCGCGCTCGAGTTCCTTCAGGCGTGCGATGTTCTTCTTGATCGTCTGGAAGTTGGTGAGCATCCCGCCGAGCCAGCGTTCCGTGACGTAGAAGGAACCGCACCGCTCGGCCTCTCCCCGCACGACGCGGGCGAGCTGGGGCTTCGTGCAGACGAAGAGCACGGACTTGCCCCCGACGATCGTCTCGCGCACGAGTTCGTGAGCCCGTTCGAGCTCCCGCTGCGTCTTCTTGAGATCGATGAGGTAGATCCCGCCGCACTCGGCGAAGATGTATTTCCGCATCTTCGGATTCCAGCGATGTGTCTGGTGTCCGAAGTGTACGCCCGCCTTCAGGAGGTCCTGCAACTCGACGCCCATGCGCTCGGCTTTCCGCCTTCCCGCTATCGTTTGGAGAACTGGAAGCGCTTGCGCGCCTTGGGACGACCCGGCTTCTTCCGCTCGACGATGCGGGGATCCCGGGTCAGCATGCCGTGGGACCGCAACGTGCTCCGGCGGTCCTCATCCATCGCGAGGAGGGCGCGCGCGATGCCCAGGCGCGTGGCCTCCGCCTGGCCGGTGATGCCTCCCCCGCGGACCCGGACGGCGATGTCGTACGACGCTCGCGCCCCGGTGACGTCGAGGGGCGCCGCGACGACCGAACGGTGTCGCGGGATCGTGAAATACTCCTCGAACGGCCGGCCATTCACGTTCACGACGCCCACGCCACGCTTCATCGTGATGCGGGACACCGACTTCTTCCGGCGTCCGACCGACTGGACCTGTTCCGTTTCCGCCAACTCTCGTCTCCCTGGCAGTCCCTGTGCGCTCCGTCGTCCCCGGGCGCGCTGCCGCTATTCCGCGATCGCGTCGAAGGGGCGGGGGCGCTGAGGCGCGTGAGGATGCTCCGGCCCCGCGTACACTCTCAATTTTCCGAGCATCTGCCGCCCGAGCGTGTTCTTCGGCAGCATGCCCTTCACGGCCAGCTTGATCACCCGGTCGGGGTGTCGATCGAGCATGCGCCGGAAGGGGATGAAGCGCTCTCCGCCCATGTAGCCGGAATGCCGGAAGTATTCCTTCTGATCCGCCTTGTTCCCGGTCAGCCGGACACGCTCCGCGTTCACCACGACGACGTAGTCGCCGGTGTCGAGGTGCGTGCTGTAGATCGGCTTGTGCTTTCCGCGAAGGACGGTCGCGATCCTCGTCGCGAGCCGGCCGAGAACCTGATCCGCGGCGTCGACCACGTACCAGTCCCGTTCAATCTCCCCCGCCTTCACCGAGTACGTCTTCATTCGCTCTGCCCACCTCAAAAAAACCGCCCGGCGGGACGGATGCCGAGCGCGTGAAAATGATAGCCCGTGAAGCTATTCAGCGCTTCGCATGAAGTCAATCGCGGGTGGAGGTGGAGGCGCATCTTCGGACGGGACGAGAGGGCGACGCGTCCCTGCGCGGGACGTTTCCGGCCCGGGGCGCGCCGTCGCCGACATGGCGAACGAGCCCGGACCGCTCGGCGCCCGCGCGCAGCCGCGAAAGGCCGCGCTCCTTGAGTTGGCGCGTCCGCTCGCGGGACACGTCGAGGGCCGCCGAGATCTCGGCCGGCGTCTGCGGCCGCTCGAAGCCCAGACCGAAGTATCGGCGCACGACCTCCGATTCGAGCGGCGGGAGGTCGGCCAGACTCGCCTCGATGGCGTCCTGCAGCCGCTCCCGAACCAGTCCGGCTCCGGGCTCGGGCGCCTGTTCGTCCGCCAGCAGTTCCTCGAAGGTACAGGTGCCCCCGGGGGCCATCTCGTCGAGGGAAAAGCGGTGCGGGCCGGGTTCGCCACGCGGCCGATGATCGCCGTAGTCGGCGATGGCCTGCGTCATGGCCCGCCGCACCCAGTAATGCGCGTAGCTGATGAAACGGACGCCGCGCTCCGGATCGAACCGGTCGGCGGCACGCACGAGTCCCAGATTCCCCTCGTTCACGAGGTCGGCCAGCGGAACCCCGCGGCCTCGGTAGCCGCGCGCGACCGACACGACGAAGCGGAGATTCGCGCTGACGAGCCGTACCCGCGCCGCCTGGTCGCCGGCCCGACTTCGCCGCGCCAGTTCCACTTCGGCTTCCGCGTCGAGCAGGGTCTCGCGACCGATGTCCGTCAGGTAGCGTTCGAATATGCGGACCATTCCGGGTCGAGCTCAGTCGACGCCGCGCAGAATCCGGCCCCAGCGGATCTCGGTGAGCCAGGACCAGGGGCCCCTCGGCTCGCGAGCGTACGAATAGTACACCAGGAAGGGTCTCCCCCGGATCGCATCCCTGGGCACAAAGCCCCAGTAGCGGGAGTCCTCGGAGTTCGACCGGTTGTCGCCCATGACGAAGTAGCTGTCTCCGGGCACCACGAGAGGACCCCAGTTGTTTCGCGTCGTCACCGCCCCGGAGCGGCGCGCGCCATCGGTCAGGAACCGGCGCTGCCACGCGAACTTCGGGCTCGGGGCGTCGGGGAAGTTCGACGTGGCCTTAACGTAGGGCTCCTCGAACGGAACCCCGTTCACGAAGAGCCGCGCCCGCCGCATGCGCAAGGTATCTCCCGGCATCCCGACGATCCGCTTCACGTAGTTCGTGCGCGGGGGCTGTTCGGCGGACTCGGGCGGCGCGAACACGATGACGTCGCCGCGCGAGGGCTCGCCGAAGGCGGGAAGCTCCAGGTCGGTGCCGGGGATTTCGGCTCCGTACACCATCTTGTTGACGAGGAGGAAGTCGCCGATCAGAAGCGTGTTCTCCATCGAGGCGGTCGGGATCTGGAAGGCCTCCACGACGAAGGTCCGGATGAAGAGAAACAGGACGAGGGCGACGAAGATGGACTTCGTCCATTCCCACATCCACCGGCCGACGGACGCGTCGCGACCCCGTCTCGCCCGGATCGTGGGAGCCCGGAACCTGCGGACCCGCCGAGGCTCCACGGCGCCCTCTTCCATTCCTTCAGTCGGTCGTTCCTCCATCCCACCCTTCCCTGTTCCACAAGCCGGTGATTGGCGGTCCCGTGCGCGGTCCGGTTTCGCGTCCCGAATCCGGGCCGGCCGCACTCTGTGATGTACGGGGGAACCTCAACGCGGTCTCACCTCCCGGGCTCACCAATCGACATCGATCTGCGCGCGCTGCAGTGTGCCGCTGTAATCGACGTACGCCACCTTCGTTTCCGTGTAGAACTCGTAGACTTCCCACCCCCCTTCACGGTGCCCGTTGCCCGTGTTCTTGACGCCGCCGAAGGGGAGGTGCGCCTCCGCGCCGATGGTGGGCGCGTTCACATAGGTGATGCCGTTGTCGAGTTCCTCCACGGCGCGGAAGGAGGCGGTCACATCCCGCGTGTAGATCGACGACGAGAGCCCGTATGGAACTTCGTTGTTGATATCGAAGGCTTCGTCGATCGTGTCGAAGCGGATCACGGAGAGCACCGGCCCGAAGATCTCCTCGCACGCGGCCCGGTGTTCCCGTTCGACGCCCGCGAGAACCGTCGGCTCGAAGAACCAGCCGTCGGCAAGGCCGCTCTCCGCCGGCCGCCCGCCACCCGTCGCGACCGTCGCCCCCTCGTCGCGGGCGATCGCGATGTAGCGTTCGCACTTCTCGCGAGCCGCCTCGTGGATGAGCGGACCCACGTCGACGCCGGCCTCCTGCCCGTCGCCGAGGCGGAGGGAGCGCGCTTCGTAGCACAGTCTCTCCACGAACTCGTCGTGGACCTCGCTCTGCACGAGGAGCCGGCTCGTCGCGGTGCAGCGCTGCCCCGTCGTGCCGAAGGCGCCCCACAGCACGCCCTCGAGGGCGAGGTCGAGGTCCGCATCCGACATGACGATCTGTGCGTTCTTGCCGCCCATCTCGAGGGAGAGACGCTTATGCATGCGCCCCGCGACCTCGCCGATCCGGCTGCCCGTCTCGGTGGATCCGGTGAAGGAGAGCCCGGGGATGCCGGGGTGTTCGACGATGGCCCGCCCGATCGTCTCGCCGCGGCCGTGCAGCAACTGCACGCACTCGGGCGGCAGGCCGGCCTCGAGCAGGATTTCCACGAACCGGTGCGCGCTGTGGGGCACATCCTCCGAGGGCTTGTAGATGATACTGTTCCCGCAGAGCAGCGCGGGGAAGATCTTCCAACTCGGGACCGCGACCGGGAAGTTGAAGGGGGTGATGATCCCGAACACGCCGATGGGACGCCGGAACGACATCGCCCACTTGCTCCGCAGCTCGGAAGGCGCCGTGCGTCCGAAGAGGCGCCGGCCTTCCACCGCCGCGTAGTAGGCCGTGTCGATGGCCTCCTGGACGTCGCCGCGCGTTTCGTCGAGCACCTTCCCCATCTCGCGCGTGGCCGTGCGCGCGAGGTCCTCCTTGTGCCGCGTGAGGAGGTCCCCCGCCGTTTTCAACACCAGACCCCGCTCCGGGGCCGGCGTCCGGGACCACCGCTCGAAGCCGCGCTGCGCGGAGGCCACGGCCGCGTCCAGTTCCGCTGCGCCGGTGTCCGGAAAGAGGCCGATGAGGTCCGACGTGCGCGCCGGGTTCCGGTTCTCGATGTACTCGCCGGTGGCGGGCGCGACCCACTCGCCCGCGACGTAGTTGAGGAACTTCTCAGCCATTGCCGGAGGAACTCCGCTGTTAGCGATTCATCAGGAGGATGATCTCCTCGTTCTCCACCCGGACGTCGACGACGGTCGCGGGGATGTCGAAGAGCACGGTTCGTCCGTCCGCACGCAACCCCAACTGCTGCGCGGCCATGCCGAGCATCATCGGGGGCACCGGGAGGACGCCCGCCTGGAGACTCACGACGTGAAGCCCCCCCTCGCCGCTCTCCCCCACCCGCGGGAGGACCTCTCCGGCGACCCGGGCGGAATCCCCTAGCATCGTCGCCAGGCTCTCCGCCATGTCCGCGGCGATCGGCAGTTGCGTGAAGTCGAGCACGACGGAAAAGGCGACGGTCGAGTCGCGCAGTTCGACGGCGGGCTCGCCGACGCCCGCCGGCAGCCGGGGGGTCAACTCGTAGCGAACGTAGCTCTGGAGTTCCGTCTCGGTGAATCGCGTCTCGGCCGCCCCGCCGCCGGCCGCCAGGTCCTGCAGCGCCGCGTCCACGTCCGCCGCCGCCTCGGGGCCGAATTCGGGCGCGGACTCGACGACGACGATCTCATCCGCGCCGACGTTCGAGAGCCACGCCTCGATGTCCTCCCGGAAGATCCAGCCGGCGAGCAGCAGAATCAGGAGGAAGATGAGAAAACCCAGGCCTGTGAAGAGCTTCCGGAAGAACCCCATGTCAACCGCCTCCGACCGGAATCGGGTAAAGAGGAAAAGCTAGCGTCGTGCGCGCCGGGCGTCATCGGTGCCGCCCGCCAGTTGGCAGGCGGCGACTTCGGTGTGCCGTGCTCCGCTGGAGAGAAGTTCGCTCCGCATCAGTGACACGCGTCGGACGTCGACCGTGGCCTCGAAGCGGACGCCCGCGATGGCCCCCGCCAAACCTACGGGCGGCCGGGGGCGGCGGATTCGTCCCACCGTCACGTGCGGGCGGAAGGGACGCGGGTCGGGGGCGATGCCGACGCCGACCACGGCTTCCTCCACGGATCGCCGCAGCGCGGAGAGCTGCGGCGCCTCCTCGACGCCGACCCACAGTACGCGCGCTCGGCGGTGGGAGGGGAAGACGCCGGCGGCGCGCAGCCGGATCGGGAAGCGCGGCAGCCCTTCGGTCGCGGCGAAGATCGCCCGTGCGAGCGGCGGCTCGAGGCCGCAGTCGACCTCTCCGATGAAGCGCAGCGTGAGGTGCAGTTGCTCCCGGCGCACCGGTCGCACCCCCTCCAGCGCCCGCAGCGCCGCGGTCGCGCGCGTCAGCTCCGCTCGGATCGCGGAGGGGAGGAGGATGGCCACGAAGAGCCTCGACCGGGCGTCGGGGGCGACATATCCTGCGGCTGCCATGATCCTCCTCATCGACAACTACGATTCGTTCGCCTTCAACCTCGCGCGGTACCTCGAGGAACTTGGGGAGACCGTGCGGGTGCGGCGCAACGATGACGTCGATCCGGGGATCCTCGGGGACGAGGGCTTCTCGCACATCGTCATCTCGCCCGGTCCCTGCACGCCCGCCGAAGCCGGCGCTTCCGTCGACGTGATCCGGGTGGTGGGCGCGGAGATCCCGATTCTCGGCGTCTGTCTCGGACACCAGTGTATCGCCGCGGCGGCCGGCGGACGCGTCGCCCGGGCCGCGCGTCCGATGCACGGCCGCCTGTCGGCGATCCGGCACGAAGGGCGCGGGCTGTTTGCGGGCCTCCCCTCGCCGCTCGAGGTCACCCGCTACCATTCGCTGATCGTGGATCCCGGCGAACCCGGGGACGGCCTCCGGGTCACGGCCCGCACGGAGGAGGGCGAAGTCATGGCCCTCGAACACGAGTCGCGGCCGCTGTGGGGCGTGCAGTTCCATCCGGAAGCCGTGCTCACGGCGGGGGGACGCCGCCTGCTCGGGAACTTCCTCGCACTCGGAAGGGGGGAGGTTCCCGCTTCCGAGCCCGTGGAAGCCGGCCTCTGCGCGGAGCTCCCGGCCGACGCCCTCCGCTAACGCCGCACAACGCCAACGCCGCGCTACACCGGCGGGATCCTCAGCACGGTCCGCGGAAACGAATCGCCTCGGCGACGTGGTCCTCGGACACGCGGACCCGTCCCTCCAGATCCGCGATGGTTCGGGAGACGCGAAGCGCGCGGTGGTAGCCTCGGGCCGTCAGGCCGAGATGCGTCACGGCTTTCCTCAGAAGCGAACGGCCGCCGCGGTCGATCCCGCACGCCTCCTCGAGACGGACGGGCGGGATCCGCGCATTCGTCGTGCCGTGGCGGCGGGCGGCGCGGGCGCGGGCCTTCGACACCCGGGCGCGCACGGCCGCGCTCGTTTCGCCGGGCGCCGCATCCGCGAGCTGCTCCCAGCGCACGGCGGGAACATCGACGAGCATGTCGATTCGGTCGAGGAGCGGTCCGCTTACCCGGCGGCGGTAGCGCCGCACGGCGTCCTCGGGGCAGCGGCAGCGGCCCGGCGCACCCAGGAAGCCGCACGGACAGGGGTTCATCGCGGCCACGAGCGTGAACTCGGCGGGAAAGCAGGCTGACCCGGCCGCGCGGACGATCCGCACTTGCCCCTCCTCGATCGGCTGGCGCAGCGCCTCCAGCGTACGCCGCCCGAACTCCGGGAGTTCATCGAGGAAGAGCACGCCGTGATGCGCGAGCGATGCCTCGCCCGGCCGCGGACGGCTCCCGCCGCCGATGAGCCCGGCCTCGCTGATCGAGTGGTGCGGCGCCCGGAAGGGTCGGGCGCGCCTGAGTCCGGAACCGTCGGCCAGGAGGCCGGCGACGCTGTGGATCGCCGTCACGTCCACCGCCTCCCTTACGTCGAGGACGGGGAGGAGGCCGGGGAGACAGCGCGCGAGACTCGTCTTTCCGGAGCCCGGACAGCCCGAGAGGAGGAGGTTGTGCCCTCCGGCGGCCGCGATCTCCAGCGCCCGCTTGGCGACCGGCTGCCCCTTTACGGCCGACAGGTCGAACGCGTCGTCCTCCGACCCCGGGCCGTTCCTCGCCCGCCCGGCGGGGGACAGCAGCGCCGCAGGCGCGCGCAACCCGACTTCGCCCTTCAGCGCAGCGAGGATCTGGGTGAGCGACTCCGAGCCGCCGACGGCGACCCCTTCCGCGGCCGACGCTTCCCGCAGATTCGCGGCCGGCAGGAGGAGACGCGAGACGCGACGGTTCGCGGCCGCAAAGAGGGCGATCGGAAGGGCGCCCCGGACGGAGCGCAGGGAACCGTCGAGCCCGAGTTCGCCCACGGCCAGCGTCCCCTCGAGGGCTTCCCGGGGGAGGTCCCCCTTCGCGCACAGGATCCCGAGCATGATCGGCAGATCCAGGGCGGCCCCCGTCTTGGGGAGGTCCGCCGGCGCCAGATTCACCGTGATTCGCAGCCCGGGAACGTGAATGCCCAGCTGCGCCGCGGCGGCCCGGATTCGTTCACGGCCCTCGCGGACGGCGCTCTGCGCGAGACCGACGATCTGCATCATCGGCGTCCCCCTGATCAGCGACACCTCGACACTAACCGCCCGCACGTCGAGCCCCATCACCGCCGCCGACATCACCGAGGCCGACCCCACCCACTCCGGCATTCTTCGTCGCTCCCGTCCGCGCAGCCTTGTAACTTCACCGTGAGTCGAGGATCGGCATCGGTCTCAACCGGTTCTCAAGACGGCCCGGGAACGAGGCGAAGAGTGGAGAAGAGAGTGAGGTCATCGCGCAGGGCGCGGGCGCTCGGAGCGCTCCTGCTGAGTCCACTCCTCGCCGGCCTGCCGGATCCCCTTCCGCTGGCTGCGCAGGAACTCGACGCCGGCCATCTGTACCTGCGCGAAGCGGGGCGCCGCGTGGGGACGGAGCGCTTCCGGGTCTGGCAGACCGGATCCACGGTGAATGCCTTCGCCAGCGTCGAGCGGGTGCAGCGGCCCGCCTGGCAGGTGCGGCTCCAGATGGACCTCGACCTGCTGCCGGTGAAATACGAGGTTCGCGAAGGTGTATCGGCTGTCGTGAGCGGGGAGCGCTTCCCGGACCGGGTCCGCTTCCACTTTGCGACCCCGGAGGGCGAGCGCTGGAAGGAATACCCGGTCCAGGATGCGGCCGCGATCTTCGAGCCGGGGATCGCGCATCACTATCTCGTCCTCGTACGGGCGCTCAGGGAAGCGCCTGACGGGCGCATGAAAGCGATTCTGCCTCTCGACGGCCGGACCGTGACCGTGCGCCTGACCGGGCGGACGGAGGCACGGGTTTCGCTCGGCGACGAGTCGGTGGACGCGACCCGTTACGAGGTGGACGTGGACGGCGCCCGGCACCGGGTGTGGCTCGACGCGGACGACCGGCTGCTCCGCGTCGTGGACGCCGCGGGACGCGAGGCCCTGCGCGCCCCGGCCGAGGGCTGAAACAAACTGGAGGAGAAGATGGAACACCATCCGGAATCGTCCGACGCATCGGTCGAGGAGCACGGGATCCCCTCCCTGCCCATGCGCATCGTGCAGGTCTTCGTCTCGCCGGCGGCGCTGTTCGACGCCCTCCGCCAGCAGCCGGCCTGGATGGGCGCCACCCTGGCGCTGATCGGCATCGGCATCGCGCTTCAGTTCCTGACGCCCGTCATCGTCCCCGAAGAAGTATTGCGGAGGGCGGCGGAAGCGCAGATCGCGGGCTTCATACCGGCGGGAACGGACCCTGCGGTTCTGGAACAGCAGGTCGACGCCGCCATTACACCGGGAATCGGCGTCATCGTGGGCACCATCCTCGTGACGCCCATCGTGCTCTCGCTCATCGCGGGACTCCTCCTCATCGCGTTCAACGTCATCCTGGGTGGCGAAGCCAGCTTCAAGCAGCTGCTCAGCGCCGCCGCGCACGCGATGTACATCGGGACGGCGGGTGGCGTCGTCTCCATCGGCCTGATGGCGGTCGGCGCCGAGATCGTGACGCTCTCGCCCGGTCTCTTCCTGCCCGAGATGGAGGGGTTCATCGGCAGGTTCCTAAACGGAATCAACGTCTTCTCTGTTTGGACCTGCGGGGTGCTGGGGGTGGCGGTGAGCCGCTTCTACCCGGGACGGTCCGTGGCGGCGGGCACGACGTATCTGCTGGTACTCTACCTGATCTTCGTGGCGGCGATCGCGATGTTCTCGGGCCTCCTCGCCGGTCTGGCCGGCTAGCAGGGTGAAACCGCGCAGGCCGCCTCGACGTACCCGTGACGTATCGATGAAGTACGTCCGCGCGCGGGCCGTGCAGTCGCCCGGACCGCCCGCCGAATCTCGAAATAAAGGTCGTTGTACAGGATGAAGAAAGCGATCATCGCGGTCGTCGTCGTTGGACTTCTCGCGACCATGGGGTTCCTCGCCATGCAGCGGGAAGGGCGCGGCGCCGTTGAAGTCCGCGTGGAAGCCGTCGGGCTGCGGGATCTCATCGACGACGTCTCCGCGACGGGCCACATAGAGCCGAAGACGCACGTGGACATCACGACCGACGTCGCCGGGCGGATCATCGAACTCCCGGTGGAGGAAGGGCAGGACGTGGAGGAGGGAGACCTCCTGCTACAGATCGACCCGGCCCTCTTCCGGGCGGCGGTCAACCGGGCGGAGGCCGGGGTCGCGCAGGCGCAGGCCACCCTCGCCCAGCAGCGGGCGGCATACGAGCAGGCGCAGCGGGACGCGGATCGTCTCACGGCGTTGCAGGCGCGGGGGACCGACTTCGTGACCGAGGCGGAGGTCGAGCAGGCGGTGACGAACGCCGAGGTCCAGCACCGGCGCTTCGAGGCTTCGGAACATTCCGTGCAGCAGGCGGAGGCGAACCTCGACCAGGAACGCGACCGGCTCGGGAAGACCACGATCCGGGCGCCCATGTCGGGCCGGATCACGCGGCTCAACGTCGAGCGCGGCGAGACCGCGATCGTCGGGACAATGAACAATCCGGGAAGCCTGCTCCTCACCGTCGCGGACCTTTCCGTCATGGAGGCCGTGATCGAGGTGGACGAAACGGACGTGCCCGACATCGTCATCGGCGACTCCGCCTACGTCGAGATCGACGCGTTTCCGAACCGCCGTTTCGTGGGGACCGTCACCGAGATCGGCAACAGCTCGATCGTTCCCCTGAACCCCGCCGCGGCGGGCGGTTCGGCCCAGGCGATCGACTTCGAGGTGCGCATCGAGCTTCGTGAGCCGCCCGAAGGGATCCGGCCGGACCTGTCGGCCACGGCCGACGTGATCACGGCCACCCGCGACCAGGTACCCAGCATCCCCATCACGGCGCTGACGCTGATGGATGCGGACGAATACGAGGAGATCCCGAACGAGAATCTGCCGAGCGCTCCGGGCTCCGACACGGCGCGGGATATCGAGGGCGTCTTCGTCGTGGAGGGGGACATCGTCCGCTTCCGGCCCGTGGAGATCGGCATCGCCGGAGAGAATTACTTCGAGGTCGTCTCCGGGATCGAACTCGGCACGACCGTGGTGTCCGGCTCTTTCCAGGCGATTCGCGAACTGGGCGACGGAAGTCGGATCCAGATCGACGGGCCGGGGCCCGGGGCCGCCGTCAACGGCGACGGCAGCGGAGGGAACGACGCCGCGGTGAACGGGGAGGACGGGCGATGAGCGAGAACGGGCACATGGAGTCGATGATCGTCACGCGCGATCTGAGGAAGGAATACGTGATGGGCACGGAGACGGTGCACGCGCTGGCGGGCGTGGACATCGAGATTCTCCGGAACGAGTACGTGTCGATCATGGGCCCCTCGGGCTCGGGCAAGTCGACGCTTATGAACATGATCGGCTGCCTCGACTCCCCGACGAGCGGGGAGTACGTCCTCAACGGGCAGGCGGTCCAGGATCTGAGCGACGACAACCTGGCCCGGATTCGAAACCGGGAGATCGGTTTCGTGTTCCAGACGTTCAACCTCCTGCCGAGGGCGACGGCGCTGCACAACGTGGAACTGCCGCTCATCTACGCGGGAGTATCGAGCCGGGACCGGCAGCAGAAGGCGGCGCAGGCGCTCGAGATCGTTCAGCTGGCCGACCGGATGGACCACAAACCCAACGAACTGTCCGGCGGTCAGCGCCAGCGCGTGGCCATCGCGAGGGCGCTCGTCAACGACCCCTCGATCCTCCTTGCGGACGAGCCGACGGGCAACCTCGACTCCTCGACCTCCGAGGAGATCATGGACGTCTTCGACACGCTCCACGAGAACGGCCAGACCATCATCATGGTCACCCACGAGTACGACATCGCGGCCCGGTCTCAGCGCGTGATCACGCTTGTCGACGGCAAGGTCGAGGCGCAGATGTCGGTGGACTACTACCTCGCGCGCGGCCTCCAGCAGCCCACGGCGGCTCCGGCCGCCGCGGACCCATCGGCGAGCCCGGAGCCCGAGCCCGAGCCCGCGCCCGAGACGTCCGCGGAGGCCGAGCCCGCTCCAGCACCGTCCCTGGAGGCCGACGCCGCTCCAGCGCCGACGTTGGAGCCCGCTCCGGCACCGCACCCCACAGCCGCTCCGTTGGACCCGGTGCCGCCCGAGGCCGCGCCTCCCGCCCCGGGAACGCGGCGCCCCATCTCGAACCCGTGGGCGCCGCCGCCCACGCCGCCCGCCGATCGCGGCCGCTAGCCGCCGCGCGACGCTCCGGCGATGAGATTCTGGGAGGGCATTCGCCTTTCGCTGCAGCAGGTATGGACGCAGAAGATGAAGTCGTTCTTCGCGCTCCTCGGCATCATCATCGGGATCACGTTTCTCATCGCGGTGATCACGATTGTGGAGGGGTTGAACAGCTACGTCCGGGACGACTTCGCGGGTTCGCTCTTCGGCGTGAACACCTTCACGGTTGTCCGGCGTCCGCAGATCGTAACGGGTCGCATCGATGAGGCAGAGCGACGCCGGCAGCGCCGCAATCCCCAGCTCACCATGGAGGACGTGGCAGTCGTGCAGGCCGCGGCGCCCGACGCCCAGTACCTGGCCTACTATGCGCGGGATTTGGCGGGCTCGGTTCGCTACGGGCAGTATGAACGGCGCAACGTCCTCATGGTCGGGGGCTCGCCGGAGTACGAGGCCGTCCAAGGGTGGAAGGTGGTGGATGGGCGCGGTCTGACGCCGATCGATGACCAGCAGGCGCTCGCCGTCGCCGTCATCGGCGCCCAGATCGCCGAACGGCTCTTCCCCACGACCTCGCCCATCGACAAGCGCATCCGGGCGGGCGGGCACGGGTTCAGGGTCGTCGGCGTGCTTGAGGCGCAGGGCGGCCTCGCCGGGAACCTGCGCGACGCGGCCGTGCTCGTTCCCTTCGAGACGTTTCAGCGCACCGTGGCGAGCCGACGGCTGGAGGTCGACGGGATCACCGTCAAGATGGGATCGCTCGACGAACTGGCCCCGGCCATGGCGGAAGTGGAGGGGGCGCTGCGGTCCAACCGGCGCCTGCGGCCCTCCGAACCGAACACTTTCGGCATCGACACGTCGAGCGGGCTGCTCGACGCGTGGGAGACGATCAACCGGGTGCTCATGACCGCGCTGCCCGGGCTGGTCGGAATCTCGCTGGTGGTCGGAGGCATCGTGATCATGAACATCATGCTGCTCTCGGTCACGGACCGGACGCGCGAGATCGGACTCCGCAAGTCTCTCGGAGCCCGGCGCCGCGATGTCCTATTCCAGTTCCTGACCGAGGCCTCCACGCTCTCCATCGTGGGGGCGGCACTCGGCATCGGCACCGGATTCGGGCTGGCGATGCTCATCGAACGAATCTGGTCGCTCCCGACCGCGGTCTCGGTTCCCGCGATGATCATCTCGCTCATGCTCGGGCTCGGCGTCGGTATCGCCTCCGGCCTTTATCCCGCATATCGGGCGGCCCGGCTGGACCCGATCGAAGCCCTCAGGTTCGAGTGAGGCTCCGGTGAGCGCGGGCGGGCGCGGCATGGGGTTCGTGGCGACGGTCACGGAGGGGATCGCGGTCGCCTTCGACTCGCTCGGGGCGAACAAGGTGCGGAGCGGTCTCACGATCCTCGGGGTGACGATCGGCGTCCTCGTCGTCATGGTCATGGCGGCGGTGATCACCGGGATCAACCGGAGCTTTTCGGAGCTGATGGCCCCGGAGGGAATCACGACCTTCTGGGTAGCGCACTTCGACTTTTCTTCCATACAGTTCAGCGGCCCGCTCGAAGAAGGCGAGGACGCCTTCTTCAAGAACCCTCCGCTCGAGCCTGAGTGGGCGAAGGAGCTGGGACGGATCGAAGGGATCCAGAGCGCGGCGCCGATCGTGGACCTCGCGGGATCGGGCTACGAGGCCTCCTCCGGCGGCGACCGGGTCGAGATCGGACTCTACGGGGTGGGCGCCGACTACATCGAGATCTCGGGTGGCGATATCATCGCCGGCCGCTGGTTCACTCAGTCGGAGGCCGACCGGCGCGCCGCAGTCACCGTGATCGACTCGGCCACCGCGGTGGGGTTGTTCGGGACCCGGAATCCCATCGGACGGGACATCCGCGTCAGCCGGGGCAGCGAGAACGCGAGGGTCCGGGTGGTCGGCATCTACCGGGTGCCCGCCAACCTCTTCGCCGGCCTCGTCTCGCACTACGTGTGGATGCCCTTCGCGACGGCGGACAAGCTGCTCCGGGTGTGGGACCGGCAGATCAGTTTCGTCGTGCGGCCGGAACCGGGCACGGAACTGCAGACCGCGCTCGACGCGACCCGCGCCCGCATGCGGCAGTTGCGGGGCTTGCAGATCGGCGAGGAAGACGACTTCGCCATCATGACGCCCGACCAGATGATGGCGCTCTGGGGCCAGCTGACGAACGTGCTCTTCGCCGCGATGGTCGGCCTGTCGAGCATCGGGCTCATGGTCGGTGGTGTCGGCGTCATCGGAATCATGATGATCTCCGTCACGGAGCGGACCCGCGAGATCGGACTCCGCAAGGCGATGGGCGGGCGCCGCCGCGACATCATGTGGCAGTTCCTCGTGGAGGCGGCCACGCTCACGCTGCTCGGCGGGACGACGGGGATGGTGCTCGGAGGCGGGCTCGTGTGGATCGTCAACCAGGCCACGCCGCTGACCGCCGTCGTGCCGATGTGGTCCATCGTGGCCGCGCTGGCGGCCTCGATCCTGACCGGGATCGGCTTCGGACTCTACCCCGCCTCCCGGGCCGCGGGTCTGGACCCGATCGACGCGCTGCGTTACGAGTAATCCTCTCCCGCGGCGGGGAACGCGCGACCTGACTCTGGCAGGCGATGGAAGCCGTGGGGGATGGGGAGGCGCGTATGACCGCTCGTGCACGCGGCGGCATGGGGTTCCTTTCGACGGTCACCGAAGGGATCGCGGTCGCCTTCGACTCGATCGGCGCCAACAAGGTTCGGAGCGGCCTCACGATCCTGGGCGTCACCATCGGCGTGCTCGTCGTCATGGTGATGGCCGCCGCGATCACGGGCATCAACAAGAGCTTCGAAGATGCGATGTCTCCGAACGGCATCGCGACCTTCTACGTGGCGCACTGGGACTTCACGTCGGCGGGCTTCGGTGGCGGTCCTCTGGGCGAGGAAGAGCCGGACCTGTTCCGGAACAAGCCGCTCGATCCGCGGTGGGCCCGGGACCTCGGACGCATCCCGGGCATCCGGAGCGCCTCCCCGTTCGTCGAACTCACCGGCGATTTCGGTCCGGGGGCCTTCGAGGCGAGCGTCGGGTCGGATCGGGTCGAGATTTCGTTCTACGGCGTCGGCGCCGACTACCTCGAGATCTACAGCGGCGACATCATCTCCGGTCGCTGGTTCACGCACCCCGAGGCCGAGCGGCGATCGCCCGTCGCCGTCATCGATTCCACCGTGGCCGCCGACCTGTTCGGGTCACTCGATCCGGTCGGCCGCGAGATCCGGATCGGGGAGGGCGGCCAGGGAGCGATGTTCCGCGTGGTTGGCGTGTATCGCGTGCCGGCCAACCTGTTCGCCGGCCTCGCGTCGCACTTCGTGTGGGTGCCGTTCGCGAGCGCGGACAAGCTGCTGCCCGTCTGGGACCGGGCCGTCAGCATCATCGTGCGGCCGGAGCCCGAAGCCGACCTTCAGACGGCGCTCGACGCGACGCACGCGCGGATGCGGCAGCTCCGCCGACTCGAGCCGGGCGAGGAGGACGACTTCGCGGTGCTGAGCCAGGAACAGCTGCTGAGTCTCTGGGGCCAGCTGACGAACGTGCTGTTTGCAGCGATGCTCGGGCTGTCGAGCATCGGTCTCATGGTGGGTGGCGTGGGGGTCATCGGCATCATGATGATCTCCGTCACCGAGCGGACGCGGGAGATCGGGTTGCGGAAGGCGATGGGGGGCCGGCGGCGGGACATCATGTGGCAGTTTCTGGTCGAGGCGGCCACGCTCACGCTGCTCGGCGGAGCGACCGGGATGTTGATGGGCGGCGCAATCGTCTGGGTCGTGAACGCACTCACCCCGCTCCCGGCCGTCGTGCCGCTGTGGTCCATCGTGGCGGCCCTTGCGGCATCGGTGCTCACCGGGATCGGTTTCGGGCTCTACCCCGCCTCGCGGGCCGCGGGGCTGGACCCGATCGAGGCGTTGCGCTACGAGTAGGCGACCGAAAGACGAGCGGCTGACCGCCCGATGACCGAACAACCTCTGGACCTCCTTGCGATCGCGGCGCACCCGGACGATGCCGAGCTCACCTGCGGCGGGACGCTGGCGCGCGCGGCGGAGCAGGGGTACCGGACCGGGATCCTGGACCTGACGCGGGGCGAGACGGCCTCGCGCGGGACGCCGGAGTTGCGGGCGGAGGAGGCGGACCGGGCGGCGGCGGCGCTGGGCGTCGGGGTCCGGGTCAACGCCGGGCTCCCGGATGCGCGGCTGGAGAACTCGCAGGAGGCGCGGGGGATCGTTGTGGGGCACCTGCGCGACCTCGCACCGGCGACCGTGATCCTGCCGTATCCGCGCGGCCGCCACCCCGATCACCGGGTTGCCTCGGAGCTCGCGCGCGACGCCTGCTTCCTCGCGGGGCTGCGGGAGTACGACGGCGGACCGGGCAGGCGGCCGGAGAAGATCCTCTACGCGATGGCGTACCGTGAGGACGCGGTGAAGCCGACCTTCGTCGTTCCGCTCACGGAAGAGCAGTTCGAGCGCAAGGTCGAGGCGGTGAGGTGCTACGCGTCACAGTTCGAGGGCTCGACCGCGGCGGGAGAGATCTTCCCCACCGGACAGCCGCTCGTCGAACGCGTCGAGACCGCGTCGCGGCACTACGGCTCGCTGATCCGGGCGCCGCACGGGGAACCGTTCCACACGGACGAGACGATGCGCGTGAGCGATGTCACACGCCTCGGAGTCCGCTCGTTGTAGACAGACGCCCGGCGCGTCTGGAGCCGGTCAGCCTGGGCGTCAGCCGCAGCGAACCTCGACGAGGAGACGCTTCCAGCTCGGGACCGACTCGGCGCCCACCTTGATCACCTGCACGCGTGCCGCGCCGCCGCGCCGCATCCAGGGGGCGAGCCACGCGCCGATCTCCCTCGGGAGATGGCCGACCGGGTCGCCATCGCGGATGTGGACCCAGACGTCGTCGGGTTCGCCTCCGGGCGGGTCGGGGATGAGGAGGAGTTCCTCCTGCGGGCTTACCGTGTCGAGGTGGCGGGCGCGGTCTTCGAAAGCGAGTCCGTGTACGGTGGTGCGGAACACCGGGGCCCCGAGCGGTGGTATGCTCTGCTCGTCGGACGCGGGCCCTGTGGGGCTTGGCGCCGGGGGGGTCGGCCCCGGCGCGGAACGTGGTGGCTCCATGTACTCCATCCCGAGTTGCGGCGTAATTTGAAGCTTCGACACAATAGACGCTCTCTGCTCGACGGGCGAATCCGGACCGAAAACGACGATGACACAGCGGGAAGAAGAGAGACTCTACCTCGACTACGCGGCGACCTGGCCGATGCGGCCGGAGGTATGGGAGGCGATGGGGGCGGAGCTGCGACACGGCTTCAATCCCGCGAGCGCCCATGCCCCGGGACGGCGGGCCCATCGCTGCCTCGAGGTCGCGCGCGGGCGGATCGCGGATCTTCTCGGGTGCGCGCGGTCATCCATCTACTTCACGGGCGGCGGCACGCAGTCCGACAACCTCGCGATCCTCGGCTTCGTCCGGTCGAATCCGGGGCGGAGTCCGCGCGTGTTCGTGTCCGAGATCGAGCACAAGGCATGCCTCGAGGCGGGGGACCGCTGCGCGGTGGAGGGAGCCCGCGTGGCGCGGATCCCCGTGGACGGGTCGGGGACGATCGATCTCGCGTGGCTGCAACGGGAACTCGCGACGGACCCGGACGCGCCGACGCTGATTTCGGTGATGTGGGCGAACAACGAGATCGGCACGGTCCAGGCGATGGGGGAGATCGTGGAGCTGGGCCACGAGTACGGGGCGCTCGTGCACACGGACGCCGTTCAGGCGCTGGGGAAGGTGGACTGCGATCTGGAGCGGACGCCGGTCGATCTCCTCTCGGCGACGGCGCACAAGCTCGGCGGGCCGGTGGGGATCGGCGTTCTGTACCTGCGGCCGGGGGTGACGCTGGAGCCGCTGAGCTACGGGGGCGGCCAGGAACGGTCCATGTGGCCGGGCACGCAGAACCCGATCGGCGCGACGGGTTTCGCGGCCGCACTCGCGCTCGCGCTCGAGGACCGCGAGGTGGAGGTCGCGCGCTGGACCGCGTTGCGCGATCACCTCGAAGCGCGGATCCGGGCGGAGATCCCGGACGCCCGGATCCATGCCGGCGACGCGCCGCGGCGGATGCCGAATCTCGTCAGCATCGGGATTCCGGGGTGTGACAGCGGAGCCGTGCTCGTCTCCCTCGACTTCGAGGGGATCGCGGCCTCGGGCGGATCGGCCTGCGGCTCCGACTCGAGCGTGGGCTCCGACGTGCTGGACGCGATCGGGATCACCAGCGACGTGCCGTACGCGGCCGTGCGCTTCAGCTTCGGCCACGACACCTCCCGGGCGGACGTCGATGCGGCGGCGGACGCGCTTGCGCGGGTGGCGGCGCGGGTCGTCGCCCTCACGGCCTGAGCGCTCGCACCCATGATCGCCCCGAGCCGCCTCGCGGACTCCGTGCTCGTCGCCATGTCCGGCGGCGTGGACTCTTCGCTCACCGCCGCGCTGCTGGCGCGCGAGGGCCGCCCGATCATCGGCGTGACGATGAAGACCTTCTGCTACACCGGCAGCGAGGGCCCGACGCACACCTGCTGCGGCCTCGACGGGATCGCGGACGCCAAGTCCGTCGCCGCCCAGCTCGACATGCCGCACCACGTGTTCGACGTGGAGGAGGATTTCACGCGCGACGTGATCGATGACTTCGTGTCGGAGTATGCGGCCGGCCGCACACCGATCCCGTGCGTCCGCTGCAACAGCTTCACGAAGTTCCGGGATCTCCTCGTGCGGGCCGACGCGCTGGACTGCCGCTGGCTGGCGACGGGGCACTACGCGCGCGTGGTCCGACCCCGCTCCAGCCCTCCGGAACTCCACCTCGGCGCGGACGACCACAAGGATCAGACGTACTTCCTGTGGGGGATGCCCCGCGAGGCGCTCGACCGCCTGCTCCTGCCGGTCGGCGAGCTGACGAAGCCGCAGGTCCGCGCGGAGGCGCGGCGGCTCGGCCTCGACACGGCGGACAAGCCGGAGTCGTTCGAGATCTGCTTCGTTCCCGACAACGACTACGCCGGGGTCCTGCGCCGGTACCTGCCGGAAGACCACCCTGCCCTCTCACCCGGCGCCATCCGCTTCGAGGACGGCTCCGACGCGGGCGAGCACCCGGGCTACGCGCACTACACCGTGGGACAGCGCAAGGGGCTCCCGGGCGGTTTTCCCGAGCCGATGTTCGTGCTCGAGATCCGGCCGGAGTCGCGCGACGTCATCATCGGGCCGCGGGCCTCCCTGGCCCGCTCGCGCATCGGCGCCGGGGGCGCGAACTGGCTGGCCGAACCTCCCGACGGGGGAGAGCGCATCGGAGTGCGGATCCGGCATGGGGCCGCGATCGTCGACGCGGAGGTCATCGAGGCGACGCCGACGGGCTTCTCGCTGGAGCTGCCCGTGCCGCAGTCGGCCATCACGCCGGGCCAGAGCGCCGTGCTCTACCGGGGCGGACGGGTCCTCGGCGGCGGCGTCATCATCTCGAACTGACGGCCGGCGCCAGGCGCTGGCGGCCGGCGCCGGGGCGCGGGGCGCGGGTCAGTAGGAGAGGCCCTCCTGTTTCGCGAGATCCTGGACCGTCTTCAGGCCCTCGCCGGAGAGGTCGGGCGTTTCCACGACGACCTTGACGAGCTGGTCGCCCCGGTTGTCGCCGCGCCGGATGCCCTGGCCCCTTATCCGGAACGTGGTGCCGCTCTGCGTGCCCGGCGGGATTCTGAGCACGACCTTGTTCCCGCCGATCGTCCTCACCTTCACCTTCGAGCCGAGGATCGCCTGCGCCACGTTGATCGGCACCTCGCAGGCGAGGTCGAGCCCGTCGCGGGTGAAGAAGCGGTCGGGGTCGACCTGGAACTTGATGATGAGGTCGCCCGCGGGGCCGCCGCCCGGACCGCGTTCGCCCTTGCCGGAGATGCGGACGCGCGAGCCGCTCTCGACCCCCGCGGGCACCTTGACGCTGAGCTTGCGCCGCGTGTTCACCTGGCCGCGCCCGGAACAGCTCGAACACGGCGTCTCCGGCACCATCCCTCGGCGCATGCACACCGGGCACGGGCGCGTGACGGAGAACCCGCCCTGCCCGAACGTGACCTCGCCCTTGCCGTCGCACTCGGCGCAGCGTACCAACGACGTGCCCGGAGCGGCACCATCCCCGTCGCACGTCGCGCACTCCTCGTTGATCGGCACCGTGACCGCGACCCGGCCGCCGCGCGCCGCCGTGCGGAGCCGCACCGTGACCAGGTATTCGACGTTGCGGCCCCGCTTCGGCCCCTCGCTCTCCGGCTTCGCCTTCTTACCGAAATCGAAGATCGAGGAGAAGATGCCGCCGATGCCGCCCAGGTCGGACAGATCCTCGAACTTGAAGTTGCCCGCGCCACCGGGGGCTCCGCCCGGCTGGCCGGGCCCGAACGCGCCGAGGCCGCCGTACTTCCGCACGCGGTCGTACTTCTTGCGCTTGTCGGGGTCGGAGAGGACGCCGTGCGCCTCCGATACCTCCTTGAACTTCTCCGTCGACCTCGGATCGCCCGCGTTCGCGTCCGGGTGGTGCTCCTTCGCGAGCTTGCGGTAGGCCTTCCGGATCTCGTCCTCGCTCGCGTTCTCCGCGACCCCGAGAATCTTGTAGTAATCCTTCGCCTGCGTCGCCATCGGATCAGGAAGCTTCCGCTTCGTGGCGGTAGACCGTGACGCGCGCGGGGCGAAGCAGCCGGTCGCCGAGCCGGTATCCGATCAGGACAACGTGCGACACGAGTTCGTCCTGCTCCGGGTCGTCCGTCGGGGTCATCATCAGCGCGTCGTGGAGGTTGGGATCGAAGCGCTCGCCTACCGGGTTCACCGGTTCCACGCCGTTGTCGGAGAGGACCTTCGCGAACTTCCGGGCCACGAGCCCGATCCCCTCGTGCAGGGCCTCCGTCGTCGTGCCCTCGAGCGGCGTGTCGGCCACGCGCTGCAGGTCATCCATCGTTTCGAGCAGCTTGCCGGCGAGTTCCGCGCGCGCCCGCTCCCCCGCATCGCCCAACTCGCCTCTCGTCCGGCGCCGGAAGTTGTCGAACTCCGCCGCGAGCCGGAGGTGACGGTCCCGCAACGCCGCGAGTTCCTCCGCCGGCCCGAGATCCTCGCCGGACTCGGGCGGACCGACCTCGTCCACGTGCCCGGGAGTCTCCGGCGCCTCCCCGAGCGCGTCCGGCGCAGGCGCATCGGGCTCGGCGGCGCCGGCGGCGGCCTCCGGAGCGACGTCCCCCGGAGCGGCATCCTCCGGCGGCGCGCTCTCCATCTCCTGTTCCAGATCCCTCGTTCCCATCGAATATCCTCGAGTGTCTCGTCAAAGCCGCGAATCCAGCCAGCTTATCGCTTCCAGCGCGGCGGCTTCCCGGATCTCGTCCCGGCTCCCCCCGAAGCGGTGGCACCGCGCGTCGCGGGAGGGGCCGTCGTGGGCGATCCACACCGTGCCCACGGGCTTGTCGGCGGATCCGCCCGAGGGCCCGGCGATTCCCGTGACGGCGATGGACCAGGTGCTCTCCGCCACGCGCCGCGCCCCGGCGGCCATCTCCTCCGCCACCGCCCGCGAAACGGCACCGTACCGGCGGAGCGACGCCTCCGACACCTTCAGCAGCGCCCTTTTGGCGTCGTCATCGTAGCTTATAAGCCCACCCCACAAAACCTTCGACGCTCCGGGTACGGCCGTGAGGGCGGCGCCGATCAGGCCGCCCGTGCAACTCTCGGCGAGCACCAGCGTGTGACCCCTCTCCCGCAGGCCTTCGATGAGCGTCGCGGCGGCCTCGAACAGCGACGGACCGCCCTTACGAATGGCGACCCGCCATGACGCGCGAGAACATGCCCAGATAGGTCACGGCGGAGGCCAGGGTGAGCAACACGGCGAGGGTCAGGAAGGTCGTGGTGAACCACCCGTGGAAGGCAGAGAACCACTGCCACGCCCAGCCGCCGGGGGCCACGAAGCCGGGGGTCAGGAACGCAACCCAGAGAATCGCGGAGCCGATGAAGATGTTCTGCGCGAGCGCCTTCCTCTTACCCAGGATCTGCGCCGCGACGATCCGCCCGCGCCGCGCGGCGAAGGACCGGAGCAGCGTGATCAGCGCCTCGCGCCCCAGGAAGATGACGATGGCCCAGAGCGGAATGACGCGGAACAGGGGGAGAGAGGGGGTTCCCGCCTGCCCGAGATTGATGCTGTAGACCGGGATGAGGGCGGCGACGAGCAGCAGTTTGTCGGCCAGCGGGTCGACGATCTTTCCGAAGGAGGTCACCTCGCCGCGGGCCCGGGCCAGGTGTCCGTCCCACAGATCCGAGAGCGCGGCGAGGACGAACACGACGAACGCGATCATGCGCGGCGTCGGCCGAGGCTGCAGGAGCAGCGCCGTCACGACGGGAGCCGCGAGGATCCGGCCCGTGGTAATCGTGTTCGGGAGATTCAGTGTGGGTCTCCGCTCTCCAGGACCTCATCGCTTGCGAGCACGCTCTCGAGACTCTCCAGGACCGCCGTCGCGCGCTTGCGGAGGAGCGGCCGCTCCTCCCATGCCAGATAATCCCTCAGCAGCGGCAGGTCGTCCACAGACGGGTGCGACCTCAGGTATCCGAGCGCCGCCAGGCGTCGGAGCGGGTGCGGACTGAACAGTTCGCGCCGGTGGCGGCGCATCTGGTCGCGCGCGAGATAGATCCCGAGGCCGACGGCAGCGGCGGCGCCCAGCAGGGCCGCGGCCGCAATCTTCCAGCCCGTCGCGGAACGGCGGTCCGCATCCTCGTATTCGATTCGAGTCGTCATCGCTGCTACATCTCCCGTCGGCCGGCGAAGGCTTCGGCGATCGTCACTCCGTCGGCGTACTCGAGGTCCCCTCCCACGGGCAGCCCGCGTGCGAGGCGCGTGACCGTGACATCGGCGACCGAGGCGAGCAGGCGCTGCAGGTACGTCGCCGTCGCCTCTCCCTCGACGCTCGCGTTCGTCGCGATGATCACCTCCCGGATCGGGGTGTCGAGACGCCGAAGCAGGGCCCGGATATTCAGGTCATCGGGCCCCACCCCGTCGAGAGGGGACAACCGTCCGCCAAGTACATGATACTGCCCTGAGAAGTTCCCCGAGTTCTCGATCGCCGGAATGTCCGAGGCCTCCTCCACGACGCACACCTGCGCCGGGTCGCGCCTCGGACTGGTGCAGTATTCGCACGGGTCCCTGTCGCTGAGGTTCCCGCAGATGCCGCACACGCGGACCTCCGCCGCGATCCGCTCCAGGGCCCGCGCCAGCCGCCGGGTATCATCCTTCGAATTCCTGAGAAGGTGATACGTGAGCCGGCGCGCGGTCTTGCGACCGATCCCGGGGAGCCGGCCGAATTCGCCCACGAGCGCTTCGATGGCGTTCACGGACCGCCGAGGATGTTCCCCAGACCCGGCAACGGCAGGCCTCCCGCCGCCTGACGCATCTCGCTCTCCATCCGGTCCTTCGCCCGCCGCTGCGCCGCGGAGGCCGCGGCGACGATGAGATCCTCGAGCATCTCGACCTCTTCCGGGTCCACGACGGCGGGGTCGATGGAGACGCCCTTGATGTTCCCCTGGCCATCCACCGTCACCTCGACCATCCCGCCGCCCGAAGCCGCGACCATCGTCTCGCGCTCGAGCTTCTCCTGCATCTCGCTCATGCGCGACTGCATCTGCTGACTGAGTTGCATCAACTGCTGGATGTTTACGCCGTCCACTCCGATTCTCCTGTTCTCTTACTCCTTCAGGGTGAGGTCGAGTTCCTTCACGGCTTCCCGGAGCTGCGGGTTTCCGTCCAGCAGCCGCTCGACCCGCGTCCGGGCCGCTTCCCCGGCGGTCATGCGGCCGCCCTTGTGGTCGACGATCGCGAAGCTGACGGTCGGCAGACCCAGGCGTTCCGCGAGATTCGCGCGGAGGGCGCCGGATCGCGAATCGTCCTTCAGCAGTTCCTCGAGCTCCTCGCGCCACCCGGCCTGGACGCGGAGCCGAAGCTCGTCCTCCACGAGGCCGGCGACTTCGGTGCCGCGCAGAGCCAGCCCGGACACGCCGCCCAGCCCCTGCGTCTCGGCAACCGCCGCGGCCCACGCGTCGCGGACCGGGGATGACGGCGCCGTCTCTCCGGCGTCGGCGGGCGGCGGAGGGGGCGGCGCGGGCTGCCGGGGCGGCGCGGACTGGCGGGGTGGCGCGGACTGCGGGGCC
>JAJDWE010000068.1 GCA_022825725.1 Gemmatimonadota bacterium
GAACTCATACCGCGCGACGGGGTACGTCGTCGGCAGCCCCGTGGCGAAGACGAAGTTCGCCCCCAGGCTCCAGTCCTCGCCGAATCTGTACAGTCCCGTGAGGGCGAAGTCGTGCGTCCGGTCGTAGGGGGATGGATACCAGGCTCCACCGTTGACCCCGGGATCCGCCGCCGTGAGTCCGGGCGTCCGCTGATCCGAGCGGGCGAGGGTATAGCTCGCCCATCCGGTGAGGCGTCCGCGGGTCTTCCTCAGGAGGAATTCCGCCCCGTACCCGCGTCCCTCGCCCGGCAGGAGAAGCGTTTCGAGGCGTCGGCTGAAGTAGATGTCCGCGCCATCCACGTAGTCGATCAGATGGCGCGCCCGCTTGTAGTAGACCTCTCCCGAAAGCGCGTAGCGCCCCCCGGCGAGCGTGGTGACGGTGCCGAGCGCGAACTGGTCGGCGACGTGCGGTTTCACGTACGGCCCCACCGGATCCCACAGATCGAGCGGAGTGGGAGAGTTCGTGTTCGTCACCAACCGCAGGTACTGCCGCGTGCGGGAGTAGCTCGCCTTGAGCGACGAGGCTTCGCTGAACCCGAAGCGCACCCCGAGCCGCGGTTCGATCCCCCCGTAGGAGACGATCGTCTCGCCGTTTCCGTACCGCGTGCTGTCCACGATGGCGCCGGGCTCGTACCGGCCCAGTGCCGCGCGATAAACGACGGGCGCGTCGTTCTCGTAGTCGTAGACCGTCGCGGCACCCCGGCGGATGAACCCGCTCGCCCGCAGCCCGTAACGGAGCCCCAGGCGCCCGATCTCCGTTTCGTGTTCGAGGTACGCCTCGGGAGCGAGGCCCTTCCTGGACTCGAACTCCGTCGCGATGACCGCGGAGCCCTCCCCGGGGGCAATGTTCGCGGGCTGGATCTCGTAGCTGCGGAGCCCCAGCCCGAACTCCAGCCGGTCCGACGGGCTCAGGTCCCACGACTCGTCGACGGTCACGCTGAAGTTGCGGATCCCCGCGTCGAGCGAGGCGGATTTGGCGTTGAAGCTGTTCTGTATGTGATACTCGTAGTCGCTGTAGGTCACCGTCAGATGGGAGAAGACCGGGCCGAATACGTGGTTCCAGCGCAGCGTGCCCGTCGCGTTCCCCCACGCGGCGGAGGCCTGGGCCCCGATCCGCAGCCGGTCGCGGCCGAAGTAGCCGGAGAGCATGAGCTGGCCGGTGGCGCCGTAGCGCGCGTTCGCCTTCGCGTTGAGGTCGTAGAAGTAGGCGGTGCTCTCCTGGATCGAGGGGTCGCTCGACAGGCCCAGGAAGAGATCCGCGTAGGTGCGGCGGCCCGCGACGAGCCAGGATCCCCGCCCGTCGAGGAGAGGCCCCTGGAGGCTCAGGCGGCTGGAGAGAAGCCCGATCGTCGCCGCTCCCTCGAACTCGCGCGAGTTGCCCTCGCGCTGGTGAATCTCCAGCACGGAAGAGAGCCGGCCGCCGTAACGGGCCGGGATCCCGCCCTTGTAGAGAGTGACGTCCCCCACCGCGTCCGAGTTGAAGGTCGAGAAGAGGCCGATGGCGTGGGCCGGATTGAAGACCTCGGAATCGTCGAGGCGAATCTGGTTCTCGTCGCCCGCGCCCCCGCGCACGTTGATCGCGGTCGTCGCGTCGTTCGCCGTGCTGACTCCGGGATAGAGGGTCAGCGTGCGGACCGGATCCGCCTCGCCGAGGACGAGCGGGAGTTCGGAGAGGGAGGGGATGTCGAGCCGGAGGACGCTCATATCCACGCTCGCCGGATCGAGGTCCGGAGGTTCCCGGTCGGCGGTCACCGTGAGTTCCGACACGACGACGGGGCTGAGGGGGAGCGCGAAGTCCAGCGAGGTGGTTTCCCGGAGGTCCACGACCTCGGTCACCGTCTCGTAACCGAGGCTGGAGACGCGGACCGAATACCGCGCGGGCGACAACTCGACCGAGTAGAACCCGAACCGGTTGGTCCCGATGATGAGGTCACGCTCCACGATGTCGAGCCGGGCGGCCCGGATGACCTCGTCGTTCTCCGCGACCCGCACGTAGCCCGAGAGGCGTACCGCTTCGGGTTCCTGTGCGTGCGTGCCGTCGGCGCCGACCGCCTCGACGGCCCCCGTGAGGGACAGAATCGCCAGCGCTGCTCTTATCTCGAAGCGGATGACGTCCTCCGCCTGAAGCCGAGGTCCTCGGCGGGGTTCAGTCGGGAAGCGTCAGGACCTGGCCCGGATAGATCCGGCTCCCGTTCAGGTTGTTCGCGGATCGGAGGCGGGTCACGGTCGTCTCGTGTCGACGGGCGATCTCCCAGAGCGAATCGCCCGCCCTCACCCGGTACCGCCCCCCGCCGGCGACGTATTGCTGCCCGCTGGCGCGAGTGATTCGCTCGACGTAGGCGGCGTACTGCTGCGGGAAGAGTGCCACGTGGTAGTGCGGCGGGCGGCGCTCCAGGGAAACCTCGAGTACCCCCGATCCCTCGAGCTGGAGCAGTACACGCTCGAGCCACCCGCGGCACTTCGGGCCGGGGACGCGCAAGTCGAGCGCCATGCCGGTGGGGTGTACGGAGCGCGGAGAGGCGTTGCGCGGCTGCCGGTTCATCGGGCGAGTCAGGCTCGTGACCACAAGTCGCTCGCCGCACGCACGCCGGTACTGCGACGCAAGCCGGGAGATGAACAGATCTACTTCGGGCCGCGCGTAGGGGAACGAGATTTCGTGAAGCTCGAAGTCCGCCGTTGCGGTCACGGGGACGAGATAGCCGGCGTCGACGAAGCGCTGCACCTGCTCGGGCGTCGCGATGTAGGTGAAGTCGTGCTGACGGGCAACACGGTTCTGGCGATCCAGCGAACTCGTGGACCCGCGTAGACTCTGTCCCGAGATCTCGCCCGGCACGACCGCGGCCAGAAGAAACGGCAAGGTTGCCCAGGTTTTCACGATGCCTCCACCCCGCTGATCCACCCCACCTGAACTGCACCGGAACCTGAAACATAAGCAAACGGGGCGTCGCCGTTCAACTTTTTTCCGATCATGGGGCGTGGCGGATCCCGAAGAACCGTTCCCGTCGGGCGAGGGCGCGGCGGAGCGCATCGGGATCGGCGCGGGCGAAACGGATGGACGTCCCCGGCCGGGCCTGCGCGAAGGCGTCGAGCGCGATCGGGTCCACCGAGCCGAGCTTCGCGTAGCCGCCGATCGTCGGGCGATCCCGCATGAAAACGAGCGGCAGACCGTCGCCCGTGACCTGCACGGTCCCGTCCACGAGAGGCGTAGAGTCGAGGACGCGCGGACCCGAACCCAGGGCGGGGCCGGCCAGTCGGCCCGCGGTTCTGTCGCTTGCCGGATCGACGGTCCATTCCGCGTCGAACACCCGCTCACGGTCCGCGTTCGAGAACTCGGCCCACTCATAGCCGACGATCAGCGGCAGCGTCAGCGAGGCCGTGTCGGGCGGAACGAGTTCGCGGGGCACCCGCCGCACCGGGCACGCGCGCGCAGGTTCACGCCAGCGAAGGGGTTCGCCCGCGCGCAGGGGCCGGCCGAGCAGCCCCGGCCATCCGTCGCGCACGACGGCCGACGCGGAGCCGAACGCCGTGGGGACAACGAGTCCGCCGGGGAACGCGACGAAGGCGCGCATGCCGGTCGCGCTGTAACCGAGCCGGAGCTCCTGGCCCGGCCGTGCCCGGACGGTGCGCCAGGCGCCCGTTTCGACGCCGTCGAGCGTGGCGGCGCAGTCCGCCCCCGTCAGCGCCACGGCCGTCTCGACGGCGAAGCGCAGGGCGAAGCCGCCCAGGGTGATCTCGAGCGCGGCGGCCGCCGGATCGTTGCCGAGGAGCCGGTTGGCCCAGAGGTACGCGCGCTGGTCCATGGCGCCCCCGGGAGCGAGGCCGGCCCGGCGGCCGGTCCGCCGGCCCAGATCCTGGATCGTGCAGAACGGGCCGGGACGGTCCACGACGCCGTGCGGGCTCATCCGCCCCCGGCCTCGTACTCGTCCCGGTCGATCGGACGGAACTCCACCGAACCTCCGGGTCGAAAGCGCGCGATCCGCTCGGCGGCATCCGCGAAGAACGCCGCGGGAACGCGGCCGATCAGACGCCAGCCCCCCGGTCCCGCCGCCGGATAGATGCCGGTGCGCCGGTCCGCGATCCCGACGGATCCCGGTTCGACCCGAGGACGGGGCGTCGTGAGGCGCGGCATCGCGATGCGCGCGTCCACGTCTCCCATGTATGCGAATCCCGGCGCGAACCCGGTCGCGAGCACGGCGTACGTCGTGCCGCTGTGGAGCCGCGCCACCTCCGCCACGCCCACGCCCGCGTTCGCCGCCACAGCCTCGAGGTCGGGCGCGAGTTCCGGGTCATAGCACACAGGCAGCGACACGGGGTCGCCCGCGTCGATCCCGGGCGCCGCCGCGAGACATGCCCCAGCGCCCGCGGCCAGCCGGGACTCGACATCCGTCGCGTTCCAACTGTGGGGCGAGCCCTCCACGAGGAGCCGGTTGAACGCCGGAATCGTCGTACGCAGATCCGGCAGCTCCTCGCGTGCGAAGCGTTCAAGATCGAGGACCCGGGCGATCCCATCCCGGTCGGGCGCCACCGGAAGCGTGACCAGGGCGCTCACCGGCCCCGGGAAAGTGATCACCGGCGATCTACTTCTTCCGCGGCACGAGTTCGCGGATGCGGCGGAGCACCGCCGTCGCGGAGGGGTTGTCGCCGTGAACGCAGAGCGTCTCCGCCGCCACCGGCAGCGGACCCTCGGATGTCTCCACGAATCCGTCGAGGAGATTCGCCACGTGGCCGGCGACGGCATCCGCGTCGGAGAGGACGGCCCCGTCGATCCCGCGCGCCTGAAGACGTCCGTCCGGCGCGTAGGCCCGATCCGCGAAGGCCTCGAATGCCAGCCTCAGCTCCGTGTGCTCCAGCATCGCCTGGTGCCGCCGGCGCTCCGGCGTCGCCTGCAGGACGAAGGCGAGCGACGGGTCCAGGGCGGCCACGCCTTCCGCCAACCGCGTGAGAAGCCGGTCATCCTTCATCATGGCGAGGTACAGCGCTCCGTGGGGCTTCACGTGCCGAAGCCGGATGCCCAGCGCCGACGCGACGCCCTGCAGCGCCCCAATCTGCGCCTGTATCTCGAGCACCAGCGAGTCGAGCGGCCAGTCCAACCGCAGGCGCCCGAAGTTCCGTCGGTCGGGATAGCCCGGGTGCGCCCCCGCCTGCACGCCGTGCGCGGCCGCCAGCTCGAGCGTCCGAGCCATCGTATCGGGATCCCCGGCATGGCCGCCGCAGGCGATGTTGGCCTGGTCGATCAGCGGCATCACCGCTTCGTCGGCCCCCTTCTCCCAGGGCCCGTAGCTTTCTCCCATGTCGCAGTTGATCAGCATGCGGGAAGATACCCATGCCGGAAGGGCGCCCGCACCTGTCTCTCGCCACGACTCTCGCCACGACGCCGCCCGGGACGCGGCACGGCTGGCGGCGCGCCGTCCGCCAAGCGAGAATCCATTGAGGGCATATTGGCTACCGCGCCATATTGGCTACCGCGTTTGTCAACGGGAGCCTGTGCAATATGAAGCGACGACTCACCCGGACGGCGGCGGCGGCGGTTCTGTCCGCGCTCCTTTTCGGACTCGCGGCCGCGGATGCGCGCGCGCAGGATGAACATCTCGAGATCGCCAAACGCGTGCTGTCGAGCGTCCCCCTGTTCGACGGGCACAACGATCTCCCCTGGGCGATCCGGAACGCGGACGCGCCCCGCGATGTCCGCGCCTACGACATCTCGCGCTCCACGCCGGGGCACACCGATCTCGCCCGCCTTCGGGCCGGCGGCGTCGGAGCCCAGTTCTGGTCCGTCTACGTCCCCGCCTCGGTCATGCAGGAGGGCGGCGGCGCGCGCATGCAGCTGGAGCAGATCGACATCGCGCTCCAGATCATCTCCGATCACCGCGAGGACCTGGGGCTCGCGGTCACCGCCGCGGAGGTGATGGACCAGTTCCACCGTGGCAAGGTCGCCTCGATGCTCGGCATGGAGGGAGGCCACGCGATCGAGAACTCGCTCGGCGCCCTGCGTGCTTTCTATGCGCTCGGCGTCCGGTACATGACGCTCACGCACAGCGCCAACCTCCCCTGGGCCGACTCCTGCTGCGCGCTGCCCGAACTCGGAGGACTCTCGCCGTTCGGCCGGGAAGTCGTGCGCGAGATGAACTGGCTGGGCATGCTCGTCGACATCTCGCACGTGTCGCCGGGAAGCATGCACGATGCGCTCGACGTGGCCGAGGCGCCGGTCATCTTCTCGCATTCCTCCGCCAGGGCGGTGACGGACCACCCGCGCAACGTCCCGGACGATGTGTTGCGCCGGCTGCCGGAGAACGGCGGCGTGGTCATGGTCACGTTCGTCGAGTCCTTCGTGAACGAGGATGTCGCGACCTACGTCGGCCCACCGGAGGGACGCCCGCGCGCCACGATGGCCGACGTCGTGGCCCATATCGAGCACATCCGCGACGTGGCGGGGATCGACCACGTCGCGATCGGGGGCGACTACGACGGCATCGACCGGGGACCGGTCGGACTGGAGGACGTGTCGACGTACCCCGCCCTGTTCGCCGAACTTTCCCGCCGCGGGTGGACCGAATCCGAACTTCGGGCCCTCGCGGCCGACAACCTGCTTCGCGTCATGAGGGCCACCGAAGCGACCGCACGCCGGCTCCAGGCCGAACGCGGTCCCTCCATGGCCACGATCGAGGAACTGGACGGGCTGGTGCCGTGAGGCCGGCCGTCCCCAACCGAGAGGAAAGATCCATGAGAACAGCGCCGCCCAGACGAACTTCGACCGCACGGGCCCTTCCGCTTGGCATGATCGCGGTCCTTTTCTCCGCGGTCTCCGTCGCCGCCCAGGATGTCGCGGGCATCGTACTCGTGGAGCCGTTCAAGGTGGGGACGTTCGCGATCAGAGACGTTCCGCGCGTCGGGCTCGTGCTGCGCGACGCCTTCATCGTCGACATCGAACTGGCGAACGAAGTGCTCGAGCGGAACCGCGCATATCCGAGAGTGCCGGCGCCGACGGACATGCTCGACCTCATCGGCCGCTACGAGTACGGACTCCAGCGGCGCCTGTACGAGATCGTCAACGAGACGGTGGCCTATCAGCGGCTCTCCGGCCCCACTCGCGCGGAGTACGTCTACGACGTCGATGAGGTCCGGATCCTCCCGCCCATCATGTACCCGGGCAAGATCCTGAACGCGGCGAGCAACTTCTACAGCCGCGTCGCCGCGGACGTGCCCGAAGGGGAGAGGGAGGAAGCGGTCCGTGAGCGCCGTGAGAACCGCGGCGTGCCCTATCTCTACCTCAAGCCGTCGCGCGGTGCGGTGGTCGGGACCAGCGACCGGATCGTGATTCCCCACGGCCGGAGCCAGACCGACTGGGAGGTGGAACTGGGCGTGATCATGGGACGGGCGGCAAAGTACGTCGCCTCCGAGGATGCCCAGGCGACCGTGTTCGGGTACACGGTGACGATCGACGTGTCCGACCGCGGCGGGCGTCCCCCGGGCGGCAATCCGACGGCTTCGGACTGGCTGGTCGAGAAGGGGCACGACACGTTCGCGCCGATGGGACCGTGGATCGTCCCGAAGGAGTTCTACGGCGACCCGATGGAGCAGCTGCGTCAGACGCTGGACGTCGGCGGTGAGCGCATGCAGGAAGCGACGGCGGTAGACATGATCCACTCGCTGTGGGAGTTGATCGAATACGCGTCCTCGATCCTGACGCTGTTCCCGGGCGACGTGATCAACCTCGGCACGTCCGGCGGGGTCGGCATGGGCGAGGCGCGGTTCCTTCAGCCGGGCGACGTCGTCACGGCGACGATCGACGGGATCGGCACCATCGAACTTCCCGTGGTGGAGGGGCCGGAGCCTCTCGGCGAAACAGGCGTCCGGCTGCCCGCCGTGAGCACCTACAGGCGGGATCCCGGCTCATGAGGGCGCGCGTGGCGGGTGCGGCCCTGGCGTTCGCTGCGATCCTGGCGTTCGCTGCGATCCTGGCGTTCGCTGCTCCGCTCTCCGCCCAGGGAGGGCCGGAGATCGAGATCGCGGAGCCCTTCAAGGTGGGGACGTTCGAGATCGACGGCGCGCCGCGCGTCGCCCTCGTGCTGCGCGACGCCCTCATCGTCGACATCGAGGAGGCGAACCGGGACCTCGAGCGAAACCCGGTTTATCCGCCCGTCCCGGCGCCGGCCGACATGATCGACCTCATCGGCCGCTACGAGTACGGGGTGCGGCTCCGGCTCTACGAAATCGTCAACGACCTCGTGGCCCGGGGCGGACTCTCCGGGAGCGGCCGAGCCGACTTCGTCCACAACCTCGACGACGTGCGGGTCCTCCCGCCGATCATGTACCCCGGAAAGATCCTGAACGCGGCGGTGAACTTCTACAGCCACGTCAACGAGGCGGGCAGCGAGGAAGAGCGACGCGAAGCCCGCCGCCAGCGGCGTGAGAACCGCGGCGTACCCTATCTTTTCCTCAAGCCGACGCGCGGCGCGGTGATCGGGGCCGACGACCGGATCGTGATCCCCTTCGGCCGGGACCGCACGGACTGGGAGGTGGAACTCGGCGCCGTGATCGGGCGCAGCGCCAAGTACGTCGACGCCCGGGACGCCCAGGACCACGTGTTCGGGTACACGGTGACGATCGACGTCTCCGACCGGGGCGGGCGGCCGCCCGGCGGCAACCCCATGACGTCCGACTGGTTCGTCGGAAAGGGTCACGACACGTTCGCGCCCATGGGTCCGTGGATCGTCCCCAAGGAGTTCTACGGCGACCCGATGGAGAAGCTGCGCCAGACGCTGGACGTGGGTGGTGAACGCATGCAGGAGGCCACCGCGGGAGACATGATCCACACCCTGTGGGAGCTGATCGAGTATGGGTCCTCCGTCTCGACGCTCTTCCCCGGGGACGTGATCAACAACGGCACCTCGGGCGGCGTCGGCATGGGCACGGCGGTCCGCGGGGAGACGCGATTCCTGCAGCCCGGCGAGGTCGTCAGCGCCTCGATAGACGGCATCGGCACGCTGACGCTCGAGGTCGTGGCCGAGACGGAGCCAGCCGGCGGAACCGGCGCCCGGCTGCCGCCCGTCCGCAGCTATCGGGGCAACCGCTAGCGCGGGCTGGCACGACGGCAACTCCCGCCCGGACCGGCGGATGACGCCCAGGCCCGCCCTGGGGCTGTGGATGTGCACGGCCCTCGTGGTCGGGAGCATGGTGGGCTCGGGCGTCTTTCTGCTGCCCGCCTCGCTCTCCCCGTACGGGGGGATCAGCATCCTCGGCTGGCTGGTGAGTGCGGGCGGGGCCATGTGCCTGGCGCTCGTGATGGCGCGGCTGGGCGCGCTGATTCCGAAGGTCGGCGGCCCCTACGCCTTCGCGCGCGAGGGCTTCGGCGACTTCATCGGGTTCTGGGTCGCGTGGTCCTATTGGATCTCGCTGCTCACGGCCAACGCGGCCCTCGCCGTGGCGACCGTGAGCTATGCGACCGTCTTCTGGCCCGTGCTTGGCGCTTCTCCCGTCGCCGGGGGCGTGGCATCCCTCGCCGCGCTCTGGGGCCTGACATTCGTGAACGCGTGGGGGGTGCGCGCGGCGGGGCACGTGCAACTCGTCACCACCGTGCTCAAGCTCCTGCCGCTGGCGGCGGTCGGCACGATCGGCTTCCTCTACTTCCAGCCCGAGCACTTCCGTCCGTTCAACCCGACGGGGGGCAACCCCATCGCCGCGGTCACCGCGACGGTGACGCTCACGCTGTGGGCGTTCATGGGACTCGAGGCCGCGACCGTCCCCGCCGCCGATGTACGGGACCCTGCGCGGACGATCCCGCGGGCCACGATCCTCGGCACCGTGATCGCGGCGTCGATCTTCATCATCAGCACCTCCGCCGTGATGGGGATCATCGCGCCGGCGGATCTCGCGGTTTCCACCGCGCCCTTCGCGGACGCGGCCGGATCGATCTGGGGGAATGCCGGCCGGCTCGTGATCGGCGCGGGCGCCACGATCGCCTGCTTCGGTGCGCTCAACGGCTGGATTCTGCTCTCCGGCCAGCTCCCGCGGGCCGCCGCGCAGGATGGCCTCCTTCCCGCCGCCTTCGCGCGGCTCAGTCCGCGCGGCACGCCGTCCTTCGGTCTCATCTTCGCGGCGGGCGTCGCGACGATCCTCATCGCGATGAACTACACGCGAGGCCTCGTCCAGGCCTTCACCTTCCTCATCCTGCTCTCCACGCTCGCGACGCTGCTCGCCTACGTGTTCGCGAGCACGACCGGACTGCTCTTCGCCGTGCGCGAGCGCCTCGCCGCGAGGGACGCCTCGCGTGCGGGGCGAAGCCCCGGCACGGCAGCCCCCGTGGGGCGGCTGGTCGTGGCCATCCTCGCCTTCGGGTTTTCCTTCTGGGCCATCGCGGGGGCGGGCCCCGAGATTGTGTTCTGGGGGTTCCTCCTCCTCGTGGCGGGGGTCCCGGTGTTTGTCGTGATGCGGGCCGTGGGCGACGGAAGAGGCGCGGTGGGCGGGGGCTGACTTACGCCCTCAGTCGGCGGCGGTCGCGCGCTCGAGAATCCGGAGGAACTCGTCCAGCGCGGTGCGGCCCTTGTCCCGCGCGTAGTAGCGGCGGACCTCCCGATACCGGTCCGCCGGATCGAGCTCCATTCCCTCCGTCATCACCCACTCCTGGATCGGTGCCGGGCGGGGGCCCCACCACCCGCGCTCGCGGAAGGTCTCGTCGTAGATGATGAGGACGGGGATCGACCGGCTCGTCCCGTTCGTGAGGTGGGCGTCCATCAGGTCCGGATTCTCGTCGCGAAGGAGGACGCGCAGTTCGATGTTCCCGGCGACCTCCGCCAAGCGATCAAACACGGGGAGGGTGTTGATCGCGTCTCCGCACCAGTCCTCGGTGAGCGCTATGACCTTCCAACGGCCGGGGATGGCGCGGGCACGTTGCCGGGGTTCCTCGTCCACGGACGCCCGTCGGGCCAGCGCGTGCCAGAGTTCGCGGTTCTTCCCGACCGTCTCCAGGTACTCGGAAAACGTTGATGCGCCGTGAAATCGCTCTCGGTTCAAGCTCGGGAACCCTCGTGCTGAGGCCGTGACGGGGCGGTGCGGCCAGCGACGCCGACGGCGCCGGGGCCAGCGAAGGTACGGGGGCGGCCGTAGCTTCAGCCAGATGAACGCGCGGCTGCAAACTGAAGCGAGGTTCGGCGTCTCAAGCATGGTGGCGCCGCTGCGGAAGGTGGCGATGCGCCGGCCGGGCCGGGCGACGCTGGAGGCGGATCCGGCGCGCTGGCATTACGCGGGGCCGCTCGAGTCCGCCCGGCTGCTGCGGCAGTACGACGCGTTCACGGAGCGCGTCGCGGCCGCCGGGGCCGATATCGAGTGGATCGGCGACTCGGCGGACGACGGTCTCGCCGACGCGATGTTCCCCTTCGATCCCTCCTTCATGACGCCCGGCGGCGCGATTCTTCTGCGGCCCGGCAAGGAGTTGCGCCAGCCCGAAGTGGCGAGCCACGAAGCGCTCTACCGCCGGCTCGGCGTGGCCGTGATGGGCGCCATCGAACCCCCCGGAACCGCGGAAGGCGGAGACCTGATGTGGGTCGACGCAGGCACCCTCGCGGCGGGACGCGGCTTCCGCACCAACCAGGCCGGCATCGACCAGCTTCAGGCCATTCTGACCCCGCTCGGAATCGAAGTTCGCGCCTTCGATCTTCCGATGTGGCACGGAAGCGCCGCCTGTCTCCACCTGCTCTCGCTCGTGAGCCCGCTGGACCGGGATCTGGCGCTGATCTATCCCCGGCTCTTTCCCGTCGCGCTCCACGAACTGCTGCGCGAGCGAGGCATCCAATGCCTCGAGGCCGGGGATGAGGAGTTCACGGCCTCGGCGGGACTGAATCTCAACGTCCTCGCGACCGCACCGCGCCGCTGCATCGCGCTCGATGGATTTCCCGAGACGGTCCGGCTGATGAGAGATGCGGGCTGCGAGGTCACGCGTTTCGACGGCGACGCGCTCTGCATCCCGTGCGAGGGTGGCCCGACCTGCCTTACGCTCCCCATCCTCCGCGACCATCCGCCCTCTTCAACGGAAACCGTCCCATGAATCGCACGCTGAAGCGCATCATCATCGGGATGCTCGTCGTCATCGCGGGCCTGATCGGGGTCGTCTACGGCGTCGGGAGTGCCCTGCCCGAGGATCACGTGGCGGCGGTGCGCGCCGGGTTCTCCGCAGCGCCCGAGGATATCTTTGCGGCGGTCGCGGACTATCGCGCGTACCCCGAATGGCGCCCGTCCGTCGAGGGAATCGAGGAACTCCCGGCGCGGGACGGAAAGCCGGCCTGGGTGGAACTCGGCGCCACCGGGCCGCTCCCCATGGAGTTGACGGAGAGCGAACCTCCGAACCGGCTCGTGGCGACGATCCTCTCGGAAGGCATGCCGTTCGGCGGCCGCTGGATCTTCGAGATCGAACCCGCCGCCGCGGGGGCGACGGTCACGATCACCGAGGAGGGCGAGGTCTACAGCCCGGTCTTCCGCTTCGTGAGCCGCTACTTCATGGGGCACCACGCCACCGCATCGCTGTTCCTCACCGACCTCGGCGCCCGTTTCGAGGAGACCGTCACCGTCGACGTGGTGCGCTAGCCGAGCGCGTCAGCCGACCGCGTCAGCCGGCGAAGAACTCCCGGATGCCGCTGAGGCACATCTGGCAGCCGATGGCGAGGAGGATCAAGCCCGAGAAACGCTCGAAGATCCGGACCGCCCGGCCGCTCAGCGCGTGAGAGAGGAAGCCGGCCGCCAGGAGCACGACGAGCACGCCCAGCGACGCGACCGACACCGCGATGAGCGTGGCGACGGGAATCCCGATCAACGCGCCGGCCTCATCGAGCGCCAGCGTGATCACGGCGGTGATCGACGCCGGCCCCGCGATCAGCGGCATGACGAGCGGGACCCAGAGGTGGTCCTCGGTCTCGCCCGGGTCCCGGCGTACGCCCGTGATCCCGAATCCCGCACCGCGGAGCATCTCGAGCGCGGCGAGGATGACGACGAGGCCACCGGCCGTCCGGAACGCGGCGAAGCTCACGTCGAAGAGATCCAGGATGCGCGCGCCGGCGACCGCGGCGATGGTAAGCACGACGAGCACCCCCACCGCCACCTTCACCGCCGCACGCCGGAGCTCCAAACGCGAAAACCCGTCCGTCGCCGCGAAGAAGAACGGAAGCTCGGCGAGTGGATTCGTGAGCGCGATGAGCGCAATGCTGCCGTAGAGAATCTGGTCGATCACGGGGACACGATATTCGCGCCGGCGCGCCGGCGCGACCTTCGCACCCGTGGCCGGAACCGCGTGCGTCCCGCATGTTGGCAGGGTTCCAGAAACCTCTCGTCCGGACTTCGGGGGAAGCCATGAAACGCCTCACGCTCGCGGCCATCGCGCTCGCCCTGCTCGCGCCCGCAGCCACCGCCGCCCAGCAGGAGCGGTCCTACGATTACTTCGCTCCGCAGCGGGAGATGATCCAGCGCGGCGTCCAGGCCATCCTCCAGTGCAACGGCCTGTTCACGGGAGACCGGACGCTGGAGCAGGTCTTCGAACAGGAGCTCGCCTACCTGCGCAACCCCGTCGGGACGGCCGAGGGCGGCGACTACGTCGTCGACTGGGAGAGGAAGGCGGTCGCCATCGGCGAACCCGGCGCGATTCCGACCATGCGGGCCGCGTTCCGCGAGGGGATCGGGTGCGTGATCATGTCGCCGGAGCAGACCTTCGACGACATCGACGACCTGCCGATCCTGACGACCCCCCCGCCGGACGGCGATCCCGAGGGGGCGGCGTGGCCCGACGGAGATCTCGTCATGAGTCGTCCACTCCCGCGCGGCGTCGATCCGGTGGCGCTCCGGGCCGCCTCCGACTGGACCTTCGACCGCGAGTCCCCGGAACAGGTGACGCTCAGCCTCATCGTCCTCTACGACGGGGAGATCATCCACGAGCGTTACGCCCCGGGCGTCAACATGTACACGAAGACCCGCACGTGGTCGACGGCGAAGAGCATCGCCTCGACGCTGATCGGCATGCTCGTCGACGAGGGCAAGCTGGCGCTCGACGAGCCGCTGCCTTTCGACTGGCTGCCGGAGAACGCGGGGTCCGCGGAGATCGATCCCCGGCGCGAGATCACCCTCCGCCACGCGCTCAACATGTCGAGCGGACTCTATCCCGTGGACAGCTGGGGGATGGAATACGCGACCGGTTCCGGCTTCTCCTACTGGGCCGGAGAGAGTTCAGTGCACGGCGCCCGCAACCGCTCGCTCATGCAGGAACCCGGGACGTTCTGGGACTACGAGAACTACGACACGCTGCTCGGCGTGTACGCGATGAAGAAGGCGATCGGCGACCCGCAGGCCTACCTCGAGTTCCCGCGGGAACGCCTCCTCGACAAGATCGGGATGAGGAACACGCTCCTCAGCACCGACCGCTTCGGCGACTTCATCATGAGCAGCCAGGTCTACACGACGGCCCGGGACCTGGCCCGCTTCGGACTCCTCTACGCGCAGAACGGGATGTGGAAGGACGAGCGCCTGATCTCCGAGGAGTGGATCGACTTCGTGCGGACGCCGGCCCCCGCCACGTCGGAGACCGGCAACTTCTACGGCGGCCAGTTCTGGCTCGTGCCGGACGACCGCACGGACGTGCCGAAGGGCGCCTATTCCACCGCCGGAAACCGCGGCCAGTTCGTCGTCATCGTCCCGTCGCACGACGTCGTGATCGTCCGACGCGGGCTCGACTACGGCCGGCAGGGCTTCGACCGCTGGGACATGACGCGCGAGGTCCTGAAGGCGTTCGAACCCGTCGCCACGAACCCCTGACGCCGGGAGGCGCGGGGTCAGTTCCGCCGAGGGTCGGACCCGGCGAGGGTCAGACCCAGCGACCGCCGTGGAGTTGGAGGACGAAGGGGTTGGTGTCGCGCTCCAGCCCCACGGTGGTCTCGGGGCCGTGGCCGGGGTAGAGGCGCGTCTCGGGCGGTAGCGTCAACACCTGCGAGCGGATGGACTCCATGAGCGTGCCGTAGTCCCCGCTCGGGAGATCCGTCCGTCCGATCGAACCCTGGAAGATCACGTCGCCCACGATCGCCATGGGGTGCGAGGTCGAGACGAACATCACGTGTCCCGGGGCGTGGCCGGGCGCGAACAGCACTTCGAACTCCGAGCCGCCGAAGGCGATGTTCGTGCCGGGGACGAGGTCGATGTCGGGCGGAGGCGGCTCCACGCAGGGCACGCCGAAAGCGAGGGCCTGGTTCGCGATGTTGTCGTAGAGCGGCCGGTCCAGCGGGTGGAGGTAGATGGGCGCCCCCGTCTCCGCCTTCGCCTCCTTGAGGCCGTCGATGTGATCCAGGTGGGCGTGCGTGACGAGAAGCGCCGCGATGTTCAGGCCGCGGGCGCGCGCCTCGGCCAGCGCCTCCGGGGTCGCGGCTCCGGGATCGACCAGCAGCCCGGTGCGGCCGTCCTCGCACACCACCAGCAGCGTGTTCTGCACGAACGGTCCGCCCGTGAACGTCAGAATCTCGATCTTGCCCCCTCGATTATGCCCGCCCATGCCCGCTTCTTCGCGCTCCGTGCGGGTGAGGCGGAGTCTATCCGCGGCACCGTGGGGCGGCAAACGGATTTGCCTTTCCGAACGCGCCGGACGCAGGATTGCGCGATGAACCTCACCCCCCGCCGCGCGGACCTCGAGCGCATGCTGCGCCTCGCCCTCCCGATCGTGGCCGTCCAGGTCGGCATCATGATGATGGGCACGGTGGACACGCTCATGGTCGGCCGCCTGTCGCCGACGGATCTCGCGGCCGTCGGCCTCGGGAACATCTACTTCTTCCAGATCGCCGTATTCGGGATGGGCGTGCTCATGTCCCTCGATCCCATCGTCGCACAGGGCGTGGGGGCGGGAGACCATGAATCCGCCGCCAGAGGGATCCAGCGGGCACTCGTCCTCACCCTTTTTCTGACCGCGCTCACATCCCTGCTCTTCCTGCCCGCCGCGCGCGTCTTCGCCATCCTGCGGCAGCCCGCGGACGTCGTGCCGGTGGCGGGAGGGTATGCGCTGGGGTCCATCCTCGGGATGCTCCCCTTCTACGCGTTCGTCGTGCTGCGACAGAGCCTGCAGGCGATGCATCGCGTGGCGCCGATCGTGTGGACGATCGCGGGGGCGAACCTTCTGAACGCCTTCCTCAACTGGGTGCTGATCTACGGGAATCTCGGGGTTCCGCAGCTGGGAGCCGTGGGCTCGGCGTGGGGGTCGAGTCTCGCGCGCTGGTGCATGGCCGCGGCGCTGCTCGCCCTCTCGTGGCGTTCGATGCGTCCCTACCTGGGCCGGTTTCGGCGTGAGGCCTTCGACCGGCGCGCCCTCGTGCGCATGGTGCGGCTCGGCACGCCGATCGGCTTTCAGCAGCAGCTCGAGTTCGGGGCGTTTGCCGTGATCGGCGTCATGATGGGCTGGCTCGGCACCGAGGCGATGGCGGGGCACCAGATCGCGCTGAACCTTGCGGCGCTCACCTTCATGGTGCCGTTCGGGATCGCGGCCGCCTCCGCCGTACTCGTCGGCCACGCGGTCGGGCGGGAAGACATGGACGGAGCGCGGCGGGCCGCCGCCGCGGGGATTCAGCTCAGCGGCGTCTTCATGCTCGTGACCGCCACGGCCTTCCTCCTCTACCCGCGCTTTTGGGCCGGCTTGTACTCGCACGATCTGCCGGTGATCGCGATCGCCGCGTCCCTCATCCCCATCGCCGGCGTCTTCCAGGTCACCGATGGCCTTCAGGCCGTAGCGGCCGGCGTGCTGCGGGGCGCCGGCGACACCTTCACGCCCTTCCTCGTCAACGCCCTCGGCTTCTGGCTGCTCGGCGTGCCGGTGAGCTACTTCCTCGCCTTCCACGCCGACTGGGGTCCGCGCGGCCTGTGGTGGGGCCTGGCCGCCGGACTCGCGGTCGTGGCCGTCCTCCTCTTCGCCCGCCTTCGCCGGGTCCTGCGCCGCGGGGTGCGACGAGTAGCGATCGACACAACGTGACCTTGGCCCCGTGTGTCCCATCTAACGGATGACGGACGACAAGCGACGGGTTCCATGAGTACACGACGACGGTTCAAGAGACGGTTTCAGACTCTGCTTCTCGCGGCCCTTCCGGGCGCCCTCGGGGGCTTCGCGCCGACCGCGCTCGGTGCGCAGACCGGGAATGTCCACTACCTGCGCTCGGTGCAGTACGACTTCGAAATGCCCGAGGGTATGCCGGCCGAACGCATGGCGGCGTTGCGCGACCGGCTCGCGGCGCAGGGCACGGCCTCGATGGTCCTCCACTTCGACGGCGCCCGGTCGATCATGCTGCCGGACCCGGATGAGGAGGTCGCGACGCCCCGTGGCGGCCCCGGCGGTTCGGATCGGGCGGACCGCCGCGCCCTCGGGATGGCGATGCGGCTCAGAATGGGATCGGACTCCCGCAGCGACCAGGAGGATCTCGTTCAGGCCTACGTGGACTTCGGGAGCGGCGCGATGTCGGAGACGCGCGAGTTCATGGGACGCACGTTCCTGATCTCGGGGGACCGGCCCACGTATCCGTGGAAGCTCGGCACGGAACAGCGCGAGTTCCTCGGCTACATGGTTCAGCAGGCGACGGCCGTCCACGACGGCGCGGAGATCGAAGCCTGGTTCACGCCCCAGATCCCGGTGCAGGCGGGCCCCGGCGCCTATGGAGGTCTCCCGGGGCTGATCCTCGTGCTCTCCGTCGACGGCGGACACATGCTCTACTCCGCGACCGAGGTGAATCTCGAGGGTCTCGGGGATGTCGCGATCACCCCCCCGACGGAGGGCGAGATGGTCACGCGGGAGGAGTACGAAGCCCTCGTGGTGGAGAAACTCGAGGAAGTCCGGGCCACGCGCGGCGCCGGCAACCGGCGTCGTCCCTTCGACGGGGGGGCCCGATGAGGCGGCCGGCGATTCGCCCGGTGTCTTCGGCGCGGCCGGCTACGATCCTGGCGCTGCTCGCGGGCGGACTCGTGTTCGCGGCCATCGGCCCACGCCCCGTCCAGGCCCAGGCCGAGTACACGGTGAGCGGCGTGATCGCCGACGCGCAGGGTGCGGGGCTGAACGGCGCCATGGTGGTGGCGCTCGCGAAGCCCGACTCGGTCCTGACCCGCTTCACGACGTCCAGCGGCGACGGCGTCTTCGCCCTCGGCGATCTCGGACCCGGCGAGTACATCCTGCAGGTCACCCTGCTTGGATACGGCACGGTGCGGCAGGACCTCTCCCTCACCGGCGAAGACGTGAACGTCGGCACGATCAACCTCGAGGTGATGGCGGTGGAGGTGGACCCGCTCGTCGTCACCCTCGACCACGTCCCCTTCCTGAACCGGCGGGACACGCTTGGCTACAACGCCCTCGCCTTCCGGACCCGGCCCAACGCGACGGTGGAGGACCTCCTCCGCCAGCTTCCGGGGATCGAGGTCGAGACCGACGGGTCGATCACGGCGCAGGGCGAGGAGGTCGAGAACGTCCTCGTTGACGGCAGGGAGTTCTTCGGGGGCGACCCCACGATGGCGACCCAGAACCTGCCCGCCGAGGCCGTGGACCGCGTGGAGGTCTACGACAAGGAATCGGACATGGCCGAGTTCACGGGGATCGCCGACGGGGAGGAAGAGCGGACGATCAACCTGGAACTCAAGGAAGAGGCGCGGTCGGGCTATTTCGGCCGTACGTCCGGCGGACTCGGCGCGGACATGGAGAACGCCTCCGTTGCTCCCGGATTCGGCGAGGATGTGGCCGCGCGGCTCCCCGCCAGCAGTGAAGCCGGGACGGTCGCCGGGGGGATTCCGTACGCGGGAGCGTTGTCGATCAACCGTTTCTCCCCCACCACGCAACTCGCCCTCCTCGGAAGCGCGAACAACGTGAACCAGGCGGGGTTCGGGTGGGGCGACGCGATGTCGTTCGGCGGACGGGATTTCGGACGCGGCGGCGGGGGCGACGACGGGCTCACCGAGACCCGCATGCTGGCGTTCAACGTCAACCACGACTTCGGAGGCACCGACGACCACTGGATCCGGACGAGCTATCGTCTCAGCACGCTCGACAACTTCCAGAACGAGACGCGGAGACAGGAGCAACTCCTCGGCTCGAGCGCCTCGTCCCTCGTGGATCGCGCCACGCGCACGGACACCGAAAACTCGAGCCACAGGGTCAACCTGAACTCCCAGCTCACCCTCTCCGAGGGCCACGAACTGCGGCTCCGCGGGAACCTGAACGCGCGCAGCTCGCTCCTCGACCGCGTGGACTTCCAGGACACGCGCTCGGGCACCGGGCAGTTCCTCACCGCCGCGGCGACGAACTACGACGTGGACGGCGAGGACCTGGGCGGCGATGCCCGCCTCACGTGGCGGAAGCGACTCGATGACAGCGGGCGGAGTCTCTTCGCGGAGGCCCGGGTGAACCTCAGCGACTCCGACCGCGTGACGAACCTCGCGTCGTCGATCGAGGGCAACGTGGAGAACCCGCGCGCCCGGGCCGGCGACGTGCTCCAGGAGCAGACGAACCTCGGTCAGACGCTGACGCACTCGGTCCGCCTGTCGATGACCCAGCCCATGCCCTGGGAGTCCATGCTCGAGGTCTACGGCGAGCGGAGCGCGACCGCCGAGGACGAGAACCAGTCGGTGTTCGACATCGGGCCCGACGGACGGACCGTGAACCCGCTCCTCACCTCCGGGTTCGAGCGGACGTACAGCTATCTGCGCGGGGGCTTCCGCTTCAACCGCACGAGCGAGGCCGGACGGCTCGTGCTCGGACTGCGCCTGCAGGGTTCGAACCTGGAGGGGACGATCCTCGGTCGGAGCGAGGAGATCGCCAACGGATACACGCACATACTGCCCAACGCCGAGTACCGGATGCAGGTCGACGACCGGCGCACGCTTCAGTTCCGGTATTCGACGTCCACGCGCGAACCGCGCATGACGGACCTTCAGCCCTTCGTCGACAATCGCGATCCGCTGCGGATCCGGATGGGGAATCCCGACCTGCAGCCCGAATACACGCACCGGCTGCGGACGGAATACCGGTTCTTCGACACGTTCAGCTTCGTCAATCTGTTCACGCACGCGAACGTCAGCTTCACGACGAACGACATCGCCCAGTCCCGGACGGTGACGGAGCGGGGGCTCCAGACGATCTCGCCCGTGAACCTCGGGAGTTCGTGGTCGGCGAACGGCGGCGCGAGCTTCGGGCGGCCGCTGCGCTGGATGGGCGGGCAGGTGGACCTGAACTACGACCTCCGTTACTCCAGCTCGAACGAACTCGTCAACGACCTCGAGAACCGGAGCCGGTCGCTGGCGCACACGTTCGGGATCGAGCTCGAGAACCGCGCCAAGGAGGACTACGACGTGCGCGGCGGCGCCAAGGTGACGCTGAGCGACGTCAGCTATTCCCTGAACGAGGAACTGAACGAGGACTACCTCACCTCCACGCTGTACGGGATCGCCGACCTCCACATGGGGCCATGGACGCTGGGCACGGAGTTCCAGTGGCGGCTCTACGACCAGGACCTGTTCGGCCCGGGGCGGAATGTCGCGCTGTGGGAGGCTTCGCTACGGCGCCTCATCCTGAACGACCAGGCCGAGATCCGGCTGGTGGCGTTCGACATTCTGGGGCAGAATCAGGGCGTGTCGTATACGAATTCGCCCGGCTTCATCCAGGAGAGCCGGGTCGAGTCGCTCACACAGTACGTGATGCTGAACTTCACCTGGTATCTCGGGAACCGCTCGATGTCCGGCGGGGGCGGCAGGGGTGGCGGCGGAGACCGGTTCCGCAGGTAGAGGGCCGAACAGCACGGGGTTCGTCATGACCGAACCGACGGGTGCGCGCGTCGTCTCCCTCGACGCGTTTCGGGGCCTGACGATCGCCTCGATGATCCTCGTCAACAATCCCGGCAGCTGGAGCTACATCTACGCGCCCCTGGCCCACGCCGAATGGCACGGGTGGACGCCGACCGACCTCATCTTCCCCTACTTCCTCTTCATCGTCGGCGTCGCGATCCCCTTCTCCTTCTCGCGCCGCCTCGCCGAAGGCGCGAACCGGGGCCGGCTGTTCCGGCACGTGGTCCGGCGCTCGCTCATCCTCATCGGGCTCGGACTCGCGATGCGGGCGATTCCGGACTTCGACGTCTTCGACATGCGCCTCTACGGCGTGCTGCAGCGGATCGGCCTCGTCTACTGCGCGGCGGCGGCGCTCTACCTGTGGGGGTCCGCCCGCGTGCGGTGGATCGCGGTCGGCGTACTCCTCCTCGGGTACTGGGCCCTCCTCGCGGGGGACCTGACGCCCGACGGAAACCTCGGCGCCCGGATCGACCGGTTCCTCATGGGCGATCGGCTGTGGCAGGGGACGTGGGACCCCGAGGGGCTCCTCTCGACGCTGCCGGCCATCGGGACCTCGCTGCTGGGGATCTTCTGCGGCGAATGGCTGCGATCGGACCGCTCGGGAGTCAAGCTGTCGCGGGGAATGTGGATCGCCGGCGCCTGGCTCGTCGTGCTGGGGCTCGCGTGGGACACGGTGTTCCCGATCAACAAGAACCTGTGGTCGAGTTCCTACGTCCTCTTCACCGCCGGCACGGCGCTGTTCCTGTTCGGCGCCATGTACCGGGTCATCGACGTGAAGCGGCTGCGCGGGCCGTGGGCGACGCCGCTCGTCATCTACGGGATGAACTCGATCGCCGTGTTCGTCGCCTCCGGCATGTTCGCCAAGACGCTTGCCCGCATCCGGGTCGGCGACGACGAGGGCATGCCGCTGAGCGCGTGGCTGTACGAGCACGCGTTCCGCTCGTGGGCGGGCGACTACGGCGGCTCGCTGGCCATGGCGCTGGCTCAGGTCGCCTTCTGGCTGGGCGTCATGTGGCTCCTCCACCGCCGCCGCATCTACATCAAGATCTGACCCACCCGATCTGACATGCCCGCGAGGGGCTATATCCCCGCTGCCGCGAGTTCCTCGAGGACGCGCTCGGGGCGCAGGGGGATGCGGCGCATGCGCACGCCGGTCGCGTCGTGGATCGCGTTCGCGACGGCCGCGGGGACCGTGCGGTGCGAGGGCTCGCCCGCCCCGTAGTGGGGCAGGTCGGGGCGATCGGGGTTCGGATCGCCGTTCACGATCACGATGTCGATCTGCTCCGGCGCGTCGCGGTGGGTCAGCGTCGGGTGCGTGCGCCAGTCGACGCTCGTCACCTTCTCGCCGTCGAACCGTATCTCCTCGAACAGGGTCCGGCTGATTCCGTGCAGGAGGTTCCCCTGGATCGTGTTCTCGAGGCCGTCCGGATTGATGACGAGGCCGCAGTCGTGGGCGCAGACCATGCGCCTTACCCACACGCGGCCGGTTTCCCGGTCGACCTCGACTTCGGCGATCGTGGCGACCGTCGTCTGTATGCGGTACGCGTAGGAGATGCCGCGTCCGGTGAGGGTGCGTCCGTCGCCCGGTGCCCGGGGCGAGGGCCGGGCATCCCAGCCGTAGGCTTCGGCCGCCGCCTCGACGACGGCGATGGAACGGGCCCGCCGGAAGGTCGCGTCGTCCTCGGTCGTTCCGCGCAGGAGACGCAGGCGAAACTCGACCGGGTCGGCGTTCGCGGCAGCGGCCATCTCATCGATGAACGACTCGCCGGCAAACGCCGTCTGCGGCCCGTTGGGGTCGCGCAGGTTGCCCGTGCGGAGCGGCGTCTCGAAGGCGAGCGGGAAACGGACGGCCCGCGTCTCGTCGCGTCGGTTCGGGATGTGGTACATCTCGTCCGGGCCGCGGCCGCCCCCGGGAGCTGGCCGCTCGGGCCGGATTCCCATGAGCTGGGCGATGAGCACGGTGTCGGCCTGGTTGTAGCCGACGTGCGCATAGTTCGCGATGCGGGCGCGGTAGTCCAGCGCGACCGCGTTCCCCGCCTCGTCGAGCCCGCCGCGCAGATCGATGGCGAAGGCGGGACCCTTGGTGTCCCAGGCCGTCTCCTCGTGCCGCATCCACTGCATCCGCAAGGGACGGCCCAGCTCCCGCGCCAGGTACGCCGCCTCGAAGCCCGCATCGTCCGCCGCCGTGCGCCCGTAGAGTTGCGGTCCCTCCATCCAGATCACGCGCACCTGCTCCGGCGGCATGCCGAGGAACTCGGCGATCCCGGTGCGGTGGCTGTAGGGCTTCATATCGTTCGTGTAGACCGTCATCTGCCCGTCGGAGGGATCAGCCACGGCATGGGCGGGCCCGATCGCCGTGTGTCCCTGGAAGGGAATGTCGTAGGCGGCTTCCACCACCGTCGCGGCGTCCGCGAGTGCGGCGTCGGGATCGCCTTCCTCGCGCGGGCGGGGAGAACTGCCGGTTCCCGCGCCGACGGGGGTCGCGCCGCGCATGTAGTCGAACAGGTCCTCGGAAGGCGGGAAGGGCGCCGTCTCCGGCTTCTCCCACTCGACCGCGAGGCTCTCCGCCGCCTGGATCGCCTGCTCCTCCCGCTCGCAGACGACGGCGACGTAGTTCCCCTCCCGGAAGACGCGGATGAAACCGGGGATCCCGCGCACCGAGGATTCATCGAGGGAGACGAGCCGCGCGCCCGCGAAGGGAGGCCGCACGTTCCGCGCGTGGACCATGCCGGGGAGCTTCACGTCGACCGCCCACTCGAGCGATCCGTCGACCTTGGCGGGAATGTCGTACCGAGGGACGGACCGGCCAACGATCTTCAACTCCTGCATCGGCTTCACGGATGCGAGGCCCGTCGTCTCGTTCACGTTCCGTCCGGTGAGGGCGACGTCGAAGCGCCGCCCGCCGATCAGCTCCCCGTACGTGGCCGTTCGCGCGGGATCGGAGGCCACCGAGATGACGCCCTCGCTGACCGTGAGGTCATCAACGGGCACCTGGAAGCGCTCCGAGGCCAGCTCCAGCAGAACGCGTCTCGCTTCCGCCGCGACCCGCCGCGCCGGCAGCGCGTCACGCTCGATCGCGTCGGAGCCGCCCGAGCCGCCCTGGTCCACGGTCATGTCCGTGCGGCCCATCACGAGCGTGGCCCGGTCGTAGGCGAGATCGAGTTCGTCGCACATCATCTGACGCATGGCGGTCCCGGTCCCCTGCCCGCCATCGGTCTTGCCGACGTAGAAGGTCGCCGTGCCGTCCTCGTGCACGACGAGCCACGAGTCGAGCTGGAGAAAGTCCGGGTCCGGATACGGGTTCGCCTCGCCGGGACCGCCGGACCCGTCCCGGCCGAGCCCTGCTACGCCGATACCGCCCACGCCGCTGAAGCCGAGGACGAAGATCCCCGACGTCTTGAGGAAATCTCGTCGGGACGTGCTCCCCTCCCACCGGGCGAGCGCGTCTTCGAGCCTCGGGGACAACTCCGCCGGGCGCTTCACCGGTCCACCTCCCTACCGGCCCCACCCGCGCCGCTGGCCGCGTCGGCCCCGTTCGCCCCGCTGGCCCCGTTCGCCATCGCCTCCGAGGCGCGCCGCACGGCGGACTGGATCCGGTAGTACGTCATGCAGCGGCAGAGGGCGCCGTTCATCCCCTGCCGGATCTCTTCGTCGCTGGGGTCCGGATTGCGGTCGAGAAGCGCCTTCGCCGTGAGGATCTGGCCATTCTGGCAGTACCCGCACTGCGGCACCTGCTCGTCGATCCACGCCTGCTGCACCGGATCCAGCTCGCCATCCGCCGACAGTCCCTCGAGTGTCGTGATCTCGCCCTCCGCGCGGGACACCGGCCGCATGCAGGAACGGATCGCGCGGCCATCCATGAGGACCGTGCACGTCCCGCACTGGCCGAGCCCGCAACCGAAGCGGGGTCCGCGAAATCCCAGATCGTTCCGGAGGACGTAGAGCAGCGGCGTCGCGGGGTCGACGTCGAGCGCATGCGTCTCACCATTCACTCTGAGCGTGACTTCGCTCATGGAATCCCCCTTTTGGGTACGACCCTCTTGGATAAAACGGGGCGCTTCGACCGCGGCTCAGGGAGCGACGCACTCGAAGCTGTCCTCGCGCTTCGGATCTCCCGTGCCGTTGTAGGCGGCGTAGCCCGGCCACGGGCACACGGGCCGCTGCATCTCGACGCCCGTCTCGCCGAACTTCGACGCCACGAGTCGCTCGGGCGCCGCGTCCTCCTCGACCCACGACTGGATGGCGGCGATCCAGTCGACGAAGTCCGGGCCCGGACCGCCGGCGCAGTGCAGGACGCCGGGCAGCATGTACAGCCGCGTGTAGTCGTCCGCCTCCTCGTCGCCCGCGGCCACGCCCTCGTAGTAGGCGATCGTGCCGCTGGCCGGGATCGCCGAATCGGACCAGCCGGTCCAGAGGATCAGCTTGCCGCCCGCCGTCTTGAAGCCGCTCAGGTCCGTGTCCGTCGCGTTGAGGATCCCGCGGGCGCGGCGCGTGTCCTCTTCCCACGCGAAGTAGTCGCTGAAGTCGTACGTGGAGTAGTCGAAGTCCGGGTCGTCGAAGATGATGTACTTGTACATCTGGGTGCCGAAGGCGTAGTGGAGGTTCGGCCCGCCCGGGCCCAGCTGCATCTCGCGCCCCGTGACCCACTGCTTCCATCCACCCTGTTCGGTCTCGCCTCCGAAGGGGAAGCCCGAATAGATCTGCCGGTCCCCCGCGCGGGCCCCGCCGTAGATCACCTCCGCGGCCGCCCGCTGCTCGTCGGTGAGTCCCGGGATCGACGCGATGTCGATGTCGCATGACATGGGGTTCGTCATGAACCCGTCTTCCACGCCGTCGTTCCCGTCGCACGCCTCGAGGATCGCGGCTTCGAGGATGGCCGCGGCCTCATCCGTGATGACCGGCGTCGTGAGGTCGTTCGGATCGGGATACAGCGCCTGCTGCGTCTGGAGGAAGAAGGCGCCGAGGCCGGGCCAGTCGTAGGCGGGCGCTCCCGACACGATGCCGTCGAAGTCGTCCGGATAGCGCTGCGAAGACATCATCGCCTGGCCGCCGCCGCGGGAGCAACCGATGAAGTACGAGTACTCGATGTCGCGGCCGTAGAAGAGCCGGATGATCGTCTTCGCCGTCTCCGCCGTCACGTGCACGGCGCGGTGGCCGAAGTTCACCTCGCGGTCGGGCCGGTCCAGCGCCCAGCTCGCGTCGATGCCAAGGCCCTGGTGCCCGGTGTCCGTCCCCGCCGTGGCGAACCCGCGGCTCAGAACCGAGACCGGCCCCGCGAACTGGAGCGCCTGGTTCTGGACGCTCCCCACGAACCCGCCGCCGCCGCCCATGAGAAAACGTCCGTTCCAGTCTTCGGCGAGCGGGAGGAGAAGTTCGAAGTGGATCTCCTCGTCGATCGTCCCGCGCACGCGGCAGTGTGCCGGGTCGTTCGCGCCGGCCTCGACCTCCGAGACCTCGTCCAGCGCGAAGCCGCTCCACGACATGGAGGTCAGCTCGTCGCACGTGAGGGCGGGGATGAGGTCGACCGCGGGCACGGGGGCGAAGGCGGTCAGAGTCAGGACGGCGGCGGACGAAACCGCGAGGCGGCGCGACGGAGTCATGTGTCTTCCCCGGGTCGGAGTGTCCCGCGACGGTGCCTCCGAGCGCGATCCTCGGGTCAGGGCTCGGAGGCGCGACCGAACAGAGTTACGGTGCCGTCGGGGACGCCGGGCCGCAACGGTCTCCCGGCCCGGGGTCGCGGATTTTAGTGCGGCTTGTCGCGCAAACGCAGACGGGCCCTATGGGCGCCCATGCGGGTTTGGAGCATCTGTTCCGCCTCTTCGTGCGTGATCTCGCCCGCCTCGACCGCCACGTGGAGCCGGCGGACTTCCATGGCCAGCTCGGTGGTCAGCTCCTCCAGCCCGGAAAGCGACTCCGTGAGGGACTTCATCGAGGTTCCCAGATTCATCCACAAATCCCTGGGGACGTCCTTTTCTGTGATTGCACCCGCTCGCATACGCCCCTTGAGCGCCTCAAGCCTGACTTTGCCCTCTTGCAGCTGCCCCTTGAGCATCTCGACCATCGCGGCGCGCTCTTCGAGCGTCCTACGGATGCGCGCCTCGGCTTCCGGGTCGAGATGGAGCGCCTGGAAAACTCCGTCGTCGTCCACGTACCCGACGCCTGCTTCCGGATCGACCGCCCATTTCTCGGCGTGGACCAGGTGGAGTCCCTCTTCGTCGACGTACCCGACTTCGGCTTTCTCGCCGACACCGACCTCGGGACCGACTTTCACACCGACACCGACTTGGGGGCCGGCCACTGCCTCCGGAACCACGGCGGCCTGTGAGCGCGCGGGCCGCTCAAGCTCGCCGGGGCCCTGGGGGATCGGGGTGTCGCAGGCCAGGGCGAACAGCCCCAGCCCGGCTGCCGCGGTCAGGATGGAAGCCCGGATTCGAGGCTTCCGCGTCGCAGTGCTGATCATCATGAGTCTCCTTTCGATTGCCGAGTGGCCGCCGCGGATCAGGGCCGGCGCCGGATCCGGCGTCCGCTTGCACCCGGCGGCGACCGTCAGAAGAAGGCGCGCGTAGCTTCGGGCGGAGGTGCCGCGGGCGAGGACGCGACGGTCGCAGTCCCCTTCCACGGCCAGCCGGAGCCGTGCGAGCGACCACCAGACGGCGGGATTCCAGGGTGAGATCGAGGCGAGCACAAGCCCCACGGCCAGCAGCGCCGGATCGCGCGCACGCACGTGTTCCCTTTCGTGCAGCACGACCATCTCGAGTTCCCTCTCGCCGAGACCGAAGGTCCACGACGGAAGGACGATCCGGGACCGGATCAGCCCCACGACCGCGGGCCCGAATCCATCCGAGCGCAGGACTTCCTCGCCGCAGACGTCGCGAGGCTCGCACCTCGCCCGCAGCCGCCGCAGCCGGAGGCAGAACAGCGCGAAGAGGGCGAGGACGAGAACGGAACCCAGAATCCAGATGGCTCCGAGTGAGTCTTCCCACCCGATGCCGGCGACAGAGCTTCCGCCGTGCGCGGGGAGCGGGGAGGCCGAGGTCCCAAGTTCGTACAGCGCCTGGACGGGAATGGCGAGCGGCCCGGGACCGTCCGCAGTGGCCGCGGCCGGAAGCAATCCCGGAAGGAACGGTGCCAGTCCCCCGACCCCGAGCGCGCCGATCCAGACCCACCGGGTCGGCCGTCCGAGGGCCCGCAGCCCCCGGTCGAGGAACCACGCGGACCCGCCGACGAGGAGGGCGACGATCAGTCCGTAGGTCATGATGGCCAGAGTCATGGCTCGCTCTCCTCCAGTTCATCGAGGATCCGCCGCATGCGCTCCAGTTCTTCCGGCGAGACCTCCCGGCCCGAGATGAGCTGCGCGAGGACGAGTTCCGCCGACCCGCCGAAGATCTTCTCCCGGATCCGGGCCAGGGCCGTCTCCCCGGCCGCCTCGGAGGCGACGAGCGGGAAGTAGCGATACGCGCGACCCTCGGCCTCGTGACGGACGGCGCCCTTCTTCTCCAGGATCTGGAGGATCTTGAGGACCGTCGTGTAGCCGACCTCATCGTCGAGCGCGTCCATGACCTCGCTCACGGAGCCGGACCCCCGGCGCCACAGGACGCTCATGATGTCCAGCTCACGGTCGCTGAATGTCGGATCCTTCACGGCGGCCACCTCCCTCTTCGGCACCCTCGCCCGACGCTTGTACGAACATCTTCGTACGAAAGAATACGTGGCGGGGCCCGCCCTGTCAACGAAGGTCTTCGTAAGAGGAAGACTCCGGGCACCGCTTCGGGTCCCGGGGCCAGTCCGGCCGGCGTCAGTCGTCCGGGTTGGTGAGCCAGGTTTCCCGCTCGAAGGCGGGATCTGGATACGAGTAGAAGCCGATACCCGACTTCACGCCGAGTTCTCCCCGTTCGATCATCCGCTCGAGGAATTCCGGAGGCCGGTCGGAAGGGTCACCCGACGCCTCGTGGTAGACGTTCTCGATGTCGCGGATGACGTCGAGACCGACGGCATCCATCAGACCGCACGGACCGACCGGCGTACCCCAGTCGAGCATCCACGCCCGGTCGATCTCCTCCGCGCTCAGGTAGCCGCCGGCGATCAGGTGCAGGGCTTCCTTCTTGATCGCGCGCCAGATCCGGTTGGTGGGATAGCCCTGGATCTCGCGGCGCGCGACGATCGGCACGAGGCCGAGTTGGCGGAGAAACCGTCTCGCCGCCGCCGTCGTCTCGGGAGCGGTGTCGGGGTGCCCCATCACCTCGACCTTGAGATGCTCCGGGGTGCCGAAGTTCATGTTCGTGAACCGCGCCGGGCGCCCGGTGGAATCCGCGAGCCACGAACCCGGCAGGGACGACGTGTTCGAAGCGATGAAGGCGCCGGGCGCCGCCGCCGCACCGATCCGGGCCAGGACGACGCGCTTGAGATCGAGATCTTCGGGCACCGTCTCGATGACCCAGTCGGCGTCCCGCACGCATGCCTCGAGTTCGTCGTGCGCCTCCACCAGCGAGGACGCCTCCGCGAGCGCGGGGCCGGAGCGTTCCGCATGGATTTCAAGCAGGAGATCCACGGCCGGCAGCGCCTCCGCGAGCGCTGCGCCAGAGACGTCATGGAGCTTCGCGCGCACCCCCCGCGCCGAGCAGGCGTAGGCGATCCGCCGACCCATCGTGCCCGCGCCGACGATGGCCACGGTCCGTACCGTCCCCTGCGCTTTGGACATCATATCCCCCGGCTCCTGTGAAGGCTCTTGTGAATCCGGCTCGCGCGACCAAGGCTCTCGGAACGATCATGAGCCTCCGACGAGGCGACAGCCAGCGGTTCACCCCCGGAACCCGACGTACCGGATCCAGAGGAGATCCAGAGGAATCGAGTGAGCGAAACGACGAATGAAACGTGGAACTACGGCGATCCCTACGCCTACATGGAGCGGGTCGCCGGCGGGATGCCTCCCGTCATCATCTGCCTCGCCTCGAACGGCGGCATCCAGGGCAAGGAATACAACGACGCCCTGCCCGAGACCGCGGAGGAGATCGCCGACTCCGTGGGAGAGGCGTACGACGCCGGCGCCTCCATGGTTCATATCCACGCGCGGAACCCGGAGACGCTGTGGAAGGGCGCGACGACGGCGGAGGTGTGGAGGGACGCGAACCGGCGCCTGCGCGAGCGCTGCCCCGAGATCATCATCAACAACACGACGGGCGGCGACCTGTGGATGGACAACGAGCAGCGTCTGGCCTGCCTCGACGCGAACCCCGAAGTCGCCTCGCTGAACCTCGCTCCGGACATGGGGAAGTTCAGACTCAAGCCGCGCGGAGACGAGTACACGCACCCGAGACCGGTCATCGAGTACGACGACTGCGTCCCCTTCTCCTACCGGCAGATCGCGCACTTCGCGGCGGAGATGAAGGCGCGGGGGATCAAGCCGGAACTCGAGACCTACCATCCCGGGTGCGGATGGGTGATCCGGGACCTGATCGCGCAGGATCTCATCGAGCCGCCGTACTGGGTGCAGACGGTGATGGGCTACCAGACGTCCAGCTGGCCCACGGTGGACAACGTCGTGAACATGGTGCGCGAGTTCCCCGAGGGCTCCGTGTGGCTCTGCTCCGGCATCGGGCCGCACCAGCTGCCGATGACGACGCTCGCGACGCTCATGGGCGGACACGTCCGCGTCGGGCTCGAGGACAACATCTACTACCGCCGCGGAGAGAAGGTCCAAAGCAATCGACAGCTCGTCGAGCGGGCCGTGAGGATCGCTCACGAACTGAACCGCGAGGTCGCCACGCCGGCCCAGGCGCGCGAGATGCTCGGCCTCTCCCCCACCCCGTCGCAGTACGACTGAGGCGATGACCGACCCCGGAATCGAGTCGGCGACCCCGGACTCCGGCGGAGAGCGGGAGGTCCTCGGGAGGGGCATCCGGCTCCGGTCCCTCTTCTCGCTCGCCTTCGGGACGATCATCGGGGTGGGCTGGATCACGGTCATGGGAGCGTGGCTGAGCGGCGCCGGCGTGATGGGGGCGATCATCGCGTTCGCGATCGGCGGTTTCGGCATGCTCGCCATCGGCCTGTGCTACGCCGAGATGGCGGCCGCGTATCCGGTCACCGGGGGCGAGGTCGCGTACGTGTTCGAGGCATGGGGCGCGCGCTGGAGCTTCGCCTGCGCGTGGTTCCTCGGCTTCATCTACATCTTCACGACCTCCTTCGAGGCGATCTCCGTCGAGTGGGTCGTCTCCGCCCTCGTCCCGGGGTTCGGCGGTCCGGTGATCTATACGCTGCTGGGGCAGGAGGTGAGGCTGTGGAGCCTCGCGCTCGGCCTCGCCGTGATGGTCGTGATCGCGGTGATCAACTACCGGGGCGGGAAGACGGCCGCCTGGTTCCAGGACCTGATGACGGGCGGGCTCGTCCTCCTCACGCTGATCTTCGTCGTCGCGGGGGTGGCGGGCGGAAGCGCCGCCAATCTCGAGCCCATGTTCACGGGAACGACCCCGGGCGCCGCGCTGGCGGGGGTGGCCGTCGTGCTCGCGACCGCCGGATTCTGGTACGCGGGGTTCGACACGATCCCGCAGGCGATGGAGGAGGTGGAGTCGGGCACCCGGCTGCGGCTCCTTCCCCGCGTGATCGGCGCCTCGATCATCTTCGCCCTGCTCTTCTACTGCCTGGTGATCCTGGCGACGGCGATGAGTCTTCCGCGCCCGCAACTGCTCACCGCCGAACTCCCGGCCGCCGCGGCCATCGAGGCGGCCTTCGCGTCTCCGATCCTCGGACGCATCGTCCTCTTCGCGGGGCTGTGCGGACTCATCACGACATGGAACGCGCTCTTCTTCGCGGCCACGCGGATCGTGTTCGCGATGGCGCGGGCGCACATGATTCCGCACCGCCTCGCCGCGGTGCATGAACGGTACGGGTCGCCGTCCGCTGCCGTGATCTTCGTCGCGGTCATGGGGGCCGTGGGCGCGCTGTTCGGGCGGAACGCGATCCTGGTGATCGTCGGCGCCGCGTCGATCTCGGCGGGAATCGTCTTTCTCGTCGTCGTGCTCGGCGTCCTGCGGCTGCGGAGGACGCGACCGGACCACCCGCGCCCCTATACCGTCCCCGGAGGCCGGGGATTCCTGTACCTGAGCGCCCTGCTCGCGCTGCTTCTGGCCGGAGTCGCCGCGTGGGAACCCTTCCGCGCCGCCGGGGGCCGCATTCCCGCAGAGTGGATGGTGCTCGGAGCCTGGTCCGCGCTGGGCTTCGTCTTCTACCGCGCCGCAGCCCCCCTGCGCAGAACCGTGAGTGAAGAAAGATTGCGCTGGCTGATCCTGAGCGAACGGGATTCTGGGCAATCTTGAGGTGTAACGCCGGGTTGCGAAGAGTGCGGCATTGCCGCACCTTGAGCCATGAAGGTCTTCACCACTAGAACCTACGAACGAGCCGTGCGTAAGCTCCTGTCGCAGGCGGACCGACGGGCAATGGAGGCCGCCATCGTCGCTGATCCGAGTGCCGCGCCCGTCGTCCCGGGAACCGGAGGGCTTCGAAAGCTGCGATGGGCGGGCTCGGGAAGGGGAAAGCGGGGTGGAGTCCGCACGATCTACTTCCGCCGGGCTGACGCCGACGCAATCTATCTCTTGAGCGCCTACGCGAAGGCGGATCGAGAAGACCTGAGTCCAGCTGACAGAAAGGCACTGTCGCGGCTCGTAGCCGAGATCAAGAAGGAAGAGCGAAACCGATGACCACCCGTCGAACCGATTTGGGCCGCGAGGTGGAGGCGGCTCTTGGTGAAGTGCTGGCCCATGTACGAGGCGAAGCGCCGCTTCCTGGCCGCATCGTCGACGACCCCGCCGCAGAGCGTATCCTTGCACTGCGCAAACGCCTGAAGCTCAGCCGGCGGAAGTTCGCGGACAGTTTCGGGCTCGATGTCCGCGCGGTCCAGGAGTGGGAACAGGGGCGGCGTGTGCCGGACCGGGCTGCCCGTGTCTTGCTGACGGTTATCGACAACGACCCTCAAGCGGTCGTGCGCGCGCTCGCTCAGGAGTGAGTCTCGACACCCCCCCGAAGATCTTTGAGGTCGGCCGACGGTAGGGCTGACTTCCACTGGAGCGGACCCATGAACACCAGTCGACGCAGCTTTCTCCGCCGGTCCGCGGGCGCGCTGGCGCTGGCCCCGATCGTGCCCGTGGGGCGGCTCGCCCTGCGGGAGGGGTGGGACGGCGCGATCGCTGACTCCGCCGACCGCTCGTCCGTCGGCGCGCGCGGTCCGCATCCGCAGGAGGCGTGGGTGGCGCGGGCGCGCGCCGAGATCCCCGCCTCGACGGAGAGCCTGTACTTCCAGACGGGCGGGATCGGTCCCGCGCCGAACACCGTCATCGGTCATGTGAGTGAACGGCTCGAGTTCCAGAACCGGAGCCCGGCCGAGCCCCGCATCTCGGAGGAGATGGCCCGTATCGAGCCCGACCTGAGGGCACAGCTCGGACGTGTATTCGGGGCCGAGACCGAGGAGGCCGCGCTCACGCACAGCACTTCCGAGGGCATCGCCATCGCCGCCTGGGGCCTGAACTGGCAGCCGGGCGACGAGGTCGTGATCTCCAACCAGGAACACCCCGCCAACGTCGTCCCGTGGTACGTGCTGCGGGACCGGTTCGGGCTCGTGATCCGCGAGATCGACCTCGGCACGGGTACCGGCCTCATCGACGAGGTCCGCGGCCAACTCACGGACCGCACGCGCATGGTCAGCATCAGCCATGTGTCGCGGAACAACGGGCGGACGCTGCGGGCCGACGAATCAGCGGAACTCGGCGCGCTGTTGCGCTCCCGCGGCGTGGTCTATCACCTCGATGGTGCGCAGGGCCCCGGCTGCGTCGTCACCGACTTCCGCGCCCTCGGCTGCGACGCCTACTCGACGTGCGGTCACAAGTGGCTCCTCGGCCCCAAGGGCACGGGCGCGCTCTTCGTGCGGCGTGAGATGCTCGACGAGGTGCGGCTCAGCTGGGCCGGCTCGCACAGCCACGCGACGATGGACTACGAAGGCGCGTACACCCTGCTCCCCAGTGCGGCCCGCTACGAGTTCGGCACTCGCGCCCTCGCGGATTTCGCCGGCTTCGCCCGCGCGGTGGACTGGATGGAGGACATCGGGCTGGAGAAGGTCGAGGAGCGGATCCAGTCGCTCGTCGACCACGCGATCGAAGCCGTCGACCGCACGGACGGGCTGGGCGTGTCATCCCCGCGGGCCCGTCCGGACCGCTCGGGCGTGTTCGTGGTTCAGCTCCCGGAGGGGTGCGACGCCACGCAACTCTACAACGATCTGCGCGAAGACGAGGGCATCCTCGGGTCGCCGGTCCGCGCGGCGCGCGACTTCCGTCTCTCGATCCACTTCTTCAACACCCGCGACGAGATCGATGCCGCGATCACGGCGATCGCGGAGCGATGCAGCTGATCGGGAACGAGCCCTATACGACCCGTCTCGGGAGGCGCGGATTCATGGCCTGGATGATGCCGAGGAAGCCGCGCTTCGTCCGCTCGGCGATCGTGTGGGGAAGCACGGACGGATGGTCGGGGCCGATGAGCGTGGCGACATCGCCGACCTCGACCGTCTTCTCCGGGCCGATGTCGAGAATGGTGTGCGCGGAGTTCACCCCTCCGGCGACGGGGTAGAGACGGCCGTTGATCAGCACCTCGCAGGTCCCGTTCGCTTCGGAGGGATAGCCGTCGGTGCGGCCGACCGGCAGCAGCGCCACCCAGGTGGCCCGGTCGGGCATGAAGGTCCGGTTGAACCCCGCGCTGTCGCCCGGCTCGAGGCGTTCGACGCGCACGACGCGCGTGTTGAAGCGGAACACGGGCTTGAGGTCGGCCATTTCCCTGGCGCCCTCGCCGCCGGGGTGGTTCCCGAACAGCGCGTTCCCGGGCCGCACCATGTCGTAGTGCGCCTCGGGCAGATGGAACAGCTCGAACGAGGGTGACGCGTGGAGGGTGCCCAGCGGAAGGTTCCTCTCGCGGGCCCATGCGAGGAGTTCCTCGAATCGGGCGAGCTGCTCCCGGTCGTGGTCCAGGTCATGCGTGAACATGGTATAGGTGCCGTTCACGTCGACGTATTCGCTCTGCACGAGCTCCTCGATCCAGCGGCGCGCGCGTGTGTACGGCATCCCCTCCCGGTTCATCCCCGTGTCGATGAAGAGCTGGATGGGTACGGGACGGCCGATTCGCCCGGACACGCTCCGCAGCCGGCGGGGCGCATCGTCCAGCCAGACGGACGGGAGCACGTCGTGTCTCGCCAGCTCCTCGATCTCGTCCTCGGATCCCTCGGCCATGACCACGATGGGCTTGGTCACCCCTTCCTCCCGCATGGCAAGGGCTTCCTCGACGCGCACGGCGGCGATGCCGCCCACCTGGGGCATGTCGGCGAGGAGCGGCCCAACCGCACGGTCGCCCAGGCCGTACGCGTTGTTCTTCACGACCGCGAGGATGGGGCGGCCGCCAGCCAGCCGCGCGGCCTCGCGGACGTTGTGGGTCCAGGCGGCGCGGTCGAGTTCGATCCACGGGTCGAAGCGCTGGGGAGTGTAGGCGCGGTCGGTCGTGGTGCCGACGGACAACGGTCCGATGCCCGGGCTCCGCGTCGTCGCGGCTCTCGCGCAGGCGGAGGTTGCGGCGAGGCCCAGAGCGGCACCGGCCAGGTTGAGGAAGCGGCGGCGCGGGAGAGGGAGTGTCGGGCGATCCATGGGGCCCTCCGGTCCTGGCGGGGTGATACGGGCTGACCTCGGCGTTGCCATCGTTTTCCTGAGGACACTACGCTTCGGCCATGAGCACCATCAACATCCCGCTCTGCTTCGAGACGTTGCGCGGCCGGGTTCGCCGACGCTCGAAAGAGTGACGGAGGCGTCGGCGCGCGGGCGGCCGAGACGAAGCGTCCCGACGTATGTGTGGACCCTGCTTGCACTGGCCGCGGGTCTGGCTGCGGGCGGGCTCTTCCCGGGTCCGCTCGCGTCGGTCGCCGACGCCACCGCCACGCTCATTGCCTGGGTGGTCGCCGTCGTACCGCTGCTGATCCTCGCCGCCCTCAGCCCGGCCATCGCCACGCTGGTGCGGCGCGGGCTCGCCGGACGCTTCGCGGGCGCGGTCGTCCTCTGGTACGTCTTCACGTCGACCGTCGCCGGGCTCATCGCCGTCGTGACCTCCGCCACGATGTTCCGCATCCCGGTGGCCACGGGGGACCGGGGCGTGTGGACCGAGGCCGCGGCCATGCTGCGGAGCCTCGGCGACGGCGGGGCCTCGTGGCCGCTGCTCGCGATCCTCGCCGGAGTCCTGCTCGGAGCCTTCGGCGCCCGGCACGATCCGACCTACCGCGTTCTCCGAAGAATCGCCGACTCGATCGAGAAGGCTGGCGGCAAGCTGGCGTACGTGATGCTGCCGCTCATCCTCGCCTTCGGCATCACCTTGGGCGTGCGCTTCGGCGCGAGCCTGGGGCTCTCGCACTATCTGACGATGGCCGCCTACACCGGCGCCCTCGTCCTCGTCTGGTGGGCGTTCTACACGTTCGTGCTCGTGCGCAGGGTCGGACGCCGGCCCGTGGGGCCCGTGTTGAGCGGGTACTACGCGCCGACCGCGGTCTTCGCCGCCGGGACGTGTTCATCGCTCGCGACGCTTCCCGTCAACCTCGCGAACGCGAAGCGGGTCGGCGTTCGCGACGAGGTGGCCGATTTCGTGCTCCCGTTCGGCGCGGTCGCGAACCTGGACGCCAGCGCGTTGGCGTACGTGGCGTACGGGCCCTTCGTCGTGAGCCATGTCTTCGGCCTGGAACTCAGCTGGATGATGATGCTCGCCGCCTGGCCGGCGGTCGTCCTGTTCACGATCGCCGCCCCGGGGCTCCCGGCCGGGATGGGGACGGCGCTGTGGAGCGCGACGCTGTTCGCGAGCATGCTGGGGCTCGAGGGTCAGGCGCAGGGCGAGTTCATCGCAAGCTGGATCGCGCTCTCCGGCGGCATCCCCGACATGCTGCGCACGGCGACCAACACGACCGGAGACGGCTACACCGCGATCATCTTCGACGGCCGCTTCGACGAGTTCTTCGCGAGAGACCGTGGCTGACGGAACGGCGACCGAGTCGGGCGCGGCCGGGTCGCCGATTGCCGGGGCCGGCGTGGACCTGACGCCGGGCGCGCGGCGGCTCGTGCGCGTGAACGGCCGCGTGCAGCCGGGGGAGGTCGTCGTGGTCGTGACGGACCCCACCATGGGACGCTACGCGGACGCCGTCGCCGCGGCTGCCCGTGAGGCCGGAGCCGCCGTGACTGTCTGCATGATTCCCATGCGTGACCAGGACGGGCAGGAACCGCCTCCGCCCGTCGCGCGCGCGATGGCCGAGGCGGCGGTGATCTTCTCTCCCGTGCGCATCTCGATCACTCACACGCGGGCCATGCGCGCCGCCCTCGAGGCGGGGGCGCGCGTCTGCATGATGACGGCCTACACCGACGCGATCATGACCAGCCCCGCGCTGCTCGAAACCGATTTCGAGGCGCAGGCCGACGTCTGCCGCCGCCTGGGCGCGGCGTTCACGAAGGGTAGGCACATGCGGCTCACCTCCCCGCGCGGCACCGATCTTCGCTTCCGGATCGCGGGTCGCGTCGCAAACGTGCTGACGAACATCCCGGAACCCGGAGAGCTCGCCCCGGTCCCCGACATCGAGGTCAACGTCGTGCCCGTGACCGGTTCGGCCGAGGGCACGCTCATCTTCGACGCCTCCGTCCCCTACCTGGGGATCGGCGTGCTCGAAGAACCGATCGTCTGCACCGTGCGCGGCGGTGTCATTGTCCAGATGACCGGCGGGGCGCAGGCCGAATTCCTCCGCGAACACCTCGAGTCCTTCGGAGACCCCCGCTGCTTCAACGTCGCCGAGTTGGGCGTCGGCCTGAACCCGAACGCCCGCCTCACCGGGGAGATGCTCGAGGACGAGGGCGTCATGGGTACGATCCACATCGGCATCGGCACCAGCCACACCCTCGGAGGGGAGATCGTGGCCCCGATGCACTACGACCTGCTCATGTGGGAACCGACGATCGCCGTCGATGGCCGCGTCGTGCAGCGAGACAAGCAGGTGCTGGCATGAAGGTGGACAGGAAGCCGGGCATGGATCCGGGTACGGGACAGCCATGAGAGACGGAGCCAGGATCCTCGTGCGGACGTGCGCCGACGTTCAGGCGGGCGAGGACGTCGTCATCGTGACAGACCCCGAGCGAATGGCCATCGCCCGGGCCGTTGCCGACGCCGCGCTGGAAGCCGGCGCCGTCGCGAGCGTCGTGATCCCGCCCGAGCGGTCGATCGACAACGAGGAACCGGGACCCGCCGTGGCCGCCGCTCTCCGGGCCGCCGACGTCGCCTTCCTCCCCGTGACACTGGCGCTGGCCCACACCCGCGCGGTCCGCGAGGCCATCGGCGCGGGAGCCCGGGTTCTCTCCATGACCGCGTTCACCGAACGGCTGATGCGCGAAGGCGGGCTGTTCACGGACTTCCGCGCGCGCAAGCCGCTATGCGACACCCTCGCCGCGAAGCTCACCGTCGGCGAACGCCTGCGCGTAACGAATCCCGCCGGCACCGATCTCACCATGAGCCTCGCGGGCGTGACCGGGAACAGCCACGCCTGCCTCCTGGACGGCCCCGGCTTCTCGGCCGTCCCCAACATCGAGGCCAACTGCGCCCCAGCGCAGGGCACGACAGAAGGCGTGTTCGTCTGCGACGGGAGCATCCCCTACTACGGCGTGGGCCCGATCCGCGAACCCGTAACCTTCCGCATCTCGAAGGGCTTCGTCACCGACATCGAGGGCGGAGACCAGGCCGGTTTCGTCGCCGACCTGCTCGCCCGGCAGGACGACCCCTGGGTCTACAACCTCGCCCAGTTCGCCTTCGGCCTGAACCCCGCCTGCACCGAGTTCACCGGCGAGATGCTCAACGACGAAGGCGTGAACGGCACCGTCCACATCGGCATCGGCACCTCCGCCAACCTCGGCGGCACCGTCTCCGCCAAGACCCACTTCGACGCCATCAACCGCGCACCCACCGTGTGGATCGACGACGATCTCGTGCTCGCGAGGGGGCAGCTCGTCGCTAACGGATGGTCCCCGAGGGACTGATGAGCCCAAGGCTCCTCGGCCTAATGACGCGCCTGGCTGTCGGCGAGGTGTCAACCGTGCGATTGTGTCCAACCTCCGAACAACTCTAACGTACCGGTCGGCATGCGATACATCGGCAACAAAACAAAGCTGCTGAGCTTCATCGCCTCCTACCTTGATGAGCTTGACCTGTACGGCGGACGAGCGCTTGATGCGTTCGCTGGGACCACCGCCGTGGCCCGCCTACTCAAGGCTCGTGGATTTGCCGTCGACACCTGCGACATCATGAGTCTCAGCTACGTGTTCCAACGGGCGTACGTCGTCGCGGACGAATACCCAAAGTTCGCCGGGCTCGCCGACGACGCCGATCTCCGTACCGCCAAGCTCACCCCTCAGTTTCGACTGCTCGTTGAGTCTCGTTTGCGCGGACAAGGGGATCTTTTTTCGGGTGCCCCGGATCTCCAGCCCCTAGAGGAGACCCTCGTTTACTTGGACACCTACCTCGAACCGCTATCCTCGTTCATCGACCTGAATTTCGCGGCTTCGGAGTCGCCAGTCGAAGGTCAGCGAATGTACTTTTCGCGACCGAACGCGCAGCGGATCGACGCGATTCGACACAAGCTCCACGATTGGTGGTCTGCCGGTCTCGTCACGGAAGAGGAGTTCTTCATACTTCTCACCGCTCTATTGGAAGCGGCTGATTCTGTTGCGAACACAGCTGGCGTTTACGCCGCATTTGTGAAAGCCTGGCAGAGCAATGCAATGAAGCCGCTTCGCCTCTGCGCACCCGATATCGTGGTGGGGACGGGGCTGAAGTGCTCGGCACATTGCGGCGACATCGTGGAACTCGTCGGCCGGCTCGGGCGTTTGGACCTACTCTACCTCGATCCACCTTACAACACTAGACAGTACAGCGCTTACTACCATGTTCCCGAGTTGATTGCCGAAGGCTGGTTCGGTGCAGAACTGCCGACCCTTAGAGGTAAGACAGGTTTGATCGACGATTCCCAGAAGAAGTCGGCATGGTCAACGCGGGATGGCTGTGTTCCAGCTCTAGAGCAGCTTCTGCAGGGCGTTGACGCGACCCATGTGCTTCTGAGTTACAACAACGAGGGCATCATCCCCGAGAAGGAGATCGAAAGCTGTTTCCGACGTTATGGTGTTCCCTCCACTTATCGTAGAACCGGGAGAGAATACAAGAGATATCGGGCCGACCGCGATAGCGACGCGCGGCAGTATTCCGGCGATCACGTGACAGAGTTTCTCTACTACGTGAGATTGCGATAGTACCCTGCCGGCATACAGTTCTCGGACAGGAGATTCTCGTGGCAGAACAGGCAATAACTCAGGAACAACTCTTCCTTCCGTTGCTGCACTTCATTTCCGATCACGGCGGAGAAATAGATCGCCAAGAGGATCGCCTGCTCGACGCTCTTGCCGACCGGCTTGGGTTGACCGATGAGGAGCGCAGCCGCACGACCGAAGGAGGCAGCCGAAACCAATGGCGATCGACTGTCGAGTTTTCGCGAGCCAAACTCCTCGATGAGTACCGGGCGATCGACAATGACAGTCCTCAAGGGATTTGGCGCCTCACCGACCGCGGTCGGGCGATGGTGGAACATCCTCCGTCCGAAATACAGGAGAGCTTTAGGGAGTGGCGGCAGAGGCGACTCGCCCACCTGCCCCAGGACGCTCTCCCACCTCCATTTCGACCATCAGGGCGAGCAGTCACGCGACTTGAGAACATGAGCCAAGGGCTCACCCGTGAAGTTACTGAGACGTTGCGTGTTAAGCGAAACGCCGGATTGGCGAAGGCCCTTCGTGAGGAGTACAAGTACCGTTGTCAGCTGTGCGACGACTCCCATCCTGACTGCCCCCCGATTCCCATGGCAGACGGGCGGTACTACGTCGAGGTTCATCATCTTCACGGGCTAGCCGAGGTCGCGGCTCGTCACGAGCACGGGCAACTTTCTGACTCGGAATACGCAAATCTCACGTCGTGGCATAACATCGTAGTTGTATGTCCATACCACCACATGTTGATTCACCACCACGACCCACCCCTCGAGTTCGTGCGGAATGAGCTTGCGTTCCGCACAGCCGACGGGGGAGCTGCGTTGAAAATAGTTCGGCGTCTGGAATCTCATCTTGAGGCGACCGCTACCGATGGGGAGGGCAAATGAGGGTCGGTGATGTATTCCGCTACGCGACGCCGAACGACTGGCGTCCGCCGACGGTGGACGGACTACCCAACTACTTCCACGCGGTTCACTCTCCCAATCAGCCCCACGCAAAGCTCGACAGGGGCATCAGCGGGATCGCAGAATTGGAAGCGGTCGATGGTCCCCGCCGGCCCGCAATCCTAATCTCTAGCAGCCCGCACAAGATCGGGTCGACCGAAACCCCATGGCAGGATGTGTTTGACGTCGACAACGGCCATATCCGGTACTTCGGCGACAATAGGCGACCGGATATCGACCCGACGAAGCCCGTGGGAAACTCAATTCTGCTGGCTCAGCGCAACGTCCACGATTCGCCCGACCCCAAGATCCGGGCGCACGCGGTCCCGCTGATATTTTTTCGCAGGGTTCCGTACGAGGGACGGCAGAAGGGCCAGGTGAACTTCCAGGGCTTTGGACTCGTCACTCGCGCAGAGCTAGTAACGCAGTTCAGTGCAAAATCGGGCAACTATTCAGCAACTACGTATTCGATTTCACGGTGCTGAGCCTTGCTGCGGAATGCGAAGAGTTCGACTGGGCGTGGATCAGCGCGCGACGCAACGCTGCGCTCAGCTTGAAACAAACTCTGGAATACGCACCGTCCTCTTGGAGGCACTGGATTCGACAGGGTCCAAGTTCTATCGACCGACATCGGCGGCGCGTGTCGAAACTGATGACCACAAGGAAGGGTGATCAGGTCCCCGAGCAAGGATCTAGGCAGGCCAGAACGCTGGACACGATCTTGAGGTTCTACGACAAACGGAAGAGAAGGTTTGAGGCCCTGGCAAGCGTGATTACGGCCAGCTTTGTCGAACGAAACGGCGGCGAATACATGGAGGGCTGGGTCACTCCAGCCTCATCGGACGGAGGAGCTGACTTCATTGGCCGCCTAGACGTCGGGCAGGGTTTTTCGTCGACAAAGCTCGTGGTCCTCGGGCAAGCGAAGTGCGAGCGGCCAACCACTCCGACTAGCGGCAACCACATCGCACGCACGGTAGCACGGCTCAAGCGGGGCTGGATCGGCGCGTACGTCACCACGAGCCACTTCTCAGAAAGCGTGCAGCGCGAAGTTATCGAGGACAGGTATCCGATTCTTCTGATCCATGGCAAGACGCTTGCTGAGGAGGTGCTTCGACTCACTCAGGACGGAGGCCACGATGACGTCGGTTCCTACCTGCGAGCCATCGACGACACGTACGAGTCGTTGATCGCTCAGCGCAGACCAGAGCAGATCCTCCTCTATCCATCTCGAAAATCGTGAACCGAATTTGCGCGTCCACGGCTTCGTGGTTTGGTCTGGGAGGTGGTCGAAGACGAGTTGGGCTGCTCTCCGTCGTTTGGTCGAGTCATCGTCTCTGTGGGACGCACCTAAGGGAGGGATGGGCGAGGATGGGATCGAGCGACTGCGCTGACGCAAGTCAACTCGGGTGCCCCGACCGGACAACTCCCGTCCGCTCACACGTCTGAAGTAGCTGCCGTTCATAATCGGGAGCTCGATCACTCCGGCAACCTGAGCACCTGGGGGAGCGGCAGGAGCACGTCTTGTCGGGTGTGGTTTCGCCGCCGAATAGTTGATCTGCACGACATCGATGACTGTATTTTATCGGTTGGTGATCTCGAAGTCATCGTGCTGGCGGAGGCTGGGCGGCCACCGACCCTGTTTGGGGACAGCTGTCAGGTGGTTACCCGTATCAGAACACGTGAGGAGACCACGATGAAACGAATCGTTCCCGTGGCCCTGGTGCTGGCCGAATGCTCGCCGATCACGGAGCCCGAGCCTCACATTCGCTCGCCTGGCCGAATGCCGTGGGGTCATACCGCCTCGTGACGGTGAAGGTCCTCACGCCAGCGGTCTCCGTTGGAGGTACTCCTTTGATAGTCCACTTTGGCGGTTACCGACGTCCGATCTGCGAACACGTTATCGAGCAGCATGAGCGCACGGAATGTGGCTATGGGATGGGAGGTGACGGCGGAACTCACGGATGCGTGGGCGCAGTCGGGGGACAATCTGACGCTGCTGTCAGTGCGGATGAACAATATGACACATCGGTCGTTCCCGCAGGCCGGGCGGGCAGCTGCTCCACGATGCTGCCGGCTGTTCCAATCTCGCAGTCGTCGCAGGGACAACTTTATGGATTGCGCGTGACTGTGCGTATGCGTTGGAGTTGCTACACAACCGATGACGGGCAGGGCATCTCCACACGCCACGCGACGACGGACAGCGTGTGGGACGCTCTCGGCTGTCAGAAATCCTGAACCAGATCTCGCATGCGCCGCTTCGTTGCCTCGTCCGGGAGGCGGCCGAAGGCGGCCCCGATGTTCTCTGCCATGTGCTCGGGGTTTGTAGTCTCGGTGAGGGCGCACGTCACAGCGGGGTGCGCCAGGATGTACTTGAGCGAGAACTGCGCCCAGCTCGTGCAGTCGAACTCGGCGGCCCATTCGGGCAGCTCGCGTCCGCTCACCCGTCCGAAGTAGTTGCCGTTCATGAACGGACGGTTGATGAGAACGGCGAGCCCCAGATCCTGCGCGAGCGGAAGAAGACGGTCCTCCGCGTTCGGCTCCATCACCGAGTAGTTGACCTGAACGAAGTCCAGCGGCTGCGTCCTCATGAACGACTCGAACACCTCGTGCTGGGGGATGCTGGAGGTCGTGACGCCAATATAGCGCGCCTCACCTGAGTCCTTCCACCGAAGGACGTTGGGCCAGTGTACGTCGAGGTTGCGCATGCTCTCGACTTCGAGCAGATCCACGGTGCGGCTTCCGACGAGCTGCTGGTTCTGCCGCATCTGTTCGATTCCCGACGCTTCCCCGTCCGTGTTGATCTTCGTCGCGACGAAGAGGCGGCCGATGAACTCCGGCGCCGTCAGAACCTCGCCGAACTCCGCATCGATCTCCGGCGTGCGCGGTGAAGTGTCGACGACCCGCCCGCCGTACTCGAGGAGCATTCGGATCACGCCGAACAGAGGCTCCGTCCCCTCGGTCGGGATCTCGAGGACGGGCTTCGAGGAACCGAAGCCCACGATAGGCAGTGTCTCCTCGGTTCCCGGGATCGGGCGCGTGGGGAGCACCTCCTGGAGCGGCAGTGTGTTCCCCAACACGGCGCGCGGGGCGGCCAGCACCACTCCAAGACCCGCCAGACGAGTCAGAAAGCTGCGGCGCGTCGTACCGTACGAGCGTGCCATGAGACCTCCTTCGATCAACATGCCGCCCACGCTGCGGGCGCTTGTGCCGTCTCCGCACGGGCGCTGCTGGAAGTTCAGCATGTAGGACGGAGAATGCGAGGGCAAGCTATTCCTCCGCGGGCCTAGCATGCCGCGCCCCTTCCACTGCGTCCACGTCCTGCCGCGAGGAATGGCCGGTCGTTGCTCGCGTCTGGATTTGTCACACACCGCTGTCCGAGCCGGGTGACGATGCGTGCACGCCGGATCTCGGCGGCCGGTGGGAAGCAGGCCGCAAAGCGGTCGAACAGGCTGTCAGCGCCCGGACCGCTTTGAGCAGCTGAGTCCCGGCGTGGGAGGTGTTCGTCCCGCGCGGAAGAAAGAGGCTACGGCCGGGGCGTCATCTTCCGGGACCGGAAAAGTCACCCATCAGTCGGAAGCTCGAATTCAAGTGACAACGTTGCCGGGCTCGTGCCACTTCAACATACGATGCATCAAGATGAGCTTAGGAGCGCCGCTCTTATACTCTTCCCTTGCACCCTGGCGAACGCTGGGGGAATGGCGTTACCTACCAATCTGGCATTTGCGTACTTGCCTCGGTTCATCTTGAACTTATACCCCGCAGGGAAAGACTGGAGCAGTGCAGCTTCTCTCAACGTAATTGATCGGTTCTCCGTTGGATGCAAGAAACGCCCCTTCGACGGATTCATCGACCCACAGGTGATCGTTGGTGCTGGGCGATCCCAGGCCATTCTGCCAAACACATCCTTGAACCCATCGACTCGACGATGGCACTCCAACTGCGTCTCCTCACCTAGCGCCACCCGGCTACCACCATCCACCGGAATCCGGCCAATCAGGTCCCGTATCCTACTAGAGCGTGACTCACCGTGATCGTGTGCGGGGTCACCGCTGGTCCCGGCGCTGGGGAGATTACCGATGGCCTCTCGAACACTGACTACTTTCCCCATCTCCTGCGGCAAATCGATCGTGAATCCACGACCGGCCATTACGATGACTCGACGACGACGCTGCGGTACCCCGAAGTCCTTCGCATCCATGAGCGCCCACGTAACGTGGTATCCGCCTCTCTTCAGCGACCCGAGGAGGTTCTCGAATTCTGCATGGTGCTTGAGTCCAGGTACGTTCTCCATCAGGATGGCCTTAGGGCGAAGGCTCAGTGCGAGCCTAAGGTAGTGCCCCACCAACTGATTCCTCGGATCGACAACCGTCCTACTGTAGTTGAGAGTGGTCAGCGCCGAGAATCCCTGGCACGGAGGACAGCCTGCCAGTAGATCAAGTTCTCCGCGCTGAACCCCGAACTCCCGCTCGATGTCAGCGGCGTCCAGCTTCCCCACATCTCCCAGCATCACTTTGGTGCGTGGGTGGTTGAGCTTGAAGCACTCCAACGCCACCGGATCCAGATCCACACCCCCCCGCACCCAGAAGCCAGCCTGGCGCAGCCCACTCGTGAGCCCTCCACAACCGCAAAACAAATCGACAGCCCTCGGCTTACCCATCCGTCTCCCCTCCCCCCTCACGCTGCCTCCGCAAACTTCCCACCGATCCTATCACTTCAAACCACGCCCCACCCCTCGCTCGGGGTCCTCCCATTCCGTCGCCTGCTTCAAGAATTCCTCACTGCCTAAAGCTGCAGTGACCAGATCCGAATCAAAATCCACCTGGATCACTAACGGAAATCGCACCCCCTGCCCGCTCACGATCCCTTGGCCTGGGCCGAACCCAGGAAGTAGCCGGCTGTCCGACCTTGTGAGGTTCTCCATAACTTTTTCCACGAAGCCCTGATCGCGCGGATTAACGAGGCGAAAGATCAAGAACGTGTTGCACTGGGACAGCGCCGTTTCATCGAGGCGACTGGGCCTCTGGCTGATCAACAATAGTCCCGTTCCGAATTTCCTTCCCTCGGTGATGAGCTTCTTGATCACATCAACCGAAGGCGTCTCCGCTTGCCCTTCGCCCCGGGACGGTATGAAGTTATGGGCCTCCTCGACAACCGCAAAAAACGGCGGGATCCTATTCTCCATCGACGCACGGTGATTGAACAGCTGTTCGAGCACTATGGCGACAATCGTCGATTGCGTCAGGTGATCGTACCCACCCAAGTAAACTACACTCGCTCGCCCTGGTCGGACGAATCCTGTCGGATCCAATCGTGGGTCCGGCATCGGCTCAAACGGCAAACCCTGCAGCGTAGCCTGTTTTCGTAGCCGCTCGTTGGATTTCTCCATCGCTTCCAGCCGGCCCTTCACTAATCGCAGCGCTCGCTTGATGGCCGGTATCGTTCCCGCATGCCTGCTCTTCGTATCACCTAGCTTCTTCATCATGAGTTCCACAAATCTCTGAACCGTCACCTCTCCCTTCAGGTTGATCTTGCCCAGTGCCTCGGAATATTTGTCCCTCTGAGCATCTGTGAAACCCTGTGTCATCTGCGCCACGAGATACCCAACAAGCGATAGATTCTCCTCACTCACGGTGAGGTTCGGATAAAACAAGCAGATCGAGTTCCTGGGAAACAACTTCCGCTTGATCCACAAGCCCAAATAATCCCCGTGTGGATCGAGGATCACTAGCGGGTAACGGGCATCGAGCAGCTCGCGAATGATCCGTCTGGCAGCAACTGTCTTACCTCCTCCCGTCATCGCCAAGATCGCCATGTGCCGAGCTACAATGGCGTTTGTTTTGATACCGACCGGCACGTCACTACGGCCGATGAGTGATCCCAAACGAAGGCGATGCACCGTCTCATCTCCCGTCAGAATGGTCCTAACTGCTCGCGCCGGCGGCAGGTAGACAACTGCTCCAGGGCTGACGGGATAATTCAGTGGTCGAATTCTCTTGAGATTACCCACATCTGTTGCACCCAGAACTAATACTCTACCCGTTACTTGGTCACGGGACAGAGACAGTACTGTCGAGATTAGATCCACTCCCTCCTCTGCCAACTCTTGGCCAGCTTCCATCGGGAGGAAAGGGTTCGACCGGCCAAGCTCAACAATGCGGCCCCACACCAACACCTGTTTCCGCCCCTGTCCCTCGGCTACGGGAATCTCCATCTCCACTCTCACCAGGTCCCCTAGCTTGGCCGTAAAGCTCTTGACGATAAATGAAAACTCTTGCGGCGACGTATTGCCTACAACGGTGCCAACCTTAAATCCCGTTTCGTGTTTCGTAACCATCTCGCGCTCCTAGTTCGCGTCGGCCCTGTAAAAGAAATCCCGCGGATTACCCGATAACAGTTGACGCACCTGTGACACGAGTCCCGCGTCACCGGTGTTGACCGCGCGTCTCAGAATAACCCCCGACAGCTCAGCTGAGATGCCACGCGATAGCCAATCGGGAACCTTGGCGTACTTATCGACGATGTCGAGGCCCACCGGGAACGCATACTGAGGTAGCAATCTGCCCGTGTGATATAATAGCGACATTATATACGCACTGTTGACCTCGGCAGCAGTCGCGTTCAACTCCACGCGAAACGGAAAGCGCGTTTCCTCTGTTTTTATCAGAGACGTGTAAACGGGAGGGTATTGCGCGACGACCGATCGCCAGTGCTCTCGCGCCCGATTGACCGCATTCTTCGACACCTCCACGGGAGTAAGGTACTCGCCGGATCTGAGAATGCAGCCGAAGAGGAAATCATCCGAAATATCGAACTTCAATAGGAGGTCATCAATATCCTTCGATTCATCGGTATTGATGATTCCGTCCTCGACCAACGCGGCCAGCACTGCCGTGGTCACGTGCCGGCCGGTTGGTCGTTCGACCACACCCGCGATCGGCCTTGCATGATTCACGATCCTGTTGGTCACGTATCCGTAGATCGACATGAACTGATTCCACAGCGAGACGTTACGGGAATCGGGTGGGATGTCGAGCAACTCTGACATCACAGCCGATCGATGTACACTCATACTCGCCAAAAACTCTGCGGCCATGCATGGAATGTTGTTTGGTTCCCCCTCGTCGTACATCGTGAACTGGTTGACAAGGGGGCCATGAATGAAGAGGGACGACGTATCGGGTTTCAGTTCTAGGTGGACAAGGGCTGTTAGCAACTCAAGAACATACCTCGCAGCTTCGTGGAGTCGTTTCCGATCCGTCGTGTCCCTTATCCCATGGGGTGGTTGGTCAACGATGTCGCCCAAGACATAGGGAGTCAGCGACCATTGTTCCCTGGTTTCCATGATTTGGTCACCCGGGGCTACATTGTAAATTCCGACTCTCAGCGCCATGGGTTCGAGGGATGCTAGGGCCGGAATTCTCGCCACGCCACCATCGAGGAAAGAAAACCGCTGGCCCTGTGCCGTCGGCCAAAAATCTCTGTGACTCTTATCGATCCGTTGAATTGCGAGACTCTTCGTCCGTCCTGTAAGGCAGTGCCTGAGGCGGTCAGCCAGCTTCCTGAGGACGATCGGGAAATCGATGTGGTCATCTGACCGAAGCGAGAGCACATGGTTGAACAGCGGGACAAGAATGTGAGGACCGTCAAGAAAGCCACCAACATGCACTGCATAAAGCTCGACATCTGTCGTTGCACAGCGGCTGTAGATCACTTCCGCAACTCGGTTGCCACATATAATCGCGCTCGTTCTTGGAGGCAGGTCAAAGGATTGAAGTCGCAATGTCGGATCTTCTCTCTCTAGTTCGGCAAAAAAGTTGGTCGGAGCTACGTGAATAACCACTCGTGCCTCCGTCTTGCTGCCTTCAAAGTAGAAGAGCACATTCTTCGTTGTCGCGGGCATGGCGATAATGCATGCGGCAAGGTGTTGTGACTTGATGAAGAACTCATCCTTCATCCGTATCAACTTGGCGTTTGGGTCAAGGGCGATTGTACCGTCCGTCGTGCGGCACTTGACCATGAGACGACAGCCTGCTGCCAGATGTTCGACCGATGTTCCTAACGGGCAAAGGTGCTGCTTGGCCAACCTCTTTGGATGAGAGCCCTCCTCCGTCAGCCACGTGTATCTCGCGACTAGGATGAACGGATGGCTCATTGCGCGCCGTCGCCTCGTCTGACGGCTTGAACAACCGCGTCCACAGCATCGTGGCGGCGCGTGTTTATCTGGCACTCCCAGAACCGTAGCACGATCCAACCCGCCTCTCTCAGCGCCAGATTATCTCTCGTGTCTCGCTCCCGATTCTTGGAGAGCTTTGTCGCCCAAAAGTCGGCATTCCCTACGGGGGCCACATAGTGATCGGGACATCCGTGCCAGAAGCACCCATCGACAAAAATTGCAATTCGCTTGGAGGCAATAGAGAAATCTGGCCGCGTTCCGGATATCTCACGACTCTTACGGTAGCGGAGGCCCCTCGCCCACATCGCCCTCCCCAACGCCGTCTCGGGAGCGGTATCTCGCTGGCGAACCCTGCCCATCAGTTGACTACGATCCTCCACCGACAAGCGATCTCTAGTGACGCGCCGCATCAGGTCTTCTCCTGCTGAAATTCGGAGAACGCCCTGGCAAGACGTGGCGCGCGGTTCGGAACATGGATGGGTGGAGGGCGGGTGTCGACCTTAAATGGCTCCGCTAGAGCCGGGCAAAGCAAGCGAAAATCGCACGCTTCGCACTTCGTGGTATGCGGACGCATGGGGAAATCGTCGTCGAGGACGCGATCTACAGCCCATTTGACATTTCCGAGAGCAGCTTCCAGAGCTTCGGGCTCGACTGGAACGTCGATCCGTGAATTGCCTTTGAGAAGATGAACGTGTCCTGTTCTGGCGTGTTCGTTGACAACCTCATGCGCTGCGTGTGCGTACAGTTGTACTTGTAGCGACAGTTCTGTCCAATGCAGAGTAGGGTCTTCACTGGGGTTCGCCCCCCCGTCGATTGCCTTGAAGTCGATTACCCGAGCATCCAATACCTGACCTCGTTCATCCTCTCTCAACAGCAAGTCGATGGAGCCGGTTATGACCGCCTGTTCGACCGGCACCTCGAATCGCATCTCAACCTGCCGTCGCTGACCGAAGTCGAGCTCAAATGAGTCGACGTAATCACTCAAAATCTGGCCGGACCGTTCCTTTGCACGCTCGTACGGTCCGGGGCGAACCTCGGGGTCGCGGCTCGGAGCCACGTGCTTCAGATGAAAGACGCTCTGTGCCAAATCCCGGGCTTCGTCGGGTGACGGTGCCCCAGAATCAAACTGAAGGTGTAGGGCACTCACGGCGGTGTGCACCGTCCGTCCGAAGCCGAACATTTCCTTGATGGGCGGACTGAAGCCGTAAAGCCGACTGAATCGGTACTGCTGCGGACAACAAAGGTACTGCCGGATTTCCGTAAAGCTCGTGGGTACAACTGGCTCTTCAATTCTGGCCACCGCCTGCGCCGGTTCTAGCCCGTCAGGTAAACCAACGGAATCATCCGAGATCTCCGGATGCAACAGGCGTCGAGAGAAGTCGGACTCCCTCCATCGTTTTCGTCCGCCGGGAAGCTGTTCGCAACCAGTAACGTACAGGTATCGTTCCGCCCTCGTGATCGCCGTGTAGAAAAGACGGATCTCGCCTTCTCGCGTACCGTGGTGCGCGCCTCTGTCCACGGCCGCCTGAATGCACTCGGATGGCAACCAACCCCGGTAGCTTGATCGATTCGTGGGGAATCGTCCCTGCTCCACGTCAGCAACAAACACGACTGGGAACTCAAGTCCCTTCATCTTGTGGACTGTCGACACGGTCACCTCGTCAGGCCTGGAAGCGATCTCCCGGATGCCCGAATCGTATCCCGCCCCCACTAGGTTGTTGACAAAGTTTAGCACCGATCTATAGCGCCCCGCGGAGTCAATGCTCAGGTAGACCGACTCCACATCCTGGAGAACTTGGCTGAGGACTCCAAGATCTCGCATCGCTTGAGGCGGCAATAGGGATCGCTTTATCTCAAAGGCGTGGAGAATCTCGTGGAGAAACTGTTGTGGATACAATCTTACCCGACTTCCACTACTAGGTCTGTGTATATTCCGACCCCAGCGTGAAAGCACTTCAACGACCCTCCCAAACTTGGCTTCAGGGAACACGGGCCATACGTCCGCTTCTAAATGGGCCCGAACCTGATCTCGGTCCGGAGTGTCGTGTCTCAGAAGCTCCAGTGTCTCCTGGATAACCCGCGCGTGTGGCCGACTGAAGATGCTTCCTGCCGATTGCAGGTTGAATTCGACCCCGACGTTCGTCAACGCATCAGTGAAAGCAGTGTGTCTTTGAGTTCCGCTTTGTCCCTCTGGCTTATCCGCGGATCGCATTAGAATGGCGAAGTCGCCCGGGCTAAGGCCTCGTTCTGTACCGTTCGCCTCGACGAACTTCGTGCCGAGCAGATGACGGATACGGTGGGCAATCCACTCAGCTTCGTCCTGTCTATTCTCGAACCACAGGACCCTAAAGTCGCGAGGTGACGGATTGTGGTTTGCTTCTGGTGCCTTAGGGTATAGCTGCGCTCCGAGTTCGGCGTGGACGAATCTGTCCGCAGCGGTCACGATCGGTTCAGTACTCCGATAGTTCACGGAAAGCGTATGGCGACTTGCATTCGGATGCTTTTGATTGAAACAGAGGATGTTGTTCACATCGGCACCCTTCCACGCGTAGATCGCCTGATCGTCGTCACCGACGCAGAAAAGCGTCTCGGCCCGAGCCCCCAGGATTTCAATCAACGCCTCCAAAGATGGTTCGACATCCTGATATTCGTCGATCATCAAGTGGCGCACGTGTTCGACTGCTTTCTGCGCCTTAGACTCCTGCTTCCCGAGGGCTTCAACCACCAGCCTCGGCATGCTCGAAAAGTCAACGAATTGCTCCCGGTCCATCACCTGTCGAAGCTCTTGCAGAGTTCGGCCAAGAGGGGGTGACCCTTGGGACACGCAGCTGACATCGACCATCTCACCGTTCGTCACGTACAAGGCATTGGCCACCTCGTTGATGGTCTGAAAGTACTTCGTGCGATAGAGGTTCTGGAGTTGTCCCAAGCGCAGCGTTCCATAGTGATTCATCAAGAGCAGTCTCAGCCGGTTCGGATCGAGTACATCGAACTGATTGTACTTGGCATCTATCTTCTTTAGGATCTCCAAACAGAATGCATGAATCGTACCTATGTACATCGCTGTGATCACACGAGGGTCCTGTCCAGCCCGCGCGAGCGCTCCGGACACACGCTGCTTGATGCTCTCCGCCGCTTTCTCGGTAAATGTGATTGCGACTATGCTGCCCGGATCTACTCCTTCGGACACAAGGCGGGCAATCCGATAGGCTAACGTTCTGGATTTTCCGGAGCCTGCACATGCCAAGCACAGTAGTGTATGGGAGGGATCCAGGGCAGCTCGCCGCTGGGCGGAGTTTAGGTCGACTTCAAGAACGTCTGCGAGGCAGCGGTGGTCAGCATTCATTCAAGATCCAGCGGTTTGGGTAGCAGGCACGTGGACGTCTCAGGCCCGTCAAAACACTCGGGCCTTCGCGAGTTCCGGGGGCGAGCCTCGGCCAGCGCTCGCTTCGGATCGCGCATCAGTTGCTGAGCGCTACGGAGGGAGACTAACGACCTGTTTGGTATCAATCAAACCACGGAAGGGGCAACGCCACAGCAGACTTGATGGCCAGAAGTAGGGTTGCCCATTTGGATTCCGCCGGTGCGGCGGAGCAGTCTCAGGTGGGTGCGGACGTTGTCGTGCACGAAGTAGGCGTCCTGCAGGTGGCGCGCCCCGGACGAGACCATCTCGGTGCGGCCGTGCAGGACCCGGTGGCCGGCGCACAGCAGGATCATCCCGCCCTCCAGCCGGAACTCGACCCGGGCGGCGGGGTCGTTGACGCGGCTCGACAGCTCGTGGTAGGCGGCGTAGAACTCGCCCAGCCGGGGCTCCGACAGGGGAACGGCCTGCATCTGCGCCGTGTTGAAGCGGATCATCCGGATCTCGCCGCCGCTGTCCACGTCGACCATGGGGTTGGCCGCGTAGCACTCGTATTCGTCGCTGAAGATCCGGAACGGGACCGGCACCGAGCACAGCGAGTCGAACTTGTCGGGGTGCTCGCTGCGCAGCGCCTCGAGCACGCCGAAGCCGTCCACGACGGTCGATGCGCCGCCTTCACACTCGTTCACCAGCATGTGCAGCGCCTGCACGCTCGGAGGCCAGGTGTAGCTGGTGAAGTCGTTGTGCACTCCGACGGCCAGAGCCGTGTACGCGATGTTGTATCCACCGGAGGACGTTGGGCCAGTGCACGTCCAGATCGCGCATGCTCTCGACCTCGAGCAGGTCCAGGGTACGGTTCCCGACGAGCCGCTGGTTCTGCCGCATCTGCTCGATGCCGGCCGCTTCCCCGTCCGTGTTGATCTTCGTCGCGACGAAGAGGCGGCCGCTGAACTCCGGCGCCGCCAGGACCTCCCCGAACTCCGCGTCGATCTCCGGCGTGCGCGGCGAAGTGTCGACGACCCGCCCGCCGTGCTCCAGGAGCATTCGGATCACGCCGAACAGAGGCTCCGTCCCCTCCGTCGGGATCTCGAGCACGGGCTTCGAGGAGCCGAAGCCCACGATGGGCAGCGTCTCCTCCGTTCCCGGGATCGGGCGCGTGGGGAGCGCCTCCTGGACCGACAGCGCACTTCCGAACACGGAACGCGGAGCGGCCAGCACGGCACCGGCGCCCGCCAGACCCATCAGAAACTCGCGGCGCGTCGTATCGCTCGGGGTCGTCATCAGCCCTCCTTCAATCGGTCCGGCGGCAGGTTCGGCATGAATCTAACGGCAGAAACGGCGACGAGGGACCGGGCAAGCTACTCCTTGATGTAGGGGATCTCGGCGTCGCGGGACGGCCAGTGGCGCCGGACATACCAAATGAGCACGGGAAGCGTCACGGCCACCATGGCGAGGCCGGGGAGTGCCATGGCCTCGATCTCTGCAAGCTCGTCGGCGAACGTCCACGGCTCGTCCGACCCGGGCATGAACATGGCACCCGTGGCAACCAGGTTGTTTGCGGCGTGGAAGGCGATCGGGACGATCAGCGTACGAGACTGCAGGTACAGCAGTGAGGCAATTACGCCGAGAGCCATTGCCCCTGCCACATCAAGGTGCAGGATCCCGAATATCGCCGAGGATACGACGATGGCGGTCCCGATTCCCCACTTCACTCCCCAGCGGCTGAGGAAGACGCCCCGGAAGAGTACTTCTTCCAATACCGGAGCGACGGCGACCGCTCCGATGACCCACCAGACCGACGAAATCATCGAATCCGGATCCGGTGCCCCGGCTGTCAGGAGTGACTCCAGCAACTCCGGGGAAACGCGCGAGAGTCCGTAGGCGGTGACGACCAACGAACCGATCGAAAAGATAAACGTGATCGCAAGGAGGCCCGCCGCCGGGAGCCAGTTGTACCCCGCCGGGACCCGTCCGACGAACCGGCCCAGGTCGATGTCGGCGTTACGGCAAGCCCACACGATCCACGCAACGACGAGGCCATGGATGGCAATTTCAACGACGATGCCGCCGGTTGCCGACTCCATCGAATCCAGCGGCAGAATCAAGCCGGCGAGAGCCGCGACCACGAAGACGACGATGCTGCCGACGATCATCCACCAAATGAGCGTTCGGCTGCGAAGCCTCAGAAAGGGATTACCGGACGCGTCTCCCGGATCGTGAGAGACTTCGGGCGACTGCTGCCCTTCCATCATGGAGTTCTCCCTTCGGGGATGAATTGCAGGCAGAAGACGAGCGTGAGGCTTTGCGTCAAAGGATGTCAAGCACGTTGGAGTTGCGAAGTGCGCTTGCGGATGCCGGCGAATCGGTGTTCCTTCCCGTGCGATCTTCGGAGTACGCCTGCAAACCGGACAGGACGACCTGGTGACCCCTGCATCTGTCAAACGGACCGACGCCCGATCACTCGCGGATCTCGCCCCGGATGAAGTGAAATCCGTCGTCGAGCAGTACAGCGGCATCCACGACGCCGGTGTGGAGCGCAGAAGGGAACGTTATCGGTCGTTCGTCAATCACTACTACGACCTGGTGACGGATTTCTACGAGTTCGGCTGGGGGCAGTCCTTTCACTTCGCTCCCCGGCGCCGGGGCGAGAGCTTCAAGGCGTCGCAGCTCGGACACCAGCATTTTCTCGCCGATCATCTGTCCCTTGAACCGGGGATGCAGGTGCTCGATGTGGGGTGCGGGGTAGGAGGACCGATGGGCGCCCTGGCCCGCTATTCCGGGGCGAGCTTTGTCGGCCTCAACAACAACGCCTACCAGATCGAGCGCGCGAAGGCGCACACCCGGGATGTCCGGTCCTTGTGCCGGTTCATCCACGGCGACTACATGCAGATCCCCGACGGCGACCACCGCTACGATGCCGCCATCGCCATCGAGTCCATGCCGCACGCACCGGACAAGACGGCGGCGTTCCGGGAGATCTTCCGCGTCCTGCGTCCGGGGGCCTGCTTCGCGGGCTACGACTGGTGTCTCACTGAGGACTTCGATCCACGGGACGCCGATCACGTGCGGATCAGGGACGCCATCGTGGAGGGGGATGCGCTTCCGGATATCGCCCGAACATCGGAGATCGGCACCGCCCTGCGCGCGGCTGGATTCGAACTCGTCGAACACGGCGACCGCGCTTCCGCATCGGACCCGACGACGCCCTGGTACCGTGCTCTGCAGGGCCGCGACCTCAACCTGAGGAGCATTCCGCGCACACCCTTTGGCCGCGCCATGACGAATCTCGTGTTGCGAGTTGGCGAGAAGTTGAGGGCGTTCCCGGAGGGCACCACCGCCGTAAGCTCGTTGTTGAACAAGACGGCCGACGCCCTGGTAGACGGTGGCAAGGCCGGGATCTTCACTCCGATGTTCTTCTTCCTGGCCCGCAAACCCCCGCACTCGGAGGCCTGACCGAAGGCAATCCGAAGTCCCCGGCCGTCAGATTCGGCCGGTGCGGCGGAGGAGCCTCAGGTGGGTGCGGACGTTGTCGTGCTCGAAGTAGGCGTCCTGCAGGTGGCGCGCCCCGGACGAGACCATCTCGGTGCGCCCGTGCAGGACGCGGTGGCCGGCGCACAGCAGGATCATCCCGCCCTCCAGCCGGAACTCGACCTGGGCGCCGGGGTCGTTGACGCGGCTCGACAATTCGTGGTAGGCGGCGTAGAACTCGCCCAGCCGGGGCTCCGACAGGGGAACGGCCTGCATCTGCGCCGTGTTGAAGCGGATCATCCGGATCTCCCCGGCGCTGTCCACATCGACTATGGGGTTGGCCGCGTAGCACTCGTATTCGTCGCTGAAGATCCGAAACGGGACCGGCACCGAGCACAGCGCGTCGAACTTGTCGGGGTGCTCGCGGCGCAGCGCGTCGAGCACGCCGAAGCCGTCCACGACGGTGGATGCGCCGCCCTCGCACTCGTTCACCAGCATGTGCAGCGCCTGCACGCTCGGCGGCCACGTGTAGCTCGTGAAGTCGTTGTGCACGCCGACGGCCAGAGCCGTGTGCGCGATGTTGTATCCCTTCGGGTCGAGCTTGACGTTGTGGATGCGCTCGAACAGCACCTCGCGGACCGGACCCAGACGCGGCGCGAGTTGCTCCAGCGAATCCGGTTCCGTGGGGGCATCGACGAGCACACAGACGCCGGTTCGCAGAAACTCCCCGATCACGTCCGCCGCCGCGGTGTCGCTCGCCAGGAACCGCCCGTAGTCGAATCTCCGAGGCTGGAACTGCCCGTCCCAGTACTGCAACTCGAGATGATGCCGGTGCAGAAGGCCATGGATTTCGCTGGACCGGTAGCGGGTGCGGTGACCGTCCGGCCAGGCGATGGCGATCGCCTCGTCCTCGGATCCGGCGCCTTCGATGTCGACCGTCCGCGGCTTCAGATCGCTGGGTACACGGAAGACGTGGAACCGCTTCTCCGAGGTCTGCTCGACGCAGCACTCGCCGCAGCCGCAGTTGTCGCGCAGCCAGAGGTAGGGGAGGTCCGTCCGTTCGCCATCGCTCCAGACCGCGGTCATGGCATCGGCGTTCTGCGCGAGGCTGCTGATCGTGTGAGGCATCGTCGATCCCCTCCATCCGCTGTGACCTGCCCGCAGCATGCCGGACATCGCGCGCGCTTGACAAGGCCCTTCGGGTCGATCGACGGTGCGGGGGGAGGAACCCCGAGGAGCCCTCGTTCCAGCTTCCGCAGGAGAGTGACAGGCATGCCCCCAAAGGCGACGCCGAACCCGACACCGAATCCGATGGCGAGCCCAACGCCGAGCCCGGCACCCGGCGGTCCCGTCGTGAGCTTCACCCGCATGGCGGACGGCACCCGCGAGGACTACGAACTGCTCACGCGCCTCGAGGAGGAGTTCGCTGCCGGCACCGCCGACCGGGTGCTGGAGCACCTCCGCGGGCTGTCCGGTTCGATCGCCGGCTACCAGGTGGACCGGCTGGAGCATTCCCTGCAGAGCGCGACCCGCGCCCATCGCGACGGCGCGGAAGAGGAGATGGTCGTCGCGGCGCTCCTCCACGACATCGACGACCTCCTGGCCCCGCACAGCCACGGCGAACTGGCCGCCCTCCTGCTCCGTCCCTTCGTGACCGAGCGAACCCACTGGATCGTTCGGCACCACGGCCTCTTCCAGCGCGTCTACTACGCTCACCACGTGGGCGGCGACCCCAACGCGCGCGACAGGTACCGCGACCATCCCTGGTATCAGGACGCCGTGGACTTCTGCCACCGCTGGGACCAGTGCGCGTTCGATCCCGACTACGATTCGCTGCCGCTGGAGTTCTTCGAACCAACGGTCCGCCGCGTCTTCGCCCGCGAACCCTTCAGCCTCGCCCCGCGGTAGCAGCTTCGCTTCAGCCTGTGGCGTCCGCCGCGAGCAGGGTGGGTGTCATGAGATCCATCCGCGCCCGGCGTCGCTGCTCGTAGAGACCGAGCGCCTGCAGAGGGAAGTAGTCCCGGTACAGGGCATACTCCAGCAGCGCCGTGCGGAAGAAGACCCCGGCCATGTGCTGCCTGGGCCACGCCCCATCCGTCCCCTGGGCGTCGACAAGGAACTGGACGCCGCGCGAAATCGCGGTCCAGTTCGAATCTTCCGCCGCGAGGAGCGCGATCAGGGCCCATGCGGTCTGAATGACCTGGCTTTCCTCGTGCGGAACGTATCGGCCGGTCAGGCAGCCGCTGTAGTGTTCACCCCAGCCCCCGTCCGCCCGCTGACGGTCGAGCAACCAACGGCACGCGAGACGCAACGCCGGATCGCCGGGACGCGCCCCGGCGGCAACCAGACCCCTGACTCCGAAGAGCGTGCCGTAGATGAACTGGATGCCCCACACGCCGCGCCACGATCCATCGCTGGCCTGGGTCCGGCGAAGCCACTCTTCGGCCCTCGAGATGGCCCTCGTCATCTCTCCGTTCGTGGCTGGTGCGGAGTGTTCCCTGCAGGCGGCGAGTGCCGCGAGGCAGGATGCGGTACACTCGACAAAGGAGTGCTCGGTCATCGAGTCGCCGAACATTTCGGCGGGGTTCAGCCACTCGAGTCCGATCCTCGAGCGCCGCGCCTCGTAGCTGCCGAACCCGCCATCCCGGTTCTGTCCGCGCAGCATGAAGTCAACCGCATCCCGGAGCATCGTCGTGTCCGCGGCGTCGGGGCGCGCTTCGATCATCCCGAGCACGGCTTCCGCGGTGCAGTCGGTGACCGGCCAGCCATGCCAGCTTCCGGGGAAGCACCAGCCTCCCTTCGGGTCGATCCGATAGGCCTGGCGAAATCCCTCGAAGCTGACGTCGATTCTGTTGCCGCCGCAGGTAACCGGCGCCCTTTCGCAGGGCGTCCGGCACCCCGTCCAGTTCGGAGATGGTCGCCAGCGCCTGCAGCGAGTGTCCGGTGTCCCAGGAGGCGCTCCTCGCGCCGGTGACGCGCGCGCCCTCCTCCTCATCTTCCCAGATCCAGCCATCCAGCTGCTCGAGCGCCTGGCGGCAGTCGGTATCGTCCGGGTCATGCAGCCAGAGGGCAAGGATGTTTAGAAAACCGCTGACCGGGGAGATGCTCGCGTGGCCGGTGGTCTGCAACTCCCACTTGATGCGTCCGAGGATCCCGTCCACGCAGCGCGCGCGCAGACGCTTGCCGTGGAGCCGCTCGAAGACTCTCGCAATGCCGTATCCGGCCCGCAGCCAGCGGCTCGGCCGCGCGTAGAGGTCGTCGGCTCGCAGCCGGTTGCGGCCGGTGGAGAAATCGACCTCGGCGAACCCCCGAGGGAAGAGTTCCTCTCGTATCGACTCGATCAGGGGGGTGACCGGCGCCTGAAAGCGGCGCGCATAGATCGCGGCCATCGCCATGTAGATGAGCCGCGTGTGGCAGTACCAATTCGAGGGATGCAGCGCGATCCACCGCGGCAGGCTCCACAACTCCGGCAGGATGGCGTTGACCCCGCGCCAGTCGTAGAGGTTGAGGAGGGCCAGCCAGAACTTTCCCCAACTCGGGATGCCGATAACGCCCTCCGCCTGCAGGAAGCGCCGGGCCGATGCCACCAGCGGACTGTAGGTAGCTCGAATTCGGACAGGAAATCGTCTAAAGTCATACAGGACTGCACGATCTGCGCTTCCTGTCCCCGTGCTACATCGCTTCCTGCAGAACCGAAACGGCGGTGAAATCGGGTTTGATTTGCGGGAATTGCCTTCCGCCTCGACCGAGGGCTTGGCCATCGTATCCGTGGAGCCGCCCGCCTGCTGCCCGGCGTATTCTCTTCGCCTCCGCGACGGCACGCGACTCAAGCTCCTCTTCAGTCCGGCGAGGCTAACTTGGATGGTGCGATCAGGGCGATTCGGCCAGCGTGACCGCACGGTCCATCGTCCACCCACAGACCATTCCTTCGACCCTGGCCGGAGCAATTCCGGCAGCCGCGTCCTCGCGCGAGACCCGGCTCTTCAGCGTGTTGGTCAAGTCGCATCGGCCTGCGCGTTCGCCCAACGTCCATCTCAACGTACCCGAGACATCCGCTTCGATCAGGATGTCCGCACCGTAGGAGAGGGTGATCCGGATCGTTTGCGCCAAGCCGTCGCTGTCCATCACAAACGACTCGTCGTCGCCGCTGAATGCGCAGTCCGTCGCGGTCAGCGTGCCTTCCAACTCGGCGGACAGCGTACCCTCCGCCAGCGCAAGCATGGCATCCCCCTTGAAGGACGCTCCACCACCTTGCACGCAGGGAATTTCGACTCTCATCGGTGAGCGCACCTTAGAGACCTTGGGAGCCGGATAGGGGCCAAGGTGGAAGATCTCTCCATGAGCCAGCAGGCGCCCGCCGTACAGCTCCTGCACTAGGGCGGCGGCCTCGGCTTCGGTCAGAGCCGGATCAGGGCCTGCGACGTCCCCGCAGGCCATCGGCGCGAGCGCGGCGGTGACGAGGAGCAGCGGGAAGCGCAGCTTTCTCAGTGCAGGCATTCGGGTTCACCTCCTCGCGGTCCGTGGGGGCGGGTGCAGTAGACGGGCGAGTATGAGATCTACCCGTGCGTTGCCCCCAAGTGCGAGCGGGAATCCGCCGCACACCCGTCGGCGATTCGTCTCCGACGGTACGCTCGGAACCGGGTTCGCACGCTACCAAGGCCGGTAAGTGGCCGGTGCATTATCGTACGGGAGACCCACGCGTTGCGCGGCGGCATCCACCCGAGGGCCACATCAAGACGCCACCATATGACGCGACGAAGCTGAACTGGATCGACAACTGCGTCTGGGCAGCGCGGACGATGGGCTCCAGGATGTCTACGTGCGCAGGAAGTACCGCGACGTGATCTTGCCGATGACCGTGCTCCGCCGGCTCGACGCGGTGCTGGGGCCAACGAAGCGGGCCGTGCTCGACATGAAGGCCAGGCTGGACGCCGCCGGGGTCGCGAACCAGGACGCCGCGCTCCGGGGCGGGCACGGAGCATTCTATGCTCTCGAACAACGCGTTTCCCGACACGGGAGTTCGACTTCATGCTCTCGAACCCGGCCTATGGGCAGAGTTGGACGACCGACCTCGGTCGCCTGGGTGGCAAGACGGAACTCCGGTACACGAACTTTCTCGGGGCCGCGGCTCATCGAAGGATTGGGCTGCCTTCGACGAGTTGTCATAGGCCCGACGCGACTACCTTGCCGGATGGCACGCAAGGGGGATAGCGCGATCCTGCCGCGTCCGGTAGATTATTGAAGCCTACACACAACCCTCAATGGGAGCAATTGGATGGCAAACCGCCAGCTGCCAGACCGACCGCAAGAAGTCACGACACGACAGCACCAACGCGACGCTCTCCTGCAAGAGGCCATGCACCGTCCGGGTATTCGCGAGGTCATGAGGGTCTACGAAGATTGGAAGCGAGCGGACCGCGTCGTCGAATCCCACCGAGCGATCACGGGATGGAGGGGCAGGATCACGAATCGGACCAACGCCTGTGAGAAGGGGTAGGCGAAACTCCACCCCGTGCCGATCTGGAGCGAAATCCTCGAGGAACTGAACCGAACGGGCGAGCAAGGCCAATCGCCACCTTTTGATTTCATCCGCAGGAAGTATTTGACTCTCCTGCATGAACACACTGCCCGTAACATTATACTGTATGCTTCGGGATGGATCCAGAGACCCGGCACTCCCCCCGAGTTTCTGACCATTAGCGACGAAGACGTCCAAGCCCTCATGGAGGTCACGCAAGGGCTGACGGGTACCGATGTCGATCTGATCCTGCACAGTCCGGGCGGATCACCTGAGGCGGCGGAGGCGATTGTCTCTTACCTGCGGTCCCGTTTCTCACACATTCGTGTCGTCGTACCTCATCTCGCCATGTCGGCGGCCACGATGCTGGCCTGTGCCGCCAACGAGATCGTACTCGGCAAGCACTCGTTTCTCAGCCCAACTGATCCTCAGCTTCTGTTAGCCACGCCGTTGGGAGTAAGGTCTGTGCCTGCCCAGGCTATGCTGGACCAATTTGACCGGGCACAACGTGAGTGCGAAGATCCAGCGAGACTCCCCGCATGGCTTCCAATGCTCGCACAATACGGCCCCGATCTGCTAACGACTTGCGATGCAGCCCTGCGGATGTCACGACAGCTGGTCAGCACTTGGCTGGAGAACTACATGTTCGTTAACCAGAAAGACGGAAGAAGAAAAGCGGCCAACGTATCGGATTGGCTCGCAGACCACGAAGCGTTCAAGAGCCACGCTCGCCACATTTCCAGAGAAGCCTTGAAGGCGAAGGAACTGATCATCATCGATCTTGAAGCTGATGAACTGCTGCAGGACTTGTGCCTCTCCGTATTCCATGCCACGACACACACGTTCGCTGGAACATCCGCTGTGAAGCTAGTCGAAAACCACACGGGGCGCGCCTTCATCAAGCACCATGTCCCACAACAGTTGCCCGCTCATGTAATGCAACAGGCGACTCCTATTCCTCCCACACCACTCGATCCACTTGGAGAGTAACCTTGAGCACGCGTTTCTTGGGCCGCGGAAATATTGTGCCGAAACTCGGCCTTACCGGTCGGATCGATGACCAGCAATCGTGTCGGCGCCGCCGTGAATATTAGAAATAGTCGGCGTCCGTCTGTTCGGCTCATAGAAAAAACGAAAATCCGCCGAGTTCGTGCTGCCGCTTCAACGGTTGATCAGCGAGTCGGTGGAGTGATCGAGTGAATCACGTTCTATCGCCAGTCGACCGTCAGGATCCCGGCAGGCATTCGTTGTCCGTCCGGTGCCATGGAAGAATAGCAGCATATCGATTACGGACCCCGCGTGAATCGTTGGACCGGCAAAATTCAAGCCCGAACTCCCATTGGCACACGTTTTCTGGAAAATGGGCACCGCCTGGCCTGGAAACTTGACCGCTTCGCCGACGTTACTAGCGTGCGAAAGAAGTGAAAGGAATGGACACCTCGTTCTCACCAGTCGTCGCGGATCAAGTGGCCGTCCGCCGCAATACACATGAGCGATCGAGCACGCATCAGGTCGATCTCGCGACCAGTTTCGACTAGGATCCCAACCAAATCTGTCCAAGCGATCATATCTGGCGCCAGGAGGTTCCTCACCACACACATCGCTCCGCCGCTCATGCCGCCGAGGTTCAGACGGGGGCGGAGCGACCGGCTACTGTACGGCATGCTGGTGGATCTGTGCATCACTATGCTCGGGTAGCGTTCAGAGGCTCCGGCAGAACGTCCAATAAAGTGCACGAAGTCATGCGTGGAACTGTCGGTCTGTTCGACGACGGTTCTCCAAGGCCAACCCCCTACCAGAACCAGATCGTCTTCCTTGGGTGCTTCGGGTGGCCAGACGGGCGGTGAGTGGATGTGGGACCCGGAAGCGGTCGCTTGGATCTCGGATACCCGGTACGTGGCCAAGTCCAGATTCCGGTCGATGTCGATCAGACGCTCGGATGGCTGGAACGAATGACCGCCAATCTGACATCCTAATTCCGCGTCGCGATTGAGAGCTTCGATGCATGCCTGATGCACATGCGCCGCTGTCAGCCCGAGCAATCGAACGCCCGTATGGACGAAGCATACGGTCCCACCTCCTATCGTGCGGCTTCCTGAAGCTCGCTGCGGATCATACCAGAAGAAGGGAGCCGTCAGCTGCTTCACCGTCTTCTCAAGTGTTGGGATGAAGCCGCTCTCCACTAGTTCGCGGAGGGCCTTGAGGTGTTCCGGAGTAGGCTCCGAGCCCGCGGATACGGGACGATTCTCTTCCGTTTCGTGGTCTGACATGTTTTCGCGCTCCAGGTTGGAGGTCGAACACGGTCGCGGTGACATGTTTCTGGCGACCAAGGGCCTTGGCGAGGGAGGGCGGCGAAGCGGTAATCCCACAGCATTCTCATCCGCCACCCGTCCAATCGAATTGGACGTTCAACTCCCGTAGCATGGCGAACGTGTTCTTGCGCCTGACCCCGAACTGAGCGCATAGATCGGGCAGCTTGACATCCTTCCTAGACTCCGGTGCGCTCTGCTCGTTCGTCACGACCATCGCGCCGTGGACCCACGCGTAAGCGACGAGCCAGCCGTCTGCACCCGTCGCGAACTTCGCCTTCGCGTGGTCGAAGAACCGCTCTTGGCCGTGGACCCACATCATGATGTTCGTGTAGGCGTCCGCTACTTCGCCGGTGTCCACGGGGAGGAAGAAGCTTTGCGGCACTTCGCCCTTCACCCACTGCACGAGATCCTCCGTCTCGCGACCGACCAGGAGTTCGCCGCGCACCCGGTCTATGCTGTAGACGCGGCCTGCCCCGTGGTGATGAAGCAAGCTCTTCCAGAAGCCGGGACAGATGTCGAACGGGTAGTACAGGTTCTTCGCCGTGATGAAGACATCTGAATCCACGAGGAAAACCCGATCCAAGCTCATGGAAGATCCATCCCGAGCCGCCGAGCGTACCCTTGGAAGGTCCCACTCTGCAGCCCGGTCAGATCATAGGCTTCCTTGAACCCGATTCTGCCCTCCATGGCTGCACGCAGGACTTGGGTAGCAAACAGCTCACCGATGCGCGTGTTCTGGTTGTTGTAGAAATCGCCCCCGGTTGCCTTAGTGCTACTCCTGCGCTCCCGTTTCATGTAACCCTCGTAGAAGTCGAAGAAGGTGCCGGGGTCGATGAGCGAAAGGTCGAACGCCCGGCGAGCGGCGACCACCGGGCTAACCTTGAACGTCCGAGCCAGCGAATCGAAGGGATTCGGCAGCCGTCTGACCTCCGACCAACGCGCTCTGACCTCCCGGGCGGGCGCGAGCAGTTCAGCCGCCGCACGGTTGCACCAGTCCTCCACCTCGGTGCCGCCGGGGAGCAGCGTATCGAAGCCTGACACTCCCTCCGTCCCAAGCCAGATGTGCGCCAGTTCGTGAGCGAGGGTGAACATCTGTGCCGACTTCGCGTCGGCTCCGTTCACGAAGACCAGCGGCGCGAAGGGATCTGTGAGCGCGAAGCCACGGAATTCCTCCACTCTCAGTACGCGATTGTTGTTGTTCCCCACCACGCCGTTGATCACGGCCATGACACCGATATGCTCGATCGCACGACGCAACTCGCCAATGGCATTCCTCCAAGTTCCTACTCCCTCCGCCCATCCCGCGTTCAGGTTGAGAACCCGCCGCATCTCGCGGCCCGCCGCGTCCGGCTCGTCGGCAAGATGGGCGCTCCCCACGAAAGCCAGCGGTTCCGCTTCCTGCTCGACGAGGGACTCTCGCAGCCATGCTTGGCGGCGCTGCATCGTGTAAAGCGTGTCCAAAAGGTCGGGGCTCGGTTTGGCCGTGACGTTGCCCGACACGGTGCGGTAGTCAGTCACAGGGAGGCGTTCTTCCGGGGGTTCCGGGAGGAACAGGTAGCCGAGCGGCGTACGCGTAACCTTTGCCAGCTTTTCTAGCTGCTTCAGCGTCGGCTGCTGCTCGCGTCGGACCCAAGACCACAACTGCGGGACGCGCTCGGCAACGTGAGCCACGTTGTAGCCGGCACGTTCACAGGCCCAGCGAAGCATCTCAGGGGGCACCGGGACGCGGATCATGCCCTAACCACCGCGGCAGTAGCCGCTTCGTAAGCGGAAAGTGCCAGCGTATCTTGCAGAAGGGATTCCAGAAGGCGAATGCGGGTGCCGTCTTTGGCATCAAGACCAGCCTCCAGCCGGTCGCAGAGAGCCATGAGTTCATCGACCTTGGCGACGATGCGCTGCTGCTCGGCGAGGGGTGGAACGGCGACAGCTATCCGATCCATTCTGTTCTTCGGCAGGCCACCGCGTCCCGCGCCCGTTTGTCTACGGAATATGAAAGCTTGGAAGTGAGGTGACAGCACGAGCTTGTGAAGATAGTCGGCCGTTTCGGGCACCGCCGGGCGGATTATGGCAACGTGCTGGCTGACATTGCCCTCGGCAAAATCATCCGGCACGCGACAGCAACGTCCCATAGAACCACCAGTGATGTTGAGAAGCAGATCTCTTGCTCGCACGGCAGTACCCGCCATTCGAGCGTGAACGTCGCCTCCGATGCAGGCTACATCGGCAAGTCGCAGCCCGTCGTCGTAGACGTTCTGCGAGCGGAGGAAAGGGACTCCGGTCTTCTGATATACGCTCTTGCCGCCTCGGGGAGTGCTCCCAGAGCCGGTCTTGGTGCAAAGCTCGCCAATCCGGGTCCAACACCATCCCGCAGGAAGACGAAATGGAGTTTCGTTCGCACTAAGCGGCTTCAGTGCATGCTTGATTTCCAACTGCATCCTGATCTCCGCGATGCGCTTCAACAGCTTAGCCGCCGGTTCATCCGCCGGATCCTGTTCGACCAGTTCCCCACGCACGGCGAGATCGAGAATGGTCTGTCGCAGGTCCTTGACCTGATCGGCCCGCGCGGTCAGCGCGGGAAGGGCATGAATGGCGAACCGCGCATGAGTCCGAAACGTCGTCGCGTCCGTTTCGGTGTCGCTCAGTCGGGCATAGCTGGCCTTAGTGAGCCGGTCGCGGGTGTCCTCGCGCCCGGCGCGGGTCTCCTCCAGCCGGTTGCAGAGCGCCATTAGTTGGTCGACCTTCGCGACGATACGGCGCTGCTCGGTAAGGGGGGGGAGCGGGAAGGGTGAACCCGTGAAATACTCGGTAGGCACACGCTTCTGGCCCGCTGTGCCGGTCATTCTCAAGATACCTGTCTCGATGAAGTAAGAACTCTTCAGGAACAGCACGATGTAGTCGGGCGTCACGAATACCGGGCGGACGACATGCAGTTCAGTAGTCCCGCTTCCGATGCCTCCAGTGAGGTTCCGAAAGACCGTGGACTTACCGTTCTCGAAACACGGTGTGATCTTGGCGAGCCCAACATCGCCCTCGGCGAAGTGAGTATAGCCCTTCCTGATATCCGCCCATGGGCGTGTCTCGTGCCGGTGACCTGCGCCGTATTCGGCCGAAATTAGTTTCATGGGAACGAAGGACGCTTGGTGGTCCGCCGACGCCTGGTTGCGTGGGCTGACCACACCAAGCTGTGCGATCTGCGTCCACTCCCACCCCGTCGGGAGAGAGAAGGGGAATCCATTGTCATCCAGCGGTGCAACGGTTCTTGGTTTCCTAATCTCACGCGCCTTCAGCAGGCGAGCCCTCTCGGCCGCAATCCGCTTCAGTAGTTCGGACGCCGGTTCGTCAGCGGGATCCTGCTCGACCAGCTTTCCCCGCACGGCCAGATCCAGCACGAAGCGCCGAAGCCGGGCAACGGCGTCCGGCGCGTCCGCCACGCGGTCGTAGAGGGCGAACAGGCGGTCGGCGTTCACCGCAACAGCGCCTCGGTGAGGATCCGCTTCAACTCGTCCCGCACCGCCGCCACATCGGCTTCGGCGCTGTTCAATTCCTCCCGAAGCGTCTCGGGATCGCCATGATGCTCTTCCTGCGCATGCGGGTTCTTGATGTCGAGGTTGTAGCCGCACGCCTTGATTTCGTCGGCACTCACCTTCCAGGCGCGGTCACCCTCCTCGCGTCCCTCGCGCTCCGTTCCACCCCACCACTCGGCGCAGGCGTCGAGATGCTCGACCCGTATGGGCCGGGTCATGGAATAGGCCTTCCGGCCCTCGGGCACGAGATGCTCCCAGAACCAGACGTCCCTCGTCGGTTCGCCCTTCTCGAAGAACAGCAGGTTCGTCCCGATCGAGGCGTAGGGGCGGAACACGGAGTTCGGCAGGCGCACGATGGTGTGAAGGTCGCACTCCTCCATCAGGTGCTCCTTGAGCCGCGTCTTGACGCCCTCGCCGAACAGCGAGCCGTCGGGCAACACCACGGCGGCCCGGCCTCCCGGCTTGAGAAGCCGGATGATCAGAGCAAGGAACAGGTCGGCCGTCTCACGCGTCCGGAAGTGCTGCGGGAAGTTCGACTCGATGCCGTCCTCCTCCTTGCCGCCGAACGGCGGATTGGTGAGCACGATATCCACGCGCTCGTTCCGGCCCCAAGAGATGTAGGGACGCGCCAGCGTGTTGTCGTGGCGGAGAAAGGACGGATCCTCGATGTCGTGCAGGAGCATGTTGGTGACGGCGAGCATGTGAGGTAGCGGCTTCTTCTCGACGGCGCGTAGCGAAGCCTGCATGCTAGCCGCGTCCTCGCGCCGCTTCACATAACGTTCGCGCATGTGTCGGATGGCGCATGTGAGGAATCCCCCGGTGCCGCACGCCGGGTCAAGCAGCGTCTCGCCCGGTTTCGGGTCGATCATCCGGGTCATGAACGTCGTCACGGCGCGCGGCGTGTAGTACTCGCCCGCGTTGCCGGCCGATTGCAGGTCGTTCAGGATCTGCTCGTAGATGTCGCCGAAGTGCTGCCGGTCGGTCAGGTTGTTGAAGTCGACGCCGTTGATCTTGTTGACGACCTGCCGCAGCAACTGGCCGGATTTCATGTAGTTGTAGGCGTCCTCGAACACGTCGCGCACTACGCTGGCACGGGGGCCGGACCGGATCGGGAGTTCCTTAAGCCGCGGAAAAAGGTCGCCGTTGACGAAGCCGAGCAGTTCCTCGCCCGTGATGCCCTCGGGATCGGCGGCCCAGTTCCGCCAGCGCAGAGGGTCGGGGATCGGCGATTGGTAATCGTCGTCGAGGAGTTCAAGCTCCTGGTCCTGGTCGTCGATGATCTTGAGGAAGAACATCCAGCAGAGCTGGCTGATGCGTTGGGCGTCGCCATCGACGCCCACGTCCTGGCGCATGATGTTCTGAATGGACTTGACGAGCGTGCCGACGGACATCGTTCAGGCGCTCTCCCGGTAGAGTTCGGATTGCAGGTCGAGCACGGCGCGCTCGAAGCTCGGCTTCCCGCCGAAGGCGTGGACAAGTTGGACCGGTGTGCCGAGGCTATCGAGTGGCGGGATCTTCAGCACCTTGGCGTCGTCGAGATCGAGCACCCCGTCGTCGGCGTACTTGTCGAGCAGCGCGTCGAGCACTGCGCGGGCTTGGCCCGCGTATCCGGTGAACACGTCCCGCTTCTTGACGCTCTCGGCCCGCTCGCGGCGGGTCAGGGGCTTGGCGTCGAAGGCGACGTGACAGATGAGATCGAAGGGGTCGAGATCCTTCCCCAGTTCCTCGACAATCACGTCCAGCCGAAGGCCCTCGGACTCCATCTCGTCGATGATCGCTTGCTTCCGCTCCTCGCCGTTCCAGCGATTCAGGAAGTCGTCCAGGCTGGCGAAGCGCTTGCGGAGCGCCCTACGCGTGAAGTCGCGTAGCGACTCGGTGATGAGCTTGCCTTGCCCGTCGAGATACTCGACCCGCTCGGCGACGACGTTGGCCACGATGCCATCGACATAGATCTTCTTCAGTGGCCCGCTCGGTGGTGGCACGGGTGGGTCGCCGCCATTGACGATGACGTCGTCGTCGCCGGGTCCGTCCGGTCCGTTTGGCGGCGGATCGGGCGGGTCGATCGGATCGTCTCCCTTTGGCTCGTAGATCTGGACCGGCTCGCCGTCGAACTCCGGGTCCGCGAAATGACCCGTGGCACCCCGGAAGTCGATGAGCGTGAAGTAGAGCTTTCCCGTGTCCTCATGCACGCGGGTGCCGCGGCCAACGATCTGCTTGAACTCGGTCATCGACCCGACCTGACGGTCGAGCACGATCAGCCGGCACGTCTGGACATCGACGCCTGTTGAAAGCAGGCGCGACGTGGTGACGAGAACCGGGTATTTCGATTCCGGGTCGATGAAGTTCCCGAGTTCGTTCTTTCCGGTCTCGTCCTCGCCCGTAATTCGCATGACGTAACGGGCGTTCCCCTTGGGGAGGTCGGCGTTCTCGTTGACCAGCGCCTGCCGCATCCGGGCGGCGTGCTCCTGATCGACGCAGAAGATGATCGCCTTCTGAAAGCGGTCGCCGCTCTCCTTCAGGAATGCCGTGATCTTCTCCGCGACCGCCTTCGTGCGTCCGTCGATGACCAGCGTGCGGTCGAAGTCTCTTGGGCCGTAGAGCCGATCCTCCACCTCCTCGCCCTCGCGGTCGCGTTGTCCCTTCTCCGGTCGATAGCCTTCGATGTCCCGGTCGATGTGGATCTTGACCAACTTGTAGGGCGCGAGGAATCCGTCGCTGATGCCCTGTTTGAGGGAGTAGGAGAAGACCGGTTCCCTGAAATAGGCGATGTTCGAAACGTACCTCGTCTCCTTCGGCGTGGCGGTGAGGCCGATCTGGGTCGCCGAGGAGAAGTAATCGAGGATCTCGCGCCACGCCGAATCGTCCGCAGCGCTGCCCCGGTGGCACTCGTCGATCACGATCAGGTCGAAGAACTCCCGCGACAACTTCCGGTAGGCCTTCTGGTGCTCCTCCGGCCCCGTGATCGCCTGGTAGAGGCCGAGATAGATTTCGTAGGAAGTGTCGATGTTGCGCGACAGCTTGGTCATCGCGCCGCCGAACGGACGGAAGTCGTTCGCCATCGTCTGATCGACGAGCACGTTGCGGTCGGCGAGGAACAGGATGCGCTTCTTCCGCCGTGCCTTCCACAGTCGCCAGATGATCTGGAAGGCGGTGAACGTCTTCCCCGTGCCCGTGGCCATGACGAGCAGGATGCGGTCCTGCCCCTTGGCGATGGCTTCGACCGCCGCGTTGACGGCGTTGACCTGGTAGTAGCGCGGCGTCTTGCCGCTTGCGTCCTCGAAGTAGTCCTGAAGGACGATCTCCTCGGCTTCGGACGTCAGCCCCTTCCATGCCCGGTAGCGGTCCCACAGATCGTCCGGCGACGGAAACGCATCGAGCGGCAGGTCCACCTCGGGAGGCGTGCTGCCCCCAGTACGATCGTGGAATACGAACCCGTCACCGTTCGAAGAAAAGACGAAGGGGATTTGTAGCGTCTCGGCGTAGTCCAGCGCCTTCTGCATGCCGTCGCCGACGGAGTGTTTGTTGTCCTTGGCCTCGATCACCGCAATCGGGATGTTCGGTTTCACCGAGAGGATGTAGTCGGCGCGCTTGCGCTTGCGGCGCCGGACCACCTTGCCGCGCACGAATATGCGACCGGCGGTGAACGTCACCTCTTCGCGAAGCTGCGACATCTCGTCCCACCCCGCCCCGCGCAGCGCGGGCGTGATGAACTTCGTGCAGATGTCGCGCTCCGACAGGCTCTGCTTGTCCATTCGGCTCAGCGGCCTCCCGTCCTGTCCGATTCACTTCCGTTCTCCCGCGCCCGAGTTCGTGCCGGCGGTGTCGAGCGCCTTCAGCCGCTCGTACTCCTCCACCGACAGCACCACGACCACCGGCCGACCGTACTTGGCAACCGTGACGGGCGCGGCGCGCGCGAGGTCGATCAGGCGACCGAAGCCGTACTTCGCGTCCTTTGTGCTTAGCGTCCGCATGCGATCCCTCCGACTGGTGTTACCTAAGTGTTGGCCATTTTGGCCGACCCGCGCAAGCCGGACGGTAATCGCCAAACGGGTAGATGGGAGTGCCGGTGGGGACGTTCGGACAAGCCGCTGGCGGACTGATCCGGCAAGCCGGATACCTACCGATACGCCACGAGACGTTATGCGCGTTTCAGACGTTTCCTAAGGGTTGACTGCCTCACGAGCGGCTCTTCAGCGTTCGGGCATGGAAACGCCCAAGCAGCAGCTCAACTCGCGGGTGAGAACTTCCCTCGGTAACACCGCCGAGCCGTCCCCGAGGGCCGGATTGAAACCCATTGCGGGTGGAATCCGTAAAGTGCGGCCCTTAGGGTCACCGAAGGGTGAAGGGCAACACGACCAAACGAGGCGAAACGGAGGAGAAGCGTAGTCAGGCTGATCCACCCCACGGCCGAACTGATGCCCGTGTCGATCCACGCGGGCGATAGCGGAATCAGTCGCCACTCCGGCTTCGGGGGTACATGGACGGTCCGGCATCGCTGGCCTCCGTCCCACCGCCAGCTGGGCTTCATGAGGTCCGTCTGAACGGGTTCCCCGAAGCGCTCGCAGATGTGCTCCGCCACCGCCTCAGCGGGAGCGGTCGCCGGGTTTCGGACCCGGCGCCCAGGGGCTTGTCGGGTGCCCGTTTCGTGGTTCAGTATCCATCTCACAAGCGGACGCCCGTTTTTCGCGGAGCGACCTGTCTCGCAGCGCCCCTTTGCGACGCTTCCGCTTCGGCGCCCGTTCTTGCCCGGCTCGATCATCCGTGAGCGCTCCCCGCCGGGCTGGGCGTCGGGAAGGCCGGGCAGGAGTACTCGCGCGGCGGCTGCGCCGTCCAAGTGCGGTCCTG
>JAJDWE010000060.1 GCA_022825725.1 Gemmatimonadota bacterium
CCGCCACGGTCCCTCAAGTTCGTAGAAATACCACCACGGGAGACCGTTCGTCGCCATGACGACGGCGGTGTCGGGCCCGAGCAGCGGCTGCATCGGTTCCACGATCCAGGGGACGGAATGTGCCTTGAGCGTGACGATCACATAGTCCTGAGGCCCCGCCTTCGACGGATCGTCCGTGCAGACCGGGTGCGCGACGCGCTCCTCGCCGTCGATCAGTAGCCGCACGCCGTCTCGCTGCATCGCTTCCAGGTGGGGGCCGCGCGCGATGAGGGTGACGTCCCGACCCGCGAGGGAAAGCTGCGCGCCGAGGTATCCCCCGATCGCGCCCGCCCCGTAGATGCAGATCCGCATCAGCCGCCGGCGGTCAGGCCAGGCCGAGCTTCTCGGCCATGCCGATGCGCTGGAGCTTGCCGGTGGGGCCCTTGGGGATGTCGTCCATGATGAGAATCTTCCGCGGCACCTTGAAGTCGGCGAGGCGGTCCGCCGCGAACGCCCGGATCTCCTCCGGCGTCGCCGTCATGCCCAGGCGGAGTACCGCCGCGGCCGCGATCTCCTCGCCCAGCTTGGGGTGCGGCATCGCAAACGCCACCACCTGGCGGATCGCGGGATGGTCGAGGATCGCCTCGTCGATCTCGCGCGGCGAGATCTTCTCCCCGCCGCGGTTGATGATCTCCTTCAGACGACCCGTGATCCTCAGGTATCCCTCGGCATCCATCACGCCCTGGTCGCCCGTGCGCAACCACCCGTCCGTGAAGGTCTCGGCGTTCGCGTCGGGGTTGTTCTCGTATCCCCGCGTGACGTTCGCGCCGCGGATCACGATCTCGCCCACTTCGCCCGCCGGCAGGAGCTGCGGGCCCGCCTCGGCCATCACCGACACCTCGGGGCCGGCCGCGACGCCCACCGTCCCCGGCTTGCGCACCGCGGGGGGGAGCGGGTTGCTCGTCATCTGGTGTGCGGCCTCGGTCATGGCGTACGACTCGATGACCGGGACGCCGAACGTCGCCTCGAGTTCCGCCATCACCTGCGGCAGGAGGGGAGCCGAGGCCGAGCGGATGAAGCGGAGGCCGGCCCGTTCGATCACGTCCTGATTCCTTGGCGCACGCACGAGGATCGCCTGGTGCATGGTGGGAACGGCCGAGTAGTAGGTCGGCCGCGCCTCATCGAGCCACGCATAGAAACGAAGCGCGTTGAAACCGGGCGTGGCGAAGATCGAGGCACCGACGCGGAGCGGGGCGAGGACCGCGGCGATCAGCCCGTGGATGTGGAACAGCGGCATCACGTTCAGACAACGGTCGTCGGCCGTGAGGCGCATCGTGTGCGCGACGTTGTCCGCCGATGCGCACACGTTCCGGTGGGAGAGCGGCACGATCTTGGGCCGGGACGTCGTCCCCGATGTATGGAGGATGAGGGCGACATCGTCCTCTTCCGCGAGCCCGCCCCGGAGGGCGTTCGCCGGCGGATTCCCATTCCCGGAGCCCTCGCTGCCCGACCCGTCCCCGCCGGTGCGCGACCGCGCCAGGTGGAAGGTCCCGGCCGGCGCCTCCGGGTCGACACACAGCTCGAGAATCGCGATCCCCCGTTCCACGGCCGCGGCCCGCGCCGACGAGTCGCTCCCGAATTCCAGGATGACCGCCTTCGCGTCGAGATCCGAGAGATAGAACTCGTATTCCGTCTGCCGGTAGACGGGGTTCAGCGGCGCAGCCGTGGCCGCGCACGCCACGGAGACGAAGGCGGAGGCCATCTCGGGCCCGTTCGGGAGGACGATCGCCACGCGGTCGTTTCGCCCGATGCCGAACCGATTGAGGGCGCTCACGGTCGTTTCGATCTGTCGGCGCAGGCCCGCGAAGTCGAGCGGATCGCGGCCGGGGGCGTCGATGGCGGGACTCTCCCCCGAACCGCCCGCGAGCAGTTCCCAGACGGTGACGGTATCCGGCATGGTCAGGTCAGGCCGGCCTGATGTCGCCGGTCTTGGTTGAGGGTTCTCGGCACGGGCAGCCGACCGCGTGTCGTCAGCAGGAGACGCAGCGGTGGTTGTTCTTCGCCCCCAGACTCTCGAGGAGGGCGATCGTCTCGGGGAACGGCTGCACCCGCTGCACCGGCCCGTTGGCCAGGTCCACCGTCGTCTGGCCGTTGCGGGCCACGAGCGTCACGTCAGCGCCCTGTTCGACGAGATAGAGGATCATCTCGTTGTCGCCGCGCGAGGCGGCGTGGTGGGCCGGCGTGTAGCCGTTGTGGTCGCGCGCGTTCACGTCGGCGCCGAGTTCCTCGACGAGGAACTTCATCGCCGGAAGCCAGCCGTCCGGCACGTGGCGGTGCGAGTTGCCGGCGAAGCCCTGCCCGTAGCCGACGCCGGCCGCCGCATGGATGGGGTGGACGGCGGGTCCGCCGACGGGGATCGGGTCGAGGCCGGAGTGATCGATGTTGTCTCCGCCACGGCCGTAACGCCTCGCCGGCACCTTCGCCGTCGGCGTCGCGGGATCTGCCCCGTACTCCAGGAGCAGCTTCATGGCTTCGATGTCGAGCGCGTGCGCGGCCCTCCAGAAGGGCGTGGCGCCGGTGCGGTCGACGCCGAGCAGGTCCCGGTTATACGTCGTGAACCAGAGAGACTTCTTCAGCCGCGGATTCGGGTCGACGCCCGCTTCGAGCAGCGTGCGCATCACGTCGAGGTACGACCACTGCTGCTGGTGGACATCCGTGGGCTGCGGATGCCGCGCCTTCGGCGCCCAGTGCATGTTGAGCGCCGCGTAGAGCGGCGTGGCGCCGGCGTCGCTCGCCAGGTTGGGGTCGGCGCCGCGCGCGAAGAGTTCCATCGCGAGATCGAAATGTCCGTTGATCATCGCGATGAGCAGCGGGGTCGTGTCGTCCGCGGCGCTCCGCTGGTCGATGTCCGCGCCCTTGTCGAGCAGGATCAGCGCCGCGTCGCGGTGGCCTTCGCGGGCCGCGAGCAGGAGCGCAGTCAGCCCCCCGTGCGTGCCGACGAGGTCGGCGTAGTTGCCCAGGCAGCCGGAACAGGTGGGCTCCTCGGGGTCCTCGAGCCGCACGGCCTGGAGGCCGGGGCCGGGCCCGGCGGTCGGCCTGGGGGCGGCTTCGCGCTGCGACGGGACCGGCGGCGCGCGGCCCGCCCGGAGCGCGGCCACGCGGGCATTGCGTTCGCGGCGGTCGAGCTGGTCCCACGCGTCCCGGGCGACGATGTCGAGCACGTACGCCGTGAGCGAGGCGTCGGCCCCCGCGTCGATGAGGGCACTCACCGAGCCGGCCCGGCCCGCCGCCGCGGCGAACATGAGTGGCGTCTGGCCCCATTCGGGCTCACGGGCGTCCGCATCGGCACCGTGGCGCAGCAGCGCCTCGACCGCCTCCGGCGACCCGGCCGAGGCCGCGAAGTGCAGCGCGGTCGCGCCGGTCGAGGTCGCCGCGTCCGCGTCCGCTCCCGCTTTCAGCAGCGCCCCTACAAGCAGACCGTGCGCCGCCCGGCTCGCCACGTGGAGCGGCGTGTGCCCGCCCAGCCGCGTGCCCGCCTCGAGGTCCGCGCCCGCGTCGATCAGCACCCCGGCCACGTCGAGCCGCCCCTTCATCGCGGCCCAGTGGAGTGCCGTCATGCCGTCGCCCAGGGCGCCGTTCACGTCCTCGCCCGCGGCGATCAGCGACCGCACGGCGTCCAGATCGCCGCGCATGGCCGCGTCGGCCACCGGAGCATCCGGCCCGGCCGGCGGCGCCGCCCCGAGCGCGAGCAGCGCCGCGCCCGCGAAGACGATCGATCGCGCGCGCCGCATCAGTCCGCCGCCTCGGCGAAGGAGAACGACCCGGTGCTGTTCCCGAAGCTCGTCATGTCGTCCATCCCGAGCCGGTGCATGAGGCTCAGCATCACGTTCGCCATCGGCGTCCCCGGCGCGGCCCGCAGGTGCAGGTTGCCCTCCATCCTCCCGTGTGCGCCGCCCACCACGAAGAGCGGGCACCGCTTGTGGTTGTGCACGTTCGGATCCCCCATCGGCGACCCGTAGACGATCATCGTCTTGTCGAGCAGGTGCGTGTCCCCCTCCATCGACTCCTTCAGCCGGTCGAGGAAGTACGGGACGAGCCCGACGTGGTAGCGGTTGATCTGCGCGAAGTCCGTGATGTTGTTCTCGTTGTCGCCGTGGTGCGACGCCGGGTGGAAGCCGTTGTCGATCCCGCTCTCCGGGTAGACCCGCCCCGACGCGTCCCGTCCCATCTTGAACGAGAACACGCGCGTCATGTCCGCCTGGAAGGCGAGCGCCTGCAGGTCGAACATCAGCTTCACGTGCTCGTCGAACGAATCGGGCACGCCCGCCGGCGCCTCCGGAAGATCCCGGTTCTCGCCGGACTCGTTGCGCGCCACGACCCGCTGGATGCGGCGCTCGATCTCCCGCACGTTCTCCAGGTAGCGGTCCATGCGCTGCCGGTCGGACGGATCGAGCCGCCCCTTGAGGCTCGCGACCTCGCCGGTGAGGAAGTCGAGGATGCTGACGCTCGAGCGCTGCCGCGCCGCGCGCGCCTCCGGCGTTCCGCCCGCTCCGAAGAGCTGGTCGAACGCGACCCGCGGATCCCGGATCATCGGAAGCGGCTGCGTCGGCGACGACCAGCTGATCGTGTCCGTGTAGACGCACGCGTACCCGTATGCGCAGCCCCCCGCCTGGTCGACGTTCTCGATGCAGAGCTGCATCGACGGGATCGGCGTGTCCTGCCCGAACCGGTTCGCGTACAGCTGGTCCATCGAGGTTCCCACAAAGACGTCCGAACTCTCGGTCTGTTTCGGATGCGCCTGCGTGAGGAACGTCGCGCTCGACCGGAAGTGGTCGCCCCCGATTTCCTTCGGCTGCCTGGCTTCGGCCGGCTCGACGTCCGTATCGCTGATGATCGTGAGAAGATCCCGGTACGGCTCGAGCGAACTCAACGCGGTCGGCGACAGGTCGAACGCCCGGCCCGTCGCCGCGGGAGACCAGTAGTTCTGCGCCGCCCCGAACCCGCTGCTCCCCGCCGAGCCATGCACCATCTCGATGCAGACGAGCCGCGTCGGATCCGCGACCTCGCGCGCCCACAGCCGGCCCGCCGGCACCATCGCATCGAGCAGCGGCAGAGCGACGGTCGCCCCCGCGCCCCGAAGGAACGTGCGGCGAGAGAGGTGTTTCCCTGTGATGAACTCCATCAGTCCTCCCGGGATTCCGCTTGCATGTCGTCGACCACGGCCTCGGTCCCCTTCAACCGGAAGGCCGGGCTGTTGACCACGCCGAGGATGAACGCGGACATGCGGTGGTCCTGTTCGGCGGCCTGCCGCGCGATGGACCGCACGGTCGGCATGTCGTAGTACTCGACCCGCCGGCCCAGCGCGTAGGCGAGCAGGTTCTCCGTGAACGCGCGCACGAGCGGCACCGGCCGGGCGAGAAGCGCCGCGCGCAGATCCGCCGCGCTCGTCACCGGCGTGCCATCGTAGAGTTCGCCCTGCGCCTCGATCGGGCTCCCGCTGTCCTTGATGCGCCGCGCCCCCGTCCCGTCGAAGTACTCCAGCGCGAGACCGATCGGGTCGATCACGCGGTGGCACGAACGGCAGGCCGGGCTCGCGCGGTGCATCTCCAGCCGCTCCCGCACCGTGAGCAGGCGGCCCTCCTCGGCCTCCGGCGTCGCCTCCAGATCGGAGACATCCGGCGGGGGCGGAGGCGGGGGCGTCCCCAGCAGCACCTCCATCACCCACTTCCCTCGCAGCACCGGAGACGTCCGGCTCGCGTGCGAGGTGAGGGTGAGGACGCTGCCGTGCCCCAGCACGCCGCGGCGCTCCGGTTCAAGGATCTCGATCCTGCGGAAATCCGTTCCCGTCACGCCGGGAATCCCGTAGTGCCGCGCCAGGCGCTCGTTCACGAACGTGTAATCGGCCGTCAGGAGTTCGAGCAGGCTCCGGTCTTCCTGCACCAGCGTGTGGAAGAGCAGTTCCGTCTCGCGGTGCATCGCCTCCTTGAGCTGCTGGTCGAAGTCCGGATAGAGGCGGACATCGGGGTTCATGCCCTCGAGGTCCTGCAGCCGGAACCACTGTCCCGCGAAACGCGTGGCCAGCGCCTCGGCGCGCGGATCCGCCAGCATGCGGCGCACCTGCGCGTCGAGCACCGCCGGGGCGGAGAGCCGGCCCTCCGCGGCGACCTCAAGCAGTTCGTCGTCGGGGCCCGTGGCCCAGAGGAAGAAGGAGAGCCGCGAGGCTAGATCGTAGTCGTCCAGCGCGTACACCCCGTCCGCTTCGCGCGCGGGACGTTCCTCGAACCGGAAGACGAAGTGCGGGCTGGCGAGAATCCCCTCGAGCGCGAGCCGGATCCCCTCCTCGAACCCGCCCGCTCCCGCCCCGGCGCCGTACAGATTCATGAGCGCGGCGAGGTTGTCGTCCGTCAGCGGCCGGCGGTAGGCCCTCGTCCCCAGCCGCGAGAGGATCGTTTCCGCGCACCGGGCCTCTTCCTCCGGCGTTGAGGGGCGGCACGAGAACACGCGCTCGCGGCTCGGCGTGGACGAGACCCCCGCCGGAGCGAAGGGCCCCGTCACCGCGAGGTCCCGCAGGTGCGGCAGCGTCGTGAACCCGTATGCGTCCGTGATGCTCGTGCTCGCGATCGACCAGTCGTGCGGCGACATCAGGTCCTGCGACGGCCCCTCGAAGGTGCGGATGAAGGCGGCCGCCACCCGGTGGGGCCCCGCCTCGATGAAGACGGGATCCGTCCGGAGGTTCACGCCGTCGGGATCGGAGACGTGCATCCAGCGGTCGATGTCGAGGAGCGCGACCCGTTCGCCGTCGATCGAGATCTCGATCCGTTCGGGCTCATCGGTCGTGTGCAGGGCGCCCTTCCCGTTCCCGAACAGGGCGCCGGTCGTCTCGTGATGGAAGGAGACGCGGAAGGCGTACTCCCCGTCGGCCGGGAAGTTGTGGTCCACTGCGACGCCGCCCCGGCTCCCGTACGGCGTGCCCTCGACGTGCTCCGCCTGGGAGGTCCAGCGCGACACCCGGAACGTCGCCTCGCTCGGCGTGACCTCCGGGTCGCCGACCGCGAGTCGGCTGATCTCGCTCGCCGCGCGCAGATACCCGTCCATGAGCGTCGGGGAGAGCAACTGGACGTCGGCGATGTTGTCGAAGTTCGCGCTCTTCGTATCCAGCGGCAGATAGTCGCCGGCGTCGATGTCCAGGTCGAGGAGATCGTAGATGGAGCGCGAATACTCGGCCCGGTTCAGCCGCTGGAAGGTCCGCCGTCCCGGGTTCGGGCTCGCCTCCCACGCCGCGTCGAGGCGGGACTCGAGGACGGCCGCGAGCGTCCGCAGGCTGTCGGGAGTCGGCCGGCGCACGCCGACGGGCGGCATCATCCCGGCCCGCAGCTTCCGCACCATCCGCTCCGCGATCACCGCGTTGTCGGAGGCCGAGGTCACCTCGAAGGTCTCGAGCGACATGCCCCCGCTGACCCGCCGCGGGTTGTGGCAGCGCATGCACGTCCCGGCGACGACGCTCTGCGCGACTTCGACGGAGAGCGTGTCGACGGCGGGGGCCGATGTCGGTGCCGTCAGCCGTGGGATCGGCTCGGGCCAACTGGCCGGGGGATGCGCGGCTCCCCGTACGCCGTCGGCCTCTTGACCGACGGCTGGACTCGGGAGAACACCCGCTGCGACCAGCAGCAGAAGCGATGTTCGCATGGCCGAAGCCTCTTCCAGGCAGCCGCGTCGCACCCCGCAGGGCGCAAGAATACACCAACTGGAAAATGTACCATCGACGCAGATCGCCCGGCCAGCCGCAGTCCTCTCAGCTCCCGATCCGGAGGAGCAGCCAGAGGACGTCCGCCAGGAGGGAGAGCCCGATCCCCCACGCCGCCCCCACGATCAGGCGCTTCGCGCCGCGGATGCGGCAGTAGGCGACGCCGAGCAGCGCGTGGAAGGCCGTATCGAACACTCCCACCGATAGCACGTCGGCGGGGGAGTCCGGGAACTCGGAAAAAGCGATCGTCGTCGCGTCGGCCTCCGGCGAGAACATTGCGCCGGGATCCGGCAGCAGGGTCGCCATGGCCCCGGAGGGCTCCACTCCACCCGCAGCGAGGGCGATTCGAAGTGCGTGCCCGGCGAGCAGGATGTACCCGGCGTGGACCGTGAGGCTGAAGAACTGCCGGAACGACGCCGGTCTCCCCGGGGTGAGTCGGGACACCACCAGGAGTACGCCCGCCAGCGCCACGAAGTACGGGGTGGTGACAAGAAGCTCCCGCGCCAGGGCAACGACGACGTGCCCTGCAACGATCAAGGGGACGGCGAAGGCCGGCGCGTACACCAGCGCGGCAATGCCGTGCTCATGGTGGGCCAGCCCGGCCCCCACCCACAGGCACGCACTCATAAGGGCGTACGCGAGCAGCGGGCGCTTCCACACCGGCTCTTCCGCCAAGGCATCGAACAGGGACAGAATACGGGTCACATCGGACCGGTGGTGAAGGGCAGCAGGTCGGGCGTGCCGGGAAGCAGCTCGTACACCCGGACCTGGTCCAGACAAAGCACAAAGAGCCGCTCTCCCACCACCGCCAAGTCCACCTCGAAACAATCGGATCCCCATTCTCGCGTGCGGTGCGCCACGACAGTAGCCGAGTCGCCCGCCACCAGGGGGATCGTTGTCGTGAGAGCGAAATGGCCGGTCGGATGTGGCTTCACCCATAGACCATCCAGCGACGACCGCACACCCCGTGAGAAGGGGATCACCGAACGTGTTGCGCCGGGCCGGCGGCCTTCGGGGCCGGCTTCGCGGGCCTCGCGCTCAACCGTTTCGGCCTGTGCGGCGATGGCTTCGGTGAGCCAGGCCGGGAAGGCGAGCGGCGCGATGTCCGCGATCCTGGCCGACGGGATGTCCAGCGCGATGCGCCACGCCCCGTAGGCCCTGACATCGGTGTTCCGAAACACGACAACGGTGTCGCGTGCGACGACCGCAAACTCGAGATCGTACTCCGCCCACAACGACCGGACGTCGTCAGGCGCCAGTTCGGGCGGAAGCTCGCCGGCGAGATCCACGACATCGTCACCGGACTGTATCGCAAGGGAAGCTCTCCGCCCCTCGAACTTCCGGTACAGCACGGCTCCGTTGGGCAGCACGCCGAAGCCGCGCGTCAGCGGCGGAATCCGCAACTCCTCCAGCATGTGCCCATCCGGATCGAACCGCGATAGCCGGCCAGCCTGCAGGTCGGCCACCCACACACCGCCACGGGGATCGGTTTCGATCGAATAGGGGTCCTCGAACTCTCCGGGCCCACCGCCGGGTCCCCCGATGACGGCTCGCAGCGTCCCCTCCCGGTCGAGACGCAGAACATGTTTCGCGAAGGTGTCGAGGACGTAGATCTCATCCCCACCATCCTCCGCCGTGGCGCCGACGGCGAGATCCCACCCGCGCTCGACGAGGAGGTCCGACTGCATGTCCAGCGGGTCGGCCGGGAATCCTCCGATGAACGCGCCGGGTTGGAGGACGCGATAGCCAGCCACCGATTCCAGGTCAGGGGCCGCCGACGGAGCGGGTGTGGCTCCGCTCGACGGGCCACCCACCCAACTGCACCCGGCCGCCAGGCCCATGACTGTCGCCGCCAAGGCGTAGCGCGCGAGGAGCAGCTTCACGCCGGACCCGAACCTGCACACCGTTTCAGGTCGAAACATGACTCGGACCGGGGATCCGCGGTCTCCGAACCACGCTGATCCGCCTCCTCCGGTTTGCGCGTGCCCATTCGCGCTTGCGCAGGAGAAGAGCGGCGGCCACCCAGACGAACGACATAGACCACACCCAGTACCCGGAACCGAAATGCACACCGCTTCCCACGGCTCCGGCCGTCGTCCATGGAGGCCAGCCCTGCGTGAGCACGCCAAGGGCAAGGGTCAGGGCGCCCACCATCCCGAGGATTCGCCACGACCCGCGAGGGCGACGCGAGTGCCGGAAGATCGGTAGCGTCAGCAGCATCGGGAGGTTGACAAGCAGAATCAGGAGGAGCGACCCGAGTTCGCCTTCCTGGAAGGGGCCGACAAGAAAGTGGTAGCCGTACACCGTCCTGCCGATGCCGGCAGGAGCCGGTCCCGACCCCGACCTGACCAGGACCGGGAGGAGAAACGACGTGGCGTAGACCACCCATCCGACCAGCACGAGGCGTTGCCACCGCGACTGTCCCGCCCGGGCGAACTCCCGCAGGAGTGCAGCCGGTTCACCGAGTGCGCGGCGGGCAGCCGCGTACGCTTCCGCCGGTGCCAGCGAGGCATCCGACTCAAGCTCCAGATCGACGCGGGCGCGGAGGTGATCCTCGAGTTCATCGAGTTCGCGGGAAGAGAGCGTCGACCGGCGTCTCAGCCGCCTTCGCCAGTTGCGGATTTCCCTGTCCAGTTCGCGCATCCCGGGCTCCCGAGTATCCATGTGCGTTCGCGACTACGCGATGCTCGTTTTCGGGCGGGCGGTTGCCCAGTCGCGTCGGCGGAGCCAGAGGGCGGCAGCCGCGAAGGCGAACGAACCGGACCACAGCCAGTAACCGGCGCCCGGGTATTGGAGGGCGACGGCAGCCCCCTCGTACGGGAAAGGTGCCGGACTGAAGACACGGAGCATCCCCAGCCCCAGTTGCACGACGCCCATGCCGCCGAGGACCCAGCGGAGCCACCGCCGGTCGGGTCGCCGGGAGCCCAGGAGCGTCGGGAGGGTCATGAGCAGCGGCAGATTCGGGAGTAGCACCGCGGCGCCGAACCACACCATCGACGGCGCGTCCCCCATCGTGACCAGCGCCGTCGTCAGGTCCCCTAGAAACTCGTATGGGCGTTGCGACGCATACGCCAGGACGGCCAGGGCGTCAGAGTCGAGCAGCCCGGTTTCAACCCAGGTCGAGATGGGGAGGAAGAAGGAGGTCGCGAACATCGCCCAGGCGGCCAACAGCAGCGGCCGCCACCTGCGTCGCCCGGCCTTCGCGAACTCCCTCGAGAGCGCGGCCGCTTCACCCAGTTCATCACAGACGGTGTTGAAGACTCGGGACGGCGACCGCTCGGGCGTCATCCCGAGTTCCAGATCGAAGCGGGCCCGGAGGTGGTCCTCCAGCTCATCGACCTCGCGCGGGGAAAGCGATGAACCGCGCTCCACCCTCCGGCGCCACGTCGTGATTTCGGCCTCCAGTTCAAACACGATTTGACTCCTGAGATACGCCGAAATTCAGACCGGGAGAGCTGTCTTCCTGGAGCGGGCCGATGCCCAGTTTCGCCTGCGGACCCACAGGGCGACCGAGGCGAGCACAAGCGAGGCGGACCACGCAAAAAGGCCGATACGGGGTGTGACCCACCCCTCCGAACCGGCCGCGACAACACCGATACCGAAGGACGATACGCCGATGGCCCCGAGGATCACCGCGAGCCAAGTGCCCTTTAGTCGATGCTTGCGCCAAACGAGAGGAAGAACCAGGAGCATCGGCAGATTGAGCAGGATGGGCACCAGCCCGTCATCGACGAGCAATTCCCACCCTCGCTGCGTGTAAGCGGAATCGAGGTTCAGCGGCAGGATCGCCGAAAAGTGGAGCACCGGCAGCAGGAATGACGCCGCGTACAACGCCGAAGCGACGGCAAGCAGTGGCTTCCAACGGGGCCGACCGGCCCGGGCGAACTCCCGGGAGAGCGCCTTCGGTTCACCGAGTGCATGCCGTGCGATGGCAAACGCCCGTCGCGGCGCGAGTGAGGCGTCCAACTCGAGTTCCAGATCGACCAGGGCGCGCAGGTGGTCTTCGAGTTCATCCAGCTCGCGAGGCGAGAGCGACGACCCGCGTTCCACGCGCGTCCGCCAGTTTCGAACTTCGCTTTCCAGTTCAAACATGGCTGCCTCCCCATGACATCTGGAGGGCTCCGTACACGGCGCGCCAACTCTCGCGGTCGGTGGCCAACTGGCGCTTCCCGCGGGCCGTCAGCCGGTAGTACTTGCGGCGGCGCCCTTCGTCGGTGAGTTGCCAGCGGCCCTTGATGAGGCCGTCACGCTCGAGCCGGTGGAGGACCGGGTAGAGCATCCCGTCGGACCACTCGAGTTCGCCGCCGGAGAGCAACTGGACCTGTTTGAGGATCTCGTAGCCGTACGTCTCGCCGCCGGCCAGGATGGAGAGCACCATCGGGCGGGACGACGCGGCGACCAACTCCTTGTAGACCGGCTTCTTCATCCGGAGACCCCTGTGCCGGAGATCTTATACCATGAGATGCAATGTACCTTGTACTACATGGTATAGGGCCGAATGGTTCCATGCAAGCGCTCAGCCGCACCTTTTCGCGGGAGCCCTCCCGCGGGTTCCTTCAGCGCGCCGGCAGCGGGATGGACGCGACGGAGGGGCGATCGAACTCGTCGCGGGACACGCCCCAGATCCGGGAGGCGGTGAAGCGAAGCGCGTCGAACCGCTCCGGCAGTCGCACGTCGCGGGCGGCGCCATCGGCCTCGATGCGCAGCCAAAGGGGACCGCCGCTCAATCCGCCCGTATCGAGGTCGAGCGGCTGCAGCCATATCGTGCCGTTCTCGTCGCAACGGAAGTCCACGTAGCGGGGCAGGTAACTCGCGAGTTCGTGCGGCGCCCCCTGCACCATGTCGGCCATCTGATTCAGGAGGCGCAGGCTGTCCTCGCGGGTGAGCCGGCTGCGACGTCCCCGGTGACCTCCGCCTGCCTCAGCGCGAATACCGCTCCCGCGAACTGCCGGGGGCTGACCTCCGTGAACGGCACGGGGGGAAGGTCGATGGGATCCACCTCGGTGCCAGCGCCGTCGAAGCCGCGCAGCCGGTTCGTGACCCGATCGTATACGCGCACGAGATTCTCGCCGCAGGAAGCCCACAGCCGGTACCACAGGGGAAAACCGCCCTCGCTCGCGCTAAAGTCTCCAGACGGGTCCTCCAGGACATCGCCGAGCGCCACGAGGGTTCGCGTTCCGCCGGTCTCCGGATCCACGGCGATGAGGTCGGCGCCCAGAAGCCCGAAACGGAACTGCAGCACACCCCCCTGCATCGTCGCGGTCGAGTGGGGCACGACGATCTCACGGCCGAGCCTTGCCGTCCGCACCGACGAATCCAGCATGCTCATGCCGCTTCGCACGCTGCCGCGCGGGACGGACGTCGACGCGAGAGAGAACTGCTCCGAGTCGGCGTCGGGTCGCGAGATCCGGATCAGGGCGTGGTGCAGAAGGTCCAGGACCCACGCCTCACCCTCCCAACCTCCCGCGACGAAAGCCGAGGGCATCGGGAATTCGTCAGGTCCGCCTCCGGCCGATCCGTGAGCGCCGAGGGACGCGCCATCCGCGCCGAATCCCACGAAGTACGGCTCCTGTGAGTTCAGGACCCAGACGGAGCCGTCGGCCAGAACTTCGAGGTCCCGGACCACCGCGAGGGATTCCGACGTGCCCAACACCTCGATGGCCGATGCGGGCAGTTCGATCGAGGGGAGCGGGTCGTCGTCTACGGATGCACTGTCGGCGCACGCCACGAACGCCGTGACGAACAGCAACACCGCAACGCGTCGAGACCTTCGGGTGATCGACCCAGGCTCGGCGAAGCGGGACCGCTCGCATGCCCTCGCTCGCCAGTTCGGCAACTCGAACCCCAGCTCAAGCATTCCGTGCTCGCCGTGTCCTTGAGCGGGCGGAGGTCCACTCGCGGCTGCGAAGCAGAAGGGCTGCAGCCACCAGTACGTGCGCCCCGGACCACGTCCAGTACCCGAGGCCGAGATACGGGTAAACTGCGATCTCACCAGCGATGGCGACGGCCGATCGATCCAGGAGATTCGCAACGCCGAATCCCAGGGCCGAGACGCCAAACGCGCCGATGGTCCAGGTGAGCCATCGCGCTCTCGATCGCCATGAACACAAGAGGGCCGGCAGGGTCATGGCCATGGCCAGATTGGGGATTAGAGGGAGAATCCAGCCGTCTGCGAGCGCCTGCTGGGGCCAGTGGTGTGCGGGAGCCGACCACGGGACTTCAGCGTACACGGTTTGAAGCGCGGCAGGCCCGGCGACCGGTAGAAGAAGCGACGCCCCGTACATCGCCCATCCTGCCAGCAGGAGATATCGCCACCTGGGCCGTCCGGCCTTGGTGAACTCCTTCGCGAGCGCCGTTGACGCACCCAGACGCTCCCGAGCGACCAGCAGCGCACGGTGCGGGGCAAGGGCCGGGTTCAGTTCCAATTCCAGGTCGACGCGTGCACGCAGGTGGTCCTCGAGTTCATCCAGTTCGCGGGGAGAGAGAGACGACCTGCCTTCGAGGCGCCTGCGCCAACTCGTGATCCCGGTCTCCAGCTCAAACACGACTGCTTCCCCACGACAACTCGAGGGCGCCATACACCGCACGCCAGCTTTCGCGGTCGGTCGCTAGCCGCCGCTTCCCGCGGACCGTGAGCCGGTAGTATTTGCGGCGCCGTCCCGCCTCGGTGAGCTCCCAGCGGCCGGCGATCAACCCATCGCGCTCCAGCCGGTGGAGGACGGGGTAGAGCATCCCATCGGACCACTCAAGTTCACCTCCCGAGAGCAACCTCACCTTGTTGAGGATCTCGTAGCCGTAACTTTCACCACCAGCAAGAATGGAAAGCACCATCGGGCGTGACGACGCAGCCACGAGCTCTTTGTAGACCGGCTTCTTCATTCGATCCCCGACTTCGGTGACGCATACCACGAAGTACAATGTACCTTGCGACACAAGGTATACGGATTGGAGAATCCGTCAAGAGCGTCCCGCCTATCATGCCCGTGAACTGTCGTCCCGGCTCAGAGACCGAGGTCGAGCAGGACCTTGCCGAGGGGACCGGCTTCCACGGCCTCGTGGGCGGCCACGATGTTCTCGAGCGCGAACCGCTCGGCGACCGTGTGGCGCAGTTCACCCTCGGCCAGCCACTTCGTGAGATCTTCCACCGCCTTCTGCTTCGCGTCCTCCGGCATGAGGAAGACGAGTTCGAAGCGCACGGTGAGGTTCTTGTAGAGGAGCGTGTAGAACGGGACGGACGGCTCGGGTTCGCCCTCCGAGGCGTAGGCGGAGATCACCCCGTTCGCCTTCAGCATCTCGATGGAGGCGTCGAGATTCCCGCCCATCTCGACCTCGACGATCCGGTCGACGCCCTCTCCGTCGGTCAGTTCCGCGACGCGGGCCGCGACATCCTCCTCGCGATAGTTGATGACGGTGTCCGCGCCCGCCGCTCGCGCGACCCTCGCCTTCTCGTCCGCGCTCACGGTGGAGAGGACGCGCGCGCCTCCCAGCCGGGCGCACTGGATCGCATAGGCGCCGACGGCGCCCGCGCCGCCGGTCACGAGCACCGTCTGCCCCTCGACGGGCCCGTCGCCGTACACGCAGCGATGCGCGGTAAGGGCCGGGATGCCGAGACACGCGCCGTCCGTGAACGTCGCGTTCGGGGGGAGCGGGACGGCCCGGGACTCGGGGACGGTGGCGAACTCCGCCGCGGTACCGAGATCGCGCCCCCACTGCGCCTCGTAGATCCACACGCGGTTGCCGAGCCTTCCGGAATCGACGTCTTCCCCCACCTGGTCGATGACCCCGGCGCCGTCGAAGTGCGGCACCACGAGCGTGGAGGCGAGCGCGCCGCGGCCCCCGGCACGCCGCTTCACATCGACGGGATTGATTCCGGAAGCGCGTACGCGGACCCGAACCTCGCCGGGACCCGGCGCCGGCGTTTCCTGCTCACCTACCTCCAGCACGTCGCCCGCGGATCCCGGTTTCGTGTACCATGCTGCTCGCATGTCGTCGTTCTCCCGCTATTCGCCGCTGGGGTCGCTGCTCACGTCCACGCTGGAACTCAGGCCCTCGGTGTGTCCGTCCACCGGGAGCGCCTGCCCGGATATCTTCGCTCCCGCGTCCGACGTAAGGAAGAGGACGAGCGCGGCCACGTCCTCGGCGTCGACGAAGCGCCGGAGCGAAATCTGCCGCTGCCAGTTCCGGCGGACCGCCTCTTCGGACACCCCCCGGGTCGCTGCCTGGGCGGCGATCACCCGGTCGATGCGGTCGCCGCGGACGCTGCCCGGGCAGATCGCGTTCACGCGGATCCCGGCCGGACCGAGTTCCATGGCGAGGGTGCGGGTGAAGCCGATCACGCCCCACTTCGCCGTGGCGTAGGGGCTCCGCAGCGGATAGCCGTGCAGTCCGGCGGTCGAGGAGAGGTTCACGATCGATCCGCCCCCCGTCCGCCGCAGGGCCGGGACGGCGCCCCGGGCGCAGAGGAACATGCCGTCGAGGTTGACCGCCAGCGTCTGCCGCCAGCCGTCGAGATCGAGCGTCTCGACGGGTCCGGTGGGGCCGGCCGTCCCGGCGTTGTTCACGAGCACGTCGAGGCCCCCGAGCCGCGCGAGCCCCTCCGCGAACAGCCGCTCCACGTCGGCCTCGACGCTGACGTCCGCCACCGTCCCCGCGACGTCGCCCTCCGCCGAGCGCAGCAAGTCTTCGAGCGCGCCGGCATCCCGGTCGCAGGCGTGCACCCGCGCCCCCTCGCCGAGCCAGGCCGATGCGATCGCCCGGCCGATTCCCGCCCCGGCGCCGGTGACAACGACCCGCCGGCCCTGATGCGCGGACACTTCGCTCAACCCCCGTCCCCGGCCGCTTCGTAGCCGTGTTCCGCCGCGGGGTAGCTTCCCGCCCGCACCTCCTCGGCGTAGCACGCGACGGCCTCCCGCGTGGCCTTCCCGAGTTCGGCGTACCGTTTCAGGAAGCGCGGGTTGAACCCTTCGTTCAGGCCGAGCATGTCGTGCAGCACGAGCACCTGCCCGTCGCAGTCCGGTCCGGCGCCGATCCCGATCGTCGGCACGGAGACGGCCTCCGTCGCCCGCCGCGCCAACGGGGTCGGTATCAGTTCGAGAACGATGGCGAAGGCGCCCACTTCCTCCAGGGAGACGGCGTCCTCCTCCAGAAACATCGCCGCATCCTCATCCATCCCCTGAATCCGGGGTCCCCCCAGCGCGTGCACGGCCTGCGGCGTGAACCCGAGATGACCTACGACGGGGATCCCCGCCCCGACGATCGCCTCCACCGTGTCGAGGACCTCGGACCCACCCTCGAGCTTCACGGCTCCGGCCCCGGTGTGCTTGAGGATGTTCCCCGCGTTCCGCACCGCCTCCTCGATCGAGACCTGGTAGCTGAGGAAGGGCATGTCGACGACGACGAGGGCGCGGGATGCGCCCCGCGCGACGATGCGGCCGTGGTACGTCATCTGCTCCATCGTGGCGGAGAGCGTCGTCTCCTCTCCGCACAGGACGCTAGCCAGGGAGTCGCCGACGAGAATCAGGTCCGCGCCCGCCGCGTCCACGAGCGATGCGAAGAGCGCGTCGTAGGCGGTGATGGCGACGATCTTCTCCCCGCGCGACTTCATCGCTACGAGGTCGAACGTCGTCAGCTTCCGTGCCACGGAGCCTCCGCCCGGCACGCCGATGGTTTGCGTCATTGTGTCATCCTCGTGTCATCCTCCGGTCAGCTTGTTGCGCCGGGCTCGGGCGGAAAGAGCGTCCGGCCGGTCTCGGCATCCGTGACCCGGATCGCGCTCACGGGACAGTTCGCCGCCGCCTCGAGGACGAGCGCGGCCGGGTCGCCCCCCGCATCGACGACCGTCGACTGGCGGTGCTCGTTGTGCACGAACACGCCCGGCGCGGTGGCCACGCACATCGCGTTGCCGACGCAGAGCCCATGGTCGACCTCGACCTTCACCATGCAGCTGTCACGCCGGGACGCTCCATGCGACGGGCATGGATTCGATGGAGCGGAACTGGATGCTCGGCTGGTAGCGCAGTTCATCCGTCTCGAGTGCGAACCGCTCGAAGCGGCGCGCCAGCCCGCGGAAGATCTCCTGTCCCTCGATGCGCGCGAGCGCGACCCCGAGGCAGTAGTGGATCCCGGAGCCGAAGGAGAGATGCGGGTTCGGCTGGCGCCCGATATCGAACCGGTCCGGGTCCTCGAACACGGACGGGTCCCGGTTCGCCGCCGCGATGATCCAGCGGATCCGCTCGCCGGGTGAGAGCGTCTTTCCACACAGTTCGGCCTCCTGCGCGACGATGCGCTGGGTCGACTTCACCGGCGGGTCGAAGCGGAGACACTCCTCGGTCGCCGTCCGCGCGAAGCGGTCGGGGTCCGCCCTGAGCCTGTCCCACTGCGCCGGATGCTCGATGAAGGCGCGGAGACCGTTACATATCAGGTTCATCGTCGTCTCGTGTCCCGCGAACAGCATCAGTCCGGTGTTCACGAGCACCTGGTGCCGCGTGAAGACGCCGTCGGTCTCCCCCTGCGCCAGCGCCGAGATCAGGTCATCGCCCGGATTCCCGATCCGCTCCTCGACGAAGGGGCGGGCGTACTCGACGATTCCGCGGATTCCCTCCGTCAGGGGCCGCAGCCGGTCGGGTTCCCCGCGATTCAGGTGGAGGATGCTGTCCGCGAGCCCCCGTAGCGTGTCCATGTCCTCGCGGGGGACGCCCATCAGCCGCGCGATGATCCGCACGGGGAGCGGCGCCGCGAGATCGGTGACGACGTTCATCCGTCCCCTGGGCCACAACTCATCCAGGAGTTCGTCGACCGCCCGGCGCACGAAGGGGCGCCAGCCCTCCATCGCCGTCGGGGTGAAGAAGGAGTGAACCGTCTTCCGCTGTTCGAGGTGTTCGGGCCGGTCCTGTTCCACGAGTTGATCCGCGCGGAACGCCTTGACCTCGTCGAACAGGGGCGCGTCCTCGGTCAGCACCGGCGGGTACGGCGGCCCCTCCACGCCCCGGATCACCGCGGAGGAGAAGAGTTCGTGGTGTCGGAGGATCCAGACGACGGGATCGTACCCCGTCACGACCCACAGCCCGAACTTCTCGTTCCAGTGGACGGGATCCCGCTCCCGAAGCCGGGCGAACGAGGCGTACGGGCGCGCGATCACCTCCTCCGCGAAGAGGTCGTCGAGATCCGTTCCCGAAGCGGCAGCCCGTGACGGACTGTCAGCAGCCCCTGACGGGCTGCTACGGGGTGAACCGATAGGCGACGCGCAGCCGCTCGACATCGGTGACGCTCGAGTCCGTGTGGTGGTAGATGAGCTGACGTCCGGTGCCGCAGTCCCCGAAGGCGTCGCAGGAGATCGTGCCGATGAGACCCTCGATGCCAACGGCTCCGATCCGCGCGCGCAGCGCGGCGCGGTCGATGTAGAGCCGCCCTCCCTCCTCCACCGCCACGGCGCGGATGGCGTCGAGCAGAAACGTCGTCGCGTCGTAGGCGAGCGCCCAGTAGGGGGTCGTGGGATGCTGGCCGTACTCGGCCTCGAACGCGGCCATGACGGCCTCGGCGCGCTTTCCGGTCACCGCGTTGACGTTGCCTCGAAAATCCGACGCGGGCCCGGCGAAGTAGATCCCTTCGGACTGCGGCTCCGCCAGGAACTCGGAGACGAGGAGGGCCGCGCCGGAGATCAGCGTTACGCCCTCGAGGCCGTCGAACGCGCGCGTCTGCGCCGCGAACGGCGAGCCCTCGGGGGGGAAGAGGGGGAAGAAGATCCCGTCCGGACCGGCGGCCGCGAACTCCGCCAAGGCGGACGTCATGTCCGTTTGACCCTTCGCGATCCCCGAGGCGACCGGGATCTCCCCGCCGACCGCGCGGAACGCATCCCCGAAGGCGTTCGTCAGCGCCGTGGTGTAGGGATCCCCGTCGTGCAGCGTGACGATCCGCCGGAGGCCCAGCTGGTTGTAGGCGAAGTCCGCCACGGCCCGCGCCTGGTAGAGATCGTTGTTGGCGACGCGGAAATAGCCGGGGTGGTGGTCAGGGCTCGGATTTCCCGCCAGATCCGAGGTGAGCACCGGCGACGTGGTACTCGGCGCGATCATCACGTACCCCCCCTGGCTGATCACCGGGGAGGCGGCCACCGCGGCGGCGGAGCACGAGGTCCCGACGATGCCCAGGATCTGCGGATCGGCGACGACCTCCCGGGCACCGGCTCGCCCGCCATCGGGGGAGCACCCGGAGTCCAGCGGGTCGCCCAGGTCGACGCCGCGGCCGAGGACGGTGCCCACATCGCGGACGGCAAGCTCCACACCGCGCCGCGCGGCGGTCCCGAGCGACGGCGCCCCCGTCATCGCCAACAGGGAGCGGATCCGCACCGACTCACCGCGCGGAATCGTCACCGTTCCCAGCGGTCCCGGCTCGAAGCTCGATGGCCCGGTGCTTCCATCGCACGAGACCGCGAGTACCGAGACCGCGAGTACTGCCGCCGGAACCACAATCCGCGTCCGTCGAACGGTTCCCCACCCTTTATTCATGTTCACTCCCCTCGTGACAGGTCGTACGCTCTGCCGCAAGCTACGCACACGCATCGGCCCCTCCAAGACGCCTCGGCGGCGTCGACGAAGGGGTTCGCCGAAGGATGACGGATGTGACGGTCGACGCCCGGAGGGGATCGCGATGACTCGAAACCGGCTTCCGCCGATGGCCGCGCTTCTGCTCGCATGCGCCTGCGGAGAAGCGGGAGTTCCCGGCGCTTCCGTTCCGATCCCCCTCGAGGAGTTGACCCTCGGGGCCTGGTCTCCACCCGCCATGCTCCCGAACGACCGCTTTCTTCCCTCGTCCGAGGCGGAGCCCGCCCGACATCCCTTCTCCGGCACCATCACCTTCGCGGGGGCCGAGATCGGGACGGAGCCGGCGGAACTCGACCCGCGCCGGTTCATGGGCCGCGACACGAAGCGCTTCCCCGACGTGACGCTCGGATTCGTGGCGGATGGCGGCGACCTGATCCCGTGGAATCGCAACCTCGTCGTGTCCGGCACGCGCACCGAAGCGGGGAGTTACTGGGATCTTCTGGTCGGACCCGGAACCGTCTGGTCCGAACCGGGCGAAGCATGGTCGCGGGCGGCGTTCCCGCTGCAGCTCGCGAGCTCCGTCGAGAACGAGACGTACAACGGGGTCGCGACCTTCGCCTTCAACGACCGGGAGGTGTCGGGCGTCCGCTTCCAGACCGTGACCCAGGGGCGGCCCTACTTCCTCGTGCAGCGGCGGCTGATGCGGGGCCAGCTCGCGGCGGAGTACACGCCGGGCCCGGCGCCCGGGGAGGTGATCGAGGCCTTCGCCGCCGAGAAGGCGGGGCGCCTGCCCCTGCGCCCGATCTCCGACCTGCGCCCGCGGGCGGGGGACGCCGTGTTCGACGCCATGCACGGGGAGATGAATGTCGAGAACATGGTCACCGCGGCTTTCCTCGTGCGCGACACGCTCTACGTCGCGGATTGCCCCACGCCGTTCGGGGACCTTCCCTTCTGCCGGGAGCAGCGCTTCGGGATCTGGTCCGTCACGAAGTCCACCGGCAACACGGTGGCCGCGCTCCGTCTCGCGCAGCGCTACGGGCGCGGCGTCCTCGACGAACGGGTCGCCGACCACCTCGATGTGACGGCGGACCACGACGGCTGGGACGACGTGCGCTTCCGCGATGTCCTCGACATGGCCACCGGCGTGGGCGAGGGATCGACGCGGACCGAGCCCAACAGCACGGGCGACGGCTACCTCATCGGCTACGACGACTGGTACACGGCGATCTCGAGGGACGCCCGGATCCGCCAGGTGTTCCGCGCCTCGAACCATCCGTGGGGGCCGGGGGAGGTCGTCCGCTACCGCGACCAGGACGCGTTCCTCATCGGCGCGGCGATGGATGCCTACCTCAAGCATCGGGCCGGGCCGGAGGCGGACCTGTGGGAGATGCTGGAGGATGAGGTCTACCGCCCCATCGGCGTGCCGCACGCGCCGACGAACCGGCTCGTCGAGGCGGACGGCTCGCTCACGCTGCCGCAGATGTCGCAGGGCACCTACCCGACGGTGGACGACCTCGCGAAGATCGCGCGCCTCCTCCAGAACGGCGGCGTGCACGAGGGCGAGCCGCTGCTGCACCCCGGGCTGACCGCCGAGGTGCTGTACCGGACGGACGTGCGCGGGATCACCTTCGGCCCGCCCGTCGATATCGGGCAGCCGAGTTACTACCTCGCGCTCTGGCACCAGAACTACGCTGGCGAAGGGGGCTGCGTCGTCGACCTCACGCGCATGTCGGGCTGGGGCGGACACCGGGTCGTCCTCTTCCCCAACGGGATCGTCGCGATCCGGATCTCGAAGGTGACGGGAAGCGAAGCCTCGCCTGTGGAGGGACTCGCCGCCGTAGCCGACCGCCTGGACCCGTTCTGCCCCTGACCGCGCAGAGTCCGCGACCGGGCGGAGTCCGCAGGCGAGCGGCGTCCGCGGCTACGCCGGGTCCATCTCCGGGTCGGCGGAGGCGTGGGACTTTTCCTCGAGGATCCCTGAGCCGTAGTCCTCGCTGAGGGCGCGCTTGAGGCGGTGGCGTTCATCGTTGAGGCGATACACCTGGCGGGCGGCTTCGGTGAAGCGGGGACCGAAGTCGTTCGCGCGTTCCAGGCGACGCAGTTCGTCCTCGACGTCCCAGATTCCCCGGTTCACCTCCGCCAGAGCGGCGGCGCGCTCCCGGACGCGGGACGGCGCGGCCTCGAGCGGCCCGATCGTCCGCGCGCACACGGCCTCGACGTTCGCCAGTTCGGAGTTCACATTCGCGAGCTTCCGGCGATCGCGGATCCGGGCCTGCTTCAGTCGCAGGATGGTGATGCGGTCGATGAGTTCGCCGGCGGACACAGGGATCTCGATATTCACGCTCCGAACATAATGGGGAGGGAGGGGACGCGGTGAGGATTGGACTCGTGGGGTTCGCGGGTTCCGGGAAGACGACGGTGTTCAACGCGATGACGGGGCTCGGCGTGCCGGTCGGGTTCGGCGGCGAGGTGCGGCTGGGCACGGTGCGGGTTCCGGATGCGCGAATCGATGCGCTCAGCGCCCGCCTCTCCCCGCGCCGAACGACGTACGCCGAGATGCGGTTCTGCGACATCCCGGGCGAGCACGGCGCGGCGAGCAAGGGCTTGTCGCCGCGCGGGCTCCAGCAGATCCGCGATCAGGAGGCGCTCTGCCTTGTCCTGCGCGACTTCGACAATCCCGCGCTTGCGGAGCCGCCGGACGCGGAGGGCGAACTCGAGGCCTTCGCCACGGAATGTCTGCTCTCCGATCTCGACCTCGTCGAGCGGCGGCTGGACCGGGCACGTCGGGAGGGAGCGGACGCGGTCGAGATCGCCGCCTTCGAACGGGCGCTCGAAACGCTGGAACGCGAACAGCCGCTCCGGACCGTGCCGCGGGCGGAACTGGATCGCGCGCCGTTCCGCGGCTACGGCCTCCTGACGGACCGTCCGCTGCTCGCCGTGCTGAACCGCAGCGAGGACCGCGCCGGGGAGGCGCTGCCGCCGGCGCTCGCCTCGCGACTCGCCGCGATGGGAGCCGGCGGTCTCGCGCTGTCCGCCCCCGTCGAGGCGGAGATCGCGGACCTCGACCCGGAGGACCGCGCCGCCTTCGTGGAGGCGCTCGGCCTGCGCGAACCGGCGCTCGCCCGCTTCATCCGCTCGGCCTACGGGCTCCTCGATCTCATCTCTTTCTTCACCGCCGCCCCGGCCGAGGTCCGGGCATGGACGATCCGGCGCGGCACGCGCGCCCGGCGGGCGGCGGGCCGGGTCCATTCCGACATGGAACGAGGCTTCATCCGCGCGGAGGTCATCCCCTACGAGGTGTTCGCGGAGTACGGCTCCGAGCAGGCGGTGAAGGAGGCGGGACTGCTGCAGGTCGAGGGCAGGGACTACGTCGTCGCCGACGGCGACATCCTCCACATCCGCTTCAACGTCTGACCCCTACCCTTCGAGGAGGGTCTCGATGTGGGCGGCGGTGGCGAGCGCCGTGCCGTCGAGGTTGTAGCCGCCCTCCAGCAGCGAGACGACGCGCCCCTCGCAGCAGGCGTCCGCGTAGTCCATCGCCATCCGCGTCATGCGCCGGAAGGCGTCGTCCGTGAGCGCGAAACAGCCCAGGAGGTCGTCTACCCGGCTGTCGAAGCCCGCCGAGAGGATGACGAAGTCGGGGTCGAAGTCCGCGACGGCCGGGGAGAGCGTGTCGTCCCAGCGGCGCAGCATGTCGTCGTCGGTGGCACCGCAGTCGAGGTGGACGTTGATGTTGAGTCCCGTCCCCTCGCCCTCGCCGGTGAGGGCCGGGTCGCCCGTTTGCGGGTAGGCGGCCCAGTCGTGGGCGGAGAAGAAGAGCACGGACGGATCATCGTAGAAGGCGTTCTGCGTCGCGTTCCCGTGGTGGTAGTCCCAGTCGATGACGAGCACCCGCTCGAACCCGTGCACCTGCTGCGCATACCTCGCGGCCACGCCGGCGTTGCTGTAGTAGCAGAACCCCTCCTCGGCGCCCGTGTTGTTCGCGTGGTGACCCGGAGGCCGGATCGCGCAGAACGCGTTCCGTACCTGTCCCGCGACGACCGCATCGATCGCGGTCAGCGCGCCCGAGACGGCGAGTTCCGCGACCGGGCCCGAGACCTCGATGTCACGGATCGACGCGACGTGCTCCGGCGTGTGGAGCCCCTCGATGTGCGGCATCGCCTCGGCGGCCGGCGCGAGCGGCACCGTGGCTTCGTCCAGCCCTCGCGCGACGAGTTCCTCCCGGATGCGCACGAGGCGGTCGGGAATCTCCGGCGGGCGCCCGCCGTCGGGCCGGATCAGGACGTGGTCCAGGTAGCGCGGATCGGAGAGGAGGCCGGTGCCCGTCGCGGGAACGGAGGACGCGCCGCCCGAGTCGGGTGCGTCCCGGCAGGACCAGGCGGCGGCCGGGAGCAGGCCGAGGCCCGCGACGCCCAGAGCGGCCTCTTCGACAAACTTCCTTCGCGTGCGGGCGAAATCTCTCGGCGTGCGCATGGCGGGACCCCCTTTCCTGAAACTAGACTAACCCGAGGCTGACGAGGGCCGCGAGACCTGTCGCGAGAGCTTGTCGCGGTGGCGGAAACCGGCCTTCCCGACCCCGAGGTGTCTCATGGCTGCCAGGAACACGCGCAGGAATCCGTCGCTCCGAACTCTGTGGCTCGCGGGGAGTGTCGCGGGGGGCATCGCTCTCTTCCATGGTTGCGGCGGCGCGCCGGGAGAGGAGGAAACGGACGCCATGGCGGAACCCGAGGAGGCCGCCGACACCCGGATCGTGGACCAACTCGCCGCCGGGGACGCCGTCTTCGGACTCTTCTCCGGGGAGCACACGCCCGAGGCCGGGGCGGCCATGGCCGCGAACCGTCCCCTCGATTTCGTGTTCTACTCGCTGGAGTCCGGTCCCTTCGACATCCCCGCGCTCGAGAGTTACGCCGCCGGGATGGCCGAGGCTTCGGGCCACGACGCGCCACACCCCATGCTGCTGCGGATCCCCCCGATCCGGGACGGGCACGACGAAGCGCGGGACCAAGCGGCACAGGGACTGGCGGCCGGCATCTCCGGGATCGTCTACCCGCACGTCGAGACCGCGGAAGAGGCCGCCCTCGCGGTGGACGCGCTCGGCGACGCCGCCTGGCCGGGCAATCCGGACGGCCACCTCATCAGCTTCCTCCTCATCGAGGACCAGGTCGGGATCGACAACGTGCGCGAGATCGTCTCCACCCCCGGCGTCAGCGCCGTCTCCCCGGGGCCGGGCGATCTCCGGCGCGTCTACGATGGAGACATGGAGAAGGTGGAGGAGGCGATCCAGATCGTGCTCGCCGCCTGTCTCGAGTTCGATGTGCCGTGCGGGGTCACGGCGGGAGTGGACGACATCGCGATGCGGATCGAGCAGGGGTTCCGCGTGATCATCGTCACCCAGCCGGAAGCCGTCGCCCTCGGAATGGCCGCCGCCGGCCGCTGACGATCAACCCGCGACGCCGCGGATCGTTTTTATGCAGCAGGAGGAAAGATGAAGCCGCTCAGTCTGATCACACCGGTCCTCGCACTCGGCCTTCTGCCCGCGAGCGCCCTCGCGCAGGACGAACCCGGCGCCAGCGGGAACGGTTCCGAGCCTCAGCCCGCCCGCTGGGCGTCGAACCACTCCATCGTCGTGAACGGGGAGACCGTCGAATACGAGGCGGTCGTCGGCAGCGTCATCCTCCGGGACAACGAGGAGAACGCGACGGGAGAACTCTTCTACACGGGGTACTTCCGGACGAACGGCGGCGACCCCTCCACGCGCCCCATCGTCTTCGCCTACAACGGGGGACCCGGGTCCGCCTCCTTCTGGCTCCACATGGGGATCATGGGACCGCGCCGCGTCGTCACGCCCAACGTGGGCCAGCAGGCGCCGCCTCCGTACCCGCTGGTCGATAACGGGTACACCGTGCTCGACATCGCGGACGTCGTGATGGTGGACCCGATCGGGACGGGGTTCAGCCGCCCCGCGGGCGACGCCGACGGGACCCATTTCTGGGGGATGGACGAGGACGCCGCCTCCCTCACCCAGTTCATCCGCCGCTTCCTGAGCGAGAAGAACCGGTGGAACTCGCCCCGCTACATCCTCGGCGAGAGCTACGGCACGACGCGGTCCGTGCTCCTGGCCCGACACCTGCAGAACGCGAACATCGACCTCAACGGGGTCGTGCTCGTCTCCGCCGTCATCGACTTCAACACGCTCCAGTTCCCGGATGGCTCCCACATCGGCTTCATCACGAACGTCCCGTCGTTCGCGGTCGCGGCCGAGTACCACGACATGCTGCCGGGCGGGCGCCCCGACGACCTCGAGGCGTTCATGAAGGAGGTCGAGGCGTGGGCGCTGACCGACTACGCGCAGGCGCTGCTGGCCGGCACCGCCGTGGATCCCGAGCTGCGCGCGCGGGTGCTGCGGCAGATGCACGAGTACACGGGGCTCAGCATGGAGTATCTGGACAAGGCCGATCTGCGCGTCTCCGCCCCCGCGTTCGAGAAGGAACTGCTGCGGGACCGGCGGCTCACGCTGGCGCGGCTCGACACGCGGTTCACGGGGCCCACGGGAGACGTGCTCGACCTGACGCCCGACCACGATGCGCAATCCTCGGCCATCAGTTCGGCCTACACGTCTCTCTTCAATACGTACGTGCGGGATGAACTCGGGTACGACGGCGACCGGGAGTACTGGCCCAGCGGGATGGCGCGCCCCTGGAACTGGGAGCGGGAGGGGGGCCGGCGCGGACCGTTCGGCGGTTCGGCGCTCAACGTGGGACCCGACCTCGCGCACGCGATCGAACGCAACCCGCGCCTCGAGGTCCTGCTCATCAACGGGATCTACGACTTCGCGACGCCGTACTTCCCCATCGTGTGGTCGCTGGAGCAACTCGGGCTGCCGCCGGATCTGCGCGACAACATCACGCGCGACGATTTCGCCGCCGGACACATGATGTACGTGGAGGAGAGCCTCCTCCCGCAGTGGCGTGAGACGCTGGCGGGCTTCATCACGCGCACGTCGGCTGCGGCACTGGTGCCGTGAGTTCAATGGCCAGGAAGCGCTGCCGATTCCACGCCGTGCCCCTCACCTACAGGAAGTGCGCGCCGGCGTGGTCCGCGAAACACTCGGCGTCGCGTATATAGCCCAATACGGTTGCCGGATTCTTATGGCGGGTGACCTCCATGATCTTGTCCAACCGGGCGCGGTGTGCCGCCGCGCTGGTGACGAACCCCGCACGAAGCGAGTGTGCCGAGTAGTCGGCCGGGTCGAGGCCGATCTTCGCCGCATAGCGCTTGACCAAGCGCGCCACCTCCCCCGGGTTCAGGGGTCTTCCGGTAGGCACACCCCCTTTTCTCATCGTTTGGAACACGTAGCCATCCGTAATCCCGACGCCGTCAAGCCACGCCAACAACCGGCTCATCGCCCGCACGACTCTTCCCTCTGGAACCGCAATCCGATGCCCCATCCCGCTTTGATCCGTCTTTGAGCGCCGGATGTGTACGATCATGCCATCGGTCCGCTCCATCGCGATATCCCCTACGGTGAGACCACACAGTTCGGATCGCCGTAGTGCCGCCGCGAAGCCGAGCGCGAGCATTGCCGCATCTCGCCGACCATGTCGCGTCTGCGGGCACGCCTCCAGCATCGCCGTGATCCGATCCTCCCGGAGAGCTTTTACCTGTCGAGGCGAGTTCTCCTGGAGCCGTGCCAGACCCCGAAGCGTCACCCCCACCTCGTAGCTCGCCGCCGGTGAGGGCATCCCCATCTCGCGATACCGCCAGTTCAGAGCACTCCGGTAGATTCGCAGTGTCGCCAGGGACAATCCATGTCCTGTTGCTCCACTCGTTCCCGAACTCAGCGCCAACAAAAATGCCACTACGTCCCTCTCCGTGGCGCCCGCTGGCTGAATGCGCGCCTCTTCGCAGAACCCCACGAAGCACCGCCACCCCTTCTCGTACGCCACCCGGGTGTTCCTCGCTTGAGACGCCCTTCGTACCTGATCCGCTGTCCTCCCCTCACACCAATCCGCTCCCACTTCGTCCCCCTCCCCTCGTGGTTCGCCCCTCCACTCCCCCGTCTGCTTCCCCGCTATCCACAACCACCGATGAACCCCTCCCCCGGCGTCCCAAAATATGATCCCAAGCGCCACTGACGACCATCGAACTCACGTATCCTGCTTCGCCGCGTTATGGTGCTCGTACACCCTCTTGACTCAGTCGCTCTGACGCACCGCCTCAGCAGTAGCGCTATCACTTCTCCAGTACATCAGTTTCGTCCGATGCGTCCGCCCTCGGTGACCGACCCTCATCCTCTGTCAGACCCATCTCCCCTGGCGTAGCCAACCGCCATCGTTCGTCCTCGTGATACCGCTCCTCCGGCATCGATTTCCGTCCTCATAATTCCATTTATTATGGAATCAAGACTGGCTACAACCGTGCGTTCATCATCGACACGTCGACACGAGACCAACTTGTCACGCACGATCCGCAGTCTGTTGATATCCTCAAGCCCATATTGAGAGGTCGCGATATTCAACGTTACCGCGCACAATGGGCCGGCCTGTGGTTAGTCGCCACTCTTCCTTCGCTCCACATCGATATCGACGAGTATCCAGCAATAAAGCGGCACCTGCTTTCCTATGGTAAGGAAAGGCTGTCGCAAACCGGCCGAGTCCTACCCAATGGACAGAAAGCGCGAAAAAAGACATCGCACGCCTGGTTTGAACTACAGGATACCTGTGCTTATCATGATGAATTTGCAGTCCCGAAGCTCCTCTGGATCGAACTCGCTGAGCGCGGGCGATTCGCCTACGACGAGACCGGAGTTTTCGTCGAAGCCACGGCGTTCATGATGACGGGCGCTCCCACGAAGTACCTGTGTGCAATCCTCAATTCTCGGCTGATCCAGTGGTTCCTTCACCACTATGCACCGACGTCTGGCTTGGGTGCGCTCCGGTGGAAGAAAGTCTACCTTGAGCGTGCACCGATCGTCCAGGTAGATCTCGGTGACCCCCTTGCCGATCTTGTCGACGATATCCTTCGCGCGACGGACGCCGATGCCAATGCGGACGTATCCGAGATCGAAACGGAGATCGATCGGTACGTATACAAGCTGTATGACCTGAGTGCCACCGAGATACGGGCCATCACCTCCCTAGTCTAAGGCTCGCACTCGTTCTCTGGCTCTAGCGTGCGACGCATTGCGCTTCGCACGCTTACGCCCGTGTGGTACCGCTAGCACGTGTTCGACTTCAGCACCATTTCGATTTCCTTGTTCCGTAGGCCATACAGGTCGTAGACCAAATGATCTAGGTGGTTCTCTAGCTCGGACGTATCGGCAGCTACGTCTGCCTTTTTCATCTTGAGTACTCTGTCGAGCGTGCGAAGGATCGGTCGTCGCTGTTCTGTTGAGACGATCGGAATGGGAATGGTTTCAACAACGAACTTTTGCCATTGAACGAGACCGGCGCCAGTAGTTCTAGCCGTTCTGTTGACCATCCACGTCACGAGGTTACTGTTAAGAATTGCACAGAGCCATTTCAGTGATTCACCAGTTATGAAGTACGCCTTATCGTTACAGAATATGTTTGCATCAGAATACGCGAAGCGCCCTTGCGGAGACATGTCCATCCAAAAGAGTTTCGGAATTGTGAATTTGTCATGATAAGCACAGTTACGTAGATTGTATGGTGTGCTTCCTTTGTCGTAACGTGTGGCCAATCTATCGTAGAACTGATCGAGGTGACGTTTGACAGCCGGGTAATTGTCGATGTGAACGGCGGGAATATCATTGTAACCGTTGTGGGTAGCAATCAGCCATAGCCCTGCCCATTGTGCGCGGTAACGTTGAATATCGCGGCCGCGCAAGATCGGAGTGAGGATGTCAGCGGATGTCGGATCTTCGGCAATCAGCTGCTGACGACACTCGTCGTCAACAAGAAATGCCGTATTGTACCCGGTGAGAATACCACGGTAAATGGAAATATCATCCCAATCGCCGAGAGGCTTACCCCTGGCAAGCATTTTCTCCATCACGCTCCACTCAACGTCCGTGAGAATGCTCCACGGCTCGGTCCGGTTGGGACGGACCTGCGCCCATTCCGTAGCGGGAGGGGGGAACTCCCGAGGGTCTTGGACACGGTCGATGTCGACTCCGGGAAAAGGCTCGGCGGTGCCTCCGGCCCGGAGCACGAGGACACTCGCGTCTACCACTGCATCGAAGACATCCTTCCCCATGTCGATGAGGCGGAGCGGTGTGTGGCGGCGGTCGAAGTACTCTCGCAACGGCTCACCGTATTTTGCTCTCAACCAGCTGTTGGACGTGATGTACGCCAAGGCGCCCCGCGGGCGAAGAAGCCGACAGCCTTTCTCCAAGAAGAGCCCGTAGATGTCGCCGGTGGAGGCGTACGTAGCGAACCCGGCATCTCCATATCGCCTTCTGAGTGTTCCCCCGTCCCTCTGCAACTGGATGTAGGGTGGATTGCCTATCACGACATCGAAACCGCGCTTGACGCCGAACATGTACTCCGCGTCGAACCACGGGGCGACTTTGTTCTGATCGTATGGATCCCAACGGGCGACCTGTTCGGCGGTGTCGGTGGGAAAACCGAGGGCCCCGAGTTCGCCGGCGAGCTGCGTGCGGAGCCGTCGGTCCTCGGTCATACAGTCGAGCTTGGCTTGTCGTTGGTTGGCGTGGAAGTGCCGCTCCCGGTTCGTCAGGAGTTGACCTTCCAGTTCGCGTACGCGCTGGCTCTCGCTGGAGAGCGTCCGTTCACGCTGAAGCTCGAGGAGCGCGTCGGCGGCCACGAAACGGGTCTCCAGATTCGGGAGGGGCCTGATGCCTTGGTTTGGAAGCTGCGGGTCAGGCTCCTGTTCAATCGCAAGAGAGATGAAGAAACGGAGCTTGGCGATCTGACATGCGATGGCTTGGATGTCAGCTCCATAGATGCTGTTCTGGATCAAGTAGAGCTTTCGCCCGAAATCATCGGAATAGCGCTGGAACGTACGGCTGATCTCGATCAGATCATCTTCGCGTTCGACCGGATCTCTCGTCTCGTAGGCGGCAGTTGATCGTTGCGTCGCAGCTTCCTTCTGTAGTTTGAGCCAGAGTTGGTTTTCGGGATCGAGTCTACGCAGTGCAAGGGTGAGCTTGTTGAGAACGGCCATCGGAAATGCGCCTGAGCCAACGGCGGGATCCAACACCTTGAGGTCGGCAATTCCTCGAACCACGGCCTCCGTGTCCTCTGGCGCGAACAAGTCGCCAGCGTCTTCATAGTCGAGGAGATAACGTAGGCGAGCACGCCAGAAGTCCGCATCCCCGTCTTCCGGTTGCGCCTTCTCCGCCAGCGCGATGATGAGAGCCTCATCCACCATGTAGTCGACGACAGGGCGGGGTGTGTAGTAGGAGCCTGTTTGCCTGCGGGCCGTCTCACGCGTCTCTGGGTTGTACGCCGCGAGGAGGTGTTCGAACACCTTCCCGAGGAGTTCCGGATCGAGAGCCACCTCGGTTTCCACGGGCGTGTTCTCCTTCACCGTGAACTTGAATCGCTGGAGGAGTGTGAACAGCCCCGCGTCGTCGAAGAAGAGTGCATCGGGCACGTTCAGGAATTTCCAAGCTCGGCGTCGCGCGCGTTGCGCGTTGGGGCCGTCGGCCGGGTCGGGGTCGCTGAACATGTCCACCCGCTTGCCGCCGCTGCCCTCGGACTCTTCATCATCCAGGCAGTCAAACAGACCTCCGTTGATGAAGGGCGTCCGCGCCATCAACGCTTCGAACCCCTCGATGTCTCGGATGAGGGAACGGTAGCGCCATCGGCTGAACACGCGGTGGCTATCGCGGGTTCGCGTGCTCCAAGCCCGCTGTTCCGATGGGGCGTTCAACGTGGCGAAGAAGAGGTTCTGCAGGACAGCCCGGTAGTAGTCGGAGCCGCCGAACTCGCGAAGAAGCTCTTCCATCCGCTCTCGCTTGAACCAATCGTCCGAGACCAGCCCCTTCTCCTTGATGAACCAGACGAACAGCACGCGTGTAATGCACCGGATGACCTGCTGCTCCGAGGGCGCATCGGGCGGCCACTCCCCTTCTCGGCAGGCCCGCTCGAACCAGTCGAACAACTGGCGATAAAACCGACGGTTCAAGGGCTCGGTGTCCAAGGCGTTTTCCCACGCCGCGTGTAGCTCGTCAAAGCTCCAGCGCTCGTGCTCCCGTGAGAGTTTCTCAAGCGCCAGGCCCGCCAAGATGTCAATGTGAGCGCGATGCGGATCTTCCGCCCGGACATCCTTCACGAGGGTGACCCTCTCCAACACGTCCCGCGTGGGGTCTCTCTTGTGTGCCCGCCGGTGGACCACGGCCACCGTGAACACATTGGCGCCGGCAGGCCTTCGGTAGCGGTATATCACGATGACCGGCATCGCGAAGATGCGATTAACGTTGCGGGTCATGTCCGCCAAGCGACCCCTCGCGTATTCCCCTTCCCTCAGTTGGACAGCCATGAAGAGGAAGGACTCGGCCCGACTCTTCTCGAACCCCACCACACCGGAGAGAGCGTCCGAGGCACGAAGTTCGTCTTCGGTGAACTGGAACACGGCCTGCACATCGGACCAGGCATTGAACGACGCGAGCTGGGTCTCGGTCAGCTCCGCCTCTTTGCACAGATCCAGGAACTCCGGCACGCCATCAACGGATGGCACTCGGTTGCTACTGTAACCGAGAACGCCGAGGAGGCCAGCTGCGCTCTCTTGGAGTGACCGGTCGGAGAAGGTGCGGACTTCGTCGCGAATACGGCTCAGAAGATCAGGCATTTAAGTGGGATCCGTGATGGCGAGCCAAGTGATCAACTCGAACGCTTCGGCTCCGTGCGGGCTCTCTGATTGTTTGGTCACCTTGGCCCCACGACTCTTAGTCAGTTCCTTCAGCTCGGCGCTTCGGAACTTCCCGCGAATCCGCCGCACCGCCTGCGCCAGCATCTTCTCGTACCGGGCCATCTCCTGCCCATGCCCAGTGTCTCGATCAAAAGCATTCACGAGGTCGGCGAGAGCGTCCTCGCGACCTGCCGCTAGTGCCCGGCACAGCGACAGGATCTGCTTCGCTTGCTGGAACGAATAGCGCACGGTTCCGTCTTCCCTTACGTACGCAAGGAAGTAGGGGTGGAGGCGGTTTGGAGTTCGCTCTGCAGCTGCGGTGCGTAGCTTGAGGCAGAATACCACTCCCGGGCGAATCTTTTTTGAATCGCCGACGGCAGTGGCTGGCTCCGGCGGCACCACCGCGCAGATACCGAATGGCGCGGCTTCGATTTCGGCCCGTCGGGACTGAAGGTATTGCATCAACTCGGCTAGGAAATCATCGAGGGTAAAGTCGCTCATGGAAACCCCATCGTCCACATCCTCGATGTCGAGGCTCTCCTCCCGTATTCGCCGGAGCTGACGCTCACGGAATCCGAGTTCGTATTGGGCAGCTTGTTCCAAGGCTTCGACCGAATCGGCGGCGAGCAAGTCGTCCTGTCCGGTCGCCGCCGCAGCGACGAGCGCCATACGAGCCTCGACTCGGTTCTTCAAATCCAGGTAGCGGTCCAGATCCTGGGTGGGCCAGAAATTGGCCATGGCAACGCGGTGATTGCGGCTGCCGATCCGGTCGATACGTCCGAAACGCTGCATCAGCCGTACCGGGTTCCAATGAATGTCGTAGTTCACCACAAGATCGCAGTCCTGGAGGTTCTGCCCTTCGGACAGGCAGTCGGTAGCAATCAGGATGTCGATCTGCTCCGCCCCGCGCGCAGCATCCTGCGCCTTCGGCGCAAATCCTCCGAGAATCTCGGCGAACTTCTTAGACCCGAGCGTGCTCTGATTGCCGCCGCTTCCGGTGACCACGGCGATGTGAACTCCGAGCACAGATTGCGCCCACTCGTGGAGATTCTCATAGAGGTATTGGGCTGTGTCCGAGAACGTAGTGAAAACCAACGCTTTCCGATTGCGCTCTCCATCCTTGGTAACAGGTGCCTTCCTGACCTTCTGCTCCAGGAGCTCTCGCAGTTTCCTCAGTTTCGCGTCGCGCTCAACCCCGACCTGCTTCGCCTGACGAAATATCTCGTAGAACATCCGTCGGTCACTCCGCAGATCTTCTTGCCAAGCTCCAAGGTTTAGGTCGATGAGCGGATACCTCCGCCCCTTTCCAAACGTGAACTCCTCATCTTCTTCGTCCTCATCCGCGAGGAGCGTAACTTGGTGTTTCCCCGGATCCTCCAAGCAACGTTCTATTCGCTGATTCAGTTCGTCCATCTTACCGAGAATGCGCTCCATCGTGAGCGTGAACGAGTGGACGGAACTCTCCAGTCTCTTGAGAAGGTTCACGCGCATCATGCCGACCAGCCAATGCTCTCGGTCCCGCTGGTCGAAGTTCAGTTTCGCCTTCTCCTCCTCCAGCTTCGACTTATCCCTCAGGTATTGCGAGGGCATGTAGACGGCGAGCCGAAACTTGCTAATCCGCTCGTATAGGCTGTCGTATGAGAGTCGGCCCTCGCTATCCGTGGGCGGATGCAGGTTCGTCGGGACATCTCGCTCCGGAAAACCTCCGATCTTTCGCTCAACCTCGGGATAGGCACGACGGATGTGCTTCCGAGAGCGTGCGATCGTTACGGCGTCGAGGACTGCGAGAAAATCCGCTCCAAGCCGTTCGAGCAGGGCGCCCTTGTTCCTTTCATTACTCTCCGAAGACTCCTTCTCCCACTTTTGGAATTCCTTTTGCGCCAACCTAAACACGTTTCGGATGTCGTCGATCCCGACAGTATCCTGGAACGCGTCCTGCTGTTTCTCCGTCATCAGATATATCTGGTTTCGGAGATCGCGGAGGCTTGTGTTCACGGGGGTCGCCGAGAGCATGAGTACCTTAGTGTGCCCGCCTTCCTTGATTACTTCCTCTAGAAGACGGTTGTAACGACTCCGTGCGATCAGGCTCCCCTCGTCGTCCTTCCTATCCCGGCCCTCGTTACGGAAATTGTGAGACTCGTCGATCACGATGAGATTGAACGCACTCCAGTTGAAGCCTGCGAGATCGATTCCTCCGGCCATCCCGCCAGTGCGGCTCAGGTCCGTATGAGCGAGAACGGTGTAGCCCAAGCGGTCCTCGGCGAGCGGGTTGTTTGCTTGGCCAGCCCAGGACGTATAGCGAATCCAGTTCTGCTCAAGTTTCTTGGGGCAGAGAACCAGCACTCTGTCGTTATTGATTTCGAAGAACTTGATGACGGCGAGTGCTGTCCACGTTTTTCCGAGTCCCACGCTGTCGGCGATGATGCAACCGTTGTGCCGCATGAGCCGATTGATCGCACTGACGGCCCCATCCTTCTGGAACGAGAACAAGGCGTTCCAGACCTTAGTGTCGTGCAAGTGAACGTCTCGGATCAGCCCGTCGCGTTCAGCCTGATCCGCGAGTTTCTCTTCAAGCACGTGGAACAGCGTCTTGTAGTAGACGAACTCGGGCGCGTAGTCTTTGCCCAACTTCGCCAAGGCCGTCAGTACGTCCTCCTTTGCATCCCGCGTAAGGTCCTGATCGTTCCAGAGCGCGTCGAACCAACGCAGGAGAGGCTCCCGATCCGCTTCCCTACGAAGCTCGATATTCAACTCGATGTTCGGGCTGGCGCCGAGGCCGAGGCCACCCCGCGTGAAGTTGGAACTGCCTAGAACTGCCGAGCTGTCCCCGTTTCGCTGAGCCAAGTGGTAGAGCTTCCCGTGCAGAAAGTTGCTCTCCTTGATGGTGCGGATATCGACCTTGCTTTGGATCCACGCTTCGCACGCCCGTGCCAGCGGTTTCTGCGCTAGAACGCGCTTGAGCTTGATTCCACCGTCGGCCGTCAACCGGAACGCCTTGTCCGCATCCCCTCCAGGGTCCACCACGCCGACGCCCCGCGGCTCACCGTAGAGAAAGCGCATCCCTCGAATCGATTCGAGTTCCGCACGCAAATCGTCGTAGGCGTAGATCGTGAAGTATGCAGACACGACTGACAGCAGTGTCTCGTCCGTGATCCGATGTCGCAGGAAGTCGCCGACCCTGCGATCGCGGTTGTCGATGATCGCGTCACGCCTCGTCATAACCGGAGAGCCCAATGTTATCACCTATGTTCGCGTCGATGTTGAATGGAGACGCCACAATCCACGGCATCGACGTGTCCGTCAACCCAGGTCGCTACCGGAACGTCTCCTGGGAAGTTTGGCACAGATATCTGCCGTTCCAGCCGATTCGAAACGCTCGCGTCACCAGAACCCTTCCAGCGCCTCTCCGTCCGGCGAGGCGCGCAGCTTGTCGAAGGCCCGGTTCCGGATCTGCCGGATGCGCTCGCGGGTCACGCCGAGGAGCGAGCCGATCTCCTCCAGCGTCATCTCCTCGCCGTCGTCGAG
>JAJDWE010000082.1 GCA_022825725.1 Gemmatimonadota bacterium
CTCGACGACGGCGAGGAGATGACGCTGGAGGAGATCGGCTCGCTCCTCGGCGTGACCCGCGAGCGCATCCGGCAGATCCGGAACCGGGCCTTCGACAAGCTGCGCGCCTCGCCGGACGGAGAGGCGCTGGAAGGGTTCTGGCGCGCCACCGCCTGAGACCCCGGGGGCCGCGTGACCCTCTGACAGGAGCAGGTCCCATGCGACGATCTCTGCCCGTCTTCCTGTCCCTTGCCCTCGCTCCGGCGGCGGCCGCCCAGTCGAACCCGCAGACGAATCCGCTGTGGACGCAGGAGAAGGTGAAGAACTACCTGCCCCACATGACCGTGCCGGAGGTGCGGGACTTTCTCACGCGCAGCGACATGGTCCTGATTCCGGTCGCCGCGCTGGAGCAGCACGGCAACCACCTTCCGATCGGCACGGACTACCTGAACGGGGTCGAGCAGGCGAAGCTCGTGGCGCAGCGGGCCGACGTCCTCGTGGCTCCGATCCTCCTGCCCGGGCAGTCCCCGTATCACATGGGGTTCGAGGGGACGATCACGCTGCCCTCTCCGCTCATACAGGAGGTGTACGTCGAGGCGGTGAAGAGCCTCATCGCGCACGGGTTCAAGCGCTTCCTGATCATGAACGCGCACGGCGGGAACCGCGCCATCACGACGTTCATCGTGGATCGCATCAACCAGGAGACGGCGGGGATCGCGGTCGATCTGGGCGCGGTGTCGGGGCCGTTCCGGGATCGGGACCGGATGGCCTCCGTCCCGACGCCGCCGCCCGACGAACTCGACCGTCACGGCGGGACGCCCGAGACCTCGAGTTCGCTCTACCTCATGCCGACGCTGGTGGACATCGACGCGGCCGTCCCCGCGGAGGTCACGCTGCCGGCGCACATGGAGGCGATGCTTCCCGACGTGCTGGCGGGCGATCCGACGGCGCTGGCGGTGTTCCTCGCCGAGGGACTCAAGGACGAGGCGACCGGCAAGGGAACATCGTCCGCGGAAATGTCGTCCACGGGCGTGTGGGGCACGCGCCATCCGGCCGAAGCCTCGACGGAACGCGGCCGAATCGCGACCGAGATCTTCGTCGACGCCGCGGTCGCGTTCATCGAACGCTGGAACGAACTCCGCCCCCCGGGTTCCTGATCCGGCTCGGGCGCGTCAGCCCGAGCGGCGGAGGGCGCGGAAGTCGGGGAGGGTGAGGAGGAAGATGCCGAGGGTGATGACGGCGCTTCCCACACACCAGCGGCAGATGGCGTGGATGACCCAGAGTTCGAGCGCGGTCAGGTAGATCGTGAAGGCGAGCCCGCCCAGGGCGAGCACGGCCAGGACGCGCGGGATCCAGCCGGCGGCGACGATGCCGTCCCGCGTCCCCAGCATCGAGACGCCGAACACGGCCACATACCAGCCCACGCCCCAGCCGGCCACGGGGAATCCGAGGAAGCGGGCCCAGCGCGACCCCTGCACGAGATCGCAGCTGCCGCCCGCACCGCACGCGAGTTCGCCGTAGTAGCCGAGCGCGTAGAGGAAGAGGTAGGTGGAGAGGAAGAGCCCGGCCAGCGCCAGGAGCGCGATCCCCCGGCGCCGGTTCAACTCACTCATGGATTACGGTGCTCCCTGTCCGCTGTCCGAAGGATCGTCCCCGGAGGAGAGCGCCTCGATCCGGGCCTGGATGAGGCTCTCGATGTGCGTGTAGGGTTCCACGCCCCCGAGGTCCACCGGCACGCCGTCGACGAAGAGCGTGGGCGTGGAGTTCACCCCGCGCGACACGCCGAACTGGTGGGACTTCGCGATATCCTCAAGGGGGCGGCGCTCGCGCATGCACGCGTTCCAGGCGTCTGCATCGACGCCGGCCTGAGTCGCGATCTCCGCGATGGCGTCGGCGGGGTCGGCGAGCTGATACCACCGCGTCTGACGGGAGAGGATGAGGTCGTGCACCGGCCAGTACAGTCCCTGCTCACCCGCGCAGCGGGCGGCCAGCGAGGCCGCGACGGAGTTGGGGAAACCGACCATGTAGTCGTACGAGACCCAGCGCACGGGAGCGTTCGCGGTCTCGACGTAGTTCTGACGCAGAAGCTTGCCGGCGAAGCCCGCGAAAGTCGCGCAGTGGGGGCAGGAAGGGTCGTAGAACTCCTCGATCGTGATCGGCGCGGACTCGGGCCCGATCGGCACGCCGACGGACGCATCGGGCTCGGCCTCGGCCAGGACCTCGAGAAGGTCCGGGTGTGTCGCGGGCGGACCCGAGCCGCCCTGTCCGCCGCCCACCAGGAGCCAGTACGCGCCGGCGGCCACGATGACGACCAGGGCGATCGGGAACCACCGGTTCTTGCGCGGGGGAGCGCTCTGCTGTTGTGCCATCTTCCTTGCCATCTGTCCTACTCCCTCTGCTAAATCAGGTCGCGGGCCAGCCAGGCCAGCGCTGCAGCGACGAAGAACGCCACTATCGCGAGAATCGCCCATCGGCCCCGCTTCGACAAGCGTCGGGCGCGAAGGGCTGCCAGCGCCCGGAGGCCGGGGATCATGCGATCGGACCACAGGGCCCCGATTTCGACGAGCGCCGCGGCGGCCGCAGACACGTACGCCCGGTCGAGCTTCGTCACCTCGTCCTTCCAGGCCCGGATCGCCTCCTCCACGCTCGCTTCCTCCGCCTCCGGCGGGGCGAGATCGCGCGCGTGCAACTGCTGCAGGAGGAGCTGCTGCCGGGCCAACGTGGCGTCGAACGCGGGGTTCAGGGCATCGATGTACTTCGACGTCGTCTCCCGCAAGACGGGTTCGCCGACGGCGGACAACGCCTTCTCGCCCTTGTCCCGGTCGAGACGCCTGGTTCTGACGATCGCCTGTACTTCGGCCGCGTACACTCGTACCAACTCTTCCGTGACACCCCGAAACGCGGCGATCGCGTCCTGCCGCATCTGCTCCGCATCCATGGCCTGAACGGCGCCGACGACCGAGTCGGCTTCGAGCGCGGCGGAGCGCCGCAGCATGAGGGGCCCGAGCGCCATCTCGCCAAGCGTCCGGAAGTGCCGCTCGAAGTAGCGCCGATCGAAGCTCTCGCCGATCGAAGGGTCGATCCGCACGCGGTCGACTGCCGCCTCGCACACCTGTTGCAGCGTGTCGGCGCCCACGGAGAAATCCGGCAGTCGGGCCCGCACCGGGCGCGCGACCTCCCCCTTGTCGAACATCTCCAGGGCGTCGTCGGTGTCCGGAGGCGCGGGGACGGTGGCGGCGACCTCCAGGACGGCGCGGATCTCCTCCCGGAAGAGATAGCGGATCTCGAAGGACGCGTCCCCCTTGGCGAGTTCGAGGACGGGGCGGCCGTCTCCATGAGCGTCGCCGGCGGCCTCGGCCGCGTGCTCGGTCGGCCAGCGCAGGGTGTACTCGTGCGCTTCGGCGAAGAGATGCAGCCCGCGCCTCGTGAACACCGCGAGGTAGAGCCCCTCCAGGGGCGCGTCGCCGATCCTCCCGGTGATCTCGGTGCCGGCGGTACACACGACGACGTCCGCGGCCAGCGGCCGGAGGAGGGACCGCCGGCCCGCCACATCGCTGCCCCGTTCCACGCTGCGGGCGAAATCCTCCAGGTCTCCGCTCTCCCCGAAGAAGGCGACGGTTTCCTGCCGGGCGAAGACGAGAATGAGGCCGGCGCGCCTCGATACCCAGAAGACGGATGCGAGCGGGATCTGCCGGTCCTCGAAGTGAACCCCGGACGGCGTACAGACGACGGAGACCTGCGGCCGCACCGGCTCGCCCGCGAGGCGGACGTCGAATCGATAGGCCTTCGGGTCGCCTTTCGACCCCCGGTTCATGCGCCTGCCAGGGCCGACATCGCGCGGCCGGTGTCCCGGAGCGAAGGAAGGACTTCGTCGGCGCCGGCCCGGCGAAGATCATCCACGGAGAAGCGTCCGGTGGCCACGCCGAGCACGGACAGGCCGGACCCGCGGGCACACTCGATGTCGTGCGGGGTGTCCCCGACGATCCAGGTGCGGCCGGGGCCGTACCGCGTGCCCGTATGGCGGAAGGCCCGCTCGAGCGCGATGGGCGGCAGGCGGTTCCGGTCCGCGTCGTCGCAGCCGAAGGCGCCGAACGGAAAACGGCGCCAGAGCCCGACCGCCGAGAGCTTTCCCTCGGCACCGGCGACGATGTTGCCCGTCAGCAGGCCGAGCGCCGCGCCCTCCGCCTCGAGCGCGTCGAGGATCTCGGGGACGCCCGGCGTCGGGCGCATCCGGTCGCGCCGCTCGTCGATCTCGTCTTCGAGCCGCGCCGCGTACACGGGCCAGAGCCGGTCGAACCCCGGCGCGATCTCGTCCTCCGACAGGCCTTCGGCGCGGAGGAGCGTGCGCACGATCTGAGGGTCCGTCATCCCGTCGAAGGGGAGATCGTCGATGGGTCCGGGCGTCCCGTACACCTCGATCATCGCGCCCTCGATAGCCGAGCGGCCGACCCCCGCCGCGTACACGAGCGTCCCGTCGATGTCGAACAATACGAGCTTCGAGGCGCCGGCCCCGTTGGAGACCATCAACCGCCGATCCAGTCGGCGAGGAGCGCGGGCTCGATATTGCCGCCGGAGAGGATCGCCACCGTCTCCCCCCGCGCCGCGGGCGTCACCGCGCCGTTGAGCAGCGCGGCCACCGTGGCCGCTCCGGAGGGCTCCACCACGAGCCGCAGGCCGAAGAGCCAGCGCACGGCGTCGCGGATCGCCTCGTCGTCGACCGTGATGACGCGGTCCACCAGGTCGCGGCAGTGGGCGAAGGTGAGATCGCCCGGTCGTACCGGCTTGAGGCCGTCGGCGACGGTGGATACGCGGTCGAGGGTGACCGGCGCGCCGTGCTCGAGCGAGCGCAGCATCGAGGCCGCCCCCGCGGGCTCGACGCCGATGACCTCGGCCTCCGGGCACCGGCGTCGCACGACGGCCGCGACGCCCGACAGCTGTCCGCCGCCGCCGATCGGAGCCAGCACCATCCCCGGTTCCCGGGAGCCGAGTTGCTCGATGACCTCGAGCGCCACGGTCCCCTGCCCCGCGATGATGTCCGGGTCGTCGAACGGCGGCACCATCGTCCCGCCGAACTCCCGCTGAATCTGCTCGGCGCGCGCCTTGCGCTCGGCCGACGTCGTGCCTTCGAGTTCGACCTCCGCCCCGAGGGCGATCGTCGCCTCCCGCTTCACGTCGGGCGCATCGACCGGCATCACGATCCGCGCCGGCACGCCGAACGCCCGGGCGGTCCACGCCACCGCCTGCGCGTGATTGCCGGACGAGTAGGTGAGGAGCCCGGCGGCCCGTTCCTCCGGCGAGAGCCGGCTCACGTAGTTGTACGCGCCGCGCGCCTTGAAGGCGGAGACGCGCTGGAGGTTCTCGCACTTCAGCCACACGCCGTCCGGCGCATCGGTCGCGCCGCGCCCGCCCGCCCGAGGGAACGGGGCGGGGATCAGCGGCGTGCGCCGGACCGCTCCGCGAATCCGCTCGTGCGCGGCTTCGACATCGGCGAGTGAAACGAGGGTCGCGGTCGCGCCGGTCACTCGGCGTCCTCGCCGCCGGCCTCGACGTCACCGGCCTCGGCACCGTCAAGAGCATCGGCCTCGGTCTCGTCGTCCACCGCCGGATCCGTTCCGATCGGATCGATCAGACACGCGACATCCACGAGTTCGTCCCCCTCGTCGAGGGAAACGAGCCGCACCCCCATCGTATTGCGTCCGATTACGCGGATCCCTTCCGCCGGCTGCCGGTTGATGACGCCGTTGCGGGTCACGAACATCAACTCGTCGTCGTCCGTCACCTCCCGTACCGCGGCGACGAGACCCGACTTGTCCGTGGGCTTGAGGTTGATGAGGCCCTTGCCGCCGCGCCTCTGGATCCGGTAGTCGTCGACATCGCTCCGCTTCCCCATCCCCAGTTCCGTAGCGGTGAGGAGAGAGCCGCCCCGCCGGGCAACCACGAGCCCGACGACGGTGTCGTCATCCGAGAGTCGGATGCCGCGCACGCCCTGTGTCGCCCGCCCCATCTCCCGCGCATCGCTCTCCGCGAACCGGATCGCCATCCCGCGCCTCGTGGCGAGAATGACATCGTTCGAACCATCGCTCAGCTTGACGTCGATGAGGCGGTCGTCGTCGAGGATGTTGATGGCCCGCAGACCCCCGGCGTGCACGTTCCGGTACGCGGCGAGGCTCGTCCGCTTCACGAGTCCGTGCCGGCTCGCGAAGATGAGGAATCGGTCGTCGGAAAACTCCCGCACGCGCACGATGGAGGCGACCTCATCGCCCTTGTTCATCCGGAGCAGGTTCACGATCGGCTTGCCGCGGGCCGTGCGCCGCGCCGGGGGGATCTGGTACACCTTGAGGCGGTACAGGCGGCCATCCCTCGTGAAGATGAGGAGGTAGTCGTGGGTCGAGGCGAGGAAGAGGTGCTCCACCCAGTCCTCTTCCTTCGTGCCCATGCCCGCGATCCCGCGTCCGCCCCGCCGCTGCGCCCGGTAGACCGCAGGCTCGATGCGCTTGATGTAGCCGGAGTGCGAGACGGTGATGACCATCCGCTCTTCGGCGATGAGGTCCTCGTCCGTCAGGTCCGAGGTGTCGGGCACGATCTCGGTGCGGCGCTCGTCGCCGAACTTCTCGACGAGGGCCGACAGCTCCTCTCCGACGATCTCCATCCGCCGGTCGCGCGAGGCGAGGATGGTCTCGAGTTCCTGCCGGCGCGCGCGGACCTTCTCCAGCTCCTCCTCGAGTTTCTCGATTTCGAGGCCCGTGAGGCGCGCGAGCCGCATGTTCAGGATCGCGTCGGCCTGGCGCTGGCTGAGATCGAAGGCCGACCGGAGTTCCGCGCCCGCGATCTCGGTCTCGGGGGAGGCGCGGATGATGCGGATGACTTCGTCGATGTGGTCGACCGCGATCTTGAGCCCCTCGAGGACGTGTTCCCGGTCCTTCGCCACGCCGTACTCGAAGCGCGTCCGCCGCTCGACGACCTCGTGCCGGTGCTCGAGGAAGTGCCCGAGCATCGTCTTGAGGTCCATCACCTGCGGCTCGCCGTTGACGAGCGCGAGCATGATGACGCCGAAGGTGGACTGGAGCTGCGTGCCCTTGAAGAGCTGGTTCAGGACGATCTGCGGCACCGCGTCGCGTTTCAGTTCGATGACGACCCGGATCCCGTCGCGGTCGGACTCGTCGCGGAGGTCGGAGATGTCCGTGACCTTCTTGTCGCGCACGAGACCCGCGATCTGCTCGATGAGGCGGGTCTTGTTCACCATGAAGGGGATCTCGCGGACGATGATGCGGTCGCGGCCGTCCCGTCCCTCCTCGATGTCGGCCTTCGCGCGCATCACGACACGGCCGCGCCCCAGCCGGTAGGCCTCGCGGATCCCGGCCCCGCCGAAGATCGTGCCCCCGGTGGGGAAGTCGGGACCGCGGATGATCTCCATCAACTCGTCGAGCGTCGTGTCGGGCGCCTCGATGAGCCGGTGACAGGCGGCGGCCACCTCGCGGAGGTTGTGCGGGGGGATGTTCGTGGCCATGCCCACCGCGATGCCCGACGAGCCGTTGACGAGGAGGTTGGGGAGCGCGGAGGGCAGCACGGTCGGTTCCTGCAGCCGGTCGTCGAAGTTCGGCGTGTGGTCGACCGTGTCCTTGTCGATATCACCGAGCAGTTCGCTCGCGAAGCCGTGGAGCCGGGCCTCGGTGTAGCGATAGGCCGCGGCGGAGTCGCCGTCCACGGACCCGAAGTTGCCCTGCCCGTCGACGAGCGGATAACGGAGCGAAAACTCCTGGGCCATCCGGACGAGCGAATCGTAGACCGCCGAATCGCCGTGCGGGTGGTATTTTCCGATCACGTCGCCGACGACGGTCGCGCTCTTTCTGTAGGGCCGGGTCGGGCCGAGGCCGGCCTCGTGCATCGCGTACAGGATCCGCCGGTGGACCGGCTTCAGGCCGTCGCGGACGTCGGGAAGGGCGCGCTGTACGATGACGCTCATCGAGTAGTCGATGAACGATTCGCGCATCTCTTCTTCGAGCGGTCTCTGCTCGACGCGTTCTATGCTCTCGGTGGTCATGGATTCCCGCTGGAACTGGCGTTTTCGAGATCCTCGAGGACGCGGCGACCAATGGCAGCTCCGGGGGAGCCCGGCCGCACTCGGTAAGACCCTCTAATCTACCGGGTTTCGGGGCATTCCGCGACTTTCGAGACGCCATTCGATCCCGCCGGGACCGGCCTTCACGACCGGCGTGTGACCGGCTCGGGAGCGGACGCCCCAGGAGTCGTGGATGTGGCCGCAGACGACGAGGCGGGGACGGGGCTCCGCTTGAACCGGATTCCCGGTTGACCCCACATTGATACGCGGCCGGAGGTTGGCGTTGGTAGCGGTGCCGGGACGGCGCCGAACCATGAACCTTCGGCAGGGACGTTCGTGGAAATGGGACTTGATGTGATCGGAATCATCACCGTGGTCGTGGCCATCCTCGGCGTGGGCGCGAGGTTGGAGTGGAACTCCCGCAAGCTCGACGGCAAGTTCGACCGGCTGGCCGGCGACCTCGCCGATACCCGCGTGGAGCTGGCCGATACCCGCGTGGAGGTGAAGAGCGAGATCGTCGGCAGGTGCGATGGGCTGCGCGATGAGCTGCGGGGGGAGATCCAAGGCGTCCGGGGCGAGCTGCGGGGGGAGATCCAAGGCTTCCGGGACGAGCTTCGGACCGAGATCCACGGCGTCCGGGATGAACTTCGGACCGAGATCCACGGCGTCCGGGACGAGCTGCGCGGTGAGATCCACGGCGTCCGGGACGAGCTTCGGACCGAGATCCACGGCGTCCGGGACGAGCTGCGCGGTGAGATCCACGGCCGGCACGGCGAGGTGCGGGGCGAAATGAAGAGCTTGCGCGGCGAGATGCGGAGCGAGATCAAGGGCCTGCGCGGCGAGATCGCTGAACTCCGCAAGGAAGTGGCCGGGACGCGCACATCCGTGGCCAGGCTGGAGGGCTTTGCCTTCGGCATCCCCGTGCCGGAGACGATCGGCGAGGAGCGGGCCGCCCGGAGCTGAATCGCCTACGCGAGCCGGTCGGGCCGGACTACTTCGTCCAGATGACCACGACCCCGCATCCGGAATCGGATCCGCTGAACTCCCCGGGAAGAGATGCGGCTCCCCTGTATATCTCGAGCCCCGCGATCTCGACCGGCTTCACAACGCTGTCAGGTCCGCCCTTTCCGACGTTAACGCCATCGACCCAGACGCTCATTTCACAGCCACCGGGTACGAACCTCGAGGAGCCCCGCCTGTTCAGTATCCTGCAACTGGACACTCTAAGGCCGCATTCCAGGTAGATTCCCATCTCATCGGCGATCATGTGCGAGATGAGGACGGGTCTGCGGCGCTCGATGTCGGCGGCGGTGAAGAAGCTGCCTCCGCTGACGAGCTCGCCCCAGTACTTGCGCTCGTAGAACCCCTTGACCTCCAGTCGGCGGGGCCTCGCTGCCGTGGCCACGATCGGGGCCATCTCCATCGGCTCAGGAACCAGCCCGACCTCGACCTCCGTGGTAATGCCACGCGATACCGTCACTTCGTGGGAAAGCGGCGCGTACCCCAGATGCCGCACCGATAGCTCGTGAACGCCCACCGGGACGCCGCTCAGAATGAACCGGCCCATTCGGTTGGTCTCGGCCACCTCGGCCCGGCCCGGGACCGACACCGCCGCCGCCGCGACGGGCTTCTCAGTGAGAGCGTCTCGCACCTCGCCGATC
>JAJDWE010000040.1 GCA_022825725.1 Gemmatimonadota bacterium
GTGATCGTCACGCTCAAGGCACATTCCGTCCCCTGGATCGTGGAACCGATGCAGCCGCTGCTCGGGCCCGACACCGCCGTCGTCATGGCGACGAACGGTCTCCCGTGGTGGTATTTCTACGAACTTGAGGGACCGTGGCGGGACCGCCGCCTCGAGAGCCTCGACCCCGGCGGCGCGCAGTGGGATGGGATCGGTCCGGAGCGCGTGATCGGCTGCGTGGTGTACGCGGCCACGGAGGTATCGGAACCCGGCGTCATCCGGCACCTGAAATACAACCGGTTCACGTTCGGAGAGCCCAGCGGCGAGAAGACCGAGCGCGTGCGGCGGCTGGCGAAGGCGATGATCGAAGCCGGCTTCCGGGCTCCGGTCCGGGGGATCCGGAACGAGATGTGGGTGAAGCTGTGGGGGAACCTCGCCTTCAACCCGATCAGCGCGCTCACCCTCGGGACGCTGGGGACCATAGCCGGCGACCCCGACACGCGTGCGGTCGCGAAGGCGATGATGCTCGAAGGACAGGCCGTGGCCGAAGCCCTGGGCGCCCGCTTTTCGATCGACATCGAGCGGCGAATCGAGGGGATCGCGGCCGTGGGCGAGCACCGCACATCGATGCTGCAGGACCTCGACAAGGGACGTCCGATGGAGATCGACGCCCTCGTCACGGCGGTCCAGGAGATGGGGCGCATGGTCGAGGTCCCCACCCCCACGATCGACGTGGTCCTCGCCCTGGTCCGGCAGCGCGCCCGCGTCGCCGGCGCCTACCCCTCCGCATGAATTCCACCCGAAGTGGCAGGGAGAACGACATGAGGAACCCTCCGGACGGCTGGCCGAGGATCACTCCCGCCGTGTTCTACGAGGACGCCGGGGCCGCGATCGACTGGCTTGCGGATGCCTTCGGGTTCGAGGTGCGGGAGCGAATCGAGAACGAGCAGGGACAGGTGGTCCATTCCCAGCTCGCCTTGAACGGCGGCCTCATCATGGTTGGGCAGGCGGGACTCACGCCGGGCCGGAGCTACCCACGGTCCCCGCAGGGCGCGGAGGGCGCGAACACGCAGTCGCTCATGGTCTACGTGGACGACGCGGACGCACACTGCGAGCGGGCGCGCGCCGCCGGCGCCGCGATCACGACCGAGCCCGCCACCCAGGACTACGGCGAGGACTACTGGTCCGACCGAAGCTACGAAGTCCGGGACCTCGAGGGTCACTACTGGTGGTTCGTGCAGCGACTGCGCGGATAGCGGGCCCGGCATACCGGACGTAGGCTGGCGGAGCCCCTATCCGGAGTTGCCGATGAACATACGCGATGTCGTGGAGGGTTCGGGCGCGGGGTCCGGCCGCTGGTTCGACAAGGGCGTCTTCTTTCTCATCATCGCCTCCCTCGTGGCGATGTCGCTGTCCACCCTCCACCAGTTGCCTCCCGCCTGGAAGGCGGCGCTCGCCGTCTGCGAAATCGTCATCGTCGTGCTCTTCACGATCGAATACGCCCTGCGGATCATCGCGGCGGAGCACAAGTGGTCCTTCATCCGCAGCTTCTATGGAGTCGTCGACCTCATCGCCATTCTTCCGTTCTACCTCTCGCTCCTGTCTGTCGGCATCGACCTCCGGGCGGTGCGTGGCCTGCGGTTGCTCCGCGTCTTCCGGCTCTTCGAGATCGCGCGATACAGCACGGCCGTGACGAGGCTGATGAACGCCGTGAAGTACGCGCGCAACGAGGCGCTGGTGTTCCTCTTCGCCACGCTGGTCCTGCTGTATATCGCGGCGCTCGGCATCCATCACTTCGAACACGAGGCCCAGCCCGAAAAGTTCGAATCGGTGTTCCACAGCCTGTGGTGGGCGGTCGTCACGCTGACGACCGTGGGCTACGGAGATGCGTACCCGGTCACGGTGGGAGGCAGGATCTTCACGTTCATCATATTGCTGTGCGGGATGGGGATCGTGGCGGTGCCCGCCGGACTCGTCGCGACCGGCATGACGCGAGCGGCGGAGGAGGATGATCGGCGTCGGCGGGCCGGGCAGCCCGAGGGCGACGGTTGAGTCAGGCGCCGAAGAGGGGGATCCGGAACACGCGCGCGAAGATCAGGATCACGCTGAGGCCCGTGAAGATGAACAGGCTCAATCCCCCGAACCAGCGCGCGAACCAGGACGGGTAGAAGAGTTCGTCCTCCTTCGGGATCACCTTGAGGCAGAAATAGAGGTTGAAGAAGTAGATCACGGGCGCGACGAAGAAGGCGAGCGCCGAAGCCACGAGCACGAGAAACACGGGGCGCGGGTCGAACGTGATGTAGAGGACCGAGGCGATGAGCGAGTAGAACATCGTCAGCCGGTAGATGTTGTACTCGGAGTTCCAGGTCCGCCGCCGCTCCGGATCGGCCCGATCCTCGGACGATATCCCGTGCAGGCGCGCCGTCGTGCGGAAGAGGTTCCGGCAGCAGGCGCCGACGATGCGGGGCCATCCGTCGAAGTAGTTGAACGCGGTGGAATACGTGGCCGCGAGCGCGCCGAGGATGAAGATCATCATCATCCACGGTCCCACGCTGAGCGTGAAGATGCCCGCGATCTCTCCCATGACGGCGCGTCCCTCGATCGGACTCGGATAGAGCCACACCGCGGCGAGAAGGACGAAGATCGCCGCGAGCACGAAGGAGATGATGTGGCCGGTCCGGAAGTCCCAGAGCCCGATCCGGAACCAGCGCCGGCAGTACTCCCGCGCGTGCGGGGAGAGCCGCGCGGTGTCGACCGCGAGGTCGGAGGCCGGCGAGGTGAAGGGGTCGAAGCGGGGCGCGACGCCGGTCGCCTCGAGGTGGGGCCGGACCTTGCTCATGCCCGCGCGCTTCGCCTTCCCCCACTCCGACGCCTGCAGCGAGACATCGATGCCGGTCGGCAGGAGGCCGAGGAAGCCCGCGATCACGAGCCACGACCCGTCGGGGATCTCGAAGAGGAAGAAATTCCCCATCTCGGCGAGCGGCGCCGGCTGGACGATGTAAACGGCGACCGACGAGAGGACGAGGACCCCCGCGAGCGCCTTCGTGGTGTTCTCCACGGCCTTGTAACTGCCCCGGAGGATGATGCCCACGGAGAGCACGCCGAGCAGGGCCGCGTACGCTTCGAGTGGAATGGGAAGGCCCAGGTATTCGCTGAACAGGTAGTAGACGACGGCCGCCGCGGCGATCAGACGCCCCGCCTGGCCGATGGCGCACTGGATGAGCGTCGTCACCATCACGTACCAGAGCGGCCACTTCCAGCGCGCCGTGGCATAGGCCTCGAGGAGACTCTTCCCGGTGGCATTGGTGAACCGGAAGGCCATCTCGAAGCCGTAATACTTGAAGATGTAGGCGACGGGCAGGCACCAGAGGAGGGCGTAGGCGAACCGGCCGCCGGCGGTCGGCGCCGTCACGACGTGGCTCGTTCCGATCCCCGTCATCATGAGGATCAGCCCGGGGCCGAAGTGAGCGAGCAGATCGCGCGGCCTGAGCGACGGGAGGGTGAAATCCTCCGGATTCAAACCGTCGTCGGCCTTCGTTTCGCGATCGGACAAGCCGGGCCTCCCTTTCAGGGACCACTGCGTCACGCCGGTGCCTTTCAGGCCGGACACGGAAGGTACAAGGGACATCGCCCCCTGCCGAGAGGGTCGGCGATCCGTGCGTGGAACTTGCTCCGCCGTCCACGCTCGCCGAGGATGTCGATTCCCGTCCGCAGCAACTGCCGGAAACCCGTCCCGGAGAGGTCCCTTGATCAAGTACGCTCCCCTTGCGCTCGCCCTGATCGCAGGCTGCACGCCCGAACCTGGAACGAATCTCCCCGCGTCCGACCACCCCATCGTCGGCGTGTGGCGTCTCGTGTCCTGGGAACGGCGGATGCCGGATGGGGAGGTCACGCTGCCGTACGGCGAAACGCCCGGCGGCCAGATCGCATACCTGGCGAACGGTCGCATGTCCGCCCAGCTGATGCGTCCCGACCGCGTGCTCCCCGACACGGCGACCGCGACGGCCGGGGAGATGCGGGCTTTCATCCTCGGCAGCTTTTTCTCCTATTACGGGGATTACACCGTGGATTCCGAGGCGGGCGTCGTCACGCATCACGTGGAGGGCGCGCTCCACCTGGAGTGGCTCGATTCGGACCGGCCGCGTGCCTTCCGCCTGGAAGGGCGCGACCGGCTGATCCTGACCACCGCTCCGGATCCGCAGATGGTGGCCGGCGGTGTGAACACGCTTCACTGGGAGCGCATCCCGTCGCAGTGATTCTCCCGGAACTGTGCGAGGACGGATCATGAGGAAGTCAACCGTTATGCTGGCCCTGGCCGCGGCGGCGGTGGCCGGCGCATGCGCGGCCGGAGGACCCGAAGACGCCGCGGATCTCGTCCTGATCAACGGAGACGTGTACACGCTCGACGGGGCGCGGCCCGCGGCCGAGGCGATCGCGGTCCGCGGCGAGCACATCGCCGTCGTCGGGTCGAACGCACAGGCGCAGGCGCTGGTGGGCCCGGACACCCGCGTCATCGACCTGGATGGCGCCTTCGTGTCGCCCGGCTTCAACGACGGCCACGTCCACGTCGAGAGCACGGGTGCGCTCATCGTGGGCGTCAACCTGCTCGAGGTCCACGAGCCCGAAGGCTTCCGCGAGGAGATCGCGCGCGCGGCCGAACGTCTGGCGCCCGGCAGCTGGATCACGCGCGGCGACTGGGGCGCGTACGAGCAGTGGGAGGTCGGCTCGACCGGCCGCGAGGGCGAGGACGGCGCCGCGGAGGCCGGCGATGCGAGTGCCGGCGGGCCGTTCACGCCGCACCGCGCCCTCATCGACGACGTGACCCCGAATCACCCCGTCCTCGTCAACCGCTTCGACCGTTCGATGTACCTCGCGAACAGCCTCGCGCTCGAGATGGCGGGCATCACCGACGCCACGCCGGACCCGCCGCGCGGGAGGATCGCGAAGGACGGGGACGGCCGGGTCACGGGCATCCTATGGGGCTCCGCCGTCGACCTCGTCCGGGCCGCCATCACGCCCAAGTCGTTCGAGCAGCGCCTCACCGAGGTCCGCGCCGTGCTCCAGGAGGCCCGCGAGGGCGGCGTCACGACGATCCAGGACATCACCTCCTCCGAGCAGTTCCGCGCCTACCAGGAACTGCACGCCCGTGGCGAACTCACCGCCCGCATCAACATCCGTCCATCGCTCGACAACGTGACCCACACCGGCGGCCTCGGGATCACCCGCGGCTTCGGCGACGACTGGCTCCGCTTCATCGGCTACAAGGCGTGGATCGACGGGATCATGGGCGGCTCCAGCGCGATGTTCTACGAGCAGTACGACCACGCGCCCGGCAACTTCGGGATCGTGCGCCAGATCATGCTTCCCGAGGGCATCGACGGCCTCGCCCTCTCCCTGACCCGCGACCAGAACTACGCCGAGTTCCCGAAGGGGAACCTCCAGCGGCTCATGGAAGAGGCGGTGCCCACGGGACTCCCGCCTCACATCCACGCGATCGGGGACAAGGCCGTGAAGATCCTGCTCGACCTGTTTGAGACCGTGTTGAGCGAGCACGACATGATCGAGGCGGACCACAGGTGGCGGATGATCCACGCGCAGGTGGTGGAGGAGGCGGACTTCCATCGCTTCGGCGAACTCAACCTCGTGGCGGAGGTGAACCCGTACCACATCTCGGACGACATGCGCTGGATGGAGGAGAGGATCGGGGGGCGGTCCCGCGGCGCGTACGCGTTCCGTTCGCTCAAGGACGCGGGGGCGGTGCTCGTGTTCGGGAGCGACAGTCCCGGGACGAACGCGGCCCGCTACTTCCTCCATCCGAGGTACGGGCTGTACGCGGCGGTGAGCCGGCAGACGCTCGCGGGCGAGCCGGCCGAGGGGTGGTTCCCGGAGGAGCGGCTCACGATCGAGGAGGCGATCGAGGCCTACACGCGGAACCCGGCGTGGGCCTCGTTCGAGGAGGACGTCAAGGGCACGCTGACGCCGGGCAAGCTGGCGGACATCGCCGTGTTCGACGTGGACCTGATCGAAGCCGGCCGGAACGATCCCGCGCGGCTCCTCGAGGCCGAGGCGCTGTACACGATCGTCGGCGGCCGCGTCGTCCACGAGCGCGCCACCCCGTAGCCCGGACTGTCGGCTGACTTATGCGTCGATGAACCGCCAGGCTTCGTCGATTCGGGGCACGTCGCAGGCGGTTTCCTTGCCGAACCAGCGGTAGCGGTTCCGGGCCACGAACCGGTAGGCGAGATCGCGCAGCGGGGGGGGGATGACGAGGAGGACGACGAGCAGCGGCCACCCCCGGCCGAGCCCCGCCGCGATCCGGAGGGCCGCGCCGCTCCGCACATGGGCGCGCCCTTCGGACACGAGAACCAGCGACGGCGGCGACGCCTCGGGCTCCTGTATCGGCGCGCCAACCCCCTCGAGAATCTCCCGGGCCGCGTCCGACTGGAGCGCGGCGAAGCGGAAGCGGCCGCTGCGATCCCGCGGGATGATGAAGCGGACGGCGCCCGCACAAAGGTTGCAGACGCCGTCGAAGAGGACGATCGGACCCTCCGGACCCGGGTCGTCGGTCCGGGGGCTCCGGTCGCCGGTTCCAGCCGCCCGGTTCACGGCACGAGGCGGGGTCTCGCCATGTTCTTGAGCAGGAAGAGCCCGT
>JAJDWE010000066.1 GCA_022825725.1 Gemmatimonadota bacterium
ACGCCGGAGCGGATTTCGGCGGAATCGACGACGCGCTTCCCGGAGACGGCGCCCGCGGCTTCCCGCATCGAGTACGACTTCCCCGCCCGGGGGGACCGGCCGGCCGTGAAGGTCGTGTGGCGCGACGGCAACCTCTCGCCGCCCCGGCCCGAGGAAGTGCCCGACGACGCCCGCTGGCCCTTCGAGTCGAGCGGGCAACTGTGGATCGGGACCGATGGCAAGATGTTCGCGGGCATCTACGGCGAGAACCCCCGGCTGCTCGACGCCGAACGGGATGCGGAGGTTCGGGCCGATCCGCCGCCGGAGAAGTATCCTCGCACGGACGGCGTGTACGCGGAGTTCGCCGGCGCCTGCAAGGATGGGCCGCCCGCCGGTTCCAACTTCGTCGACCACGCGGGACCGCTGACGGAGATGGTGCTCCTCGGCAACCTCTCCGTGCGGAGCGGCCGCGAAGTCCGGCTTGACCCGGACACGGGCGAGATCCTGAACGGGGTCTCGATCCCCGACAGCTACGTAAGGGCGGACTACCGTTCGGGCTGGGAGTGGTAGAGGCTCGCCGCCCGACCGCGGCGACCGCTGACACGCGCCGGCCGGTGATCCCGTGCAACTGAACGGCCTCGACTGGATCGTCCTGGCCGCGTACGGGACCGTGGCCCTCGGCGTCGGGCTGTGGTTCGCCCGGCGCGCCGGCTCCGGCACGAACGAGTTCTTCCTCGCGGGCCGGCAGCTCCCCTGGTGGCTGCTGGGCACGTCGATGGTCGCGACGACCTTCTCCACCGACACCCCGAACCTCGTCACGGACCTCGTCCGCAACGGCGGCGTGAGCCGGAACTGGGGCTGGTGGGCGTTCCTCATCACGGCGATGTGCACGACGTTCTTCTACGCGAAGCTGTGGCGGCGTTCCGGCGTCTTCACGGACATCGGCTTCTACGAGCTCCGTTATTCGGGGCGCGCGGCGACCTTCCTGCGTGGCTTCCGGGCCCTCTATCTGGGCGTCTTCTTCAACGTCGTCATCATGGCCACCGTGACGCTCGCCGCGATCAAGATCTCGGGGGTTCTGCTCGGGGCGGACAAGTACACGACGGTACTCGTCGCGGGCACGGTGGCGGCGCTGTACTCCGCGACATCCGGGCTCTGGGGCGTGGTCGTCACCGATCTCCTCCTGTTCGCGGTCGCCATGATCGGGGCTGTCGCGGCGGCCTCGTACGCGCTCGCGCAGCCCGAGGTCGGGGGCCTGGCCGGGCTCGTCACGCACCCGGAGATCTCGCGGAACCTCTCGCTGCTGCCCGACTTCTCGGACTGGCGGACGGCGGCGATGGTGTTCGTCATCCCGATCGCGGTGCAGTGGTGGGCGAGCTGGTATCCCGGCGCAGAGCCGGGGGGCGGCGGGTACGCGGCGCAGCGGATGCTCGCGGCGCGGAACGAGCGCGACTCCATGCGCGCCACCCTGTGGTTCAACATCGCGCACTATTCGCTGAGGCCGTGGCCGTGGATTCTCGTCGCCCTCGCCTCGATCGCGGTTTATCCCACGCTCGACTCCATCGGAGCGGCATTCCCCGACCTCGATCCGAGCCTTCTGGGGCACGACCTCGCCTACCCGGCGATGCTCGTCTTCCTGCCGCACGGACTTCTGGGACTCGTCGTCGCTTCGCTTGCGGCCGCCTACATGTCGACGATCTCCACGCACCTGAACTGGGGGTCGTCCTATGTCGTCGATGACTTCTATCGGCGCTTCGTGTCCCCGGACCGGGACGAGGCCCACTACGTGCGGGTGGCGCGGGTTTCCACCGGGCTGCTGATCGTCCTCTCCGCCGCCCTCGCGCTCTTTCTCGACAGCGCGAAACAGGCGTTCGAGCTCATCCTGCTGCTGCACGCGGGGAGCGGCCTGATCTTCCTCCTGCGCTGGTTCTGGTGGCGGGTGAACGCGTGGTCGGAGATCTCGGGCATGGCCGCTTCCGCGACGGTGGCGCTCTGGTTCCCGCTCTTCCACGAGCGGGTGGGGCTGCCGGCGCTCGACCCGGCGGTCAGCCTGCTGCTGGGTGTCGGGCTGACGACGGCCGTGTGGCTCGTCGTGACCTTCCTCACCCGGCCCACGGATACGGCGACGCTGCAGGGCTTCTACGACCGCATCCGCCCCTTCGCCCGCGGCTGGCGGAAGGCCGTGCGCACGCAACCGGATGCGCCCGGGAGCCTGGCCGCGGGTCTCGCCTCGTGGGGCCTCGGCTGCGTGACCGTCTATGCCGTGCTCTTCGGCACGGGGATGGCGCTGTACGGGAGGCCGGCCGCCGCGGTCGGATTCGGACTCGTGGCCGTCGCCGCCGCCATCGGACTGTTTCGGGCCCTCCCCCGGGTCGGCTTCGACTGACCGAATCCCTCTGACACGGCGACCCGGCGCGTCAGGGGTCGATCTCGAGGTCGTCCAGGAGGAGGAGGTGGCCCGGCGGTCCCCATCCGTCGAGGGAGATCCGGTCGATCCCCGCAGCCACCGCGACGACGACGCGTTCGGCGCGGAAAACGCCGCGCCCGCTCGGATTGTAGGTGGCCTTCCCCGACCCGGAATCCTCGTCCGCCGCGTAGCGCATATCGGGTGAGCGCGCAGCAGCGGACTCGGGCAGCCGTTCGCCTTCGCTGCGGACGATGACGAGGAAGCGCTCGATGAGGTCGGGGCCGAGCAGGGTGAAAGCCACCCTGCGGGGACGCCCCGGGAAGTCGAGGTGTATCACGCCGACTTCGAGTCCGCGCTCTCCCGCCAGCGCGGGGCCAAGCGCGTAGGCCGGAGCGTCCGGGGGGAGGTAGCCGCCGGCGTCGAGCACGTAGGGGTGGACGGCGTCCGCGGTGTACGACTCGAAGGAGAGAACGAGACCCTGTTCGCGCCATTCCTCCGACACCGCGGCGTTCGATTCGACAAGTCGGCCGTCGCCGTACGTCTCGAAGTCGATGCGCGCGGGCGGATACACCGCGTCCTCGCCACGGGCCGGGAGCGACGGGCCGCCTTGCTCGCCCCCTTCGGACGCGTCCCGCGCGCCCTCGAGCGGCGACACGGGCGGTGGCATGCGGGCCCGAAGCTCCGTCGGCGGGGGCGGTGGCGGCGGAGCCTCGACCTCCCAAAGCGGGCGGAAGCCCAGGGATCGCAACCCCGCGTACCCGGCCGCGACGACCAGCCCGGCCACGGTGAGGACGGCCAGGCCGCGGAGGACCCGCAGCGCGAAGGGCGGACGGCGCGTCCGCGCCTTCGTCAGGCCTCGACGACGCCGAGCTGCGGCCATGTCTCCCACCGGCCGCGGGTGAAGTCGGGGAAGTCGACCGGCCGGCTACGTTCCGCCACGGACGCCTCGCTCACCGCGCACACGGCCGAGAGCGACGCCGCATCGTACACGTTCATGTCGGTGGGCAGCCCCTCGCGCAGGCACTTGATCAGCCGGTAGTCCTCGAGGTAGTCCATGCTGCCGTGTCCGCGGCCCGCCCCGGCCCCGGCCATCTCGCGCCACAGCGGGTGCTCGAATTCCTCGACGTAGTCGTCCGCGGCGTCCCACCGATGCCCTTCGCTCCGCCCCTCGACGTAGACGCGCTCGGGATAGCCCTGGAAGAGGCCCCGCGTCCCCTGGACGAGGTGGATCCGCGAGTACGGGCGGGGGAGGTTCGTGTCGTGCGAGACGTAGATCGTCCGGCCGAGGACGGTCTTGATGAGGGTGACGTTCACGTCGCCGAGCGAGAAGGTCTCGTCACGCTCGGGCGCCCCCTCCGGGAAGTGCTCGCGGGCGAACGCCTGCAGCCCGCGCGACGGCCCGCTCATCGAGACCGCGTAGTCGAAGCGGTCCCCCCGGTTGATATCCATGCAGTTGGCGATCGGTCCGAGTCCGTGCGTGGGATAGAGGTTGCCGTCCCTCGTCTTCGAGTGTTCCCGGCGCCACAGCCCCTCGCCCGTGTCGGCGAATTTTATGGCGCGCAGATCGTGCAGGTATCCGCCCTCGCCGTGCAGGATCTCGCCGAAGAGTCCGAGTCGCACCATGTGGAAGACGAGCATCTCCCAGCGGCCGTAGTTCACGTTCTCCATCATCACGCAATGCCGTCGCGTCGCCTCGGCGGTCTCCACGAGGCGCCAGCAGTCCTCCATCGTCCAGGCTGCCGGAACCTCCGTCGCCGCGTGCTTCCCGTGCTCCATCGCGGCGACGCAGACGGGCACGTGCCAGCGCCACGGCGTGGCCGTGTAGACCAGGTCGAGATCCTCCGCCTCGCACATTCGGAGGAAGTCCGTCTCCCCGCGCGTGTAGAGGGTCGGCTCCGGCCCGCCGGCTTCGACCACCCAGTCGCGGGCACGCTCGGCGTGCTCGGGCCGGATGTCGCAGAGCGCCGTGAGTTCCACGCCCTCGATGTCCAGGAGATTGCGGACGTGGACCGAACCCATGCCGCCGATCCCCACGAAACCGATCCGCACCGTCTCCAGCGGCGGGGCCGCAAAGAGCGCCTCGGGCGCCGCACCGTCGCTCGCGGACCGCTCCGATTCGCCGCCGGCCCCGGGGTCGCGGCAGCCGCCCAGGACCGCCGCCCCCGCGCCGAGCGCCCCCAGCTTGAGCAGCGTCCGGCGGTCGACGCCCGCGGGCGTCGTCTCGCCGGTCTCGTTCGATTCGGGCTTCGTCGGTTCCATCTTCACCGTCCATCCCTGCCGTGTCAGAGAGTCGCGTCCGGTCCGATCCGGGTTTGCCTCAAGGTCCGGGACGTGACATATGGAATCCAACTTCGGAGCGGTGGGGAGCGGATCGCAAACATGAGGTCGTACAAGACGAATCGAGCGTCACGCATGGCGACCGCGGCGGGCGTCGCGGCCGTCCTGTGCCTGTCATGCGAGTCGGCGCCGACGGGCCGGGACCGGCTCCTCGATGCCGCCGCCGCGATCGAGCGGCTTTCGAGCCTCGCGTACGAATATGCGTACGAGGGCACCGGGAGCGCCGCGGGATCCTACACCGGGAGGGTGCGGCTGCTCAGGGCCGAAGGCGAGCCCTCGATCTACTGGGCCGAGCTTCGGCCGTCGCCGTCATGGATCCCCGCTCCTGGGGCGGGCGAACCGCCACCCGGCGACGCCCCCGGCGAGACGCCCGCCGAGATTCCCGCGCTCATCGTGTCCGGGGGCGGCGATTACGTCGCGGCCCGCGACGAGGCGCTGGCCCGGTTCAGTCACGGGACGGTCTCGGGGGGCTCCGGCCATCTCGTGGCCAACGCCCCGTTCGCGGTACTCTCGGCGTTCACGGATCCGCAGCTGTTTCAGGCGGAACTGGCGAGCGGCCTGGAACTCGTGAGCCGGGAGACGATCGGCGGCGTCCTGTGCGATGTGCTCCGCGGAAGGACGACCGAGTTCGGACCCGCGCAGGTGTGGTGGCACATCGGGGTCGAGGACGACCTGCCCCGCGCCTTCCGCTGGGAGGCGGATGACGGGAGCGGGGCCCTCGCCTTCGAGATCCGGAGCATCCTCGTCGACGCGAGGCTCACGCCCGACCAGCTCGCGATCCGCGTGGATCTCCTCGACTCGGCGAGCGAGGAAGTCATCGATGAGGATGCGCGGCGGATCGAACCCGGCGTTCCGGCGCCCGACTGGACGCTCGAGACGGAAGCGGGTCCGCCCCTCCGCCTCTCGGAGCTGCGCGGGGACATCGTCGTGCTGAATTTCGGGGCGAGCTGGTGCGTTCCCTGCCGGGACCTCGCCGCCGCCTACGCCGCCTTCCGGGAGCGGTGGACGGCGGAGGGCGTCCGGTTCCTCAACCTCAACGCATGGGAAAGCCCCGAGGTCCCTCCCGAGCAGACCGTGCGCGATTGGGGCATCGACGCCCCTCTCCTCCTGCGCGCGGAGCGGATCGCCTACGACTACAAACTCGCCTCGGTTCCGGCCCTCTTCGTGGTGGATGCCGCGGGGGACCTTGCGCTCGTCCGGAACCCGACGCTTGCGGATCCCGAGGCTCAGGCCGGCGAACTCGAGCGGACGCTCCGGTCCCTCATCGACGCGGATCGCTGAAGCCCGGCCGCGACCCTACTTGTCGATCGGCAGCCCGCTGGGCACGGCCGCCGGCGCCAGGTGCGACAGGTCGCGCGCCGCGTCATCCGTCAGCGACTCGAGGAAGGCGACGAGGTCGTCCGCCTCCGCGTCGTCGAAGCCGATCGGGATCAGGATCGTGTCCCGCGTCGCGAGGATCTCGTCGAAGTTGTTCAGCAGCGTGCCGCGCAGTTCGGGATCCACCTGCGACACGTCGTAGTCCCGGAGTCGGGTGTCGATGCTGTCGTAGTGGACGACGATCGCCTTCAGCGTGGCGAACTGCCCGGCGTGGCCGTACGGCCCCGTGAGTTCGACGTTCCGCATCGGCGGCGTCTTGAAGAGCCGCCGGTGCGCCGGATCTCCCGTCACGCGCTCGCGCCCGAAGTCGTCGTTCGCGCCCGGCCCGTCCCCCAGCCCGGGTCCGATCTGCGGGATGGCCGCGTTGTGGTGCTCGTTGTTGCGGTCGTCGAACTGGTCCGTCTCGTGACAGTGCATGCAGCGGATCGTCATGAAGCTCTTCGCGCCGCGCAGCGCCGAATCGCCGAGCTGGTCGTTGTCCCCCCTCAGGAAGCGGTCCCACGGGGTGTCGATGAAGGTGAGTTCGGCCACATAGAAGCCCGCGATCGCGTTCGCCGCGTGCGCGAAGGACATGTCGTCGAAGGCCGTGCCGGGGTACGCGGCTTCGAACAGGTCCCGGTATTCGCCGATCTCTCCCAGCCGCGCCATGAGCGCCGCCCACACGCCCGTGAAGTCATCATCGTCAAGCGCCGCCAGTTCGTTGTCCTCGCCGAAACCGCGCATCTCCTTGCGCCGCAGCACGGGGATCATGGGTTGCGCCGACAGCGCCCCGAACTCGAACACCGCCTCCATCTCCGGCGTCAGCTGATCGCCGGCCTCCGTCGAGATCGATCCATCCTCCAGTTCCTCCACGAACCCGTCCCAGAAGAACTGCGTCGAGAGATGGAGGTTGAAGAGGGCGGGCGAGTTGCGCGGGATGAACTCGCCTTCGGGGTGCGTCCGGTTCGGACCCAGCCCTCGTCCCCCGACGCCGATCGAGAGCGACCGGCCATCCCCCAGCGCGAAGCTGGGGAGGTGGCAGGACATGCAGGAGATGTCCCGGTTCCCGCCCAGGATCCGGTCGAAGGCCAGCGCGCGCCCCAGTTCGACGAGTTCCGGCCGCACGGAGGGCGGCGGGTCGAGCGGGTCGAGGTTCCGGTGGTCCGCGAGCAGGCGCACCGTGTCGATGAGCATCGCCCGCACGACCTCCGGAGGTGGCGGCGGCGGGGGCGGGGGTTCCGGCGGAGGGGCGGGCGGCGGCGGTGGCGGGACCGGTGGCGTGACGGAGCCCTCCCCACAGGCCGCAAGGCCAAGGAGGATTCCGGCGGCCACGAAGGCGAGCGCCTTTCGAGTGCGTCTCAACATGCGGGAAATCTATGCACCGGGGTCGCGGAAAGCTCCCGTCAGGGGCTTTCCACGGTGATGCGCACGTCCATCATGTACTCGTGGTAGCGGCAGAAGAACACGTATTCGCCCTCGATTCTCGGACGGTACTCCCAGATCGTGCCCGGCCGCAGGTCGTCGCTGTCCACTGCGTTCACGCCGTCGGGGACTTTGCTGAACTCCACCCGGTGGATGTTCGTGCCGTTCTGCGTCCACGTGATCACCGCATGCCGCTTCACCGTCACCTGGGCTTCCTGATCGTGATTCCCGTCGGGATCGACGAAGGTGTCGTCCAGGATGTCGAAGTTCGCGTCCGACCCGAAGGGCACCTCCACTCGCGTCGGCGGGGGTGGGGGCGGGGGAGGAGGCGGCGGGGGAGGAGGCGTCCCGGCCGGCGGCGGCGGGGGAGGCGGAGACGGCTCGATGGGCGTACCGACCGGACCTTCGCCCGAACCGCCACCCCCACAATTGAGGGCGATGCCCATCGCGAACAGCAGGGCTGGCCAGCGACCCTTCATTCAAAACCCTCCTGGGCGTACTGCTCCCACGATCCGACCTGAAAAAATGAAACGACGCGCGTGCCTCAGGCAAGCTCCGTCCCGTCACCGGCGGCCCGCCGTTGCTGCGAAGCCTGATCCGTTCAAGATTCGCCGGCATGCGAACGCTACCCGATATCCGTCCGGTGACACCCATTATCGGCGCCGAGGTCGACGGTGTGGACCTCGCCGCCATCGATGATGACAGTTTCGAGACCATCCGCGATGCGTTGATGGCGCACTGCGTCCTCTTCTTCCGGGACCAGGACATCTCCATCGAGAGTCAGAAGGCGCTGGGGGCCCGGTTCGGGGAACTCGTCGAGCACCCTAACGAGCCCGGCATCGCGGGACATCCGGAGGTGTTCCGGATCCATGCGGACGAGAACTCGGTGCGGGCGACCGGGGAGCGCTGGCACTCGGACGTGTCGTGCGATCCCATGCCGCCGATGGGTTCGATCCTCCGCCTGCACACGGTGCCCGGGAGCGGCGGCGACACGCTGTTCGCGAACATGTACGCCGCCTGGGAGGCGCTGTCGGACCGCATGAAGTCGCTGCTCGATGGCCTCACGGCGATCCACGACGGCGGCCCGTTCTACCGGGAGGTCAACCGGCTCATCGGGCGCGACGACGGGGGCCGCTCCTACCCATCGGCGGAACACCCCATCGTCCGCACGCACCCCGTGACGGGGCGGAAGGCGCTGTTCGTGAACGAGATGTTCACGGTCCGCATCGTGGATCTCCCGCGGGGCGAGAGCATCGGGCTGCTCAACTTCCTCTTCCGGCACGTGCAGCGGCCGGATTTCCACTGCCGCTTCCGGTGGCACCCGCATTCCGTCGCGTTCTGGGACAACCGCTGCACGCAGCACCACGCGATCTGGGACTACTTCCCCGCCGTGCGCTCCGGCTACCGCGTCACCATCCGCGGCGAACGCCCGATCTAGCCGATCTTCTCAGATTGCCGGGGGTGTCTTACGATGGTCATCCGCTCGCCCAAGGGCTGCGGCGAATCATCCCCGACAGGAGTCCGGACCATGACGACGCTCTCCCAGCACTCCGCGATCGTACTCTTCGCATCGGGGATACTCGGGGCTTGCAGCAACGCCGACCCCGAATCCTCACCTGCGGGCGAGACCCGGGCGGCGGCGCTCGCGGTCGTCGGGGCGACCGTCATCGACGGCTCGGGCGCCGAACCCGTGCCTGACGCGACGGTCGTGGTCCGGGGCGGGCGCATCGAGTCCGTGGGACCGTCGGGGGAGATCGAAGTTCCGGCGGACGCCGAGGTCCTCGACGCGGCCGGAAAATACCTCGTTCCGGGGCTTATCAACGCACACGGTCACGTAGGCGCGACGCTCGGGCTCGAGGGCGGGCACTACTCGCGGGACAACGTTCTGCGCCAGCTCGAGCTGTACGCAAGCTACGGGGTGACGACCGTCGTCAGCCTCGGCGGGGACGAACCCGCCGGCGTCGAAGTGCGCGACGAGCAGGACACGCCGTCCCTCGACCGGGCCCGGCTCTACGTGGCGGGTGCCGTGGTGGCGGGGATCACGCCGGGGGCCGCGCTCGAGATGGTGAACGGGAACGCGGCGATGGGGGTCGACTTCATCAAGATCCGGGTCGACGACAACCTCGGGAGCACGTACAAGATGACGCCGGACGTGTACGAGGCGGTGATCGCCGGGGCGCACGAACTCGGGCTTCCGGTGGCGGCGCACCTCTTCTATCTCGAGGACGCGCACGGGCTGCTCGACGTGGACGTGGACTTCATCGTGCACAGCGTCCGCGACCGGGACGTGGACGACGCGCTCGCGGCACGGCTCGTTGAAGCCGACGTCTGCTACTCGCCGACGCTGACGCGCGAGGTCTCGACCTTCGTCTACGAGAGCGAACCCGAGTTCTTCTCGGATCCCTTCTTCCTCGCCTCGGCCGAGCCGGCGGTGCTCGAAGCCCTGCGCGCCCCCGAGAGCATGGCGCGCTACCGCGAGAGCGAGTCGGCCCAGCGCTACAAGGAGGCGCTCGCCCAGGCCCAGGAGAACCTCGGCGCGCTGTCCGACGCCGGCGTCACGATCGCGATGGGCACGGACACCGGCCCGCCCGCCCGCTTCCAGGGCTACTTCGAGCACATGGAACTCGCGCTCATGGCGGAGTCGGGCATGTCGCCGATGGAGATCCTCGTCGCCTCCACGGGCGACGCGGCGCGCTGTACGGGGCTGGAAGACGTCGGCACGATCGAGGCCGGCAAGTGGGCGGACCTCATCCTCCTGCATGCGGATCCGCTGGAGGGGGTCGGGAACCTGCGCGCGATCGAATCGGTCTGGGTCGCCGGCAACGAGGTGCCTTCCGTCTCCGGCTAGCAGGCCGTGGCAAAACCCCGCGTCAGCGCAGGTCGACGATCGGAGGGGCGTCCTCGGGGATCGTGTCCGGCTCGACCGTGCGGACTTCCACGCGGAGCCGGGTCGCCTCCCTGAGGCGGGCGGCGAGTTCGTCGAGGTCCGGCGGCCGGCTCGGGGTGGCCTCGACGGAGACGGTGAGCACGTCGCGATGGTCCTCCTCGGTGACCGCCCCCTGGTAGCGCCGGACGCCGGGCGCGCCCCGGAGCGCCTCCGCCAGTTGCCGCGGATGGACGAACATGCCCCGCACCTTCACGCCCTCGCCGGTGCGGCCCAGGAAACCCGACAGCCGAAGGGAGGTGCGTCCGCAGTTGCACGCATCCGACCGGAACGTCGAAAGGTCGCCGGTGCCGAAGCGGACGAGCGGGTAGACCGGGTTGGCGCTCGTGACGACGACCTCCCCCGGTTCGCCGGGCTCGCACGGCTCGCGCGTGGCGGGGTCCAGCACCTCGACGACGACGCCCGGCGCGACGTGCCAGCCGTCCTTCGCTTCGCACTCGTAGCCGATGGCCCCGGCGTCGGCAGTGCCGTAGGCCTGAAAGACGGAGACTCCGTGGCCCTCCTCCAGCAGCCTGCGGAGATCGAGCGGCAGGGGCGCGCCGCTGACGAGCGCACGGCGGAACGTCGACCGGATACCGTCCTCCCTCCCCCGCTCCAGCAGGGTCAGCAGGAACTGCGGCGTCCCCACGTAGCCGGTGGCGCCGAGTTGCGACGCGAAGGCGGCCTGGGCCGCGCTGTTCCCGACCCCGCCCGCCACGACGACGCACCCCAGTGCCCGCAGTCCCGCATCCATCATGTGACCGCCCGGGGTCATGTGATACGAAAACGTGTTCAGCACGACGTCGCCGCGCTCGAACCCCGCCGCACGGAACGCCGGGGCCATGCGCCAGTAGTCCGCCCGCTGGCCCTCCGGGTCGTTGATCGGACCGGGAGACCGGTGGATGCGCCGGAGGACGCCGAGATCCACGCCCAGCATCCCGCCGAAGGGAGGTTGGGCCGCCTGCAACTCCGGCAGGTCATCCTTTGCCAGGACCGCCACGTCCCGCAGCCCCGCCACGCCCCGCGGCTCGGGGTGAGCGATCCCGGCCGCCCGGAGGCGGACTCCGGCTTCCCCGCTGCGCTCGAGCGCCAGGCGGACGGCTTCATCCGCCAGCCTGTCCTGCGCCGCGCCCCAGTCCGCCGGCGCTTCCGCGGCATCCACGGGACGACGCCGCACCGCGCTCACGACAGCCACCGCTTGCGGCGGCGATAGTGCTTCACGTCGCGATACGAGCGCCGCCCGATCTCGCTCAGACCGAGGTAGAACTCGCGCACGTCCTCGTTCTTCCGCAGCTCCTCCGCGGGACCCTCCAGCACCACGCGGCCCGACTCCATGACGTACCCGTAGTCCGCGACGGAGAGGGCGAGGCGCGCGTTCTGCTCGACGAGCAGGATCGTCGTGCCCTCCTCCTCGTTGATCCGCCGGATGATTCCGAAGATCTCCTCCACGAGAATCGGTGCGAGCCCCAGCGACGGCTCGTCGAGCAGCATGAGCCGCGGGCGGGCCATGAGCGCGCGCCCGAGGGCGAGCATCTGCTGCTCGCCGCCCGACAGGTAGCCCGCCCACTGGCGGCGGCGCTCGGCCAGACGCGGAAAATACCCGTACACCCGCTCCAGGTCCGCCGGCACTGCGGCGCGATCCCGGCGCGTGTGCGCCCCCGCGAGCAGGTTCTCGTGCACGGTGAGGTGTTCGAACACGTGCCGCCCCTCGACGACCTGGAAGATGCCCCGGCGCACGATGCGATCCGCGGGAAGACCGTGAATCTCCCGTCCGTCGAAGCGGATGGATCCGTCCGTGACCTCGCCGTCCTCGACCTTGAGCAGACCGGAAATCGCCTTGAGCGTCGTCGTCTTCCCGGCCCCGTTCGAGCCGAGGAGGGCGATGATGTGCCCTTCCGGCACCTCCACGGAGAGTCCGCGCAGGACGAGGATGACGTCGTCGTAGAGGACCTCGACGCTGTTGAGTTCGAGCAACGCGCTCACGCGCGCCCCCGGATCACGGGGCGTCCGGTCCCCACGATGGCGCGGTGAGGACGTCCGTCATCGGGGTCCACCTTCCGTCTTCGGCGCGGAAGAGCCGGAGCCCCTTCGAACCGCGGTGGTCGCTCGGCGTGAAGGTGAGCGGCGGGCCGGCACCCCCCGTGTCGAGCCCGTCGATCGTCTCCAGCGCCCGCTTGATGTTCTCGCCCGTCAATGCCTCGCCCGCATCGAGCGCCCGCCGGATTCCCTCGACGAACACCGCCATCGTCCACCAGCCCTGCGTATACGCGTTCGTCTTCCCGGCGTAATCCTCGTCCCGGGATTCGAGATAGCCGCGGATGTCCCGGATCCCCGCCACGTCGTCGGTGAGCGGCGCCCACGGGATCGCCCCCACCACGCCTTCGGCCGCGTCCTCCGCCAGTCTCCAGAGGAGCGCGTTGGCGCACCAGTTCAGGCACACGAAGGTCGCGTCGATCCCCAGCCCCCGCGCGTTCCGCAGCGCGACGGCCGCCGGCGCGGAGGTGTTCTGGAACACGACATACGTCGCGCCCGACTGCCCGATGCGGGAGAACTCCGCCGTGTAATCCGTCGCGCCGCGCGGCATCTCGTAGGGCGTGACGTCGACGCCGATCTCCCGCGCGTAGTCCTCGCCCCCCTGCGCCCACGGCGACAGGCCGAACGGACTCGCGTTGTGCATGAACGCGACCTGCGCGTCCCCTTCGCCGCCGTTCGCCCGGTGGTCCTCCGCGATCCAGCGCAGCACGATCCTGAACTGGTCGCTGTAGCTCGTCGCCACGAGGAAGTTGTAGGGCGATTCGTGCGCGTCGCCGAGCACGTGCGAGAGGGAGGCCGACGAGAACGGGATCCGGTCGTCCGTGATCCTGAGCCGGAGCGCCTCCGTGTCGCCCGTCCCCCAACCCATGAAGATGAGGGCGCCCTCCTGCACGAACTGCGTGTAGAGCTGCTCCGCCCGGTCGACCTGGTAGCCGTAGTCCTGGTAGATGAGCCGGACCGGCCGGCCCCGGACGCCGCCCTGCGCGTTGAGCCAGTCGACGTGTCCCCGCACCGCGTCGGCGTAATCGATCCCCACGTCGGCCGTCGGACCCGTGAGGTCGAAGATGGCCGCGATCAGTATCTCGTCTTCCGCCCGCTCCTCCGAACCTCCGCACGCGGCGAGCGCGAGAACAGTGACGAGACATCCCGCGACGATGCAGGTGAGAGCGGATCGGCTGGAGCGCATGTTCCGAGACCTCTTCGTGTTCGTGAAGTCGCCCTACTTCGGAGCGATCAGCGGCCTTCTCCGCGGCGGTACGCGAAGGGCCACACGTAGAAGTAGTCTTTCACGTTGCGCCACAGTTTGGACAGACCTTCGGGCTCGAAGACGAGGAAGAGGATGATGACGATCCCGAACACCGCCTGCTGCACGCTCGGCAGGAGGGCCGCGACCGCGGGCGCCGACCCCTGCAGTTCCCGCCCCACCGTCCCGATCATGGCGGGAAGGAGGGTGATGAGCGCCGCCCCGAACAGGGAACCGCGGATCGTCCCCAGCCCTCCGACGATGATCATCGCCAGGTAGAGGATGCTGGTCTCGAAGGTGAAGCGCTCCCACGAGATGATGTTGCGGTAGTACGCGGTGAGCGCGCCGGCCAGCCCCACGAAGAACGACGAGGTCGCGAAAGCGAGGAGCTTGGTCCCGAACACGTTCACCCCGATGACGCTCGCCGCGATGTCCTGGTCGCGGACGGCGACGAAGGAGCGGCCGATGCGCGAGCGGAAGAGGTTCGCGGTGAAGAGCGCCGTGCCCCCCGCGAGGATGATGCCGAGCCAGTAGAATCCGAAGTCCGTGTTCAGCCGCTGCCCGAAGAGCCGCGGGGCCGGGACGACGACCGCTTCGACCCCTCCCGTGAGCGCCGTCCAGTGCGTGACGACCCACTCCACGATCTCCTGGGCGGCCAGCGTCGAGATCGCGAGGTAGAGCCCCTTCAGCCGCAACGAGGGGAGGCCGAAGAAGACGCCCACCGCCGCCGTCGCGAAGCAGGCGGCCACGATGCTCACGCCCCATGGCAGCCCCAGCCTCAGCGTGAGCAGCGCGGACGTGTACGCCCCGACGGCCATGAAGGCGCCCTGCCCCAGCGAGACCTGCCCCGTGTAGCCGACGAGGATGTTCAGCCCCAGCGCGCCGATCGTGGCGATCGCGATCTGGTTCGCGAGGTTGAGCCAGTACGGCGACGCGAGGAACGGGAAGACGAGGAGCGCGCCCATGAACAGCCCGAGCCGCACGCGCTCCGCCGGCACGCGCCGGAGCCCGATATCGGTTCGGTAGTCCGTGTGAAAGACGCCGCTCTCCAAAAGAACCTCCCTGCTGCCTGTCCGCTGCCTGTCCGCGCGCCTACACGCGCTCGATGATTTCTCTGCCAAAAAGTCCGTACGGACGCACCATGAGGACGACGATCAGCACGACGTACGGGACGATGAGGTTGAGCCCGTGGCCGATGTAGCCGCCCGCGTAGAACTCCAGGAGCCCGATGATCGCGCCGCCGACGACGGCGCCCCGAATCGAGTCGAGTCCGCCCAGGATCACGACCGGGAAGACGCGCAGCCCGATCTGCGCGACGTTCGGGGTCACGCCCACGATGTTGCCGAGCATGATCCCTCCGATCGCGGCCGTCACCGCCGCCAGCGCCCACGCGGTCGCGAACACCCGCGGGATGCTGATCCCCATGCTGAGGGCGGCCTGCTGGTCGTCGGCGATGGCCCGCATCGCGATGCCGCTCCGCGTGCGCCGGAAGAAGAGCGCGAGTCCGCCGAGCAGCGCGAGCGCCAGCGGAATCGCCACGAGCCGGTCCGCGCTCACCACGGCGGATCCCAGCATCACCTGGCCCTCGGGAAGGAAGGGCGGGAAGGTGCGTGGCTGCGGCCCCCAGATCCCGTGAACGACCGCGCGCAGGACGCTCGAGAGGCCGATCGTGACCATGATCATCGAGATGATGGGCTCGCCGATCAGCGGCCGAAGCACGGTGCGCTCGACCGCGAGGCCGATCGCCGCCGCCACGAGCATCGTGAGGAGGACGCCGGCCGTCCACGGGAGTCCGATCTGGACGAGGAAGAAGAAGATGAGATAGGTCCCGAACAGGAGGAGGTCCCCCTGCGCGAAGTTGATGACGTCGCTCGCCTTGTAGATGACGACGAAGCCCACCGCGGCGAGCGCGTAGATCATGCCCGTGCCCAGGCCCGCCACCGTGAGTTGCAGGAACTGGTCCACGGTCACTCCGCTCCGCCGGATCCGCCGGGCCCGCCGGATCCATCGAGTCCATCGAGCCGCGCTATCCGCAGATCGTGCGTTACGCTGGCGGTGCGGCCGTCCTGGTAGGTGATCTCCATCTCCACCGCCACGGAGTCGTCCTCCCCGTACAGCGCCTCGATCAGGGACTCGAAGCGCTCGGCGACGAAGCGTCGACGCACCTTCCGGGTCCGCGTGAGTTCGGCGTCGTCCGCGTGCAGCTCCTTGTGCAGCAGGAGGAAACGCCGGACCCGGGCCGCCTCGGGCACGTCCCCGTTCACCGACTCGACGTGCGCCCGCACCAGGTCGTAGACCTCGGCTTTCTGCGACAGGTCGGTGAACGTCGTGTACGCGAGCTGGCGCCGCTCCGCCCACTGCCCCGCGTTCTCGAAGTCGATCGCGATGATCCCCGCCACGTACGGGTGCTCCCCGCCGAAGACCACGGCTTCGCTCACGTAGGGGCTGAACTTGAGCAGGTTCTCGATGAACTGGGGCGAGAAGGTCGTCCCGTCCGCGAGCAACATCACGTCCTTCAGCCGGTCGACGACGACGAGGTGGCCCTCGTCGTCGAAGTACCCGGCGTCGCCCGAGTGCAGCCAGCCGTCCACCAGCGTCTCGCGCGTCGCCTCCGGGTTCTCGAAGTACCCCTGAAAGACGGCGGGACCCCGCGTGAGGATCTCTCCATCGCCGGCCACCCGGACCTCCATCCCGGGCAGCGGCTCCCCGACCGTCTGGTAGCGGATGTCCCCGTCCCGGTGCAGCACCGAGATCCCGGCGACCTCCGTCTGCCCGTAGATCTGCTTCAGGTTCACGCCGAGGGCGTGGAAGAAGCGGAACACGTCCGGCCCGAGCGCGGCCCCGCCCGTGTAGGCGTCGCGCAGGTGGCGCAGGCCGAGCTGGTTCTTGATCGGACGCATGGCGACCATCTCCGCGATCCCGCGCCGGAGGCGCCGCCAGCCGTCCGGCGCCCGCCCCTCGAACGCGTCGTCCGCCGCTTCCCCGCCCACCTTCATGGCCCACCCCTGCACGCGGCGCTTCAGCGGCGTCGTGTCCTCCACCATCACCTGCACCTCGGAGACGAGGTTCTCCCAGATGCGGGGCGGCGAGAACATCACCCGCGGCCCGATCTCGCGCAGATCCTGCCGCACGGTGCCGGGCTCCTCCGGGAAGTTCACGGGGAAGCCGACCAGGACGTGGCGGGAGATCGTCATCATCTGCTCTCCGATCCACGCGAGGGGGAGAAACGAGACGAACTCGTCCTCCGCCGCCATCGGGTCCACATCCTGCAGCTGTCCGGCCATGCTGAGCAGGTTCGAGTGCGAGAGCACGGCGAGCTTCGGCTTGCTCGTCGTCCCCGAGGTGGTGCACAGGAGCGCGGGATCGTCGGCCCGGACCGCCTCCAGGGCGGCGGCGTACTCGTCCGGCCTCCCGCGGTCGCGCTCGGCCCCCCGGCGCTCCACGTCCGGGAACGCGAGGAGCCCGGGCGCCTCGTAGCGGCCCAGTCCGCGCGGATCGTAGTAGATGATGTGCTCCAGGCGCGGCAACGCCTCGCGGATCTCAAGCACCTTGTCGACCTGCTCCTGGTCCTCCGCGACCACGACCCGCGCCCTCGAGGCCGAGAGCAGATACTCGAGTTCGGTGGCGACCGCGTCCTGGTAGAGGCCGAGCGGCAGCGCCCCGAGCGACTGCGCCGCCAGCTCGGCGATGACCCATTCCGGCCGGTTGTCCCCCACGATCGCGATCCGGTCGCCGCTCTCGAGACCGAGTTCGCGGAGCCCCATCGCGAAGTGGCGCACGCGCCGCGCGTATTCGGCCCACGTGATGCTCTGCCAGATCCCGAACTCCTTCTCGCGCATGGCCACGCGCCCGCCGCGGCTCGCCGCCTGCGACTGAAGGAGCCCCGGCAGGCTGCCGTCCACGCATCCGACGCTCATGACCCGCTCACGAGACGGCACCGGCCGCGGCTTCCCCGCGGCCCAGGTACGCCTCGATCACGCGGGGATTCGCGCGGACGTCGGCCGGCGGGCCTTCGGCGATGACCTGCCCGAACTCGAGCGCGATCACGCGTTCGGAGATGTCCATGATCACGTCCATGTCGTGATCGATGACGACCGGCGTCGTCCCCCATTCCTCGTGCACGTCGAGGATGAAGCGCGCCATCGACTCCTTCTCCTCGGAGTTCATCCCGGCGAGCGGTTCGTCGAGGAGCAGGATCTCGGGGTCGAGCGCCAGGGCGCGGCCGAGTTCCACGAGCTTCTGCTGTCCGTAGGGGAGGTTGCCGACGATGGCGTGCCGGATCGGCTCCAGGTTGAGGAAATCGATCACCTCCTCGACCCGCACGCGGTGCCGGATCTCCCGGCGCCGCTGGGGACCCCAGAAGATCCCGCCCGACAGGACTCCGCCCCGCATGTGGACGTGGCGGCCGAGCATGATGTTGTCGAGCGCGGTCATGTGCTTGAAGAGTTCGATGCTCTGGAAGGTGCGCGCGACGCCGAGCCGGGCGATCCGGTGCGGCGGCAGGCGGTGGAGCGCATGCGACCGGCCCGTGGCGTCCCGCAGCGCGATCGCGCCCTCCGTGGGCCGGTAGAGCCCGGAAATGCAGTTGAGCACGCTCGTCTTGCCCGCACCGTTCGGGCCGATGAGCGCGAGGAGTTCGCCGCCGCGGATGTCGAGGCACACGTTCTCGAGCGCCGTCACGCCCCCGAAGCGGAGGGTGACGCCGTCCAGATGGACGTTGGCTCGGCCGTCGGACTCGTTCATGTCGGCGCCTGCCGCGGCTCGGGACCGTCCGGGGGAACCCCGGGGGAAAACGGGAAGTAGTTGACGAGCGGGCCTCCGGCAATCCTTATGAGCGTATGATGCGTCTCCGACTGCGCTCCGCCCCGATCGTCGCCACCGCGCTGGCCGCCGTGCTCGCCGCCGCCGCCGTGACGGGCATGACGGCGCGATCCGACCCGCCGCCGGAAGGGGTCGCCGGGGCGGCGAGTGCCGCCACGCTCCGCGAGCGCGCGGCGGCCCGCGATTGGCTCCTGGAGCGCGAACCCGGGCTGGCCCAGGCGCAGGTGGAATGGGGCCGCGACTTCTACTTCACGCGCGCCATCTACTCCGGTTCGCGAGGCTGGTGGGGGAGACGGGGACGCGGCACCTGGGCCACGGACTTCCCGAAGGCCGACCGCCAGTTCCTCTTCATCCTCCATCGCCTGCTCACGATGCTGGACCTGCACGAGTGGGAGAACCCGGTCTCGCTCGCCGACCCCGAACTGCGCCGCTTCCCCTTCCTCTACATGCTGGAGGTCGGCTACATGAACCTCTCCGAGGCCGAAATCGAGGGTCTCCGCGGCTACCTGGAAGCGGGCGGGTTCCTCGTCGTCGACGACTTCTGGGGAGAGGAGGAGTGGTACAACTTCGAGTACCACATGTCGCGCGTCCTGCCCGGCCGCCGGATCGAGCCGATTCCGCTGGACCATCCGATCTTCCACCAGTTCTACGACATCGACGAGATCCTGACCGTCCCGGCCATCAACAACGCGGCGCGCGGCCGGTACACGGAGTGCTGGGGACCCTGCGTGCCGACGGTCCGCGGGATCTTCGACGATCGCGGCGAGCTGATGGTCGTCATCAACCACAACACGGATCTGGGCGACGCGTGGGAGTGGTCCGAGAACCCGTACTACCCGATCGACCGGTCGACCTACGCCTACGAACTCGCCATCAACTACATCATCTACGGCCTCAGCCACTGATGGGGCCGATCTCCCGGCGGCGGTTCGGGAGACTCGCCCTCGGCGTCGCGGGGGCCGCGGCCACCTCCTGGCCGCTCCAAGCGCTGCGCGGCCAGCGGCTGCTCGTGGACGGCGAACGGCTCAACCGCCGCCTCGGCGAACTCGCCCGCTTCAGCAGCGCCGAGGAGGGCACGACGCGGCTCGCCTACAGCGACGAGGACCGGGCGGCCCGCGCCTGGCTCTCGGACATCATGTCCGATCTCGGCCTCGAAGTGCACGTGGACCGGGCCGCCAACCTGATCGGACGCCGGCGCGGCACCGACCCGTCGCTCGCTCCCATCGTCGTCGGCTCCCACATCGACTCCGTCCCGGCGGGCGGGAGCTACGACGGCCAGGTCGGCTCCATGGGCGCGCTGGAGGCGATCGAGACACTGGTCGACGCGGGTCGCGAGACCCGGCATCCCCTGGAATTCGTCATCTGGGCCAACGAGGAGGGCGGCAAGACCGGGAGCCGCGCGATCGCGGGCGAGACCCTGCCCTGGGAGCGCGACATCGTCACCGCGAGCGGGTTCATGATCGGCGAGGGCACGAAACGCCTTGGCGGCGACCTCACGGACCTGGCCGCGGCCCGGCGAGAGGCCGGCAGCCTGACGGCCTACCTCGAACTGCACATCGAGCAGGGGTTCGTCCTCGACCGGGGCGAACTCGACATCGGCGTCGTCCAGGGCATCGTCGGCATTCGGCGCTGGACCGTAACGGTTGACGGTTTCGCGAACCACGCGGGCACCACGCCCATGGACATGCGGCAGGACGCGATGGTGACGGCCGCGCGCATCATCGACGCCGTGCACGTGACCGCACGGGAACTGCCCGGGCGGCACGTCGCCACGGTCGGCCGGCTCACGGCCGAGCCCGGCGCCCCGAACGTCATCCCGGGACGGGTCACCTTCAGCCTCGAGATCCGCGACCTCGCCATGACGGGGATCGACGCCGTCTTCCAGGCGATCCGGGGACGCGCGGAGGAGATCGCGGCGGCCGACGGCACGACGGTCTCCCTCGAGCAGTTCTACGAGAGTCGCGCGGCGCCGACCGACCCGCGCCTCCGGGACATCATCGAGGCGGAGGCCCTCGATCTGGGTCTCACCGCGCTCCGCATGCCGAGCGGGGCGGGCCACGACGCGCAGAGCGTCGCGCTGCTGGGGCCGGTCGGGATGATCTTCGTGCCGAGCCGCGACGGCATCAGCCACTCGCCGCTCGAGTTCACGGAGCCGGATCAGATCACGGCGGGAACGAACGTTCTGCTCCGGACGCTGCTCGCGATCGACGCGCGCGGCCTCTAACCCCGGCCGCGCGCAGACCCTTCGCGGCCGGCCGTCAGTTGCCGATCACGTCCTTCGAGATGCGCATGGCGACGAGCATGTTCGGCACGTCCACGACCTCGGAGATCTTGAGGTCGCCGGCCATCGACGCGAGCTGGTAGGCCTCCTGGCGAGACAGGTCCCGCGAAGTTGCCAAGTAGTCGACCATCGCCTCGACGGCGTTCCGCGCGGCCTCGTCGATCGTCGGCGCGAAGCCCGTCACCGCATAGAATTCATCCGTCTCGTAGTGGGGCGACGCGATCGGGCCGGCGTCCTTGATGACCTCGAGTTCGTATACGACGCGCAACGGCCCTTCGATCGCCGTGCCGCCCACCTCGCCGTCCCCCTGCGCGATGTGCGGGTCGCCCATCGAGAAGAGCGCGCCTTCCACCAGGACCGGGAAGTACACCGTCGAGCCCTCGACCATGTCGCGGTCGTCCATGTTGCCGCCGTTCTGGCGGGGCGGGATGGTGACGAGCATCGAATCGGTGTCGGGCGCCACCCCCATCACGCCGGGGAACGGCCGCAGCGGAATCCGGATCCCGGGCGCGAAGTCGACGCTCGTATCCCCCGGCTCGAACTCGAAGGTCCTGAGATACGGGTCGGGAAACCGGTCGGCGAGGAAGCCGAATCCGGGGACGTTCGCGACCCAGCCCCAATCGCCGAGTTCGATCTCGTGCAGCGTGACCGCGAGGAGGTCGCCCGGCTCGGCGCCCTCGACGTAGACCGGCCCGGTCAGCGGGTGGATGGGATCGAAGCTCAGCCGGGCGAGATCCTCGAACGTGGACTCCGGTGTCAGTTGCCCGTCCGACGCCTCCTCGAGATACGCCTCGATGACGGCGCCCGACTCCACGTACAGGATCGGCGGGATCGTCCGGCTCCAGCGGTTGTGCGTCTGGTCCGCCGCCAGCGTGTGCTGTGGCTCGGGCGTCGGCGACACCTCCTCGCCGCCCGCCATCTCCTCCGCGGCGCCGGTTCCGTCCCCGGGCGCGCAGCCCATCGCGAGGACGAGCGCGAGGAGCGGAATCCCGGCGGAGACCCTGCCGGCCGACGTCACTGTTCGTTCGCGACCGTGAAGTGGAGCGTGTCCACGACCGGCGGATCGAGCGGGATATGCGCCGGGTTGGCCACGACCGCGATGAGGCGGTGTTCGCCAGCCGCGAGTCCCTCCAGCATGTACTCGGTGCTCCCGTCCCCCATGTGGATGATCTGGGGGTCGTTCTGCGGGATCAGGTCGGAGAGCGGCGTGAGATCCACGTCGACGTACAGGTGATGGTGTCCGGTGCCGACGACCGGCGGCGTGATGGAGACGATCTCGATCCCCTCCGTCTCCATGACGACCAGGACATCCGGGCCCACCGTCGCGCCTTCCTCCGGCTGCGTGATCCGTACGGTGACGGCCGCCTCGGCGGGCATCTCTTCGGCCGGTTCGGCGGCCATCTCGGCGTCCTCGGCTTGTTCTCCTCCTCCGCAGGCGATGGCGAGCGGGAGCGGCGCGATGAGGGCAACGTGGATCCATCTCGGGCGCGGGAAACGCATGAAACCTCCTGGACGAACGATCCGTCGATGCGACATTGCTTTGGGACTCGCACACTAGGGAAACGAACCCGCGTGCGCGAGACGCGCGGGGCGACGTCACGCGGGATACAACGTTTCCGTTCTCCGCATGTTCTCACACATTGAGCGGGAGTTCACGAGGGAAAAGGCGAACGCATGTCCTTCAGTTCATGGCCGGAGCGCTGATGAGTCCACGCGCGACCTTCCTTGCGCTTGGCATCCTCCTCGCGCCTTCGGGCCCGGCCGCCGCGCAGGAACCCCTGGCGCCGCCGCTTCCGGGCCCCATGCCCATGGGGGCGGCGTGTGTCGTGCCGGAGTCGATCGGGGAGGGACTCCGTCGCATCGCGCGAAGGGTCGGCGATGCCGTCGGGGTCTCCGCCCTGCACGTCGAGTCGGGCGCCCGGATCTCGTTCAACGGAGACCGGCCCTACCCGATGGCGAGCGTATCGAAGGTCCCCATGGCGCTCGAGTTCCTGCGGCGCGTCGACCTCGGGGAGATCGATCCCGCCGAGACGGTCGTGGTGACGGTGGAGGAGTTTCGCCCGGGACACAGTCCGCTCGCCGCCTGGTCGGGGGCGCGATCCGCGCGCCTGACCGTGGACAGTCTCTTTTCGCTCATGCTCGCCCAGTCCGACAACACGGCGACCGACGTGATCCTCAACATGTCGGGCGGTCCCGAGGCCGCCACGCGCCACGTCCGCCGGCTGGGCGTCGAAGGCGTGCGCGTCGACCGCTCCGAGGCCCGCACCTTCGCGGACCTCGTCGGCCTCCCGGACACGATCCCCGAGAGCGAACTGTACCGCTACCAGTACTTCCGGCTGCGCGATGCCCTGCCCGACGCGCACCGCCAGGCCGCGCGCGAGCGCTACGGGACGGACCCGCGGGACACGGCCACGCCGGATGGGATGACGGATCTCCTGCTCACGATCCACGAGGGCAAGGGGCTCACGCCCGAATCGCGCGCGTGGATCCTCGACGTCCTGAACCGGTCGCGGTCCGGACGCGCGCGGATGCGGGGCCGGCTGCCGCAGTCGACCTTCGTCGCGCACAAGACGGGAACGATGGGTGGCGCCATCAACGACGTGGGGATCGTCACCCTGCCGGATGGCGCGGGGCACCTCATCGTCTCGGTGTTCGTGAACACGCTTCGGCGCCCGACGTGGCGGCGGGAACGGACCATCGCCGAGATGACGCGTCTCCTGTACGACTACTTTGGGGAGGAATTCAGGGGACGGGGCGCCGCGGTCGCTCTCGCGCGACGCTTCGGCACCCCGTGCACGCTCTGATCAGATCCTGATCAGGAGTCCCGGCTGCCGTTGGCGAAGATCCGGTACAGCGCGGCCCAGCCCACGGCGATGTAGACAAGCCGGGCGAGGGGGCCGAAGGCGGCGGCCACGAAGTTGAAGCCGATGAGGCCGATCAATCCCCAGTTGAGGGCGCCGGCGAGCAGCAGCGCGTTCGCCACTCTGTTGCAACTCTTGCCGTTCATGTATCTCTCCCGACTGAACCTGGCTGCGGGTCCGGCGGCGGGGCGCGGAACCCCCTCCCGGTGACCCGGTATGGTACGAAATAGTACGCACGAAGATCCATCCGGTTTCGACCAACTGAAAGGGTACCTTCTTGAGACGTCGCGATTTCGTCGCCGCCCTCTCCGGCCTTCTCGCCGTGGCCGCCTGCGGAGACGGCGCCGGGCCCGGATCGGCACCGGCCGAGCCGCCCTCGCCGCTGCCTCGTCCGCAGGGCGGGCCGGTGCCGGGCGCGAACGTGACGGTGAACGTCGAGGACAACGCCTTCGTGGACCCGAGCGGACGCCGGAACGGAGATGCGGAGGTCACGATCCGGAGCGGCGAGACGGTGGGCTGGAGGCACGTCGGCGCGAACCCGCACACGGTGACATCGACCGCTGTGCCGTCGGGCGCGCGGGCCTTCGACAGCGGGACGTTCGGCAACAACGAGACGTTCTCCGTGACCCCGAGTGTGCCGGGCACGTACGTCTACCATTGCGCGACGCACCCGAGCATCATGGTCGGATCCCGCATCATCGTCACCTGACACATCGGTTCGCCGGCCGACGCTCGCCGTTTCAACCCGCCCCCGATTCAACCCTGCCCGCGGCGCGCGTGTCGTCTTTCTGAACCTCGCTTGAACCTCGGCCGGGAGTCGACGGCCACCACCCGGGATCGACGCGAATACAGCGGACACCGATGACACGCGCGCGCTACGTTCGGCTCTTGGGGCCGACTCTCGCTCTTGCGGTACTTTTTCCCTGCGGACCTCGCGACGTCGCGGCGCAGGAGGACAGTGGCTCCACCATCCAGGCCACGCGGCTGACCCCCGACGAGCGCATCGATCTCGACGGCCGCATCGAAGAATCGGTCTGGGGCCGCATCGAGGCGATCAGCGACTTCCGGCAGCGCGAACCCGTCGAGGGCGGCCCTCCGTCGCATCCCACCGAAGTCCGCGTCGCCTATGATCGCGACAACCTCTATATCGCGGCGATCCTGTTCGACGAGCCCGACCGCATCCTCGCCCGACAGCGCGCGCGCGACGCGTTTCTGTTCACGGACGACCGGTTCGCCTGGGTGCTCGACACGTTCCGGGACGGGCGCACGGGCTACCACTTCGAGACGAACGCGGCCGGCGCCCTCAGCGACGGACTCATCACGGGCACCGGAGGAGGAGGGCCGGGGGGCGGCGGCGGATTCGGCGGCGTCAACCGCTCCTGGGACGGGATCTGGGAGGTACGCACCGCGCGCCGCCCCGATGGCTGGTCCGCGGAGATCCGGATCCCCTTCCGCACCCTGAACTTCGTCCCGGGGGGCGGGAGCTGGGGCATCAACTTCCTGCGTTCGATCCGGCGAAACAACGAGGAAATCCTGTGGCGCGGATACGGTCGGAACGAGGGCCTGAACCGCCTCGTGTTCGCGGGCGAGCTGGCAGGACTCGACGGTGTCTCGCAGGGCATCGGCCTGGAGGCGGTGGCCTCGGGGATCGGCAGCTGGCGCAACACCCCCGGCGACACGGACCCGACGACGTTCCCGCGCGACATGAGCCTCGACCTCAACTACAGCGTGACTCCGAGTCTTCGCGCCTCCTTCAGCGTCAACACGGACTTCGCCGAGGTGGAGAGCGACCAGCGCCGCGTCAACCTTACGCGTTTCCCGCTGCGCTTCCCCGAGCGGCGCGACTTCTTTCTCGAGGGCTCGAGCGTGTTCACGTTCGCCCCCCGCAGCGGCCCGCAGCCCTTCTTCTCGCGACGGATCGGGATCGAGGGCGGCCAGCAGATCCCCATCGACTACGGGCTCCGGCTCACGGGTCAGCTCAACGGCGTCGACCTCGGCTTCTACCAGATGGGCACGGGCGCTCATTCGTTCGTCGAGACCGGCGTGCCGGCGGATCCGGCAGACCCTCCGCCGGAAGATCACCTTCGCTTCGAGAGGGAGGCCTTCACCGTGGCTCGGGCCCGGGTCCCCATCTTCGAGCAGTCCGCCATCGGAGCCATCTATACGAGGCGGAGCACCGGGGTCGACGCGGACGGCTTCGTACCCGCGGACCGGCACACGCTCGGCGCGGACCTCGACTATCGGACCAGCAGCCTGTTCGGGAACCAGAATTTCGAGGCCGAGGCGTTCATGGCCTGGAACTCGAATCCGGACCCGGCCGTGTCGAGGTCGTTCCAGGACCTTTCCGCCTGGGGGGCCCGGATCAACTTCCCCAACGACCTCTGGTCGGGGCACGTCTCCTACCGGGAGTTCGGCGATGACTACAGTCCGGCGGTCGGGTTCGTGGCCCGGAACGACTTCCGCCGCGTGGAGCCGCGGATCGGGTGGTCCCCCCGTCCCGCCATCGACTGGATCCGGCAGGTGGAGGTCTCGGTCCAGTTGAGGAACCTGTGGGAAATGGGGTCGATGATCCTCGAGGAGCAGGAACTTCAGCTGAACTTCATCGACATCGACTTCGAGAGCGGGGACAACCTGAGCTTCGAAGCGGTCCGGACCTACGAGTTCCTCGACCGTCAGTTCCAGATCAGCGACGGCATCGACATCGTGCCGGGCGACTACACGACGTGGGACTACCGGATCCGCGGCCGGACGACGAGCCGCCGTCCCGTCTCGGTCCGCGGCGGGGCCAATTTCGGAGGCTTCTGGAACGGCGACCGCCTGCGCGTCGACCTGAACGCGAACTTCCGGCCGAACCCCGGGATCAACCTGGAGACGGGCTACGAGCGCAACGCCGTGTACCTGCCTCAGGGGGATTTCGTCACGAACCTCTATCGCCTCGAGGGTTCATGGGACCCGACCCCGTGGATCGGCGTGACCAACCAGTTCCAGTACGACGATGTGAGTCGCGTGCTGGGGCTGTTCATGCGCTTCCGCTGGATCCTGAAGCCGGGCAACGACCTCTTCCTCGTCTACACCCACAACTGGCGGAACCTGGAGTCCGGATTGCTCGACGAGCCGGACGATGCGGACCTGATGGGGTGGATGGATCTGAGGACCCTCTCGCGCGGCGCCTCGATCAAGCTGAACTACACCTACCGCTTCTAGCCGAAGGCCTCGCGCAGCCGGCGCGACCCTCGCGCAATCAGGCGGCCGCCCCTCGCTCCGCGGCTACCCTCCGAAGGCCTCGAAGAAGGCGAGTTCGTGGCGCATGGCCTCGGCATAGGCGTCCGCCGCACGCTCCGGCATGTCCGCGGCCAAATCGTCGAGCAGCCCTTCGAGTTCCGCGGCGAGCCCGTCGAAGTCCGGCGAGGCGTACGTCTCGATCCAGTCGCGATAGGGGTTCTCCGTGTGATCCCCCGCCGACAGGCGCTGCCCGAGCCAGGCATAGAGCCGCATGCAGGGCGTCATGGCGGCGAGAATCTCGCCCGCTTCCGCGTGCCAGGCCGTGCGGGCGAGGAACTCGGTGTACCCCGTGGCGGCGGCGTTGGGCGTGACGGCCTCGAGGTCGATGTCGAGTTGCTCGGCGTAGGCGCGATGAAGCTCCAGTTCATCGAGGACCCCCTGCATCAGGGCGTGCAGCCGGCGGGCGACCTCGATCCGGTCCGCGGCGCGAGCGGCGGCGAGGGCGTAGGCGCCGAAGAAGGCCTTCAGAAAGAACGCGTCCTGCGCCACGTAGCGGCGGAACGACTCGCGGGCGAGCGATCCATCGGCGAGGCCGCGCACGAAGCGCGAGTCGAGACAGGCCTGCGCGAGGCCGGCGTTCCGGGCCCAGAGCCTCTTGTGGAGCGCCTCCACTAGTTGAACAGCGTCCCCACGGCTTCGGGCGGGGCGGAGAAGTGGAAACGCGGGACCGGCGCCCGGAAGACGGAACCGTCGCGGCGCCGGAAGTGGTAAAACCCCTCCATGTGACCGGTCGGGCCCCGCAGGATGCAGAAACTGTTGTACCGGTGCGAATCCCCCGGTCTCAGCACCGGAGACTGCCCGACGACGCCCTCCCCCTCGACCTCGTGATCGCCCGCCACGAGATCGTGGATGAGCCAGTGGCGCCAGAAGAGTTGCGCCGTCTCGGCTCCCACGTTCTCGATCGTGATGTGGTAGACGAATACATAGCGCCACGCCGCGGGATCCGAATGTTCCGCCACGTACTCCGGCCGCACGCGGATGGCCATCGCGTCCGGGACGATGGGGGGAATGCCGGCATCGGGGGTGGTCTCGTGAGGGGCCATTCGAGCGGAGGATACGCCGTCACCGTTGCGCGGGCCACGTCTCGCGCCGCAGAGTATCAGTGCATCGTTTTGTTCGGGCCGCACTCCCGGTTCGCGGACGACGGCCGGGCGACAGGAACTTGAGGGAGCATGGAGGAAGCGATGGATTCCCAGCACACGTTCTCACGCCGACACTTCGTGGGCGGCGCCGCCGCGGCCCTGGGCGTTGCGGGCCTGAACCCGACCGCCGTCATCGGCGCCGGACTCAAGCCTCCCCCGAAGGGCGTCGAGCCGCTCGATCCCTACGATGATCTCGCCAAGCTCTCCTCCAACGAGAACCCCTACGGGCCCTCGGAGAAGATGCTGGAGGCGATGAAGGGGGCCTGGAAGTACTCCAACCGCTACGGCTATCCCGACGGCGACATCCTCGAGAAGATCGCGGAGTCGCATGGGGTCCCGACCGATCACGTGATGATCAACGCGGGCTCCGGCGAGACGCTGCGGGTGGCCGGGCTGGCCTTCCTCCGGCACGAGGAGAAGGTCGTCGGCGTGTCGCCCACCTACCTCACCGTCTACCGGACCGCCTCCGGGATCGATGCGGACGTGATCGAGCGCCCGCTCCTGCCCGACTACACGCAGGACATCGACGACCTCATCGAGGTCACGAACCGCAACTATCGCGATGTGGGCATGGTCTACATCTGCAATCCCAACAACCCCACCGGCGTCATCGTCCCGGGGGATGACATCCGCCGCCTGCTGGACGGGATTCCGGAAGATGTCCCCGTCCTCATCGACGAGGCGTACCACCACTTCATCGAGGATCCGCGCTACGAGACGGCCGTCCCGTACATCAAGGAAGGCCGCAAGGTGCTCGTGACGCGCACCTTCTCGAAGATCTACGGGCTGGCGGGGATGCGCCTCGGCTACGGGATCGCGCCGCCCGACATGATCGACCAGATGCGGGACTACGCGACGGGCAGCGTGAACGCGCTCGTGAAGTGGGGCGGCGTCGCCGCGCTCGAGGATAAGGAGTACGAGGCCTGGATCAAGGAGACGTCGAACACGCTTCGGGACCAGACCGCGGACGTCCTCCGTGGGCAGGGGTTCGAGGTGCTCCCGTCGGAGACGAACTTCTTCATGGTCCGCACCGGACGTCCCACGTCCGAGGTCAGGGCCGCGTTCCGCGAGCACGATGTCGCCGTGGGCCGGGACTTCCCGCCCATGCTGGACTGGCTGCGGGTCTCCGTCGGGACGGAAGACGAGATGAAGCGCTTCATGACGGCGTGGAACGAGATCTTCCCGGACGGCATGACCGCCGCCGACAGCAACAGCGGCAACTGACGCTCGGCGACTGACGTCGCCGTCTGGCGTCCGTCGAACGAGACTGAACTCACATGCCAGGAACACGCCAGGGACTCCCTCGGCCGCACAGGCGCGTCACGGCGATGTGGCTCGCGCTTGCGGTTATGATCCTGCATCTGACCGTCGCGGCGCCCGCCCGGGCCCAGGTGGACGCGAACGCCATCATCGATCGGGTGGACCGGCTGATGCGCGGTGATTCCAGCCGGGGCGTCGCGACGATGGAGGTCGTGACCGAGCACTGGGAGCGTCAGATGACGATGGAGATCTGGTCGCTTGGCACGGACTATTCGCTCGTCCGCCTGCGGGCGCCGCGGAGGGAAGCCGGAACGGCGACTCTCAAGGCCGCCGAGGACATCTGGAACTACCTCCCGAAGGTTGATCGGACGATCAAGGTTCCTGCCTCGATGATGGGCGGATCGTGGATGGGATCGCACTTCACGAACGACGACCTGGTCAAGGACAGCAGGCTCGTCGAGGACTACGACATCGAACTCGTGTTCGACGGAGAGGATGCGGACGGCGTGGCCGTCTGGGACTTTCGCCTGACCCCCAAGCCGGAGGTCCCCGTCGTCTGGGGGCACATCGATTACCGGATCCGGCAGTCCGACGACATGCCGATCCGAGCGGAGTTCTTCGACGAGGACGGCGAGCTGGCCAGAACCATAGAGCACGGCGACTACGCCGAGTTCGGCGGGCGGATCGTTCCCAGGGTCATGAACATGCACCCGGCGGACAAGCCGGACGAACGCACGACGATCCGCTACGAGGAGCTTGAGTTCGACATCGACATCGATCCATCCTTCTTCTCGCTCCGGACCCTGCAGCGCGGGAGATAGCGACGCGTGACGGGCCGGTTGTGGCGAATCGGGTGGCGCAACCTCGGCCGTAACAGGAAGCGAACGGTCCTCACCGCGCTCGGCCTGGGGGTCGGCTACTTTTCCGTGGTGTTCATGGTCGGATGGGCTGAGGGGGTCTCGACAGGACTCGTCGAGAACGCCACGTCGCTCGTCAGTGGACAGATCGAGATCCACGACGCCGACTACCGGCCTGAGCGCAGCCTGTACGAGACCATCGGCGGCCGCGAGGGTGCCGACGTGGAGGAGATCCTGCGTACCATCGAGGCCGATCCGTCGGTGGTGGCCGCTGCCCCGCGCGTGTACGCGAGCGGACTCGTGAGTTCCGGCGAAGCGACATCGGCCGGCGTTCTGCTCGGCGTCGACCCCGAGCGCGAGGTGGCGCTGACCCGTTTTCTGGATCCCCTTGCAGCGGGCCGCCTGCCTGCCACCGGCCGATACGAAGCCGTTGTGGGAGATGAGATGGCGCGGCAGCTCGAGCTGAGCGTCGGGGATGAACTCGTGGTCGTCGCCTCGGCGGCGGACGGCTCGATGGGCAATGACCTGTACACGGTCACCGGCATCTTCCGGACCGGCCTGCTCGAGTTCGATGCCGGCACCATGGTCATGCCGGTCGCAGACCTCCAGGAACTCGTGGTCCTCGACCCGGGTCGGGTCCACGAGATCGCGGTGAGCACTGTAGATCCGTCGCAAGCCGACCTGACCGCGACCCGCCTCGCAGCCGCCCTTGGAGCCCCCGAACGGGCGATGTCGGTCGCGCCATGGACGGAACTCAATCCGGTGCTTGCCCAGTATGTCGCGCTCGCCGATGCGACGTACTGGATCTTCATCGTCCTCATTTATTCGGTCGCCAGCTTCGGCATCGCGAACACGACACTGATGGCCACCTTCGAACGCCGCCGCGAGTTCGCCGTCATGCTGGCCTTGGGTGCATCGCCGCGATCCGTGGTGGGCACGGTGCTGTCCGAGGCGGTCGCGACCGGCGTCATCGGGCTGGGCCTCGGGACCGCCGTCACGGTGCCGCTGATGGTCTGGTTCTCCACGGCGCCACCCGACCTCGGATGGCTCTACGGAAGTCTCACCGTGGAGGGCGTCCTGCTGACGCCGAGTCTCCGGGTTGGGACCAACGTGCCGGCATGGATCTGGGCGACGATCGGCCTGATCGTCACGGCACTCGTCTCCGCCCTCTACCCGGCACTCCGGGCGGCGCGGGTGCCGCCGGCCGACACTCTGTCGGGCGTGTAGCCGTGCTCCCGCGCGTCCTGGTCCGGCTCGCCCTCAGGAACCTGCGCCGTTATCTGCGCCGCACGGTGCTGACCGCCTCGGCGATGATCGTCGGCGGCGCATTCCTGGTCTGGTCGATCACGGTCGACGACGGCAGTCACGAGCAGTGGATCGATTCCGGGGTGCGGATGGGGAGCGGACACGTGACCGTGGAGCGGCCCGAGTACCGGCTGCGCCGTCAGGTCGACAACCGGCTGACGGCGGACGTCAGCCGCGCCGCGGAGCAGGCGCTGGCCTCTCCGGAAATCGCGCCGCACGTCGTGGCCATGTCCGCCAGGCTCAGCATCAACGGTCTTGCGAGTTCGGCGGCCGGTGCGCGCCCGGCGCAGGTCGTGGTGGTCGACCCCGTCGCCGAAGCGGGTTTCGGCACGATCGACGATGCGGTGATCGAAGGGCGCTACCTCGAGCCCGACGATCGGCTGGCGGCCTATGTCGGCGCCGATCTGGCCCGCAGCCTGGGACTCGAGATCGGATCGCGCTTCGTCGTGCAAGCGCAGGGTGCCGATGGCGAGATCACGGGGCAACTGCTCCACGTGACAGGGATCTTCCGCAGCCGCGTGTCCGCCATCGACCAGGCGACGATCCACATCACGCTCGCGACAGCCGGAGAGTGGCTCGGTTCCGGGAGCGACGTGACCAACGTCGCGGTCGTCCTGCAGAGCAGTGACAGGATCCGATGGGTCTCCAGCCGCTTGGCGCTGACGCTGGCCGAGCCGGTGGAACGCGGCGAGGCCCGCGTCGTTGGGTGGCGCGAGGCGAACCCTGTCCTGGCGGCGGGGATCGCGATCGACGAGTTCGGAAATTACGTGATTCAGGGATTCCTGTTCGTCATCATCGCGTTCGGGATCGTCAACACGGTGCTGATGTCGGTGATGCATCGCCAACGCGAGTTCGGCGTGCTTCAGGCGCAGGGGCTGACGCCGGGTCAGACGGGCGCCGTCGTTCTCATCGAAGGCCTCACGCTCTCCGCTGCGAGCGGGCTGGTCGGCGTCGGCCTGGGACTCCTGGGCACCTGGTATTTCTTCGGCGACGGGCTCGACACGTCGGTCTTCATGCAGGACATCGACGAGTTGACATTCGCGGGTGCCGCCGTCGACCCTATCATCGTCCCGATCTTCGGGGTGCGGCGCATCGCTCAGATTGTCGCCTTCATTCTCGGCATTGGCATTCTCGCCTCGGTCTATCCGGCGCTACGCGCCGCCCGGGTCAACGTTGCCGAGGCGATGAAGTTCGATCGATAGCCGCTCTCGTGCCGGCCCCTCGCCGCTCAGCAGGAATCGGCCCCGGCGGCTGGCCGCATGCCGGGCCGGGGACGGCGGATTCTATTCACATTCGATGTGAGGTGTCATGGCAGTGCGCGATACGGTAGCCGCCCGGACCGACGGCGTCTGGAAGGTCTTCGAGCAGGAAGCCGAATCTGTGCAGGCGGTCCGCGACGTCAGCCTGGCCATAGAGCGTGGCGAGTTCACCGCGCTCGCGGGGCCTTCGGGCTCCGGCAAGACGACGCTGCTGAATCTGATCGGTGGCCTCACCCGCCCCACGCAGGGACGGGTCTGGGTCGCCGGGCGCGAGGTGAGCCGCATGTCGAACCAGGAGCTGGCGCGGCTCCGGCTTGAGGAGGTGGGCTTCGTCTTCCAGGCCTATAACCTGCTTCCCGTGCTCACGGCGTTGGAGAATGCGGAATTCCCGATGCTCCTCCAGGGCGTGCCGGCGGAGGAGCGTCAGGCGCGGGTCCGCGGACTTTTTGCTCGGACGGGAATGGAAGGACTTGAAGACCGGCGCCCGGGCAAGCTTTCCGGCGGCCAGCAGCAGCGGGTCGCCGTCGTGCGTGCGGTGGCCAGCCGCCCGGCCTTGGTGCTCGCGGACGAGCCGACGGCGAACCTCGACTCGGTCACCAGCGAAGCGCTCCTCGATGTCATGGGCGAGCTGAATCACGACCTCGGCGTGACCTTCGTCTTCGCCACCCACGACAGCCGCGTCATGGAGCGGTCTCGGCGTCTGGTCCGCATGGTCGACGGCACGGTGCGTGACGACGAGCGTCGATCCTAGAACCTGTCTGAACACCGCACCGGTCATCGCTTGAGGCGCGAGCAATGGACATCCACGAGGCGATAGCGATCAGCCAGGAGCGGCTGGCGGGCGAAGGCGCCACCATGCATGACCTGCTCGGGCACCTGCGAGACAGAATCTCTCCCGTTCTGATCGGGGAGCAGGAGTGGGAACACCTGCTGGCACGGGCGGGGACCCTGCCGATCACCATGGGTGCCCAGCCGTTCGGTTTCGAGCTGCCGTTGCACGACAGTCGGCCGCGGGCGGATTTCGGAGTCTCGCTGGCGAGCGGCAACCGCTCGGGCGCGTTTTTCGAAGAGAAGGCGCGACGCGATCCGGCGGATCGCACGGCAGCGGCGGTCCGTCGCCTGTTTCGCAGCATGGAGGCCGCGGACTCGCCCCTGCGCGCGATTGTCGGCCGCAAGTTGATGCTGGAATACGACATCGGGTCGGGCGGCGATGGCGACCCGCAGCCGGGGATGTTCCTGCGGCCCAACGAACGGATGATCTTCGGCGGCGCCGGGCAGCAGCACGACGTCGGTGTCGTGGTCGACGGACTCGTGGCCTGTCACGGCCTGGAACCGAGCGCCGCAGAGCGGAGCAACGCCGAGCGGGTGTACCTGGCGCAACCGGAAGACACTCGCCTCGACTCGTTCGGCCTGTTTCCGTCGCGCGCACGCACGATCCGCCTGGCGATCATGGGCTTTGCCGGGCAGCGGGATGTCCGGTCCTTCCTCGAGGGAATTGCCTGGCCCGGGAACATCGCGACCGTGGAGACGGTGCTTGCACGCTTCGGCGAGCGCACGCACGTCGTCAGGACCGGTGTGAACGTCGACGTGCAGGCGGCTGGCATCGGTCCGACGCTCGGCTTGACGCCCATAGTCAAGCAGAGATATGCGGCTGCTTCCCGGGTCTGGATCGATGGCCTGACGGATTGGCAGCCGGTGCTGGAGGCCCTGCGACACGAGGACCGTGTAGTGCCGGAGAAAGTCGCGGCGCTGGCCGGCTGGGTCTCGCAACCGACCATTCTGTTCGGCAGAACCGGGCGGTTCGTACTCTTGCGCGGAATTCACCACATTAAGCTGGTCATCGCCGGAGATCGGGTTGAACAGATCAAGGCCTATGTCTACATGGTGCTTTCGGGTGCCATCGCGCCCTGATGTCAGCCTCGCGCGCGGGCTTGCGGGTGACGCGGGTGGGGCCGGGACAGGGCGCGCCGCGTTCGCCGCGCGCCGTCGCGTTCAGGGGACGGCGTGCCCGGGGAGGTCGCCACGGTGAAGGAACTCGGCAGCACGTCGTGCAGGAAGATTGCAGTCATCGGACGCGGCACCGCGGGCGCGCTGGCCGCCGCCAGCGTATCGCGGTTGCACCCGGAGCGCGATCATGAGCTGCACCACATCTACGATTCACGCATTCCGATCATCGGCGTGGGCGAAGGAAGTTGGCCCGGTCTTGTCCGCGACCTGCAGCAACTGTCGCAGTTGCCCCACGAGACGGTTCAGCAACGCCTGAACGGCACGCGCAAGTTCGGCAACCGCTTCGAGGGCTGGGGTCGACGCCGGCAGGATTTTACGCACTACTTCACGCCGCAACAGGTGGCCTACGCCTACCACCTGTCGGCCGACCTGATGGCGGACCTGTTGTGCGCGAGTACGCAGGCCCGCCACATCGACGCGAAGGTGACCGCGATCAGGAGGGTGGACGGAGGCGCGCAGCTGGAGTTCGAGGGCCGTGAGTCCGAGCGGTACGACCTGGTCTTCGATGCCCGCGGCTACCCGCGGCAACTGGACCCCGAGGAGCACATCGACATTTCCTTCATCCCCACGAACTGCGCCGTCATTCGCCGCGGCCCCCCGGTCATCGAGGCGCCGCCGGACGCGCCGGTCCGGGAACCTACGTATACCCGTGCGGTGGCGCGTCCGCACGGATGGGTGTTCGTCATTCCGCTGACCGTGCACACATCCTACGGCTATGTCTTCAACAGGGACGTGTCCGATCTCGAGGCGGTCGAGGCGGACTTCGACGAGCTCCTTGCGGAGGAGGGTGTGTCGAATTTCGAGCAACGCGCCGTCATTCCGTTTCCTAATTTCGTCCACCGCCGGATCTATGATGGGGCGGTGGTCCGCGTCGGGAATGCCGCCGCCTTCATGGAGCCGCTCGAAGCGACCGCCATCAGGCTGGCGCAACTGCAGGTCGCGCTGGTCCTGCGGATGCGGTTCCACCGGCCGGCGGAATATGTGCAGGGCGACGCGCCGGTCATCAACCGCTCTCTGGTCACCGATGCGCTCGCAGCGGGCCTGTTCGTCGGTTGGCACTACTGCTCGGGTTCGAAGTACGACAGTGCGTTCTGGCGCCACGCCCGCGACCGCGTGTGGCCGAACTACCGCGAGGCCGCCGATCCCCTGGTCGCGGACTGTTCCGCCTTGAGAAAGTTCGACGAGATGATCGAACTGGTCGACGCGCAGATCCCGGATCCGGCGGACTGGGATCGGCAGTGCGCGTTCTTTCCCATGAGCAGCTTCGCGCAGATCGCCCACGGTCTGGGCGCGCCATTGTGGGGGAAGCGCGACTCTCAGCCGACGTAGCAGGCCGACGTAGCCGGCCGGCGGCCGACGCGGTCAGGCGCCCGGCGCGCTCAGAAGTACCAACTCAGGGAAAGATACACGGACAGTCCCGCCGAGCCGTACTCGGAAGGCAGCGGACGGGCGTCCGTCGCGTCGCCGTCACCCAGACCGATGAACGCGCCCGCGGTCATCGCCACATCGTTGCCGGCCGAGTAGGCGGCGCTCGTTCCCGTGGTTGCGCTCAGGTCGTTCAGGTTCCAGAGCACGAGACTGCTCAGGTTCCAGAGCGGATGCAGCTGGTAGGACGCCCGGACGACCGTCTCGTCCCGTCCGAGCACCTGATGTTCGCCGCGCAGGAATGTGGCCGATCCCAGCGTGGCCAGGTACGCGTCCGGTCCGTCCGCGCCCAGGCCGTCGCGTTGGTACTCGACCGCGAGCGTCAGATCCCTCCCGCCGACCTGAAGCTGCCGGTCGAGGCCGAGCGTGCCGCGAAAGACGATCCGGTCCGGGAGCTGGCGCAGCACGGCCTCCCCTCGGACGGCCCAACCCCCTACCGATCCGGCCGCGCCGAGGGCCCCCGCCGGATCGCCGTACACGATCCCGCCCCATGCCGAGAGTTCCCAGTTCCGCGCCGTTGTGAGGCCGCGTATCAGCGCAGTCACCACCTCCTCGCCCGCCGGCGACCGGGTCGGTCGCACGACCAGATCGACCTCGCTCAGCGCGCTCGGAAAGAAACGGAGTCGGGCCGCGTCGACCCCGGCGCGGAACTCCCGGAACGGGTCGATCGGGTTGAAGGGCGTGAACGGATCGCTCGGCGTGAGGAAGAGCGCAGTGCCCCACGACACCGCCTGCCGCCCCACGCTGATCTCGAGGCGTTCACTCTCCCACCCGACGTGCAGACGATCGAATCGGTGCTTCCAGACGACGTGGTCCCGGTCCGCCACCGTCCACTGGAGCCCGAGCCACTCGCCGCCGCCCGGCACCGCGCCGAGGTGGAACTCGGGCGCCTCGGCGAGGCGCCGGAACGTCAGCACGTGCTCGTAGGCGGCGCCGAATCCAAAGGCTCCCACTCCCGACTCGCCGAAGAGTCGTACCCGATTGAACTCGCCCAACTGGCCGTCACGGGTCCCGGCGAGAGGAACGGCCTGGACGTAGCCGCTCAGCTGCATGGCCTGACCGGGCGAAGTGCCGCAGAGGGCCGAGAGCAGCACGACCGCCCACGCGGTCCCGGAGCGGAGCCCCACCGTCTCTAGAACCTCGTCCTCCCTCCGTTGGCGCCCACGGTCACGCCGAGGCCGTGACCTGCTTCAGCGTTGGCGCCGAAGTCGGCACCGGGCACTCGGACGTGCTATATTTTACCCATTCCCCGCTCAATCCGAACGGGATTGTCCTTGCTCGATACCCGGTGGGGAGGCGATGCAGGGTCGTGTTCAATAATCCGTTTGACTCGTTTCACGATACCGTTGCCGAAGCAAAGCGGGAACGGGAACAACTCGACCGGCTGCTGACGATTTCCACGCCGCGGGAGCGCCTGCTCGTCGCCGCCGTCGCGCTGTGGTTGTTCATCTTCGTGGCGTGGCTCTTCTTTGGCAACGTAGCCCGCAGCCTCGCGGTGGACGGTGTCCTGGTCGACCCCGGCACAAACCTGTCCGAAGCCGGCCGGTCCGTGCAGGCGCTCGTCTGGATCGAGAACGATGTCGCGCCGCAGATCAGGGCAGGGATGTCGGCGGTGCTGGAGCTGGATGCGGCGGATGGAGAAGCGGGCACAATGAGCGCGGAGGTCGCGGCAGTTTCCGCCGTTCGCTTATCCGGGGTTCCCGCGGCCTTCGAGTCCGCGGTGCCGGTATCCGTGCACCGCCTCGATATCGTGCTGAATGAGAGCCTCGACCTTGCTTCCATTGCGGGCAGGGGATGCCGGATCGTCATCGAGGTCGGCACGCAATCTCCGATCGCATTCTTGCGGATCGGCCGGTCATGATATGGCGTTGAGGGTCACCACGCCGATTGTGTTGCAGATGCACGCGTCGGAATGTGGGGCCGCCTGCCTCGGCAGCATCCTCGCCTACTTCGGACGCTGGGTTCCGCTGACGGAATTGCGGGAAAGATGCGAGGTGAGTCGGGACGGGAGCAGTGCGGCGAGCATCGTGCGCGCCTCCAGGCACTACGGTCTCGAATGCAGTGGACTCAGCGTACGCACCGGTCAGCTGAAGAAGTTGCAGTTGCCTCTGATCGTGTTCTGGCAATTCAGCCATTTCGTTGTCCTCGAGGGGTTCGACGGTCGCCACTTCCATCTCAATGATCCGTCCACGGGGCGGCGCAGGCTTTCGGCGGAAGAATTCGACAGGGACTACAGCGGAATTGCGCTGCAATTCAAGCAGAGCTCCGGTTTCGAACCCGGCGGCGAACGGCCCGGATTGTTCACGCAGCTGGGTACCCTGCTCACCGGATCGCGGAGCGCGCTTGCCTGGGTGATTGCCAGCAGCCTCATGTTGACCCTGCTGGCTTTTGTCGTCCCCGCATCTCTCAGCGTTTTCGTGGACGATGTTCTGGAGAACGGGGGGCCCTGGGGCGGACTCGTGGCGGCCCTGCTCGGCGCCGGGGCCCTCGTATACATCCTTTCCCTGCTCAAGCACCGGTTCCTGAAGCGGTTCGCAGTCCGGATTTCGGTGATGGGCTACAGTCGAGGCGTGTCGCGGCTGCTGCGGTTGCCGTTGGAGTTTTTCGAACACCGTCTCGTAGGCGACCTGACGGACCGGGTCTCGTCCATCGACAGAATATCGAGAAACCTGACGGAACAGTTTCTGGTGCTCATAATCGACATGGGAATGAGCGCTGTACTGCTCATCGCCATGTTGGTCTACGATGTCCGGCTCACGCTGGTTGTACTGTTTCTGGCTTTCTTGCACGGCGTGCTGGCACACTTTCTCAACGGGCCCAGGGCGGTTCGAAGCCAGGCGATGAGGCGTGAACAGGGACTGTTGATCGGCGTCGGCATGCAGATGATGAATCACGTCGACCATCTGCGCATGGCGGGATCGGACGACCGTTTCTTTTCGCGCTGGAGCGGCCATCAGGCGCGCGAACTGCATGCGCGCCGGCGCTATGCCGCACTGGGCTCCGTCAACACCGCGCTCCCGGGCATGATCGCCGCACTTCGCAGCGCGGCGGTCCTGGGCATCGGGGGAAGCCTGGTCATGGTCGGAGAGATGACCCTGGGCACGCTGGTCGGGTTCTATATCCTGGCCGAGATGTTTCTGGCGCCGGTTGGGCGTTTCCTGGAGTTCGCCGGGAAGCGCCAGGCGCTCGAAACCGATCTGCAGCGACTCGAAGACATTTCAACAGCCGCGGAAGACCCCGCCCTCAGCCGCCGGAGTTCGCAATCGGAGTCGATTCCCACCTTCAAGGGGCGACTTCAGCTCACCGGCTCACTCGAGCTGCGCGACGTCAGCTTCGGCTTCAACAGGAGCCGGCCCGCTCTGATCAAGGACTTCAACCTCCTGATCAGGCCGGGGCAGCGGGTTGCCGTGGTCGGGCCCAGCGGTTCCGGCAAGTCGACCCTCGCGCGTCTGATTGCCGGTGTCCATCAGCCCTGGTCCGGCGAAATCCTGTTCGATGGCCATCCCCGGGATGAGATTCCCGAGGAGGTGCTGCGGCGGTCCATCTCCATGGTGGATCAGGAGGTCGTGCTCTTTTCCGCGTCCGTGCGCGACAACATCACTCTGTGGAACCCCGCCGTTCCGGATGAGGCCATCTTCGCGGCGACACGCGACGCCCAGATCCATGACGAGATCCTGCATCGGCCGGACGGGTATTCGACCCGGGTCGAGGAAGGCGGCGTGAATTTCAGTGGCGGCCAGCGCCAGCGGCTGGAGATCGCCCGCGGGCTGTTGGGCAATCCGACGCTGCTCATTCTGGATGAGGCGACCAGCGCCCTCGATGCCGCGACAGAGGAATACGTCGATGACGCCCTGCGACGCCGTGGTGTCACCTGCCTGATCGTGGCGCACCGGTTGAGCACCGTGCGGGACTGCGACGAGATCATCGTGCTCGACAAGGGCGTCGAAGTGCAGCGCGGGACGCACGACGAGCTGATCGCGGATCACGACGGCACGTACTACAAGCTGGTCAGGTCCGGCTGATGCGGGAAACGGGGCCGGGGTACACGTCCATCGCGGAACTCGCCGCCCGCTCCGGCGAGTCCGTGCCCTGCTCCGGCAACCTGCCGGTGAAGCTCGACGACCCGGACACCGTCTGGTTCATCGATCAGGGCGCCGTCAATCTGTTCCTGGTCGAATTCCGGGACGGCGTGGAGCAGGCGGCGCCGCAGCATCTGCTGCGCCGCGAATCGGGCCAGCTGCTGCCGGGCGTCGCACCGGACGGACCACGCGATGGGGAAGACACCACGCTCAGCCTGATCGCCAAGGGATCGCCGGGCACCCTTCTGAAACGCCTCCCGGCCTCCGTGCTGTCCGAGGTCGATCCGGCGGAGCTGGCGGAACAGACCGATACCTGGGTGACCGCGATTACGGACACGCTCTCGCGTTTTGCGAGCCGCCTTCCGCGTCCGACTGCGCTGGCCAAGCCCGGTCCGATGCAGACCCCGGCTCCCTGTACGCTGTCCGTGCAGCGCGGCGTCGTGTGGGTGTCCGAACCGCCGCGCGGCACCAGCCTCTTCATGGATCTGGTCGATCAGGCGGAAATTGTCGAGGCGAGCGGCCCACACGAAGCGGTGATACCGCTGACGCGGACAAGCTGGCTCATCCTGTCCGACGAGACGACACTCTCGGGCAGGTCGACCGAGACGCTGGCAAAGCAGGGCAGCCTGCCCTCGGCGCTCGCTTCCTTTCACGCGGTTGCCTTCGCCCTGGAGCGCCTGAACCGCCGACTGGCCGTGGTCGACGATGCGAATCTCGAGCGCGCGCGGACCACAAGCCGCCGCACGGTCGAGAGAGCTGCGCGGCAGCGGCTCTTCAACATCTATGATCTGCCGGTGGATCGGGATGCCGGTGTCGAGGACACGTCGCTGGCGGACGCCCTGCAGGCGATCGGACGCCGTGAAGGAATCGATTTCAAGATCCCGGCACGCTCGGATCCTTCCGGTGATCCGGTCAACCTCGTTGATATTCTCGATGCGTCGGGCGTGCGCGCCCGGCGCGTGCGGTTCGGGGCCGAGGGCGCCTGGTGGCGCGGCGACAGTAACGCGATGCTGGCATTCCGCGCCGAAGACGGCCGGCCCGTGGCGCTCCTGCCGGGATGGTTGGGGCGCTACCGGGAATTCGATCCGGTCAGCAAGCGCAGCGTCTGGATGACGGCGGATCGTGCCGCTGCGCTGGCGGACGAGGCCTGGATGTTCTACCGGCCACTGCCGGTGGGGAACGTGAAGGCCGCGGACCTGCTGAGGATCGCGCTGCGGGGATCGGCGGCGGATCTGGCGCGGCTGGTGCTGGCCGGGCTTCCGGGCGGCCTGATCAAGCTCGTGCCAGCGCTCGCGCTCGGGTTCGTTGCGAACCGGACGGCGGCGGGCGGAGCCGCCGGAGCGCTCTATGTCGTGGCCATGGCGGTGGCGGGGTTCGGCCTGCTCGGCGCACTGCTGCACCTGCTCCAGAGCAAGGTGATGATGCGGATCGAGGGTCGCTCGGCTTCACGGGTCGAAGCGGCCTTCTGGGACCGTCTCATGCGCCTTCCGTCAAGCGTTCTGCACGGCCGTCGGGCTGGCGATCTGGCCGTGTCGGGGATGACGTTTCAGCATCTTCGCGACGGGGTGCAGAGAGCCGCGGCCGACGGCCTGCTGTCGATCGTTTTTCTGCTTCCGGTGTTTGGCGTGATCTTCTTCTACGATGCCACGCTCGGGACCGTTGCTTTCGGCTTCAGCCTGGCTTCGCTCCTGGTCACCGTCGTCCTCGGGCTGCGCCAGATTCCGCCCCATGGGCGGCTGATCCGCGCAGCGCGTCGCGTCTCCGGCCGGCTATTCCAGATCGTGGGCAGCATAGGCAAGCTGCGTGTGGAAAACGCGGAAGCGTCGGCTTTCGCCATCTGGGCACGGGACTACCGGGAGCAGAAACGCACGGAGCTCGAGCTGGGTGTGCTCGAGGGACATTCGCGGGCGTTTGGCGCCGCACTCCCCTTTCTTTCCGCCGGGGTTCTGCTGTTCGCGGCCGTAGCCGCGGGCGACGGGAACCTCCCGGTCGGCGATTTTCTCGTCGTCTACCTCGTCTTCATCGCCTTCCAATCCGCCATCGTCCGGCTCGGCGAGTCCTTTGGCGCGGTCGCCGCCATGCTCCCGGCGTTCGACCAGGTGCGCCCCCTGCTCGCCGCGGTGCCCGAGGCCGAGGTCGAGGGGGCGCCGGTCGAGTATCTGGGCGGCGACATTGTCTTCGACCGCGTTTCCTACCGGTACGATCCCGACGGCCCGTTGATCCTCGACGATGTCACGATTCGTGCCCGCCCCGGGGAATTCATCGCGATCGCAGGCGAGTCCGGCGCCGGCAAGAGCACCCTCTTCCGGTTGGCGCTTGGATTCGACCGACCCACCGCCGGCTCAGTGTGCTACGACGGACGTGATCTGAGGAACCTGAACCTGAAACAGGTGCGCCGCAGAATTGGCGTGGTGCCGCAGTCCGTTGGACTCCATCCCCTCGATCTGTGGGACAACCTGGTCGGTCACCACGATGAGGTGGCGAGTGACGAGGTATGGACGGCGGCGCGAGTCGCCGACGTCGAAGAGGAGATCAGGGGCATGCCCATGGGCATGATGACCATGGTCGGCACGAGCGGAACTGTCCTGTCGGGCGGTGAGAGCCAGCGCGTTTCGATCGCCCGGTCGGTGATCGGCAACCCGCGAATCATGCTCTTCGACGAGGCGACCAACTGGCTGGATAACGAGAGCCAGGCCAGGGTCATGCGAAACCTCACCGCCCTGACCTCCACCCGGGTCGTCATCGCGCACCGCCTGTCCACACTGGAACAAGCCGATCGCATCTACGTGTTGCAGGCCGGAAAAGTCGTACAGAGCGGCTCCTTCAACGAACTCATGGAGGTCGACGGGGTGTTCAGGGACCTGGTCAGGAGGCAGGTCGCCTGATCGATGAAAAGACCCATGGACGCGGACGATCTCCTCGTATCGAGAGCTGCTGAAGACAGCGACTTTCGCGAACGTCTACTCCGGAGACCCAGGGAGACAGTCGAGACGGAATTCGGCGTGACGCTGGCCGAGGACCATGAGATTCACGTGCACGAAGAGACGTATACCGCGACGCATGTCGTGCTCCCGCCGCGGAGCAAGCTCAGCGAGGCCGAACGAGAGGCGGCGAGGACCGGTGCGGCATCGCTCGAGTTTCTTCGAAGGACGCTCCACGACCCCGCGCCGCCCCTTCGGCCCCCTGCACTGAAAGAAAAGAAGGCCCGAGGAAACGGGGTCACCTCCGAGGCGCTGGCCAGGGCGGCGAGAGAAGGGATCCGCCGCGGGCTTGCCTTCCTGGAATCCACGATCGACGAGAATGGGGCCTGGCACTGCATCCGGTTCAATGTGGCCGACCCGGAGATCCCAAGGCATTTCGAGAGGCCTCCTTTCGTGTCGGCTCTCTGCGCGCTTGCCCTCGAGAGCTCCGATGAGCCGCAGGCCAGGGCGATATGCACCGCTACAAAGGCCTATCTCATCGACACCATCGAATATCCCGGATTCTGGCGGTACTACCGTCACCTGCCCACGGATCTCGACAGTACCACGCTTTGTTCGCTCGTCATCGGGACGCACCCCTGGATCTGGCTGGGGAGGAACGTTCCGGGGATGCTGGCGAATCGCGACGAGGAAGGCCGCTTCATGACCTGGGTGCTGGCGGAAGACGAACCCGACGTCGTGTCGCGCTTTCGTATCGAGGCCGACCCGGTCGTCAATGCGAATGTCCTCGCCTACCTGGGCGACCATCCGGGAACCAGGGATGCGCGGCGATGGTTGGAAGCCCTGGTGACGGAGGGCAACCTCGAGGGCTCGTCGAAGTGGTATCCCGACACGGTCACGATCTACTATGCGATCACACGCGCGATGATTCGTGCGGAGCCCGCTCTCGATTCCCTGCGCTCGATACTCGCGGATCGTATCCTCGGCCTGCGTGACGAGAAGGGAGGCTTCGGCAATGTCCTTCAGACCGCTCAGGCGGTGTCGGCGCTCTACAACAGCGGAAGCCTCGAGAGCATCGACGCGAAGCGCGAGGTGGAGAGACTGTTGAGTTCGCAGCGCGGGGACGGCAGCTGGCCGGAGCTGCTTGCGTTCGGCGACCAGTCGTTGAAGTGGGGCGTGGCAGGGCGGATCGGGCACGGCTCCGAGGCCGTGACCTCCGCGTTTTGCATTGAGGCCCTGGAGCGTCTCGTCGAGGTGCTGGGGGCCTGAGCGTGTCGGGCGATACGGCACGGAAGCCCTCGATGGCAGCGAAGGAGCAGGCGCGTCCCCGGCGCGGGATCCTGACCCGAACGACTCGTGCGGACCAGGGCATCGTCAAGCTTCCCGCGCTCACCCCGCACCTCCGATTCCACGATATCGGCGAGGCGCAGGTGCTTCTCGTCTCCGAGTCGTTCAATACGCTTCTGCACGGCAGGCTGCACTGCGATCTGCTGCCGCTGCTCGATGGTCGGCACCCATGGGACGAGATTGTCGCAGCTCTCGAGGGCGCCCATGCGGCGACCGATATCCTTGCGGCCATCGCCACGTTCGCGGCCAAGGGCTACCTGGTCTCCGCCGATCACGGCATGGACCAGCGCCAGGCAGCCTACTGGTCGTCGCTCGGCGCGTCGCCGCGCTGGGTCGAAGAGCGGCTGGCGCAGTCGCGCGTCACGGTTGAAGGTGACGATGGCGCGCTCGTCCGGCATCTCGAGGCGAACGGCGCCAGGGTGGGGACCGGCGAGCCTGAGCTCACCGTTGTTGTCTGCGGCGACTATCTCGATGCCCATCTCGCGGAGGTGAGTCGGCGCCAGCTCGAGGCGGGAGCGCCGTGGACGCTGGTGCGGCCGAGCGGCATGGAGCCGCTCTTCGGCCCCATCTTTCGGGCGGACAGGCAGGGCCCCTGCTGGGACTGCCTCGCGTACCGGCTGCGCAGCCACCGCGAAGTGCACGGCTTCCTGCGCAACGTCGCCGGCGAGGAAGCCGCCTTCAGGCCGTTCGCGGCTCAACCCCCTGTGCTGGAAGCGATGTACGGGCTGATCGCGGCGGAGATCGTCAAATGGCTGGCGCTGGGCGAATCGGCCCCGATTCACGAACACGCGATCGCGATGAATATCGCTTCTTTCTCAAGCTCGCAGCATCGGGTCGTGCGTCGACCGCAGTGCCTGGCCTGCGGCGACGAAGCCCTGCACCGGCCGGATCGACCACCGGTTCCGGTGTCTCTGAAGGCGAGTCCCAAGGCCCATCACAACAGCGGCGGCGCGCGCGCCGTGGCGCCCGGAGCCACGCTGGCGAAGTACCGGCACCTGGTGAGCCCGATCAGCGGTGTCGTGACCTGGCTGTCGCGCACCACCGATGAGGCCGACTCCTGGCTGCACGTCTACTGGGCCGGGAGCAATCTCGGCATGAGAAGCCGGAGCCTGAGTTCGCTCAGGCGCAGCCTGCGCAGCAAGAGCGCCGGCAAGGGCAGCACTCGACAGCAGTCCAGGGTCAGCGCCCTCTGCGAGGCGGTCGAGCGCTATTCAGGCGCGCGTCATGGGGACGAGATCCGTATCCGCAAGCGATTCAGCGAGTTCGCCGGGAGGGAAGAGGCGATCCACCCCAACGACGTGCAACTGTTCAGCGAGAGTCAGCTCGACGACGCGGAGAGCATCAACGCGAAAGGCCACCCCTACAACATCGTCCCGCCGCGTCTCGAGCCCGACGCCGAAATCGACTGGACGCCGGTGTGGTCGCTGACGCGGCAGCGGCACCGCTACTTGCCGACATCCATCCTCTACAGCATGGGAGCCGAGGAGCGCGGCCCCGCAGACCTGATCGCCGATTCGAACGGCTGCGCCGCGGGGAACACCCTGGAAGAGGCCATCCTGCAGGGCTTCTACGAACTGGCCGAGCGCGATGCGTTCGCCATCTGGTGGTACAACCGGTTGCGCGTGCCGGCAGTCGATCTTTCGAGCTTCGACGACGAGTACCTCGCAGCGGCCGCGGACTACTACGGCCGCCACGAGCGGGATCTATGGATGCTCGACGTCACCTCCGACATCGGCATTCCCACCTTCGTTGCGCTCTCGCGCCGGCCGGACGCCCGGACCGAAGACATCATCTACGGTGCCGGGACCCACGCCGACCCGCGCATAGCCGCCCTGCGCGCGCTCTGCGAATTGAACCAGTGCCTCACCTGGCTGCCGCGTCCCGGGGCGGAGGACGGCCGGCCCAGGATCGATGATCCGCTGGCCCTCTGGTGGTGGAAGACGGCCCGGCTCGCCGACTGTTCGTGGCTGGCGCCGGCGCCGGACGAGCCGCCCCGAAAGGCTTCGCAGTATCCCGTGACCGAATCGGCGGACACGCGGGAAGATGTGGAGCATTGCCGCGCGCTCGTCGAGGCCGGGGGCCTGGAGTTCCTTGTGCTGGATCAGACGCGGCCCGATATCGGCATGCCCGTGGCGCGGGTCATCGTGCCGGGCATGCGCCACTTTTGGGCAAGGTTTGCCCCCGGGCGGCTGTACGACGTGCCCGTCAGCATGGGCTGCCGCGAGTCCCCGCTCGTCGAAGCGGACCTGAATCCCGCGCCTGTGATCGCGTGAGGAGAAGGAAGGAACGGGCTCCGGAAGTCCCGGAGCCCGAATAAGTCAACGCCCGAAGCAGTCAGCCGGCAGGTCGCCGGCCGCGGTGAGCTACCAGCAGCAGCAGAGGCCGGCCGAGATGGCTTCCATCTGCTCCTCGGTCATGTGCGGATCCGGCGGCAGCGCGAGGTGCACCGTCTGCATGTCGCTCTCATGGATCCGGATGTTCATCGAATCGGGAATTGTAATCCCCAATTCGCCGCTGATCGCAGCCCTTGGATCTGCGAGAAGCTGCTGCCTGAACCCCGCGTCCACGGTGGACTTCTCAACGATTTGCGCAAGCATTTCATCGCCGCTTCTCATGGCAATCCTCCATCGTCCGTCGTTCTGCTGTTACGAACCACATCACCCCCTGTGACAGCATTGCTACCTAATTTTTAGGCTTAGGTCAAGTCCTGCAGCTCACCTACCGGGCCGGGCCATGCGCGAGCGCGGCGAGGTCGGTTGCAACTCGGGACGCGGCAGCGGCTTCGCGCAACTCGGCCACCGGCACTTCGCGGGCCGCAGTGTGTCCCGGAGCGTCTCGCAACGCCTGCGCGAACCGTTCCTCGATTTCGTCAGCGCCCGACACGAACACGCAGCGCGCCCGCGCGAGCGCCACAAGCTCGCGACTCGAACCTGGATTCCGGAGCTGCTCCTCGAACGCGGCGAGAGACTGTAGGCTGTCCAGCCCGCCGCGCGGGACCGGCGCCAGCAGCAGGTTGTTGCGCGACAGCGCACGCAGCGCCTTGCGGAAGCGGCGGCACAGCGCTTCGTAGTACCTGGCGGGTTCACCGTCGTACACGAACCGGACGTCGAGCTCCGTCCCCGGCAGCGCCTCTCCACCGGCCAGAGGCCCGAGAACCGCCACCGCCACCCCGCCGCTCGCATCCGGAACACCCCGGTCGGCGAAGTCCTCCTTCACCGCCGCCAGTACGGTGGCGATTGAGGCTTCGGCGACGTGCGACAGCGCCGTGGTCGCCTCGCCCACGGACAGGCTGCCACGCATCGCGTGCACGGCGACCTGGAAGACCTTGCCGTTCGACCACTCCAGCGCCGCCTCCACCGCCTCACCGGCGTCCTGCACGGGGATGTCGTCGAGTTGCGCCCTCATCTCCGAGAGGCTGAGTTCATGCGTCCAGTACAGGCGCGCCAGCCCGCACCGGGCGATCGCTTCCGATTCGGAATCCGACAGGAACCCCTCCGGCAGCTCCAGATCCGTGAATTCCCGCTCCCGCAGCGTGTCGAGCAGGGCCGGTGAACGGTTTATCCACTCGGCAAGGCCGGGGGCGGCGGCATGAATCTCCGCGATGACGTCGAACGCGTCGGGGCGCGCCGCGAAGGCCCGGCTGTCGTAGGCGCTCCAGTCTTCGATTTCGGGATAGAACTGGGCCCGCTGACGATCGACCAGGGGATCCATCGTCTCGAACCATCGTCCCGGGAAGAGGGCCAGACCATTCATCTGAGCGTAGCTCCCCGGCAACTGCGGCGAGTCCGACTCGCCGTGATGCTGCAGGAGCGGGTAGCGCCGGTTGGACGTGTGGTGGTCGGCGTGGCGCTGCATGTTGTAGTACAGCCAGTTGGTGAACTTGTACGCGGCGCTCCAGGCGTGCCTCGGTTTCACCGGCTCGAACCTGCCCGTGGGCATGCGGATGCGGCGCAGTGCGTAGTGCTGCACGTAGTTGCTGATCTTCATCGAGAAGACGACGCTGCCGCACAGGGCAAGGTAGAGCAGCAAGGCCCAGGGGCCGCCCCACAGGAAGATCAGCCCGTACCAGAAGACGATCTGCACGGCGTAGCGCCAGAACGCGTTCGTGTAGTGCCAGAGCGGCAGGTGACGGCGCGTCAGCCGGCGGTGTTCGAACCGCCAGGCGCCCACCAGGTTGCTCGCGACCTCCGTGGGCAGGTATTGCCAGAAACTCAGGCCCTTCGGCGCGGATCCGGGGTCGAGCGGCGTACACACGCGGGGGTGGTGAATGTAGACGTGCTCGGTCGCATAGTGCGGGTAGGAGACGGAGGCCAGCAGAAACTCGCCGAGCCGGCGTTCCCACACGGCGCGCCGATGAACCAGTTCGTGCCCTACGATGAAGACCGTCTGCGCTACGAGCGTCAGGATGGCCGCCGTGACTCCGATTTCCCAGAGCGCGAGGCCGCCGACGACCAGCACCTGCCAGAGCGCAAACACGAACGTCACCGGCCAGAGCGCCGCCCACAGCCATAGCGAGAGCTTGTACAGGAACAACTGGCTCTCGCCGGTCGTGGCCGGATCCATGTTCCGCTCCTCCAGGCCCAGGAGCCGGTCGAACCGGTCCGCAAGCATGAAGAAGGCGAACGGACCCGCAAGCCACCAGCCGCCGTACATGACGGCAGCGAACACGAGCGGGAACATGAGAAGCGGAACGAAGTGCGGGAGCGCGTTCGCGACGGAGGGCTCGACGACCCGCCCGCCCGCAGCTATCGAGGCGCCGGAACTATGTGCTTCCATCCTGGATATCCTCTACCACGGTGACTCGTTGCGCGGAGTCCTGGCGCAGTGCGCGCCCTCATAAAATCTAGCATCGGGGGTGGTCGACGCCAGCAACGAGGCGGATCACGGGACGAGGACAGGCTGGCGTTTTCTCAGCAGGAACAGCCCCTCGTTCCAGCTCGACACCGCGATCACGCCGCTCTCGAAGTACGGGTAGTTGCTCCAGGTCCCGCCGAAGGCGGTCGCGTCGTCGTCCGTCGGCACCGTGTCGAAGAAAGCCACCTCGACCGGGTTCTCGGGGTCGCTCACGTCGAGGATGCGGAGTCCGCCCAGCAGGTTGGACTGGTAGAGAAAGTCGCCGCGCACGTACTGGTTGTGGTCGATCGAGCGCGTCTCCGCGAAGTACTCCGTCGCCAGCACGGGATCGTCGAGTTCCTGCACGTCCCACACGAGCGTGCGCGTGTTGGGGACCGTCTCCGAATCCTCGTCGAGTTCGTCGCCGAGGAAGAAGTAGCGGTGGTCCTCCGTGAGCCATCCCTGGTGGGCGGCGACGGCGCCGGGATAGCCGGCGCTCGCGAGCGCGACGGGATTCTCCTTGTCGGTGATGTCGGAGATCCCGAGCGCGTCGATCGAGGCGTGGAAGCAGATCTCCCGGCCGACGTAGTCCTCGTCGGGTCCGTCGTAGATCACGCACTGGGCATCGTGCGTGTAGCCGCCGCCCAGGAAGCCGCCGATGTCGGGGTCCGCGAAGCAGCCGGCGAAGCGGGGGTTCGCGGGATCCCGGATGTCGATCATGTGGAGGCCGCCGCCGCAGGCCTCTCCGCCGCCGCTGCTGCCGACGGCGTGCGCGAAGCCGGTCTCCTCGTTGATCACGATGTTGTGCGAACTGAACACGCCGTCGTAGACGGTCGTCTCCTCGAACGTCACCGGGGGATCGCGAACGTCCCGGAGCTGTCTGAGGTCGAAGATCTGGACCCCGTGCGCGCCGGCGTTGTCCGCCACGATGAAGGCGTGGTCGGCGTAGGTCTTGATGTCGCGCCACAGGTTCTCGACGCCCCCTTCGGTGAGCGGGAGTTCGCCCACGTAGACGGGGGCGTTGGCGTCCGTGATGTCGACGAAGGACGTGCCGTTGGACTTGCCGAGGAGGACGTATTCGCGGCCGGTCTCTGGATCGGTCCAGCCCCAGATGTCGTTCGCGATCGACGTGGGACCCGCGCCGAGTTCCGCGAGCGGAAGGAAGGCCACGAGATCAACGTCCGTGCACGCGTAATCGAGCGCGGTTCCGTCCTGGCAACTCACCGTCTCGCCCGAGACGGCGGTCATGTCCGGCCGCTCCGGGTCGCGCAGTGTGGACGTCAGCTCCCAGGGAGCGGCGAGGGAGGCCCGTTCGAACACTGCGGCGGCGCCCAATCGGAGGTCGGCCTGCCCCGCTCCGATCACGGCAAGATCGCCGGACACGCCGAGGCTCGAGCCGAACGCTCCGCCCGGCCCGAAGGGTGATTCGTCGAAGGTCTGAACGTGTTGGAAGGATGCGGCGTCGAAGGTGTAGACGGCGCCGGCGGCCGACGCGGTTGCGGGCGCGCCGATCCACACGGTGCCGTCCGCGACGGTGAGGGCGGCCCCGAAGCCGGCGGCCTCCGACCCCGTCGGGGGCGTCAGGATCCGGGCCGGCGTCGGGGTGCCCTCCGGGTCGAACACGGCCACCCCGCCGGCGCCCTCCCGGCCGGGAACGCCGGCGAACAGCGTCGTCCCATCGAACGCGAGCGCGGAGCCCAGCCGATCGCCGGGAACGCCGTCTTCGAGCATGAAGGATCCGGCGTGCCGCCATTCGCCATCGGAGGGCTCGTAGAGATGTATGGCGCCGCGATTGCCGTCCGCGCCGGGGGCACCCACGAAGAGTCGATCCTCGGCCGCGGCCAGGGCGGTGCCGAACCGGTCGGAACCCTCGGGCTCGGGAGCGGCCAGAAAGCCCAGGAACGGCCCCTCGTCGTCCCGCGTCGCCGAGTAGATCCCGACGGAGCCGGGCTGCGGAGGCGCCGGCTGCCCGAAGCGGGGTAGCTCTCCGAGCCCGCCCGGAGCGCCCACGAACGCGACATCGCCGACCAGCGAGACGGCGCTTCCGAGACCGGCACGCGGCGCTTCGTGGCCGGAGACCATCCCGTGCTGGACCCAGGTGTCCCCGCGTCGTTCGAATACGTAGGCCCCGCCATTCGCATCGTTCGTCCCGGGGGCCCCGATCACCAGCCGGTCACCGGACCCGGAGATGCTGGCGCCGAACTGGTCTCCCACCTCTCCCGTATCCATCAGGGGCCTGATGATCTCGGCGACGCTCCAGTCTCCCGACGCGTCCCGACGGAAGACGTACACCCCACCCGCCTGGGGATAGGTGGCGAGCCGGAGTTCGGCCCCGGTGCGAGACACGAGGATGTCTTCTCCGACGAGCGCGATGGAGGCCGCGAACCCGGAAGCGGGCACGACGGCAGCCTCCGCCGCTGCCGCCGAAGGGAGCGTCTGGGCCGGCGTGTCGCCGGGCGTGGCCAGGAGGACAGGGATCAGGAGCGGGAGCATTCCGACACGCATCATCACCTCCGACAGATACCGTTTACGTCAGCCCGCGCGGGCGCGAGCCAGCGGGTTCACGCCAGCCAGCGCCGCCCCGACGAAGGGGAGCGCGAGCACCCAGAGCCTCAGGCCGAGCGGCCCGGCGCCCTCGGCCGCGATGCCGCCGAGGGCGAGCAGCGCCAGTCCGCCGCAGGCCACCGTCCCGCCGGCCGCGAGCAGCCAGCCCGGACGGGATCGCCCGCCGCCCGCGCCGCGCTCGAGCCGCCCGAAGGCGAGCGCGCACGGCACCAGAGCCACTGCGTACACGGCGAGCCAGAGCGGCCGGACGGCCCACCAGCCGCCGGAGGCGGGGTCGACGCCGAGCCCCACGCCTCCCAGGAGGAGCGCCGCGCCGATGACCAGCGTCGCGGCGGTCAGGTGCCACAGGAAGATCGTCATGATCATCCCGTTCACGAGCACCGTCGCCGTCCACGGCACCGCCCGGTCGAGCCAGCGCCGCATAGGGCCCTCGATCGAAAGGAGCAGCCCGGTGTGCACGAGCGCCAGCGCCAGCATGGGCAGCTTGGGCGGCAGCGAGTTGCTGATCTCGTCGCCGGGGACGCTCACCATGCTGACCGGGTACGGCCCGAGCGTCACCATCCCGATCAGCGCGGCGCCGCCCAGCGCGGCCCACGCCGCGCCCCTTCGCAGGCCCGCCGCGTATCCGTCGCGCCACGCGTACCCCAACTGGTGGACGGCGACCCAGATGAAGGCGTAGTTGGCCCAGCCCACGACCGTGAGATCGGCGGCGAGGAAGAGGACGTCGTCCACAATCGCCGCGGCGACGAGCACCCAGAACGACCACAGTCCGTAGCGGCGCCAGGCCGCGTACGTCAGCGGCACGATGAGCACGACCATGACGTAGACGGCGAGGAACCAGATCGGGATCAAGGCCATCTGCGACAGGTCGCCGACGAGCCCCGCGCCGACGCCTCCCAGCCCCATGCCGACGCCGAGGAGCACCCACACCACGAGCAGTGCCAGAACCGGACCGAGCAGGCGCCGGAGCCGCGTCTCCAGCCACTCCGCGTAACTCTTCCCCCTGTCGCCGGCCGACCGCCACGACACGCCGTTCGAGTAGCCGCCGACGAGGAAGAAGATCGGCATCACCTGAAAGACCCACGTGAGCCAGCGCGTCCACGACTGGTGTTCGAGCGCGCTCGAGAGCGCGATGTCCCCGCCTCCCGTGTACGGCGCCGCCTGGATCCAGTGGCCGACCACCACGGCCCCGATCGAGAGGGCGCGCAGGAAGTCCACGTACCGGTTGCGCGACTCCGGCGTCCGGGCGGCCACGGCCGCCGCCCGCGACCACAGGCCGCTCAAGCCGCGTCCTCCGCGCCCGGATCGACGCTGCAGCTCACGGGAGGCCCAGCGCGACGTACTCGGCCGGATGCTCGCTCCCTCCGACCGCGACCACGATGTACTGCTTCCCCTCGTGCAGGTACGTCATGGGCCCGCCTGTCGTCCCCGACGGGAGTTCCGTCTCCCACACCACCTCGCCCGTCCCCTTGTCGTAAGCCCGGAAGGTCGTCCCCCAGTGCGTGTCCGGCGTCCCGATCACCGCGTCGCTTCCCTCTCCGATGAAGAGCAGCGACCCCGTGACGAGCGGCGCGGGCCGGTTCGCGTTCCCCAGCGGGGGAAGGTCCAGACCCTCGAGGAGCGGATGGTCGTTGGGACCATCCCCGTTGGCCGCCATCCACAGGTGTTCGCCCCGGTTCATGTCGATCGCCGTGATCCGTCCCCACGGCGGCTTCACCAGCGGCAGGCCCTCGATCTCGGCCCGCGGCCAACCGCCCTGCGTCCCGTATTCCATCTCGTCGGGCTCGTCGATCTGCGACAGGCTCCAGACGTTCGGGAGCGTGTGCGACACCGCATAGTAGACGCCCGTCTCGGGGTCGAACGCGCCGGTGTTCCAGTTGCCCGCCCCCCACGCGCCCGGGATGACGTACGTCCCGATCTTCCCCTCCACCGATCCGTTCGGCATCGGAGGCGTGAACAGCGGACCCATCACGAGCGAATCGGCGAGCGCGAGCGCCCGCTCGCGGATCTCGGGCGTGAAGTCGATCAGATCTTCCGGGGTGACCCCCTGGCGGTCGAAGGCGGGCGGCCTGCTCGGAATCGGCTGCGTCGGCGAGGTCGCCTCGCCGGGCACGGTGGATTGCGGGACCTCCACCTCCTCGATCGGCCACACGGGTTCGCCCGTCCGCCGGTCGAAGGTGTAGAGGAAAGCGGTCTTGCTCGCCTGCATCACCGCGTCGATCGCGCGCCCGTCCACGTGGATCCGGCCCAGCACCGGCGGGCCCACCGTGTCGTACTCCCAGATGTCGTGGTGCACCATCTGGAAGTGCCACACGCGCTCACCCGTCGCCGCGTCGAGCGCGACGAGGCTGTTCGAGAACAGGTTGTCGCCGGGCCGGTGCCCCCCGTAGTAGGCGGATGTCGGGGCGGAGAGCGGCACGTAGACGTAGCCGAGTTCATCATCCGCGCTCAGGCAGCACCAGGAGCCGAGGTCCCCGGATTCCGCGAGCGACTCGCCCCATGTGTCGGCGCCGAACTCTCCTTCCTCCGGAATCACGTGGAACGTCCAGAGGAGGCGACCCGTGCGGGCGTTGAAGCCGCGGATGTCCTCCCGCACGCTCCCCCGCCACTCCGTGCCCGAATCCCCCGCCCCGTCCACCGTCCCCGCCAGGACGATGACGTCCCCGACGACGATCGGCCCGGAACTCCAGCCGTACCGTCCCCCGGCCGGAAGCTGCAGGTCCACGCGTCCGCCGTCTCCGAAGGACGCGATGGGTTCTCCGGTGCGCGCGTCGAGTGCGTGCATCGAGGGGCCGCGCACCGAGATGATCCGCCCGGCGGAGTCGCCGTCACCGGCGTCGCCGCCGGTATCTCCGTCCCCATCGCCCGGGCCGGAGCCCCGCCAGTAGACGACGCCTCGGAAGCTCCGGCCGCGCACGTCTTCCTCCGACTCCGGCCGCTGGATCCAGCGGGTTTCCCCGGTCGCGGGATCGAAAGCCTCGACGAGACCGACGGCGTTGGGCGCGTAGAGCGTCCCGTCGACGAGGACGGGCGTCCCGCGCAGGTAGCTCCCGTAATCGAGGTCCGGGTACTCGGCCGTCAGCTCCGGGCCGACGGCCGGACGCCGCCACAGGACCTGCACCGCCCCCACGTTCTCGCGGTCGATCTGCGTGAGCGGGGAATACCGGTTGAAGGAATTCTGCCCGCCGTA
>JAJDWE010000017.1 GCA_022825725.1 Gemmatimonadota bacterium
ATATCGAGGGCCGGCGAGTGGAGCCATAGGTCGATAACGCCGAGCTCCGGTCGATATCGAGGGCCGGCGGGGGGAGCCAACGGTCGAAAAACCGAAGAGCCGGGCGAATCCGAGGCCGGCGGGTGGAGCCTGAGGTCGATAACGCCGAGCTCCGGTCGATATCCGGGGTCGGCGGCTGGAAGCTCCGGTCGATAACGCGGAGCTCCGGTCGATATCCGGGGCCGGCGGACGGAGGCTCCGGTCGATATCGAGCGGCGGAACCGTTACTCGCCGCCCGGCTCCCGCTCCTCACCCCAGATGTGCCGCGCGAACCACTCCCAGTTGTGCACCATCGCCGCGAGCCGCTCCCGCGGCTTCGTGATCCCGTGGCCGAATCCCTTGTAGATGATCAGTTGGGTCTCCACCCCGACATCCTGCAGTCCCTGGTAGAGCTCGTAGGCGTTCGGCGTGGGCACCCGGGCGTCGAACTCGCCGTGCTGGATCAGCGTCGGGGTGCTGGCCTGGTTGATGTTCGTCATGGGCGACGTCTTCGCGTAGATCTCGGGGTCTTCCCAGGGAGTCGCCTTCAGGTATTCGCGGGTGAAGCCGTGGATGTCGGTGTTCACGTAGTAGGTCATCCAGTTGGAGATGCCGGCGCCCACCGAGATCGCGCGGAAGCGGTCGCTGCTGGTGGTGAGGAAGGCCGAGATGTAGCCGCCCTGGCTCCAGCCCATCGCCGACACGCGGTCCGGGTCGGCGACGCCCGCTTCCACGAGGGCCTCGACCCCCGAGAGAACGTCCCACGCGTCGCCGACGCCGAGGTTGCGGACGTTGAGCGCCCGGAACTCCTCGCCGTAGCCTGCCGAACCGCGGTAGTTGGGCATCATCACGACCGCGCCCTTCTTGAGCCATTCGAGAGCCGGATAGACGTAGCCGCCGACCAGTTGCGGCCGGGAGGTGCCGGTCGGCCCGCCGTGGATGATCACCATGAGCGGATACCTGCGCGCCGGGTCGTAGCCGGGAGGCTTCATGACCACCCCCTCGATCTCGGCGCCGTCCTCGCTGTTCCAGGTGATGAGTTCGCGGCTGCCGAGGTCACCCCACGTGGCCACCTGGGCGGTCATGTCGGTGACCCGCGCGGGGGCGCTCGCGCCCCGCTCCCAGCGGAAGATCTCGCCGACGGTGGTGCGTTCCTCGCCCTGGAGCGCCAGGGTGGAGCCGTCACGCGAGAGGTCCGCCGTCGCGATCATCTCGGGGGTGTCGAGGGCCAGCGTTACCTCACCGGACTCGGGATCCAGCACGAACAGTTTGCGGGCCGTGCGCTGCGAGGCGATGAAGAAGACGCCCTCATCGTTCCAGGCCAGGGCTGACGGGTTCTCGTCGAAACCCGCGGTCAGAATGCGCGACGCGCCGCCTGCCGCCGGGATGACGGCGAGTTCGGAGTTCCCGTAGTAGGGACTCGCGTCCGCCGAGGTGGAAAAGAGGATGCGCCCGCCGTCCGGCGACCACAGCGGCCCGCGCTGGCGGCCGGGATCGGTGACGAGCGTCCGGACGGTGGCGGACGGGACCTCGACGACCGAGACGTCCGTCTCCCGGAAGGAGTTGACCTGGGGGGTGGGAGCGTGGTCGAAAGCGATCTCGCTGCCGTCCGGGGACCAGGCGAACGACCCCACGTTGAAATCGCCTCCTCCGGTCAGCCGGCGCGGCTCGGCTCCCTCCCGGACGTCGGCCACCCACAGGTGGGCCATGCGGAAGTCGGTGTCTTCGACGGCGTAGTCGCCGTAGGTCTCCTCGCGCTCCTCGAAGCCGTCGGGAGCGGGATCGGTGGCGACGAACGCGATCCGGGAGCCGTCCGGCGAGAAGCGGAAGGAGTTGATCCCGCCCTTGTGGGAGGTGAGCTGCTCGGCCTCGCCGCCCTGCGGCCGGATGAGGTAGATCTGCGCGCCGTCACCGCGGTCCGCGATGAACCCGAGCCGCGATCCGTCCGGCGCCCACCGCTGCCCGCTGCTGTTCCCGTCCTTCGTCCGGGTGAGCGGGAAGGGTTCGCCGCCGGCGGGGGCCAGCCAGATCTCCCGGTCGAACCGGTTGTTCTCCCAGTCGGCCGAGGTGACCGTGTAGGCGATCATGCTCCCGTCGGGCGAGATGCGCGGACCGCTCGCCGAGTCCAGCGAGATCTGGGCCTTGAAGGCCTCCACGACCTCTGATGACTCTTCGGCGACGGCGGCTCCAGTGAGGAGGGCGGCGGCGGAAAGGATGATGAGCGGGCTACGGCGCATGACTTCTTCCCCTCGCGAACAGCGAAGTTACGGTTGGCGCTCTCGATCGTACCCGTGCGCGCCCCGGAGCGCCGACCGGCAACATCCGGGACGAGATGGGCAGGTCCCGCGCCGCGGTCGAGAAGCGGTTCTTCGGGTCAAGACCGGTTGCGATAACATGCGTGTATCCGCATAAACGCATATGCTCAAGACCACCACGGAGAACGACGAGCGCCGCACCGACAAGTCCCGCTGGAACCTTGTCGTGGGGGGCGAGACGGACCGCAGCGTTCGCAGCTATCTGGCACGCACCGGCGGCAAGAAGGGCGATCTGTCCCGTTTTGTTGAACGGGCCGTCCGCCAGGCGATCTTCTGGGAGACCCTGGATTCAGTCTGGGAACGCAACAAGCACCTGACGGCCGGCGAGGTTCAGGATCTCGCCGACCGCGCGGTGGCGGAAGCTCGTGCGGATCGTCCTTGACACGAACATCCTCGTCAGCGCCCTGATCTCCCAGGCGGGTCCGCCGGGGCAGGTACTGGCGGAAGTGAAACGCGGACGTCTGACGCTGATCACTTCGGTGTTCCAGATCGCCGAGGTGCGGCGCGTCCTCAGCCGCCCGCACCTGAGACGCGTCGTCGCCCCCGATGCTGCGCAGGACCTGATGGCGAACATCGAGGCGGTGGGCGAAGTGGTCGGGGACTTGCCGGACGTCACGGCCTCACCCGACCCGGACGACAACCTGATCCTGGCCACCGCAATCGCCGGCCGCGCCGACCGGATCGTCTCCGGCGACAAGACCGACATGCTCGCCCTGGGCCGGGTCGAAGGAATCCCGATCGTCACGGCCTCGGCGGCGGCGGCGGCAGAGATGCGCCGCCGGTATTCGTAGTTGTCCGGGGACCCAAGCGCCGGTAGCCGGGTCCCGCCGGCCATGGGTTCTCACGCTCGCGCAGGAGCAGGAAGACCGGCACGACGTTCTTCCGTCGCGCCACGGCGCTGCTACCTCAATCGCCTCCCGTAACCGCCCGGGCCACCGCCTGCGCCAGCGCTCGCCGCGCGAGCACCACCGGTTTCCCGGTTGCCCGCGCCACGGCTGCCTCCAGGGGACCGTCGTAGCCCAGGCAGTTCAGCCCGACGAGGTCCACCTCGCGAAACTCCTCGGCCAGCCGTTCTTCCACGCCGCCGTCCGAATAGGGCGAAGCCACCCCGATGACGCACGGGCTGCCCTCCGGCACCCGCCGCCGGGCGTCCGCCTCCTGGCGGGGCTCTGGGATCAGCATCCCGACGGTGGCGCCCGGCGAACAGGCTTCGCGAAGCGTGCGGTCGAAGATGGGCCCTGCCTTCACGAGGCCGGGCCGCTCGGGAATCCCGGCGAACGGTCCCGTGCAGAGAATCGCGGCCACGTCAGCGGCCGGAATCCGGCTCAGCAGCGCCGCTATCCGCTCCTCGACGTAGTCCTCCCCGATGATCACCTCTTCGCCGGACCGAAGCCGGGAGACGAGCGGCATCTCGCCGTCGCGGGGCGCCCCGGCCCGGATTTCCTCCCGCGACAACCCGTCCAGCGCCCCGGCTTCGACCGCCCGGATGCCGCTCGCGACATCTCCCAGCATGCCGAGGATCTCGGGCACCACGTCGGGCCGCGGCGATTGCCCGATGGTCAGGAAGTGAACGGTCTGCATGGTGGGGCCGCGGGAGTATCCCTGAATGAGGGTGTCACCACCCGCTGGTCAGGTCAGCCGGGGCTCGGCGAGCCGTCGTCCGACTCGGGCGAACCGCGAACCGCCAGCTCGGCTGGATCCGCAGCGTTGGCGCCGGCCGCCTTGAGACGGGCCACCGCGCGCCGATCGAAACTCGCCAGAACCGTTCCGCCCAGCGTCCCGCCCTGCTGCGCGATGACCCCGTCGGCGAAATCACCGCCGGCGCGCAGGAGGCGGAGTCCCGCCTCCACCGCCGGATAGTCGGTCGAGACCGTGCGGCTACGCAGGATGGCCTCGATCGCCGCGGCGGCCTCGCTAGAGCTGCGGCCGTACGTCCGCCTGAGCACCCAAACGAACTCGCAGAGCGCGGGTGCAGGAATGGCGACGAGCGTCGCCTGACGCAACAGGGCCTCTGCGACGCTCGCCTGTTCCGGATCGTCCCGCACGGTTGCGCGCAGCAGGAGGTTGGAGTCGGCAGTGATCCTCACTCCTCACCCGCCCAGCCCGCGGCCGCCGCATCTGTCAGTTCCTCGACGGAATGCCGGCGCGTTCCCGGTTCCGCCAGCATGCCGAAGATCCTGGAGATCGGCTCTCCGGACTTCGCGCGGAGCAGGACCAGACCGTCCGGAAGCAGGTCCACATCCACCCGGTCGCCCTGCCGCGCTCCCAGGTGTTCGCGCACTTCCCTGCGCAGGGTGATCTGCCCTTTGGCGGTGACGGTCAACGTGATGGCCATGGTGTGATCCCCTCTGTCTGCGTAAGGCATTCTAGCCTTTCCGAAATCTCTCCGCGGGCGTCGGGCCGCGGCGACCTCCCCGATCGTCAGGGATGTGGAGTGTGCGCGCGTCGCGGTTGTGGCCGCAAGAGCCGCCTCCGGCCAGCACCGGGCGCTCGAAGCTCGCGCCATCCTGATGAGCGGCCCTACGCGGTCTGCGGCCCGGCGGGCGGCGTGTCGGCCGGAGGCCAGCGCTCCAAGCCGGTCGCGCCACCACGACGAATGCAGGAATCTAAGGCGGACTTCCCAACCCATCCGATCCGCTAGCATCGCCCGCTGCATGGTCCCCGGCGTCCGCGAGCTCACTCCCACCAAAGTCGAGGACCTCGCCACCGGCGCCTGGATCCTCGGGGCGGGGGTACACCGCCTACAACTCGTCCTCACCAGCTCAGGACGTGGCCTCCATTAACTCAGCGGGGACGACCCGATCAGTCTCCGGCGGACGATGGATCACCCGCGAGCCGGGCGAGGAACTCTTGCTCGCTCGACGCAGCCGAGGCCGCCGATACGACGGCGGGGGCCGACGCGGCGGCCAACGCCATCCGGAGGCGCGGCGACGGAAAATCCGCGGAGACCGCGATACCGCGCCCCGTGAGCATCGCTCGAGCCAGTTCCACGCGCTCCTCAGTGCGTCCTTCGGCCCGCCCTTCGGCGCGCTGTTCCCGGAGCAGCGGGTCGTTTTCGGGGCCCGTGCCCTCGCGCTCGCCGAGAGCGCGGCCGACCCGGGACAGGACCCTCGAGGTCGCCTCCGAAATCACCGGCTCGTTCAGCGCCCGATGGATCTCGTCCGCCCGCCAGCCCGGGAATGCACGGCTGCCTGACGACGGCACGTAACGGCCCGCCTGCAGCAGGTGGATCGTGAGGCCCGAGCGCAGTCCCGCCGGACGGCTCGGGGCGTACGCGTTCGGAACCTCTACCCACACCTCCGGGAAACCCCACGCCTCGTAGAGCTTCAGCCGGTTCCGGCGCACGTCCGTCGTGCTGTCCACCTCCACAACCACATCGGGAGTCGGGTCCTCGTGGGCGGTCAGATACTGCGGACCGGTGCGCTCCAGAGTCGTCGGATCCAGATACACCATCTGGTCCGGCTGGATGCGACGCGTCTGCCCGTCGGCGAGCGTCCGTCGGATCTCGGCCATGCCCCCGCAGACGATCGGTGACCCGCGCGTCATGGCGATCTCCCTGAGAAGAGGCCCCAGCATGTTCAGCGGCCGTTCGTGCGGGAAATGCGCCGCCTCGCGAGTCAGCCAGGCGATCCCCGCCCGCGAGTCGAAGAACTCGATGCGGCCCTCGTATTCGTCGTACTCTGCGACGGTCATTGGCCGGGCGTAGCAGCCGGAGAATTCCAACTCCGAGAGCGTGGGTTCGGCGCCCGGAAGCGTCGGAGCGGTGAGCGGCGGCTCGTTGGCTGTCGTCCGCACCGGCGCCATCTCCTGCATCGCGTGGATTCTAGACGGGGGTCATGCCGTATCGGCGGATTGCGTGGCGGCCATCGGGGGGCGTTCCACGCCGTTACGCCATCCTGATGAGCGGCCCTACGCGCTCTGCGGCCCTGCGGGCCGCATTCTGCCGGTTCCACAGGGTTCCGCAGAGTGCCCTGACGTTCCGCTATGGCTACCTTTATTCAATGGCTTACGGTGCTATACTGTTCCTCACCGGAACGCCGCAGACTCCCTCGTTCCCGC
>JAJDWE010000035.1 GCA_022825725.1 Gemmatimonadota bacterium
TCAGCAACGCGAACAACAAGCGCAAGCGGCGCTTCATGCCGAACCTCCAGCGGGTGAAGATCGTGGATGGTTCGGGTCGTCGTCGTGTGCTCGTCTGCACGCGGTGCATCAAGGCGGGAAAAGTCGTCAAGGCGTCCTGACCCTACACTAGCATCGGCGGTCCGGTGATCTCCCGCCCGCTCGCGGGCCAGCATGTGCTCGTCACGCGGCCCGCCGAGCAGGCCGAAGGCTTCCGCACCTTCCTGGAGGCCGCGGGGGCGACCGTAACGACGGCGCCGACCATCCGGTTAATCCCTCCATCCGATGCGGGGGCGCTGAGGCGGGCGTCCGCCCGGCTGGCCGAATACGACTGGATCGTGCTGACGAGTGTGAACGCCGTCCACCGCCTGGGAGAGGCTGCATCGAAAGCGGACTCGATGGGCGCGCTGGCGGCGGGCCGGTTCGCAACCGTGGGTCCGGCGACCGCGGGCGCGCTGCGCGCGCTCGGAGTGGCGGAGTGCCTCGTGCCGCCGGTCTATCGCGGCGAGGCGCTCGCCGAGGAGATCGCCGCGGCGACCGGTCCGGGGAGCCTTTCGGAGACGCGGATCCTGCTCGTGCAGGCCGAGCGGGGACGGCCCGTGCTGCGGGAACGCCTCGTCGCCTCCGGAGCGCGGGTCGACGTCGCCCCGGCCTACGACGTGGAGGTCAACGGAGACGTGCGCGACGCTCTCCGGGAGTTCATCGAACTGGGTCGCGGGGATTGGCTGACCTTCACGGCCTCGTCCGCCGCCCGTGCCTTCGTGCAACTCGTCGGCGCGCAGACCGGCGGCGCTCTCGTGGCCGCCATCAGTCCCGTGACCGCATCGACGCTCTCCGGACTCGGTCTGCCGGTGCACGTCGTGGCGGCCACCCACTCGTTGCCCGGGCTCGTGGACGCTCTGGTTGCGTCCGCTGCCCGCCCCGGCCGTTTCGCGGCGACTCACGGCCATGCCTGAAGCCTCGTTCCCCGTCTCCCGGCTGCGCCGCCTGCGTCGCACGGCCGCCCTGCGCGAACTCGTGCGGGAGACTCGGCTTGAGGCCTCCGATCTCATCTACCCCATGTTCATCCATGACCGGGGACCGCCCCGGCAGCCGATCCCCTCGATGCCCGGCATCGACCGTCTGAGCGTCGAGACGGCCATCGAGGAAGCCGGCGCCGCGTTCGACGAAGGGATAAAGGCCGTCCTCCTGTTCGGTCTGCCCGCGAGCAAGGATGCGCGAGGTTCGACCGCAGACGAGCCGGACGGCGTGATCCAGCGCTCGTTGCGAGCGCTTCGCCGCGCGCTTCCCGATCTGGTCCTGATCACGGACGTCTGCATGTGCGAGTACACGGATCACGGCCACTGCGGGATCCTCGACGGCGACCGGGTCGCGAACGACCCGACGCTCGAGCGGCTCGCCGCCCAGGCCGTAACTCATGGGGCCGCGGGGGCGGACATCGTCGCGCCCTCGGACATGATGGACGGTCGGGTCGGAGTGATTCGAGCCGCGCTCGACGAGGCGCACCTCGAGGACGTGGCGATACTGTCCTATGCTGCGAAGTACGCGAGCGTCTTCTACGGCCCCTTCCGGGACGCGGCGGACTCCGCACCCGCCTTCGGGGATCGGCGCGGGTATCAGATGGATGTGCGGAACGCGGATGAGGCGATCCGCGAGGTCCGGTTCGACATCGCCGAAGGGGCGGATCTCGTGATGGTGAAACCGGCGCTGCCGAATCTCGACATCATCCGACGAGTCAAGGATGAGTTCCGGATGCCCACCGCCGCGTACCAGGTGAGCGGGGAATACGCGATGATCGAGGCCGCGGGCGCGCGTGGCTGGCTCGACGCGGAGGCGGCCAGCCTGGAAGCGGTCCTGGCCATCCGGCGTGCGGGCGCGGACCTGGTCGTGACCTACGCCGCGCGCCGCCTCGCGCGGGCGCTCTAGTTCGGTGTTCCCCGACGCCCGTCGCTCGATGGGGTGCCCCCGGTGAGGGTCCTCGTGACGGGCGGCGACGGGTTCATCGGGCAGCACCTGGTCGACCATCTGCTGGACCTCGGATACGAGGTGACGGCGACGATGCTCGGGGAGGCGCCCTCCGCCGGGACCCTTTCACCGGCCGCCCGCGCGGCGGCCGATTGGACACGGCTCGACATACGAGACGCCGACGCCGTCGCCTCCGTCGTGCACGCCGTCCGTCCGCGCCGCGTCTTCCACCTTGCCGGCTTCTCGTCGGGCGCCGAGGCCGGCAGGCGGTCCCGCGAAGCCCTCGCGGTGAATGGCGCGGGCACGCTGAGCCTCGTTGAAGCGATCGCGCGAGCCCCCGCAGACGTGCAGGCCGTCGTCGTGGCGGGTTCCGCGGACGCGTACGGCGGCGGCGGTGGTGGACCGATCGGGGAGCGTACGCCGCTTCGGCCGAGGAGCGTGTACGGCGCGACCAAGGCCGCCCAGGATGTTCTGGCGCGCGGGGCGGGCGCGGCTCTGGGCGTACGCGTGGTCGTCGCGCGGCTCTTTCCGCTCGTCGGTCCCGGCCAGCGCCCCGCGTTCGTACTCCCGAGTTTCTGCCGTCGTGCCCTCGCGATCCGGCGAGGAACGGCGGAGCCGCGGCTCGCCGTGGGCAATCTGGATGTGGCGCGCGACTTCACGGATGTGCGCGATGGCGTCCGGGCGCTCGCGGGCATCGCGGACCTCGACGGAGCGCCCCACATGGCGTACAACGTGTGCTCCGGGATCGCGACGAAGATCCACCGCCTGCTCGAGTGGGTGCTCGAGAGGGCGGAAATCGAGCCCGAGATCGTGCGCGATCCGGCCCTTGTGCGGCGCGGAGAACCCGAAGTCGTCGTCGGTGCCCCCACGCGGCTGCGGGCCGCGACCGGGTGGCGCGCGGCGCGCGACCTGCGGGCCTGCGTACATGCCACCATGGACTGGGTCGCGACTTCCGGCGCGGCCTGACACCGAGCCCCTGAACGAAAAGCGACGGAGATCTCGATGGAAATCACCGTGATCGGCACCGGATACGTTGGACTCGTGGCGGGGTCCTGTCTGGCCGGATCCGGGAACCGCGTCACCTGCGCCGACGTTGACGAAGAGAAGATCCGGCGTCTGAACTCCGGAGACGTCCCGATCTACGAGCCCGGCATCGAGCGCCTGATCTCGGAGGGCCTCGCCGCCGGACGGCTTCGATTCACGACGGACGCGGCGGAAGGGGTCCGGACGGCCGACGTCATCTTCGTCGCGGTGGGTACGCCGCCCGGTCAGGACGGGCTGGCCGACCTCGACTTCGTGCTGGACGCGGCTCGCCTGATCGGAGACCACCTGCGTCCCGGCGCCGTCGTGGTCATGAAGAGCACCGTACCCGTGGGGACGAACGACATCGTGCGGGCCGAGATCGCCCGCCGGACCGATCTGCCCTTCCACATGTGTTCCAACCCCGAGTTCCTCAAGGAAGGAGACGCGGTGGGGGACTTCCTGTATCCCGACCGGGTCGTCTGCGGCGTGGACTCGGACCGCGCCCGGCGGTGCATGGAGGAGCTGTACGAACCCTTCGTCCGCTCCGGGAACCCGCTGATCTTCATGGACATCGCCTCGGCGGAACTGACCAAGTACGCGGCAAACGCGATGCTCGCCGCCCGGATCAGCATGATGAACCAGTTCGCGGAACTCTGCGAACGAACCGGAGCCGACATCGAGCGCGTCCGCCGTGGCGTGGGCTCGGACCCCCGCATCGGCTCGGCCTTTCTCTTTGCCGGCACGGGGTATGGCGGCAGCTGCCTTCCCAAGGATGTGCGGGCGATCGTCCGTTCCGCGGAAGAGCAGGGGGTCGACCTCGGCATCCTGAGGTCCGTGGCCGACGCGAACGATCGCCAGACCACCGTCCTCGTCCGGAAAATCCGGGAGCGGTTCGGTGAAGATCTCGCGGGCCTGCGCTTCGCGCTCTGGGGGCTTGCGTTCAAGCCCCGCACGGATGACATGCGCGAGGCGCCCTCGCGCGCGATCGCCGAGGCGCTGTGCGAACGGGGAGCGTCGGTCGTGGCGCACGATCCCGCCGCCATGGAACAGTCGCGCGAGTTCTATCTGGGGGACGCCGTGGAGTACGCAGCAGACGAGTACGAGGCGCTCGACGGGGCGGACGCGCTTGTCGTCGTGACGGAGTGGCTCCAGTACCGGCGTCCCGACTGGTCCCGGTTCGCGAAGCGCATGGCCCGCCCCATCGTATTCGACGGGCGCAACGTGTTCGAACCGGACCGCATGGCTTCGCGCGGGTTCGAGCACTACCCGGTCGGGCGAAGGCAGATCGGTCCGGCGGAGATCGCATGAGGCTGGTCGTCACCGGCGCCGCCGGCTTCCTCGGTTCGCACCTCACCGACCGCCTCCTCGCCGAGGGACACTCGGTCGTCGGCATCGACAGCCTGATCACGGGAACGCGGCGCAATCTCGCCCATCTGCGGGACGAACCGAGGTTCGCGTTTCTCGAGCGGGACGTGTCCGAGCCCATCGAGATCGAGGGAGAGATCGAAGGGGTCTTCCACTTCGCCTCGCCGGCCAGCCCGGTCGACTACCTTCGTTTCCCGATCCAGACGCTGAAGGCGGGCGCCCTGGGCACGCGTAACGCCCTGGGTCTGGCCAGAGCGAGCGGCGCCCGGCTGCTGCTCGCGTCCACCTCGGAGGTTTACGGAGATCCGCTGGTCCACCCGCAACCCGAAACATACTGGGGCAACGTGAACCCGATCGGTCCGCGCTCCGTGTACGACGAGGCGAAGCGCTTCGCCGAGGCCATCACGATGGCCTACCACCGCGAGCACGGCGTGGACACGCGCATCGTGCGAATCTTCAACACCTACGGCCCACGCATGCGTCCGGACGATGGCCGGGTCGTCTCGAACTTCGTCGTCCAGGCGCTCCGGGGGGAGCCGCTCACCATCTACGGAGACGGCTCCCAGTCGCGGAGCTTCTGTTATGTGTCCGACCTCGTGGAGGGGATCTGGCGTCTCTTCAACGCCGAACTCCATGTGCCGGTGAACCTGGGCAATCCCGGCGAGTATACGATCCGCGCCCTGTCCGATCTCGTGCTCGCGTCCACGGATTCCGCGTCCACGGTCGAGGTCCGTCCGCTGCCCGACGACGACCCGAGAATGCGCTCTCCGGACATCTCTCTCGCCTCCGCGCGGCTGGACTGGACGCCCCGAATCCCGCTCGAGGTCGGACTGCAGCGAACGGTCGAGTATTTTCGGGAGATGCTTCCCGGGGCGGCACGCGAATGATCGAACAGGGGGGAGGCGAGGAGGAGATGGGGCGAGCACGGGTCTCCGTGGTCATGCCGGTGTACAACGAGGAGGCGACGCTCGAGGCGATCGTCCGGCGCGTGAAGGAGGTGGCCCCGGACGTGGAACTCGTGGCGGTAGACGACGGCTCGGCCGACGCATCCGCGTCGATCCTGAACCGGCTGGAAGCGGAAGGGCTGGTCGACCGGGTCCTCGCGCACGAGCGGAACCAGGGGAAGGGCGCGGCGCTTTCGACCGGGTTCCGGGGCGTCAGCGGCGATATCATCATCATCCAGGACGCCGATCTCGAGTACGACCCCGCCGAGTATCCGCGCCTCCTGGAGCCGATTCTCGCCGGCAGAGCGGATGTCGTCTACGGGTCGCGATTCATGGGCGGGCAGCCGCACCGGGTCCTCTACTACTGGCACTACGTGGGGAACCGGTGGCTGACTCGGCTGTCCAACATGATGACGAACCTCAACCTCACGGACATGGAGACCTGCTACAAGTGCTTCCGCCGGGAAGTGATCGAGCAGCTCACGATCGAAGAGCGGGCCTTCGGCGTCGAACCGGAAATCACGGCAAAGGTCGCCATGGGTGGCTGGCGCGTGTATGAGGTGGGGATCTCGTACGCGGGACGGACGTATGCGGAGGGCAAGAAGATCGGGTGGCGCGATGGCGTTTCCGCGCTGCGCTGTATCTTTCTTTACGGGCTCGTGCGGCGCTGGACGCGCAGGGGCGGGCCGCGCGCCTCGGGCGAGGCAACCGGCGACATCCGTGGCGGCGTCGAAAGCGGGGAGAGTTGAGACATTCGGGGAACGAAGGCCGGCAGGGGCGTCCATGGTGACCGTCCGACAGTGCATCGTTCAGGGGACCGCCGGGGTCCTGGCGGCGCTTGCGGTGGCGGCGTGCGAGGATCCGGTGGACCGGTCCGTCGTGCGCGGGGATCGATACCTGGCCGTCGGGGACGCGGACCTGGCGATCGCCGAGTACCTCCTCGCGCGGCGCGTCAGCGGGGACACGGACGACCTCCTCCTCCGGCTCGGGCAGGCCCATGCCGCGCGCGGCGATGTCGACGAGGCGCTCACGGTCTACGAGACGCTTGCGGAGCGCGACCCCCGGCTGCGGCATCAGGCGGCGGCCTCGCTCGCCGGACTCGCGTGGTCCGCGCGGGAGCGGGGGGCGGTCGAGAACATGTCCCGCGCGCTCCAGCCCCTGGTCGATTGGGGATTGGGCTATCTTCCCGCCGACCTCCAGCGCTCCCTGGCCGCCTATCATGCGGCCGAGGGTGACTACGCCCGCGCCCTCTCGCTGCGCCTCGCGCTCCTCGCCGGGGAGGGGGAGCCGGAGCCGGCGGTGCTGTACGATGTCGGCCTCGCGTATGAGCAGCTCGGCGCATGCACTCGCGCGCTGCCCTTCTATCGGGATTTCCTCGAGGCGATGGAGGAAAGCCGCTCGAACCCCCAGGACGCCCGCTACCGCTACGGGAATTGCCTCTACGTGTCCGCGGCTGAAGACCGGGCGGAGGGCCGCCCCGCGGCCGCCCTCGAGAAGCTGGCCGAAATGGTCGAACTCGGTGAGCCGCGAACGCATATGGTCGAGGCGCACTTCCTCATCGGCGAACTCCACCTCGCGCTCGGCCAGACGGACGAGGCGCTCGTCAACTACGCCCGCGTGCTGGAACTGAACCCGACGCGCACACACGCTCTCGTCCGGCGGGCGGAGGAGCGGATCCGACAGATCCGCTTCGGCTTCGAATGAGGCTCCCGGCCGGGATGGCGCCGCGCGAGGCGCGCCGCGGAGTGCTCACCGCCGCGGTCCTCATGCTCACGGGCTGTTCGAGTTCCGGGCCCCCGGGCGACCTGGCGCCGCCGGATCTCTTCCAGTGGGCGCAGGATCGCTTCGACGCCGAGGAGTACCGGAGGGCGGCCGACGGCTTCCTCGCCTTCATGGTTCGCGATCCCCTGAATCCGCTCGTCGACAGCGCGCAGTACCTCGCAGCCGAGGGCCAGCTCCGGGCGGGCAACGAACTCGACGCCGTGGAGGAGTTCCGGCGCATGGCCACGAACCGGCCCAACAGTCCCCTCGCGGACGACGCCCAGCTGGGGCTGTGCCGGGCGTATCTCGCGGCCTCGCCCCGGGTGACCCTCTCCCAGGAGTTCACCCGGCGGGCCCTGGACGAGTGCGAGCGGTTGTTGCAGTTCTTCCCGACGACCCCCTTCCGCGAGCAGGCTGAAGGCCTGATGGCGGAAGCGCGCGCCAAGCTGGCCGAAAAGAGCTACGAAATCGGGAAGTACTACCAGGATCGCATGAGATTGCCGGAGTCCGCGATCGTCTACTTCGAAAAATCGCTGGCCGACGAGCCGACCGGGGCATTCCTGCCGGACCTCCTGTTGCGATTGTATCGCAGTTACAGCCAGGTGGGGTTCGAAACCGAGGCCGGAACCATAAGGGAGCGGCTGCTGTCGGAGTTTCCCGAGTCCGAGGAAACCCGGTTGCTGTTGGCGGACGAAGATCCGGCGGCGGAGGAGGACCCCGCGGGGGATGCCGGGTCCCGCCGCTGAAGGCCCGGCGGCCGGCCGGCGGACAGGTATGCTCGGCGGGAGCTTCGATCCTCCGCACATGGGCCATGTCTCCGTGGCGCGTGATCTTGTCGACGTGCTGCGCCTCGACCGCCTGCTCGTGATCCCCGCGGGCGATCCGCCGCACCGGCAAGTCACACTCCCCGCTGAAGTTCGTCTCGACCTCACGCGCCGGGCCTTTGCGGACCTGTCCGGCATCGAAGTCAGCCCGATGGAGATCGAGCGGGCCGGTCCCTCCTACACGGTGGACACGCTGGAAGCCCTGGCGCGGCGCTTTCCTTCCGACCGGCTCGTCCTCGCGATGGGCGCGGACCAGTTCGCGGCGATCCACCGCTGGGACCGCTGGCGCCGGATTCCGGAGCTGGCCCGCATCGCGGTGATGCCGCGGGGCGGCCGGGAGCCCGCACCCTCCCCGGAATCGACGCCGATCGAGTATGTTGTCGCGAACGTCACGCGAGTGGATATCTCGGCGAGCCGGATCCGGCAGCGCCTCGAGGAGGGGCGTTCGGTCCACCTCCTCGTTCCGGAAACGATCCGACACCATGTCGAGCGCGCCTGGGCCGGACGCCCCGCGCGCCATGTAACCCAGTGAGCCCCGGATGTTGAAGAACGTCGTAACGCAGGTCTTCGGAACGCGCTTCACGCGCGAGATGAAGCGCATGCGGCCGATCATTGCAAGGATCAAGGAACACGAATCGCGGCTCGCGGATCTCCCGGAGGACGCTCTCAAGGCGCAGACGGGGAAGTTCCGGGCGATCATCGCGGAGCGGACCGCCGAGTTCGAGGAGGCCGTCGAGGCGCTGCGGGAAAAGCGTCGCTTCACCGAGAATCCGGCGCGGCGCGCCGACCTCACCGAACGGATCGCGGCGACGGAGGGGGAACTCAACGAGGCGCTGCAGGCCGTACTCGACGAGGTTCTGCCCGAGGCGTTCGCAACCGTGCGGGAGGCGTGCCGGCGACTCCTCGGGGCGGAGATCGAGGTCACGGGGAACGAGATGGCGTGGGACATGGTCCCCTACGACGTGCAGCTCATCGGAGGGATCGTTCTCCACGAAGGGAAGATCGCCGAGATGGCCACCGGCGAGGGGAAGACGCTCGTGGCCACGATGCCGATGTACCTCAACGCCCTCCCCGGCCGGGGCGTTCACCTCGTCACCGTCAACGACTATCTCGCCAGGCGCGACGCCCAGTGGATGGGCACGGTCTTCGACTACCTAGGCCTCACGGTAGGCGTGCTTGAGGATACGGCACCGGGAAGCGTCGAGCGGCGGGCCGCCTACCAGGCCGACATCACCTACGGGACGAACAACGAATTCGGGTTCGACTACCTGCGCGACAACATGGTGATCGAACTCCGTCATCGCGTACAGCGCGGACACGCGTACGCGATCATCGACGAGGTCGACTCGGTGCTCATCGACGAGGCCCGAACGCCCCTCATCATCTCCGGACCCGCCGGCCGCGACGAACGCGACGTGTACCAGCGGCACAACGCTCAGGTGGCCGCGATCGCCCGCAAGCAGACGCGGATCGTCAACCGTCTCGTGGCCGAGGGCACGAAGCTGCTCGAAGAGACCGAAGCCGATGAGGATACGGAGCAGCGCCGGGACGCGGGGCTCAAGCTGCTCGCCGCGCAGCGCGGCGCGCCGAAGAACAAGCGGCTGCTCAAGCTGAAGACGCGCTCCGGCGTGAAGCAGCTCATTCAGCGGACGGAAGCCGACCTCATGCGGGAGAAGCGGCTTCCCGAGATCGATGAGATGCTCCTCTTCTCGATGGACGAGAAGGGGCAGACGATCCAGATCTCCGAACAGGGCCTCGACGTGCTTTCGCCCGACGACCCCGAGACGTTCGTCGTCCCCGACATCTCGGAGGACGTCCAGGACGTCGAGGACGACGAGTCGCTGACGACCGACGAGAAGCGCGGCGAGATCGAACGGCTCGAACGGGAATACGCGGAGAAGTCGGAGAAGATCCACGTCATCCACCAGCTCGTGAAGGCGTACTCCCTGTACGAGAAGGACGTGGAGTACGTGGTGGAGAACGGCGACGTCCTGATCGTCGACGAGCACACCGGCCGCAAGATGCACGGGCGGCGCTGGTCGGACGGGCTCCACCAGGCGGTCGAGGCGAAGGAGAAGGTCAAGGTGCGGGGCGAGACGCAGACGCTCGCCACGATCACGATTCAGAACTACTTCCGGATGTACGACAAGATGGCCGGGATGACCGGCACCGCCGAGACGGAAGAGGGCGAGTTCCACGCGATCTACGGCCTCGAGGTCGTCGTCATCCCCACGAACCGGCCGGTGCGGCGACTGGATCACGACGATGTGATCTTTCAGACGAAGAAGGAAAAATACGCCGCGCTGATCGAGGAGATCGAACGGATCAACGGCGAGGGCCTTCCGATCCTCGTGGGGACGACGAGCGTGGAAGTGTCGGAGGTCATCGCCCGCATGCTGAAGCGGCGCGGCCTCGCCCACGAGGTGCTGAACGCCAAGCAGCACGCCCGGGAAGCGGAGATCGTCCGCAACGCGGGCCAGCCGGGCGCGATCACGATCGCGACGAACATGGCCGGCCGCGGCACCGACATCAAACTCGCCTCGCCGTGCGTGCAGTGCGACGTGTGCGGGATCCGGTCCGACACCCCGGCGTTCGGCCGTACCGACGAGGAACCGGACCTGTCGCGAACCGAGATCAAGGAGCGGGGGTGCGAGGAGGAGCCGCCCTGCGGACTCCAGATCCTGGGCACGGAGCGCCACCAGTCCCGCCGCATCGACCGCCAGCTTCGGGGCCGTTCCGGACGTCAGGGGGATCCCGGGGCCAGCCTCTTCTTCCTGTCGCTCGAAGACGACCTCATGCGGCTCTTCATGCACGAGCGCGTGGCGAAGATCATGGATCGCCTGGGCGTGCAGGAGGGCGAGGTCATCAGCCACCCGTGGATCACGAAGTCCGTCGAGCGTGCGCAGAAGCGGGTCGAGACGCAGAACTTCGACGCGCGCAAGCGACTGCTGGACTACGACGACGTGATGAACCAGCAGCGGGAGGTCGTTTACGACCTGCGCCTCTATGCGCTCGAGGGCGGAGAAGACCTCAAGGGCGAGACGTGGGAGATGGTCGAGGAGGCGATCCGCGAGGAGATGGACGCCTACGTGCCCGAGGAGAGCTCGCACGACCAGTGGAACCTCCCGGGACTGCGGGAGCACCTCCTCATCGAGTACTTCCTGCACAACGAGTTCCTGCCCCGGGTCGGAGCGGACCGCGGGGAGGCGTCCGAGACGGAGAAGGAAGCGAGCGCCGACAACTGGGCGGGGACCGGCGAGTTGTACGATGCGGTGATCGAGAGCGCTCACGAGCAGTTCCGCGCCAAGCTCGAGAGTTTCGACGAACACTGGGAGCAGGTCCTGCGCTTCATCGTGCTGTCGGTGCTGGACGAGAAATGGAAGGATCACCTCTACGACCTCGACCATCTGCGCTCTTCGATCCAGTTCCGGTCGTGGGGGCAGAAGGATCCGCTCGTCGAATACAAGAAGGAGGCGTACGAGATGTTCGTGAGCCTGATCACGGACATCAGGAAGACGGTGGCGAATCGCTTCTTCCGCGTGCGCATCGAGCGCCGGCCGCCGCTTCCGCCGCCGGCGCCGCAGATCACCGGCATGAGCGGTCCCGTGGAGCCGGGCGGCGGCGCCGCGAGCGGGGT
>JAJDWE010000032.1 GCA_022825725.1 Gemmatimonadota bacterium
CCCGTAATCGAGGTCCGGGTACTCGGCCGTCAGCTCCGGGCCGACGGCCGGACGCCGCCACAGGACCTGCACCGCCCCCACGTTCTCGCGGTCGATCTGCGTGAGCGGGGAATACCGGTTGAAGGAATTCTGCCCGCCGTAGTACGTCCACGCATCGCTCGGCGGCGGCAGCCGGTCGGCTCCACCGTCCGCGCACGCCGAGACCACGAGCGCCGCGGCCAACCCGGCCAGGAGCGGTCCCGTCGAACAAGAGCGGAGACCCTCCTCCCGGTCACTTCCTCGTCGCCTCGCCTGCATGGACTCCTCCGCGCGTTTGCGTGTTGAGACCTCGTTGTGCCGCGCAGACATCTTGGTCTTCCAAGATCGTTCGCAAACCGGCGGCGCGGGAGGGGTAACTGGATTGATCCGACCCAGGACACTAAGGTACAGGAAATCTGTACCAGTAATCCGCCACAGGACGAGGGGCTCCACGATGATCCGCGAGACGACCTACACCGGGGCCCGCAAGAACCTCGCCGCGCTGATGGACCAGGTGACCGACACGCATGAGCCGGTGCTGATCCGGCGTCGCGGGAAGGAACCGGTCGCCCTGGTCGCGGCCGAAGATCTCAGCTCGTGGATGGAAACGGCATATCTGCTCCGCTCGCCCAGGAACGCCGAGATACTGCGGGAGGCCATCGCCCAGGACGAGAGCGGGCAGGTAGAAGTCATTGATGTCGACGAGCTAGCCAAACGGCTCGGCCTTGAAGAGGGATGAGAACCCGCGGCAGTGGGATGCCGCCTTCACGTTGCGGTGTTTGAAGGATCTCGAACACTGGACGCGGCAGAACCCCAGGCAGGCCGCTCGTGTGCTCAAGCTGATTCGAGCCACCTTGAGGGATCCGTTCGACGGCGTGGGTAAGCCCGAGCGGTTGCGGGGCGAACTCGGCGGACGATGGTCCCGCCGAATCGACAACGAACACCGCCTGACCTACCGCGTCACGGCTGGCCAGGTCCGCTTCCTCACCGCTCGCCACCACTACTGAGGCGCGTCCTTCGGGAGGGGTCGCGTGAGCACGAGGTACGACGTCCCGGTAGTCTTCCTTTGGAGTCTGCGGATGCCACCACGAGAGGATGGGGTCGGACGATGAGGGAGATCAGCTATTCCAGGGCACGCCGGAACCTCGCGGCGTTGATGGACGAAGTCGTCGACGATTGCGAGCCGATTCTGATACGTCGGCGCGGCAAGGAACCAGTCGCCCTGGTTGCGGCGGATGAACTCACCCCTTGGATGGAGACCGCACACGTGCTCCGCTCCCCGGCGAACGCCCGGCGCCTGCGCGAGTCCATAGCGTCCATTGAACGCGGCGAGGGCGAAGTCATCGACGTCGACGAACTCGCCAAGCGACTCGGTCTGGAATGAGGGGGGCGGAAGGGCGTTCCCACGGGAACGCCTCACGCGCCGGGGAAACCGGCGTTCATCGGGCCCGGCTCACCCCCGCGAGATGCGGTATCGGTAGAGTTCGGGCGTTCCAAACCGGCCTTCTCGAACACCCCATGCGTATTCCCTGCCAACGTAGCGCAAGCTCAGGTCTTCCGGCGCTTCCACCTGAGCCAATTCCTACGTCCTTGGATCAAAGACTCGCCATCTGATTCCATCGGCGTCCTGATGCCGGACCCACGTCATCCCGTCGACGGCGATCAACACCCCTCCCCCCGACCAATTCCGGGCATCGGACTTGACGCCCGGGAGGTACTCGGGTGCATACAACGCGTCCGCAATCGAGCTCCTCACGGACTCAGCATTCCCCCTGAACCTCGAGGCGAACCCTTCGCTCGTTCCGTCAAGAAAGGACTCGACTTCGCTCTCCTGCAGGTCGGCCGCGACGAACTCAACGGACTTGGTTCCCCTCGTCCCGCCGTCCGAATCGAACCATTGGAGCAGGTACTGCCCTCCCCGCCGCTCCGTACCACGACCCCCGACGACGACAAACGCATCACCGCTTGGCGAGATCGCCAGCAGGTCAGTCGCTGACCACGGCTGCGCCGTCGCGACGGCGATTCCACCGGGTAGCTCGAACTGCAGCCACAGGGTTGAGGCGTTGAGCGCAGTAACGTCAACGACCCCTCCGTTCTCTCCGGAGAACAGCGCGAGTGCCCGCTCGAACCGACCCTCGGATTCCGCTTGGGTCACCTGGCTGCTCGTCGCTGACTCCAACAACAGAACCGTCCCGCGATCCAGCAGCGCAATCGGCCCCAAGGCCAGACCTCGCGCCGACAAGGCGCCCGGAACACGCCTTGCATCGACGCTGCGCCCCGCCAACGTGAAGTAGTTCACGCTGCGCCGCGCCCGGTCTATCGCCCACAGGGTGTCGCCACGGATGCCGATCGATGGTGGCGTACGGAACTCGCCGGGCCCGTCCCCCTCCCGACCGACTGTCCCTCTGTAGTCTCCGTCAGGTCCCAGCACATGGATTGCCACGTCGCCTGCCCCGGCAACGAAGGCAGACCCATCCGGCCCAATAACCACCGAGAGAATCCTGCTGAACGGCAACGAATCCGAGCCCGATAATCGCATTCCGTCGACCAGATTCCACGCCTCAACCTGCCCGTTCAGTGCGTTCGTTGAAGTACCTGACAGCAAAATCCAACCGCTGATCAGGATCCCAAGGTGAGGCCGGCGTCCGCTCCGGCGCATTGGCACCGTCATGTTTTCGCGCTTGCGAGTATCAGAAGTCACCTGATCCAACGCCGCCTTCGCCGCGTCGCCGCGCCAGAGGTTGTGGGGTTCCGCGTGGCCGTGAGGTTCATGCGGACAGATACCGAGAAGCGACTATAAATGTAGTAGAACCGCCTGCTGCGCCAGCCCGACGGGATTTGGATCTTCAGGTCTGGGATCGACGACCGGGCGTTAGAACCACGCGTCGCCGCGGAAGTGCAGCTTCAGGACGGGATCGGGGCCGCCCTCCCTGCCCCCTCCCAGACCCCGGGCCACATCCAGGCGCAGGATGCCGTCCATGAAGACGAGTCCCGCGCCGACCGCGTAGAAGTCGTCGCCTCCGGCGGACGCCCAGTCGCCGAACACGGAGAGGCCGAGGAAGCGGATCCGCCGCTGCAGATCGACTCTGGCCATGTGAACTCGTGTCCCCGCGATGGTGTTCGCGTGGCCTCGGAGCCAGTGCCCGCTGCCACCGATGCGCCAGAGGTCGTGCGGCGCCGGATCGCCCCAGACCCGCGCCGTTCCGGCCCGCACTCCGAGCCGTAGCCGGGAAGACAGGGGGATCACCAGCGCCCCCTCGGCGACCGCACGCACGTGTGGATTGTCACCCTCCGAGGCACGCACGCTCACGCGACCGCCCCCGCCGACGGACCCGGACTCCAGGGAGCCCCACCAGGGCGTCCAGGCGATGGCGGCCCCGACCCGGTTCCGCGTGGCTTCGGTCGCGATGTCGGCGTCCTGCTCGGCGAAGAGGCGCAGCGAAAGCCAGGCCCTCTCACGGATCGAAGGCAGGAATCGAATCGTCGCTCCGTGCGACCAATGGAAGTCCGCGGCGTCCCCCGATGCATAAATTCCAGGCGTGCCGCGGCCGTCGCCCGGCCCGCCGTCGCGCAACGACCGGTAGAGGGAGGCGAGCATCATGTGGCCGGGATGGTTGCGCTGCAGCGTGAGGTCGACGTCCGGCGCCACGCGCGCAGTGCCGATCCTCGCCGTCAGCTCCGCGCGTCCCCAGTTGTAGTCGCGTTGCAGGCGGGTTCCCACCGACAGGCGTTCCACGGGATTGTAGCGCAGCAGCCGCAGCGTCCTGCCCGGGGCGTCGAACAGCCAGGGGCTCGGCGCCTCGGTGCGGTCGCCCCCATCTCCGGGACCGATAGCCGCGAGTTCCGCCGCGATCCGCTCCACGGTGGCGTCGTCGACTCCGCGATCCTCCGCCCAGACATCCGGGGGCAGCAGATCGCTCGTGATGAGGGCCTGCCGGTCCGCGGGCGTGATCGTCACCATCTCGCCGGGTTCCGCTGTCGCCAGCGCTCCGCTGATGCTGTCCCCTGCCTGGCTCCAGAGACGAAGCGCCTCGGCGGCCGTCGCGGGCGTCCCCGGAGAGGGTTCCCCGCCGCGTTCGCGGATGTCCTCGATGTCGAGTGTCCAGTCGATCATGACCGGAGCGACGGACGGCACGACGCCGGCGGCGTTGACGCCCTCCATCGCCGTCATGTGCAATCTCCATGTCACGTTTCGGGGCACCCAATGGCGCATCTCCCAGAGTTCGTACTCCGCGATCACCGTCGAGATGTCCAGTCGCATGCGGGGAAGCGCGCTGGTGAACGCCCCGTTGACCAGACGGTCGGCGAAGAGGGGGCGATCCGGAGTCGAATCGGGTGCGACGGCGCTCTCGTCAGGATGTTCGGTGCCGATCTCAATATACGCCCGTGGAAAAGACCAGCGCCCGTCGCTCCGGAGCCGCCAGGTCAGCTCGCGGTCGATCGGCTTGGCCAGTCGGTAGGCGACGCGCGCGAGTCCGAAAGACTCCGTGTCGATCCACATGATGGCGGAGACGAGGCGGAGGCTGGGGTAGCGGGGGACCGCCGTCACGGCAACCGCCCGCAGGACGCCCCCGTTGCTCAGCCGAACGGCGGTCGTGTCACCGGAACGGAACTGGTAGTAGCGATCGGAACCCGGCTCCAGGGGGCTGCGAGTGGGAATCTCCGCTTCCGGAGGCTCGAAGACGCTGAAGCCGAAGGTGAACGGGTCGCCCAGCGGGTCGGCGCCGAACCGTTCCGTCCGCAGCCCGGCGAAGAACTCCGAGTCTCCGGGGTCGAACAGTGGAGTCCGGGACCGGGCCCCGAGAACGTGGACGATGGCGGGCTCTTCACGCGACCACCGCACGCGGACCGTGCGCTCGCCGTGCATGAAGGGCCGATTGCGCCGGAGGGTGGGCAATTCGGCACCCAGCCGCTCGCGGACCAGCGCCGTGTAGCTGTCGATGGTCAAGCGTGCCGTGTCGCGGGCGGCCCTCAGCCCGAGCATGAGTTGGCGCGCGGTCTCGTCCAGGTAGGCGTCCCGGGCGGGATCGGGCCCGGGGGGGCCCGAGGTGAGGGAGTCGAGCGTCTGAGCAGAGGCCGTTCCCTGCAGGGTGGCGGCCAGCAGGACGGCTAACGCCGCGATGCGTTTGGGAGCTTCCCGCATTCGTCCAGCAGGCGCGCGGCGTCGGCGGCGCCGGCGCGGCTCGGATTCTTTCCCCATGGGTCGGAGACCCTCACCTGGATGAGATCCTCTGATGCGTCGTCCACCGTATCCGCCACGATGTAGTTCACCGTCAGGACATCGATTTCCCGGATCAATCCCCGGGTGCGCTCCGCCGTCACGAATCCGAGCGAACGGTCGCCACCCGTGATCGTGTATCCGAGGCGTTCCAGCGTCGCAGTCACGCAGTCGAATCCACCGGCGTCCACGTTCGCCGGACGGGTCATGATCAGCCGTCCGCAGCCCGCCACGGCCAGCATCGTCATGAGCGGCACGACAAGGCGTTTCATCGATGCCCTCCTTGAGTCAGGGAAGCCGGCTCCCCCCGCAGTCGGAAGTGTTTCCGTCATCCCGATGACGCGAGAACGTCCGGCTCGGTCACATCTGTGGAGTCCGAGACCGGGCCCCGAGAACGTGGACGATGGCGGGCTCGTCACGCGACCACCGCACGCGGACCGTGCGCTCGCCGTGCATATAGGGCCGATTGCGCCGGAGGGTGGGCATTTCGGCACCCAGCCGCTCGCGGACCAGCGCAGTGTAGCTGTCGGTGGTCAAGCGTGCCGTGTCGCGCGCTGCCTTCAGCCCGGGCATGAGTTGGCGCGCATGTCCAGCCTCCGGAAGACGTTTGAACGAATGGGCGAGTTGCCCCGCTTTGACGGACGGCTATCCAGCCGGACACCTATCCATTGACTCAGAGCTTCCCGCATTCGTCCAGCAGGCTCTCCGCGTCGGAGACACCGTCGCGGCTCGGACTTCCTCCGGCTGGACGCGAGGCCCGCACCTGGATCGTATCCTCCGATTCGCCGTCCACCGTACCCGCCGCGATGTAGTTCACGACGAGGACATCGGTTTCCCGGAACAATCCCCGCGTGCGTTCCGCCGTCACGAACCCGAGCGACCGGTCGCCACCCGTGATCGTGTATCCGAAGCGTTGCAGCGTCGCTCTCACGCAATCGAACCCACCCGCGTCCACATTCGCCGGACGGGTCATGATGAGCGGCCCGCAGGCCGCCACGGCCAGAATCGTCGCAAACGGCGCGGCAAGGCGTCTCATCAATGTCCTCCCAGGGTCACGAACCCGATGTCCTCCGAAGCCGGAGGCCCAACCGTCATCCCAAGGACGCGCGAGCATCCGGCTCGGTCACATCCCTGGAAGATTGTCGGTCGGTTCAGGGGACCAGCGGCTGGAGGCGGCCGAACTCGTACTCGGGGGGCGGCTCGGCGCCCATGAGGTGGCGGACGAAGTAGTCCCAGCGGCGGCGCATCATGTAGGGTTCGTTGCCGAAGCCGTGGCCGCGGTTCGGGAGGAGGAGGAGGTCGAAGTCCTTGTTCGCCGCGATGAGGGCGTCGACGACGAGCATCGTGTTGGAGTGCGGGACGTTCGTGTCCATCGTGCCGTGCGCGATGAGGAGTTTGCCCTTCAGGTTCTCCGCCACGAGCGGGTTCGCCTGGTTGTCGTAGTTCGTGGCGCCGTCGGCGTACTCCTCGAGCAGCCCCTGGTACTTCTCGCCCCAGTCGTCCTCGTAGTTGCGGTTGTCGTGGTTCCCCGCCTGGGAGACGGCGACCTTGTAGAAGTCGGGGTAGCGCAGGATCCCGGAGGTGGAGGCGAAGCCGCCGCCGGAGTGGCCGTAGATCCCGACCCGGTCGATGTCGATCCAGGGGTGGCGCTCCGCGAGTTGGCGGATGCCGGCGATCTGATCCGGGAGCCCGTTGTCGCCCATGTTCCCGTAGTACGCGTCCTGGAACGTCTTCGAGCGCCGCGGCGTCCCCATCGCGTCGAGTTCGATGACGACGAACCCGAGTTCGGCGAGCGACTGGAGGTCCCGGTGGGCGGCGCGGAAGTTCCGGCTCCCCACGCTCCCGCTCTGCGGCCCCGGATACAGGTAGTTGATCACGGGGTACTTCGCGCCCGGATCGAAGTTCGAGGGGCGGAACATCAGCCCGTACAGATCGGTCTCGTCGTCCCGGGCCTTCACGGTGAAGGGGATCGGCGGCCGCCAGCCGGCGCGCTCCAGGCGCGAGATGTCGGCTTGTTCGACCGTCCGCAGCACGTCGCCATCCATGTCGCGGACGACGGTCACGGGCGGGATCGTCGGCGTCGAGTACTGGTCGACGAACGTCTCCCCGTCGGGCGCGAGCCACACCACGTGGTTCGCGCTGTCAGGCGTGAGGAGCGCGACGTCACCGCCGTCGAGACCGGCGCGGTACAGGTACATGAAGTAGGGATCGCCGGGCTCGCGCCCGTTCCCCATGAAGAGGATCTCGCGCGCGTCCTCGTCGACCGCCACCACGTCCTCCACCTGCCAGGCGCCCGAGGTCACCTGCCGCTTCAAATCCCCTGTATCCGCGTCGTAGAGGTAGAGGTGTCCCCAGTCGTCGCGCTGCGAGTACCACAGGATCTCGTCGGATTCGGAGAGATATCGCCAGTTGGCGTGCGACTCGAAGAACGTCTCCACGACCTCCTCGAACAGGTCGCGGACCTCACCCGTCCCCGCGTCGGCCATGCGGACCTGCGCCCGCTTGTGGTCGCGCGAACTGGACACGAAGACGAACCGGGAGCCATCGGCGCTCCATTCCACGTCGGAGAAGGTCCCGCCGCACGCGACGTGGTCGCACACCGTGGAGCGGTGCTGATCCGGGGGCATGTCGAGACGGACGACGCGGCTCCCCGCCGGTGCCTCGGTGTCGATCACGACCCGGTGGATACGGAAGATGACCGAGTCCTCCGGGAGCGGGTAGCGCCACGCCTCGAGTTCGGGGTGCCCGACCTCGGTCGTGACCATGTACATCATCCCCACCCCGCGGCCGTCGTGCTGGAAGGTCGCGATGCGGCGAGAGTCGGGGGACCACTTGAGCACGGGACGGTTACTTTTTACCCAGCCCGCGTTGTTCGTCGCGTAGCCGAAGTCTTCGACCCCGTCCTCAGTGAGTCGGGTCTCCTCTCCGGTGGCCAGGTCGCGGAGCCAGAGGTTGTGTTCGCGGATGAACGCCGCCTTCGTCCCGTCCGGCGAAACGATCTCGAAGCGGCGAGCCGGCGTGGCGTCCGGCGACGGGACCGCCTCGCAGCGGTCGGCGTCGAGCTCGCAGGCGTACGTCTCCCCTTCGACGTCGGCCTCGAAGCGAACCGACCCGGCCTCGAGCGCGAGGTCTCCCCATGGGAGCGCGAAGGCGGTGTACTCCTCACCGCTCGCCGCGGAGAGAGCGGCGGCCATGCGCGCGTGGTCGAAGGCGCGCTCGCGCGTCCCCGCGGCCGGATCGATGACGACGTACTCGGTACCGCTCTCGAACCGGTTCCGATACCAGAACCGTCCGTCCCCCAGCCAGACGGGGATGACGGAAGCCCCGAGCACGAGCGGGTTCGTGTGGCTCGCAAGCCGCCCTTCCGCCCGCTCGTAGTCCGCCGCCGTCAGCGCGGGGGGCGCGTCCTGACCCGCCGCCGGCGATCCGGGGATGGAGACCGCCGCCCCCAAGCCGCACACCGCCACGGCGAACCGCCCCATGAGCCTCATGCCTTCTCCTCCGTGATCTGGATCAGGTTGCCGCACGTATCGTCGAAAACCGCGGAAATCACGGTCCCGAGGTCGGTGGGCGGCTGCACGAATCGCACACCCCTTGCCACGAGACGCTCGTGCTCGGCTGCGATATCGTCGCTCGCGAAGGAGGCGCTGGGGATCCCGTCCTCCATGAGCGCCTTCCTGTACGGACCGACCGCGGGGTGGCCATCGGGCTCCAGCAGCAACTCCGTCCCGTCCGGAGCTTCCTCGGAGACGACGGTGATCCAGGCGTGCTCCCCCAAGGGGATGTTGTGCTTCACGACGAACCCGAGGGTTTCCGTATAGAACTGTAGTGCCTTCTGCTGGTCGTCCACGACGACGCCGGTCAGGTGAATTCTCATTCTCGGGTGTCCTCCTCCGTTGGGTTGGGAATGCCGTCATCCGCCGAGATCGGCCACCGCTCCCCGATCTCCTTCAGCGGAGCGCCCACGTACCAGTGGAGCTTCGACCTTCCCTCGCGCCTCGTACGAATCAGCCCGGCGGCTTCCAGAACGTCTAGGTGTTGCGAGATCGCCTGCCGCGAGGAGTGGATGCCATGCTTCATGATCAGACGCGAGCAGAGATCGAAGAGCGATTGGCCGGACCGATCGACGAGCTCATCCAGGATGGCCCGCCGGGTCGGGTCGGAGATCGCACGGTAAATGTCCACATGGCAGTCTAAGGCAACGTCCCGCTTGCGCGTTAGGGCCGCATGATACGCAAGCGTATACTTGCATATCAACCACGCTTCACACGTCCGCCTAGATGGCGGTTCCGTGGCGTTTCGCCTAGGATGTCGGCTGCCGGTTCGACGGGCCACGGTAACCATTGCGACGCGGTATCAGCCATGAAGGATGTGCTGGAAGAGGCGGGCGATCGGCGCACTTACGTGCCGCGCCTTAGAGGAGGCCACGAGGCTTTCCGTTCAGCCGGCAAGGCGGCGGATTTCACGCTGCGTGACTACTGGAGTTGGTGCGGCTCGGACCTTCTAAGCAACACGCAGAGGGGCGTCATGGCCGAGTTCCTGGTCGCCCGCGCACTCGGAACTGCGGAGACTCCCCGACTCGAATGGGGCGCCTTCGATGTTCGAACGCGCGAAGGCCACGGGATCGAGGTGAAGAGCGCGGCCTACTGGCAGAGCTGGCCTCAGACGGAGCCATCGGTCATCGAGTTCGATATCGCACCGCGCACGCAGACATGGGATCCCCTCACCAACAAGACAGAGACCTACGATCGGCCGCGCCGCACGGCGAAGGCATATATCTTCTGCCTCCTCGGTGATCGCGCCCGTTCGAACCCCGATCCCCTCGATATCGATCAGTGGCGGTTTCTCGTCCTCGCCACCTCCAGACTCGACTCCGAGAGGCCCGAGTAAAAGACGATCCGGCTCAACCCGCTCCTGACACTGGAGCCGCAGGACGTGTCCTACGCCGGCTTGCGCGAGACCATCGAGGCGGTCATCGGACTCGGCGTGTAAGCCCTCCCCGCATCCCATGCGAAGGCCCAGCATGACCGCTTCCGCAGTCCGGCGAACGTTCTGACACTCTCCATGCCCAACTGGAGGCTGCTTCCCGGCCGAGATCTTCGAGATCGAAGCCTTCGGGGACTCTGTCTCCCACGTCGGACTTCGTGATGAAGCGCGTCACGGGCGAAGCTGCGATCCCCCGCTCCCGCAGCGCATCGATGACCCGCACACCGAACCGGTTCCTGACGGCCGGGTCGATCTGGCCCACCTCCCCTTCGTACACGGACCAGATATCCACGACCTCATCGCCGTACCATGACTCGCGTCCCCGGATCCAGATGTCCGTGAACGTGACCTCCGGGAACGTCTCCCGCACCATCCGCTGGAGCAGCTCCCTGATTTCGGGCAGGTTGTCCTTGGTAATCGTGGCGATCATCGTCCGACCTCCTCCCTGAGAGTCCCTCACCGCCCCCACTCTGCGTCGGACCCTCAACGTGCCCTCAACCGCCGTGTCCGACCAGTTTCGTAGGCGACGACGGTCTACATGCCCCATTCGGGGATCGGAGGCAAATTGTTCGGTGGTGCGCCAAGCGGGTAGATTTTAGTCACGGCCTTCAGGGAATCGACCTCGGGCTGGCCGTGAATGAACCGGGGGGGGGAGACTGCAAGGGGGGCATGTCATGACGGATCCGTTGCGCGCCGAGCTTCTGCGCGTGGCCAAACGCATGGTCTGGTTCAAGCCGCCGGAGGAGACGCTGCGCGACCCCGTGTTCTTCCTCAACCACGTCATGACGTGGGGCACGGTCGAGGACATCCGGGTGGCCCGGGCCCATTACGACGACGATGACTTCAGGGAGGCCCTGAGGCAGGCCCACCCCGGCGTGTTCGACGCGCGCTCGTGGGCCTATTGGCATGTGGTGCTGGAGATGGATCCCGCCCCGCCGCTACCCGAGCGTCGCCTGCCCGAATCGGGGCCCGCGCCCGGGATGAACGCGACCGATGACGCCGTCCGTCGCTACCAGGAGCTTGCCCGGCGCAGGAAGCGGACGGACGGAAGCGTCGTGGATGCGTTCGTCGCGGAGCGGCGTAGAGAGGCTGCCGAGGAGTGAGGCTCCGTCAAGGCGTAGCCGACGCATCCACCTCGGCGCGGAGGGCATCGATGCGGAGGGCGACGCCCTCTTCGTAACCGGACTCCTCGAAGCCCGCGCGCTTGAACTGGATCATCCCGGCGTGGTCCAGATAGAACGTCGTCGGATAGCCGAGGATCTCGTAGTCCAGGGCGAGCCCCCGCTCGTCGAACAGGACGGGGAACGTGAAGCCGCCGTCGTCGATCTGCTGCGCGACCTGCTCGCGGGGAGAGCCCGCCGTTGCGACGGTGAGGAACACGACATCGTCGTCGTCTTCGTACGTCTTCAGGAGTTCGACGAAGTGCGGGAACTCCTCGAGGCACGGGCCGCACCACGTCGCCCAGAACTTGAGCACGACGATCTTCCCCTCCAGGTCGCTCAGGCGCCACTCGACGCCGGTCTGGTCGGCGAGCGCGAACTGCGGCGCTTCGCGGTCGATGCGGTGGCCGAGTTCCCGCCGCTCCATCTCCTCCTCCACGATGGGACGGCGCACGGCGAGCCGCTCCTCGACCGTCTCGGGGGAGAGGCCGGCGGCTGCGGCCGCTTCGTCCGCGAGGGGCTCGTACCGGGACCCGCCGAATGCCAGGGCCTCCACGAAGGCGTCCAGTGCCTCGGACGGCCGGTCCGTACGCAGGAGATGGCGTCCGTACTCTCCCAGCGTGTTGGCATCCCTCGACTCGTTCGCCAACTGCTCGAACAGCTCGCCGGCCGCTCCGGTCTCCCCCAGTTGCGTGAGCGCGCGGGCCTGGAGGATGCGGGCCGCGTCGACATAGTCCTTTCGCGAACGCTCCCGCGCGTCGCCCCGGAGGCCGGGGTACAGGTAGCCGGGACTGTGGGCCCGCAGATCCTCCTCGATCGCGACCGCTGCCTCGAGCACGGCCCGCGGTTCGATCCCGAAGTAGAGCAGGCCGCGGAGCGCCGAGAACACGCCCTTCCGCCAGCGGACCGCGTCCATCGAGGCAACGAACAGTTGTTCGGCCACCGCCAGCTCGAGCGGTGCGTGCGGCGGTTCCGCCGCCACGGTCGCCGCGCCCCACACGGTCCGGCTGCTCGGCGCATCGCCGGCTATCGAAGCGAGCGCACTCCGCGTCACGACCGTGTGGTTGCGGTCTACCCACGCGCCGCGTCTCCCGAGATCCGGCGACTTCAACCCCTCGGCGACAAGGCGCGACATGTCGACCGTACTATCCGCATACCCCAGCCGGGCCATGTTGAAGTCCGTCGTCAGGTCCCAGTACCGCGGATCGTCCGCCAACACGCCACGGTCGGGCGCCGCCTCGAGTCGTTCCAGCCAGCGGTCCGCGTCTTCTTCCCGACGGAGCAGTCCGAAGTCGTATCCCGCCGCGAGCCGGTACAGAAGCGGCGCCGCGACGTCCGGATCGTCTTCGGCCTCGGCCGCGAGCGCGTCGAGCGCGGCCCCGACCGAATCCCTCACGACCTGGCCTCGATCGCCGTCCTCCCGTTCGGCGAGCGCGACGCGGAGCGCATCCTCGGCGCCGAGCAGGATCTGGTCATCCGGCCGCATCGCCCGCGCCTCGGAGAGGATCGCGCCGTACGCGTCCAGCTGGCCGAGGTCCTCAGCCGCGTCCTGTGCTTCGCCGTAGATGACGGGCCGGTCCGGCGCGCGGCGGAGCGCCTCGGGGAGGACCTGGAGGATTTTCTCGCCGTACCTCCGGTCGGTCTCGAAGATGCCGGCCCAGCGAAGATCGTGGATGTAGCCTTCCCAGGCGGCGGGATCGCCGGGTTCCGGTTCGAGTATCCGCTCCCAGGCCTGCGCGGCTTCCGCATGCAGGCTGAAGTAGCTGGCCAGCGTGGCGTACTGCCGGTGTGCATCGGTGTCATCGGGCCATGCGGCGCGCGCCGAATCATATCGGGCCATGGCGCGCTCGAACTCGATCGCTTCCATGTCGGCGGCCGCGTCGGCCATCAGTTCCGCGTGCGAACGGGCGTCGCCGCAACCCGTCAGGACCGACAGGCACAACGCCGTGAAGGTCAGGTGCCGTCTCATGGATTCACTCCTGTGGACGTTCAAGGCGCTTCGCCCCGTGATGGGAGGCTTGCCGCGGGGCGTGAGAAGGCGGGTCACGTCGGGTCCATTCGGGGTGTCACGATCAGGATGAGCACGGGCTCTCCCGCGGAACGGCGGGCCGACCCCAGCACCACCCTCTGGCCGTCGCGGATCGTGACCGATGCTTGGAGAAGGGGTCCCTGCAACCCCCTCACTTCAGTCAGGGTCACCTTGGCGCGGACGTTCCCGGTGGAACGGCGTGCACTGACGTCCGCGCTGAGCACCAGCGGCGTCTCCGAATCGTCGGCGACGATCCTCTGGGACCCGGCGCCGCCAACGGTGAAGTTCGAGGTCCGTGCCAGACCGACGTTCAGCACGGAAGTCGAGAGGAGCCGGTATCCCTGGAAGTTGAAGAGCTTCCGAAGTTCGGCCACGACGTCGCTGATCTCGGGGTCGTCATCGGTGAAGCCATCCGCCTCGACGAGATGAAAGACGAGCTGCACGTTCTGGACGGTCTCCGCGGCATCTTCGCGCTCCTGCGCGCTCGCGATGCCCGGAAGCGTGCCGAGGGCTAGCGTCATGACCAGTGCGCATCGAAGACTCTTCCCGCGCGTCTTCGGGATCTTGTTGATCATCAGTCACTCTCCTCCGGGTTGAGCAGCCATACGACGGCGATGTCGGGATCATTCGTGGGGAAGACCACGAACGGCCTGTCCGCCTCCACGTCCATTTCGCTCACCATGCTTCGCGGGGGAGACGGAAGGGGGCCGCCCACTTCTTCGATGGCGCCGTTGGGCAACAGAAGCAGGGCCGCGACGACCGCGGCCGCCGCGAGCGGCCCAGCGGTCCACTTCCACGAGGGGTGCCGGTGCCGGCGCACGGGGACCGTCGGGCCCTGCACAGGGGTGGCGGGATCAACCATCGGGCCGGGGAGGCGTTCACTCAGCTCGTTCGCCATCGCCGACAGGACGGCGTGCATGTTCCGCTCGTCCCGGGCGATTCGCTCGGTGTCCCGACGCCCCCCGGCGTTCGAGGCGTCGGCCGCCTCGATGCCGTCCTCCGGACGTTGCGGCCTGTCGTCACGCTCAACCATCGTTCCCCCTGGCCTCCGTCCCCCCGGGTTTCGCCAACATCTCTTTCCGCATCCTGCGCCTCGCGCGAAACAGGTGTACGCGCAGCGTGTTCGGGTTCATCCCCATCAGTCGCGCGGCTTCTGCCGGTCGCAGCCCCTGCAGGTCCACCAGATCGAAGACCTCTCGCTGCATCATGGGCAACTCCGTCACAAGAGCCCGAATCAGTCGCAGCGTCCGCTCCATCTCGATGTCGTCGAGCGGGTCGTCCAGTTGCGGCGTGCGGGCCGCGGTCAGCCACTCCGCCTTCTCCGCCAGCCGCTGCTCCTGTCGCTTCGCCCGCTGGTGATCGAGGCTCGCATTCCGCGTGATCCGGTAGACCCAGCTCGTCACCCGGGAGCGGCCATCGAAGCTCGCGATCGAGTTCAGCGTCTTCATCAGGACGAGTTGCGCGACATCCTCCGCGTCATCCGGATCGCCGGTCATGACCAGGGCCCACCGGCACACGAGGGGTCGGAGAGCGCCCGCCAGCCTCTCGCGCGCTCCTCGCTCTCCCTTCCCGGCCCTCCGGGCCAGATCCAGGATCTCTCGGTCGGAGAGCATGGCGCTCCCGGTCCCTTCCCCCTTGGGTCGTTTCGAGAAGTGAGACGGCGTTGAAGGTAGGAGCGTTTACCGTGCTTCGGGCACCATTTCGCCGTCAGCCGCCGGTTTCTACCAGTTCGTAGAGGGCCACGGTGGGGATGTCCAGTTCGTTGCGTTGACTGAGGACCACCCAGTCGGAGCCGATGTCGAGGACGGCCGCGCCGCGGGGGAACGTGAGGCGGCGCAGCCACACGCCGTTCGCATCCAGGAGGTGCAGTTCCTCGCCCGGCGCGTGCCAGCGGAAGGTCTTGACCCACAGGCCGCCCCCCGGCAGGGCGAAGAGGGCCTCGTACGCCGGCAGCCGCTCCGGCAGGTCGTCCCGCCAGTCCGGCCAGGTGTCACGCTCGAAGCGGCGACGGCTCGCAGGATCGTCGTAGGTGCGCGCCCAGGCTTCGCCGTACCGGTCCACCTGGTCGTCCGTGACACCAAGGTCCGGACCGGCCCAGCGGGCGATGCGGGTGACCCGGCCCGTCCAGTCGAGGTGCTCGAGTTCGTAGTCGTCGGCCGTTCCGTACCACACGCCTGTCCCGACGGGCGCATACGCCACGTCCTTCCCCCACTGCCGCGGACCGCTGTTTCCCGGCATCAGGAAGATGCGTTCGGCGCCCGGAATCCCCGAGCGGAGGGTGGTCACATCCTCGCCCTCCGCCGACATGAGGACCGTGTGCCACCGGTAGAAGTCCCCCTCGGCCAGGTCTTCCTCGTAGCTCGCGCCCAGGTCGTCGGGCCACGGCTGGTACACGAGGCGGCCGTCGGGCGCGCAGACGAGGCCGCTGTAAGGGCGTACGCCGGCTGCAAGGAGCGAGCGCGTCGCGAGTACGTTGCCGTCGAGATCCAGCTCGGTGATGCGGTCCAGATTCCAGTCGAAGACGGTGAGCGGCGCCCCGGGGCAGTTCCCGAGAAGCCGGAGCCCCTCGTACTCGCCCGGCCCCTCGCCCGACCGTCCGCTGGTCCAGACGTGGCGCCCGTTCGCATCGAATCGGCGGAGGTTGCCGCTCTGCTCGTCCGCGACGACGACGCTTCCGTCTTCCAGGCGGACCGCGCCGGTGACGTTGCCGAAGATGTATTCGAGCGGCCCGTCGACGATGCCGACCCGCAGCAGCGGCTCCTCCGCGAGCGTCAGGTCCGCATCGCGCGGAGCTGCGCTCTCGACCACCTCCTGGCTAGCGAGCGGCGGCGCCGCGAGAGTCGAGAGGGTCAAGAGGAGTATGCCGCCGCCTGAAAGGCCTAAGCTGGTTCGCTGCATGTCGCCCCGTGGGGAGGTGTAGACAGGGAACGTCTATCTCAGACTGGGAGACACGGATTCGACGCGAGAGAGTTGCGTCGCGTTTACCTCACGCGCGACGGGGCTCGACTCGCGAGCGAAGCCACTTCGCGATCGCTTCTTCGTCGAGTTCGCCCGCGGCAAGGGCCCACATCTTCGTCGCAACCTCCTTCTCGGGCGCGACCAGGTCGAGTCCGTTGAGGCCGAGAAAGATGACCGCCGTCAGGAACGAGATCCGCTTGTTTCCGTCCCGGAAGGGGTGCCCCGAGCAGATGCCGAACGTGTAGGCGGCGGCCAGACGCGGCAGATCCGACCCCGGGTCGTACGCCCATCGCTGCCGCGGGCGGGCCAAGGCGGCCTCGAGAGCGTCCTCGTCGCGGAGGCCGATCAGGCCGCCGTGCTCGCGAACCTGGTCGAGTTGGACCGCCTCCACGACAACCCGCGGAACCCATCTCGGCTCCGGCCGCGTCACTTCGCGAGTTCTCTCAGCGCCCTCCGGTATCGCTTCTGAGCCTCGACCGCGATGGCCAGCCCTTCCTCCACCTCCGGATCGTAGGGACTCAGCAGGATCCCGTTCGCCGTCTCGACCGCCAGCACTTCGTCGCCCGCCTCGAGGTGGAGGCGTTGCGCCATATCCCTCGGCAGCGTGGCCCCGACGGACCCGCCCATGCGCCGCAGTTTCACGCTTCGAACCATGAACCCCCTTCGGTAGCACCTGAATGCTACGCTATTCAGGAGCGCGCGGCGACCCTCGCCTGGCGGAAGACGCGCCTATCTTCTCTCGTTCCCGAGCGCGCGGTAGGTCACGATGTCGAGACGGCCAGCCCGCCCAAGCGCCTCCGGCAGATCACCGTTCCAATCGTCCAGGATGCTGCGAATGCGCCCGTTCGACGGATCGCGCACGACTGAAACCGTACGTGGATCGTCCACGCCGATCGTCGCCGTCCCCTCGGGTCCCGCAAGCGTGATCCGATCCAGCGGGCCGCTCGGAACCGTGAAGAAGAAGTACTTGTCGCCGAACTGGTCTTCGCCCGGCGTGAACGAGTAGGAGAATTCCGTGGCGCCGCCGGCGAACCCTTCGATACGGTATGGCCCTGGCCCAGCCGGCGTACGTTCCGTGGCAGACGCTCGAAACGAAGGCTCGATCCGCAGTTCGCCGTCGACGACGCCACCCCAGAGAACGAGCAGTTCGGACCGCGCTGCCGCCGGGCGGGCGATGTCAGCGCCGACGGCAGCCCGGTTGCTGATCACCTTCTCGAAGAAGTAGTCGCTCAGCCAACCCTGCGCGTAGCAGTATCCCATGATATCCCGCTGGGTCTCGGCAGAGACCAGCCTGCCGCTTCCGAAGTCATAGCCCCATGCTCCGATGCCTCCGTCACGGTACGGAAAGTCCGGATCCACGCTGAGAGGCGCCCCACAGGGAGCATGCAACAGACCCAGGTTATGACCCACTTCATGGGCGAGTTCGGCCCTGTCCGCCGTGCCGAGGCTCACTCTGCCGTCCAGCTTCGCTATGCCGCGAACCGGGCCATTCACGCTCGCGGCCACGCCATACCAATACCCGGAGCCTCCCGAGACGCGATAGACCCCTTCGAGTTCGAGAAGAAGTCTCCAGCGCCCGTCCCGCAGCGTCAGGTCGGCGCTCGTCGCGTACGTCTCGCGAACCCCCGCGCGGAACTCCGAGAAGGGGAACGCATACCGAAGAAGTCCCACCTGCCGGCTGTCCTCATCTATATTGTTCACCCACCTGTAGATGGAGGAGTCGGGCGCCGCGGCTTCAACCACTGGCACCACGGTGAGCTCCATTGGAGGCACCTCAACCACGTCCACCTTGGCTACACCCGAGTCCGGATAGCGGGCCCTGATACCGGCAGCCAGGGGTATCGCCCCTTCAGGATCCACTTCCACAACGAATTCGAGACCCGGCCGAATGAACTCCGCCGGAATGACCGCGTTGTAGGATCGAAGGAGATTGCCTTCATCCACGTGGGTCGGCACGACGCTTGCCGGCGCGCGAATGGTCTCCCGGTGCACCTCCTCGCCCGAGATGCTGAGCACGATCGCGACACTCGGTACGAAGAAGGCATTCGGGTCATCGCTCGTCAGGAACACTCGCATCAGCGCATCGCGACCTGCGACCAGGGGAACATCACCCGCAGGTCTCTGGATGGACTGGGTGAGGTAGGCCATCGGCAGTTGCAGCCGCACCGTCGAGACGTTCTCGCACAGAGGGCCGTCCACGACGTCGACCCCCTCGAGCCAGGCCAGAAAGGCTCGAGTCGGAGGCATGCAGAGGCCCGTACCGTCGTACTCCAGAAGGTCCAGCCGCTCCAGGTCCGTCATGGCCGGCGGAAGGTAGCCCTCCAGTCCCGCGTTTCCGCCAAGCCGCAGAGTGGTCAGACTGGCCATCGAACCGATGGCAGACGGAACCTGCCCGGCAAGATCGTTGTCGCGCAGATCCAGGCTCTCCAGCTCGGTAAGCCCGGCGACCGCGGCGGGTATCGAGCCCGTCAGACCGTTGCCGGCGAGCGAGACCGAGCGCACACGTCCATCCTCGACGGTCAGACCGTACCAGTCTTCCACATCGCTATCGGTTGTCCAGCCATCTGCGTTCACCCAGGAGTCGCCACCCGTCAGGTCGAAGAACTCCGACAGCACCAACGCCCTGACTCGGTCCAGATCGCATTCCCGCAGCGGAGGGTTCTCGAAGCGGTTCATCCACCGGCGAAAGTCGTCGTCGACAGGAGGGCAGAGACCCGTGCCCCACGCCGCGAACCTGGACAGGTCGGTCAGTCTTGCGAGGTTGCGGGGGAGAAGTCCTCTGAGATCGGGGTTGAACGCCAGAGTCAACTGGGTCAGCCGCGTGAGATTGCCGATCTCGGTCGGGACCGGTCCTGACAAGTCATTGGTATGAAGGTGCAACTCCTTCAGAGAACGGAGTTCACCCAGCTCCGGAGGGATCGGGCCGGTCAGGCCATTCCTTTCGAGGTTCAGATTCTCGAGCAGACCAAGGCTGCCCAATTCGGGCGGGAGGGGACCCGTCAACTCGTTACTGTGAAGCCACAACCCTCGCAGGTTCCTGAGGTCCGCCAGCTCCGGGGGGAGGGTGCCAACCAGCCCGGCCCGGCCAAGGTCGATCCGGTCAACTCGTCCGTTCGGGGCAACCCACACCCCGGACCACCTCGCCAGAGGGGCATCCGTCAGCCAGTTCTCGTTCCGCGTCCAGTTGGCGCCTCCGGTGGCATGATACAGGCGTTCCAGAATCTCTCGATCCACGGACACATCCACGACATCGACGGACACCCAGACACCGGAGGAATCGACCACCGCTCTCACGCCGGTGGATCCGTTACCGCTCGCCGTCACCAGTCCCGTCGAGTCCACCGTGGCGATCGACGTGTCGACCGTCGACCAGGTGGCGGCGATGGCGCCGGGAATGTCGTAGCCGTTGGCGTCCGTGCCCTGGGCGGTCAGTTGCGCCGTCTCGCCAATCCTGGCGAACTCCAGCCGCGACGGTCTTACTGCGATACCGGCCCGAACCTGCGTCACGGTGATCCGCGCCTCGGCCGTTCCGCGCCCCGCAATGGCCCTGATCGTCGTCGCGCCGTTGCTCCGGGCTGTCACCAACCCTGAAGCATCCACGGACGCGACGGACTGAGCGCTGCTCGACCAGCGGACGACGGCGCCGGGGACGACCTGTCCGGCCTGGTCGCGCACATCCGCCGTGAGGCGGACCGTATCGTCCACCGCAGTCAACGTCCGCTCAGCGGGAGCTATCGAGACCACCAGGGGCGGTGGCGGCGGCGGCGGTGGCGTTGCGGGTCCCGGGGTCGTCGCGGATTCCCCGCACGAGAGCAGGAGGAGTACCGTACAGGCACATCCGAGTGAGCGTGTTCCAGGCTTCGCGGCCATGATCCTTCCCTCTCCCAGACGGTCGTAAGGGAGTCACGCACGACAAGATATGTAGTACATCTATATATCATCTGTCGACAGCCGTCGACCGCATGCGTACCGATGGGCTCGCTGGAATGATCAGGCGGGGGCGGTGCGAAGGGCGGAGAGTGCGCTGACGTCGTATGATGAGACGGACTCCAGTTGACCCCTTGGTGCCGAGGTTTCAGATGCGTTCCCTTCCCGTCGCCCTCGTTCTTCCCGTCGCGTTCGTCGCACTGCCGGCGGATGCACCGCTCGCCGCGCAGGAGCGGCCGTTCACGTTCATGGACGTTCAGGAGATGAAACGCGCCGGCTCGTGGACCCCGAGCCCGGACGGCGCGTGGATGCTCTACACGGTGACGACCCCCGACTGGGAGGCGGCCGAGTCCCAGTCGGACATCCACCTCGTGTCGCTGAGCGAGGGCGTGGCGTCGGACCGGCGGCTCACCTACACGGAGGACAAGGATGAGCGCAGCCCGACCTGGGCCCCGGACGGGTCGTTCTTCCTCTTCGCCTCCAACCGGGATGGGGATGACACCCAGCTCTACATGATGCGCCACGACGGGGGCGAGGCGCGGAAGATCACGGACGCGGACGAGGGCGTGTCGGGCTTCGCCTTCAGTCCCGACGGGCGCTGGCTCGTCTATCGCTCCGGCGAGAACGGACGGGAGCAGCTCCACCGGCTGCCGGCCGACGACCTCGCGGGAGCCGAGCCCGAGCAGATCACCGATGGCGAGGCGGGCGTCGACCAGTGGGACTTCTCCCCGGATGGAAGCCGGATCTACTTCGCGCGTCCCGATTCCTTCGATGAAGACGAGGTGAAGCGGCGCGAGGAGGGCTTCACGGTCGACGTGCGGAACGCGGTCACGCCGCTCTCGAGCCTGTGGAGCGTCGATGTCGCGTCGGCCGAGGAGCGGCGCGAGACGGACGATGCGTCGTACAGCGTCAACAACTTCACAATCTCCGACGACGGACGCTGGATCGGAATCACCGGCGGCTCGACGAAGCGCTACGAGCGCAACATCACGGCGCAGCGGCTCTACGCCGACCTCTACCTGATGGAGGCAGCCACGGGCGAGATCGAGCGCCTCACGGACAACTACGAGGTCGGAGAAGGCGGGCTCAGCTTCTCCCCCGACGGGCGCTGGATCGCCTTCTCCGCGCCGGACGAGATGGAGCGCTACTCGATGACCGAGAACCGGGTCTACATCCGCGCGGTGGACGACCGCGGGGGTGCCTTCCGGAAGCTGGGGGCGGAGTTCGACCAGAGTTCGAGCGTCGGGTTCTGGTCGGCGGACTCGGAGACGATCTACTTCAACGCCGGCGTCAAGGTGACGACGCAGTTGCACGCGCTCGACGTGGAGACGGGCGCGGTGCGGCAGCTCACCGAGGAGCGGGCGGCGCTCTCCGTGGGCGAGGATGACGACACCGGCACCATCCTCATCAACTACAGCGACCCCAAGACCCCGCCCACCGTGTTCACGGTCGCGAGCGTGGACGACGTTCCGGACCGCTCGAAGTGGACGCAACTCGTGGACGTGAACCCGCAGCTGCGCGAGGTGGCGTTCGGCGACGAGGCCGAGGTCAACTGGCGTTCGTCGGACGGGAAGATGGTCGGGGGCGTGCTCGTCTATCCCGTCGGGTACGAGGAGGGGACGCGCTATCCGCTCATCGTCGCGATCCACGGGGGCCCGGCCTCTGCGGACATCCTGCGCTTCAACGGCGGCTACAGTGCGCAGGTGTACGCCGGGGCGGGTTACGCCGTGCTCAAGCCGAACTACCGCGGCTCGCGCAACTACGGGAACGCGCACCGCACGGACATCGTCGGCGACTACTTCACGATGGGCTACGAGGACATCATGACGGGCGTCGACCACCTGATCGCCGAGGGGATCGTGGACGGCGACCGCATGGGCGCGCTGGGCTGGAGCGCGGGCGGCCACTGGTCCAACTGGATCCTCACGCAGACGGACCGCTTCAAGGCGATCAGCTCCGGCGCCGGGACGATGAACTGGATCAGCATGTACGCGCAGAGCGACGTGCAGCGGAACCGTCAGTTCTACGTGGGCGACGGCTTCCTGTACGAGGACTTCGACACGTACTTCGACCAGTCCCCGCTCAAGTACATCACGAACGCGAAGACACCGACGATGATCCACGTCGTGGAGGGCGACCCGCGCGTGCCCAGTCCGCAGTCGGTCGAACTCCACATGGCGCTCAAGAAGCTCGACGTGCCGACGGAACTGTTCATGTATCCCGGCCGCAGCCACGGGATCCCCGACCCGCGCAACCGGCTCGTCAAGGCGGTGAGCGAGATGGCGTGGATGGACTACTACGTGCGCGGCATCGGCGAGAAGTTCCAGTGGCGCCAGGTCCTCGAAACGCTCGAGGCCGAAGAGGCCCCCACGGTCGTTTCCGAGCGCTAGCCACAGCCGGCGCGAAGCTGAAGCGGATGGCCCCGGCGCCAGACGGAGGAGGAATCGTGAGACGGTTGATTGCGCTGGGTCTCCGGATTGCGGCCGCGGTCGCGCTCGTCGTCGTCCCCTTCGGTTACGCGGTCACAGGGAACCACACGGACGTGCTGCTGGGTGCTGGGTGCGGGGTGGCCATCGGCGTGGGGGTCGGTCTGCGCGGAGGGTCGGGGAGCCGTTCGGGGACCGGCATCCTGATCGGGTCGCTGGTCGGGGTCGTCGCGGCGTTCCTGGCCGGGGGGCTGAGCGTCGGCTGGGGCATCATCATTACGCCCCTCGGCCCCCTGGCGCTCGGCCTGATCGGCGGGTTCGACCGGTCGTCCCTCTCCGGGTACAGGAATGTAAGCCGGGAGACCTTCATCCTCGCCGTCCTGCTGAGCCTGGGATTGATCCCCGGGCTGGTTGCGGGCGGTGTCGATCTGGCACCGCTCGTGGCGGCGTTTCCGCTGCTGGCCGTCCCCTGGGCCGCGCTGCTGATCGGCCTCGTCAGCCGGCGCCGGGAGGGATGGGACAACGTCCGACCTCCCTGGCTGCTGGTCGTGGGTGCGGCGGCGCTGCCTGTCCTGATGGGTCTGTTGTTCGGTTTCGGGGTTATGCAGGAAGACATCGGGCTGTCCGGCATCGCGGCGGTCCTCTGGATCGTCCTTATAATAGCCCTCCCGCTCCTGGCGCTTCCGCTGACCGCGTTTCTTGTGGGGCGCGCCGCCGCCGTCTGGCTCGGTCCGCGGCTTCAGGTGTACGGCCAACTCGCCGCCTACCTGCGCGTCATGTGGGTCCCGATCGGCGGGTTCGCGGTCGGCTACCTCACGATCATCTTCCTGTTCGCCGGATTCTACGGGATGCTGGAGCGCTTCAGCCCCGGCGCGTTCGCCGGCGCCGGCTCCGGGGTGGCGGACTGGCTGTCGTTCGCCTTCTTCAACGCCCTGGCCCAGGACTACGCGGCCGTCGTCCCCGTCTCGGTCGGCGCCCGAATGCTGGTCGGCCTCCACCTGATCCTCTCGGTCGGCTGGGCGCTGGTGCTGTTCGCGGCGGTGATGACCTCCATCGAGCCGAAGCTCGCCCGCATCGCGCGGCGACAGACGGACGAGGATCCCGACTGACTTCCGGTGGCCGCAGCCGCTCCCGCCGTGGCGCGGCGGCTCGAACTGCGGGCTGGTGCCGGGGCGTACGGTGGACGAACATCGTCACATGACGTTCGACATCGTATTCGTGCTGGGTCTGACCCTGGCGGCGCTCGTCCTGTTCGCCCTCGACCGCCTGCGGCTGGACCAGATCGCCATGTCCGTGCCGGTCGTCCTCCTCCTGAGCGGCATACTCACTCCGGCCGAAGCCGTATCGGGCCTCTCGAGCCGCGCGACGGTGACGGTCGGCTCGATGCTCGTCCTCGGCCTGGGGCTCCGCAAGACGGGTCTCGTGTCCGCGATCGGGGCCTGGGCGCGAACCGCTCCCCTCGGCGGCAAGTACTCCCGCATGTTCGCGCTCTGCCTCAT
>JAJDWE010000079.1 GCA_022825725.1 Gemmatimonadota bacterium
TGAAAAGGATGCGGGCCTCTCCCGCGCCGGTCGCGGCCAACCGGCACCGACATGCCGGTGCGGGTGGCCGAGCCAGTTCTTTGTATCTCCCGTGCGTCCCTTGCCACCTTCGTTTCATCAACCCACGTATGTAGTTCCCACTCGATCGATCAACATACCACCGTTAACCAACGATGCACCACACCCCAGCCCGTGAAATCGGGCTGAACATACCGACGCGTTTGCAGGGTGGCAAGAGCGCCGGAAGCCTCGAAAACGCCTTGTTTTCGTCGATGTTTCCTTCGGTCGAACAAGTCCGTGAAACCATCACTTCGGATCACGTTTTTTCGGGGGGATTGAGGCAGGCCCCACCACACTCTCCACCACCCACTCCCCCGCGCAACCTGGAGTATCGCACCGATTCCCACCTGCCGTCAAGTTTTCCGCCAAGTGTCGCTGCGCCGAACCGCGCGCTGATACGGGGCCCTACACCGCTCCTATGGCCGGGGTTCCGCTCGACTTCCGGCTCGATTTCCCGTTCGATTCGGGCAGGAGCGGGGCAAGGTGGCGGCCCGTGTGGCTGGCCGGGGTCGCGGCCACGAGTTCCGGGGGACCCTCGGCGACGACGAGGCCGCCTCCCGCCCCTCCCTCCGGACCCATGTCGATGACCCAGTCCGCCGTCTTCACGACATCCATATGGTGCTCGATGACGATGATCGTGTTGCCGCGGTCGGCGAGCCGGTGGAGGACGCGGAGGAGGAGGCGCACGTCCTCGAAGTGGAGGCCGGTCGTGGGTTCGTCGAGGATGTAGACGGTGCGGCCGGTGCTCGTCTTCGCGAGTTCGGTGGCGAGCTTCACGCGCTGGGCCTCGCCGCCGGAGAGGGTGGTGGCGGGCTGGCCCAGGGTCACGTAGCTGAGGCCGACGTCGGAGAGGGTGCCCAGGCGGCGCTTCACGGAGGGGACGGCGTCGAAGAACTCGAGCGCCTCGTCCACGCTCATCGCGAGCACGTCGGCGATGCTGCGGCCGCGGTAGAGGACCTCGAGCGTCTCGCGGTTGTAGCGGCGCCCCCGGCAGATGTCGCAGGGGACGTAGACGTCGGGGAGGAAGTGCATCTCGATCTTCACGAGGCCGTCGCCTCGGCAGGGTTCGCAGCGCCCGCCCTTCACGTTGAAGCTGAACCGTCCCGGCGCGTAGCCGCGGATGTTCGACTCGGGCAGGCGGGCGAAGAGTTCGCGGATGGGGGTGAAGAGGCCGGTGTAGGTGGCGGGGTTCGAGCGCGGGGTGCGGCCGATGGGGCTCTGGTCGACATCGATGACCTTGTCGAAGAGGTCGATGCCCTCGATCGCGTCGTGCGCGCCGGGGACGAGCTTGGAGCGGTAGATCTCGCGCGCGAGGCGGCGGTAGAGGATCTGCTCGACGAGGGTGGACTTGCCGGAGCCGGACACGCCGGTGACGCAGATGAAGGTCCCCAGCGGGAAGCCGACGTCGATCGCGCGCAGGTTGTGCTCGCGGGCGCCGCGGACGACGAGGCGGCCGTTGTCCGGGGGGCGGCGGCGTTCGGGGACGGGGATCTCGCGCTCTCCGCGGAGGTAGGCGGCGGTGAGCGAGCGTTCGTCGGAGAGGAGACGGTCGATGTCGCCGGAGACGACGACTTCCCCGCCCTCGCGCCCGGCGCCCGGCCCCATGTCGACGATGTGGTCGGCGCGGCGGATGGTGAGTTCGTCGTGCTCGACGACGAGGACGGTGTTCCCGAGATCGCGCAGGGCGCCGAGGGTCTGCAGGAGCTTCCGGTTGTCGCGCGGGTGGAGGCCGATGCTGGGTTCGTCGAGCACGTAGAGGACGCCGACGAGGCGGCTCCCGATCTGGGTGGCGAGGCGGATGCGCTGGGCCTCGCCGCCGGAGAGGGTGCCGGCGGAACGGGCGAGGGTGAGGTAGCCGAGGCCGACGTGGTCGAGGAACTCGAGGCGCTCGACGACTTCCTTGAGGATGGGGACGCGGATCTCGGCCGCCTGGCCGCCGGCTTCGCGGGCTTCGGCGAGCCAGCCGCCGAGGAGGGGGCGGAGTTCGGACACGGACTGCGCGGTGAGGGCGGGGAGGGAGAGTCCCTCGAGGGTGACGGCCCGGCTCTCGGGGCGCAGGCGGCCGCCGTCGCAGGCGAGACAGGTGGAGAGGGTCATGTACTCCTCGAGCGCGAGGCGCACGCGTTCGCTCGTCGTGTCGTGGTAGCGGCGCAGGGTGGCGGCGACGGCTCCTTCCCATCCCACGTCGGTGTCGCCGTAGAGGATCGCCTGCTGCTGGTCGGCGTCCAGGTCGCCCCAGACGGTGTTGAGGTCGAAGTCGAGCTTGCGGGCGAGGCGGGCGAGGGCGTGGCGGCGGCCGCTCCAACTCGGCGTCCCCAGGGGGAGAAGGACGCCCTCGAGGATGGAGATCTGGTCTCCGCCCACGATGAGGTCGGCGTTGGGGACGCGCTGGTGGCCGAGGCCGTCGCACTCCTGGCAGGCGCCGAAGGGGGAGTTGAAGGAGAACTGCCGGGGTTCGAGTTCCGGCATGCCGAGCCCGCACTCGGGACAGGCGTAGCGCTCGCTGAAGAGGTGGATGTCGTCTTCGTCGGCTCCATCGCCGCCGGCGTCCCCGTTCTCCCGGGCGACCTCGGCGACGCCGTCGGCCATGTTGAGGGCGGTGGCCACGGAGTCCGATAGCCGCTCGCGGTCGGAGGCGCGCACGACGAGGCGGTCGACGACGACGGAGATGTCGTGGTTCTGGTGCCGGTTAAGAAGGGGTGGGTCGGAGAGGTCGACGAGTTCGCCGTCCACGCGGGCGCGCACGAAACCATCACTGAGGGTGCGCTCGAAGAGGTCGCGGAACTCGCCCTTGCGTCCCCTGACGAGGGGGGCGCGGACCTCGATGCGGGCGCCGGCGGGCCAGCCGAGGATCTGCTGGGCGATCTCCGACGGCGACTGCGGGCGCACGGGACGGCCGCACGAGGGACAGTGGGGGGTGCCGGCGCGGGCCCACAGGAGGCGGAGGTAGTCGTAGATCTCGGTGACGGTGCCGACGGTGGAGCGCGGGTTGCCGCCCGCGGTGCGCTGCTCGATGGCGATGGCGGGCGAGAGTCCCTCGATGACGTCGACGTCGGGCTTCTCCATGACGCCGAGGAACTGCCGGGCGTAGGCGGAGAGGGATTCGACGTAGCGACGCTGCCCCTCCGCGTAGATGGTGTCGAAGGCGAGCGAGGACTTGCCGGAGCCGGAGAGCCCGGTGACGACGATGAGCCGGTCGCGCGGCAACTCGACGTCGACGTCGCGGAGGTTGTGCTCCCGAGCCCCCCGCACGATGAGCGCGCTGTGGGCGTCGGCGTCGGCGTCGGCGTCGGCGGCCGGGCCGGCGCCGGGAGCGGTCGCGTTTTCCCTGGTTTCTTCCATAGCCCGGGATCGTAGGCGACGGCAGCGCTCCCGCGCCAGCTTGGGAGTCCGCCGGGAGTCCGCCGGTCCGGCTGCGCCCGGCCGAGCCACGCGCGCGAGGGCCGGGTCGGCTACGTTGGTTTGACGGGCGGGCGCGAGCGGCGGGACGCGGAGCCCGGTTGATACCCCGTTGAAGGCGCCGGGCAAGGTTATGGCGTCACGCGATTCCGGGTAAGAGGGGGATGTTGCTGATCCGCAAATTCACGCGTAACGGTCGCGACGCGGCGCTGGTCGCCGCCATTGTGCGGGCACTCGAACCACGCTTCGACGCCATCGACCGCCGTTTTGACGCCGTCGACCGCCACTTCGGCGCCCTCGACCTCGGCTTCGGGGCGATGGACAGCCGCTTCAAAGCGATGGACGTGAAGTGGGAGCGCCGTTGCGACGCCATCGACCGACGTTTCGACGCCATCGACGACCGCTTCGACGCCCTCGAGGACCGTCTCGAGGCCATGGACGCGAAGTGGGAGCGCCAGTTTATCGATCTCCGCAACGAGTTGGTCGCGGCGGGCGAGCCCTTTATCGGCCTGCAGGATCACCTGGCCACCCGGTTCGAACGCACCGTCAAGCTGATGGATCGGATGAGCAAGGAGATCACCGAGCAGTTCGACGCCCTTACCGCGACCTTCGTCCACGGGTTCAGCGAGCGGGGATCTCCCTGACGCCGGACAAGCAGGCGCGACGCGGAAGAGGCCCATCCGAATTGCTGCTGTATGTGCCCAACGGTAGCTTTTTTGCGCTGCCGACTCCCGCGTCGCTGGAGATCTCATGACTCAGGAAACACCCGGGAACCGCCTTCATCTCCCGACCTTGGCCATCGCCGGGTTTCGGGGAATCCGGGAGCTTTCGATCAGCCGGCTAGGCCGGGTGACGCTGCTTACCGGAGACAACGGCGTGGGGAAGACCACCGTCCTCGAGGCTGTCCGTGCTTTTGCGGCTCGAGGCCGCCACTCGGCGCTGTCGAGCCTGCTACGTGACCGGGATGAGTACGCCGCCGATGCGGAAGATGACGATGCCAAGGTCCGGGCGCTCGATGTCGCCGCGCTGTTTTTTGGCCGGAACCCGTCAAACAAGCGCATCGCGATCGGGCCCGTCGCTATCGCTCATCAACTGATGATCGAGGAGGTTGCCCTGACCGACGAGCAATTCTCCCTGATCGAAGGATTGATACCGGAGTTTCCTTCCGATGGCGCCATCCAGGCGCTGGTCTGTCGCTTCGAGGGCACGAAACAGATTCTCCCGTTCTTTTCGATGGACGACGGATCGCCTGCAAGCGGGGGGTATTCAAGGGTTCAAGCTCATGCGGCTCGGGTCTTGAGCCGTGACATGGGGGCCGACAAGAGCCCTCCCGAGATCCGGTGCCGATCTCTGGGTCCAGGGGTGCTAAGTAACGAACAGATGGCGCGCTGGTGGGCTGCCGTTGCGCTAACCCCTAGCGAGGACGCGGCCGTCAATGCTCTGAGGCTGGTGGCGGGTGATGGCGTGCATCGCGCAGCCGTGGTCGGGGAACAGCCCCACCACCGACGCGGCAATCGGGTGATCGTGAGCCTTAGGGGCGATCCTGCGCCTGTTCCGTTGAAGAGCTTGGGCGACGGCGCCGTGCGGCTGTTTGGGGTGGCGTTGGCCCTGGCGAACAGCCGCGACGGGTTCCTGGTCATCGACGAAGCCGAGAACGGAATCCATCACTCCCTCCAAGAGCGCTTCTGGCGCATGGTTCTGGAGACCGCGGAGGCGAACAACGTCCAAGTCCTTGCGACGACGCACAGTCGTGATTGCGTGGAGGGATTCGCCCGGGCGGCGACCGAATGTCAGCATATCGAGGGAGCCCTTGCCCGCATCAACCGACGGAACGGCGAGATGTGGGCCGTCGAGTATCCCGAGAAGGACATGTTGGTTGCGGCGGAACAGGGTATCGAGGTTCGATGAGCAGCGATTCCCGCGCCCGAAAAGCTCCGCGAGTCCTGTTGGTTGAAGGCTCGGACGATCTCCATGTCGTGCTTCAGCTGTATCTTCGATTCCACGAGAAGACTGACTTCTACATCAGCGACAAGGGTGGCGTTCACCCCTTGCTCGATTCCATCCGGAGCGAAGTCAACGTCGCCAAGCGCAGAGCCTTGGGCATCGTCCTTGATGCCGACGACGAGATCTCCGCTCGATGGGAAGATGTCGTCAGTCGATTGGAGGAGGCCGGCATCACTGGCGTTCCGGACGGACCTGAGCCGGGGGGCATCTGCATAGAAGCCAGTGCTCAGTTCCCGCGCGTTGGCATTTGGGTGATGCCGGACAATGCGTCCTCGGGCGAACTCGAAGATTTCGTATCGCGCATGATCCCTGAGAATGACCGGGTTTGGCCTCTGTCGGAATCGTACATCGATGGAATCCCGGCGAACGACAGGAAGTTCAGCGACAACAAGGTTCAGCGCGCGACCGTGTATGCCTGGACGACATGAGATTTCGGATTCACATGTCGTTGTGATCGTTCAGCTTACGGGATCCGGCGGGCAGTTTCCCGCCGTTTGACTCCCGCCGATTGACCTGGGGTCAGGGCGCGGACCCTCGGGCGGCTGTCCAGAGCCTTCCTGAGCTGTCCGTTGTTGGGTCGCTGGTAGCAGGTAAGCACTGTCCGGGCGTTCTTCCAGCCGCCAAGCTCGCAGAGCACCTTGAGCGGCAGGTTCATGAGGTCGGTCGCAAACTTCCGCCGCAGCGAGTGCCAGCCCCTTCCGCGCTGGTGCTCCAATCCTGCGAGCCGCTCCGCCTTGCGCCACCACCTGCCCGTCCGCTCGCGGTCGATGCTCACCGAGGGATCGCGCGGCGCGGGCAGGATCAGCGCTTCCCCGCTACCGGGGTTCGCTTCCCGCGCCTCCTCCAACACCGCGACCGCCTCGCCGGTCATCGGCGTGACGTGCTCGTAGCCGGTCTTCTCGTGCTCGGCGCGCCACCGCACCTCGCGGCCCTCGAAGTCAATATCGTCCCAGCGTAGGTTGCGGATGGCCCCGATGCGGTGTCCCGTTTCGTGCGCGAGTACGAGCGCGACGTGGAACCGCCAATCGACCCGCCGGGACACCCCGAGCATCGCCCGGTACTCTTCCTCGGAGAGGACGACCCGGACGGGGTTCTTCTCCTTGGGCGTCCTGAGACCCCTCAGCGGGTTCGAGCCGAGAAGGAGTCTCCCCTCCTCGTCCCGGGACTTCGTTGCCCAGTTGAGCACCGCAAGCAGGAACTTCAGGTCCAACTCGATGGTCCGGTTGGACACGGGCTTCCCGCTCGGACCGATCCTGCCGGCCTTGCGCTCCCGGATGAAGCGGTCCCAGTCGCGCCGCGACAGCGTCTCGGGCCTTCGGTCCCGCCCGAGGAGGTCGAGGAACATCCTCGTGGCGACCCTGTCCCGGTGCCGGACCCGCTCCGTCTTGGTGGGCGTCACCTCCTCACCGTAGATGTCAAAGAGCCTTTCCAGGGTGAGCGGCTCCGGCTGGGCTTCCTTCTTGCCGCCCGCCGCATCGATGAAGCCTGCGGCGAACCGATCCGCCTGCCTCTTCGCGCGCGCCCAGTCTCGGTGTTTGAGGGACCGGGTGAGCCTTCGCCCGTTCTCTCGCCACTCCATCTGGTACAAGCCGGTCTTGGGATCGGGAAACACCCTGACCCGGTTCCGGCCCCATTCGCCGGCGCCGTATGAGCGCCGACTTCTTCTCGTGCGTGCCATCATTCGATTCCTCTCGGTGATGGACCGCACGATCTGCGCGAAGGAAAGGTCGCGGCAGCGGAGCTTCTCCGCCAGTCTTGCCCCGCTCGATGCGTCACCGTTTCCGGGGGAGATGCGCACGCCTGCGCCGAGGGCGCGGTTCCGGCTTGCGGTATGGCCGCTGACGCGGTTTCTTACTTGGCCCCGCGCTTGCGGGGTTATGGAGGAGCCAGATGTGTTTTCGTTTCACGAAAACTCTGGCCGGGGGATAGATGCTAACGGATTCACATCTCGTTGTGAATGCCGAACTTAGGAGGTTCGCCGGACGGGTTCCCGTTGTTCGGTTCCCGCCGAATCGACTTGGGACTCAGCCCCGGACCCTCGGGCGGTTGTCCAAGGCCT
>JAJDWE010000054.1 GCA_022825725.1 Gemmatimonadota bacterium
CTCCCGCCTCGTCGAGTCCCTGGTCCGCGTGCGAATGAATGTCGATGAATCCGGGGACGACGTAGCGGCCGTCAAGTTCGATCACGCGGCCGGCCGTGGCGTCGGCGAGGTCCCCGACCCGGACGATGCGTCCGTCGCGGATTCCCACATCGGCGCGGAACCACGGATTCCCCGTGCCGTCCAGGACGCGTCCGCCGCGCAGCAGGATGTCGAAGGCGGGCTCCTGGGCGTCCGCGGTCGCGACGGGCAGGAACCCGAGGACGGCGGCAACAAGGAGCATGCGAAGGTCACGGCGGTTCATGATCGCTCCCCCTGTGAGAGATCCGAGGTCGTGGGCCGCAAGCTACGACAGGTCGCACACGGGTCCAACCGGGCGGTTTGGCGAGCGGCGCGCGACCGGGTAACATCGGCGGGCCATGAACAACCTTCTTCTGCGCGCGCTCGCGCGCGAACCCGTCGAGCGGACCCCGGTGTGGTTCATGCGGCAGGCGGGACGCTCCCTCCCCGCCTATCGCGAACTTCGGCGGGCGCGCGGGTTCCTCGAACTCGTGCGCGACCCGGAGGCGGCGGCACAGGTCACCCGACTCCCGCTCGAGTACTTCGATGTGGACGCGCTCGTCCTCTTCATGGACCTGTCGACGCCGTTCGAAGCGGCCGGGATCGAGATCGAACTGAGGGCGGGCGTCGGACCCGTTCCCCTGCCCCCCTGGGGCGGCCTCGGGGATGTGGACCGTCTGCGGCCCTTCGAGCCACGGGAGCGGCTCGGCTTCGTGCTCGAGGCGATCCGCCTCCTCGCCGCGGACGAGGCGCGCCCGATCCTCGGCTTCGTGGGGGCCCCCTTCACCCTGTGCTCGTACCTCGCCCGCGGCACGCGCGACAGCCGGCTCGCCCAGCTTCGGGCCTTCATGCTCCGGTCTCCCGGGCTCTGGGACCGGCTCGCGGGATTTTGGGCCGAGCACCTGGCGGAGTTCGCGATCGCGCAGCACGAGGCCGGCGCCGGCGCGATCCAGGTGTTCGATTCTTGGTCCGGCATCCTCGATCCCCACAGCTACCGGACGCATGTGCTCCCGTACTCGCGCCGCCTGCTGGAGCGGCTCCGCGAGAGGGGCGTCCCCAGCATCCACTATGGCGCGACGCACGCCGCGGTGGCGGAGGCGGGAGGCGATGCGATCAGCGTCGATTGGCGCACCCCGCTGGACGAGGCTTGGGAGATCGTCGGCCTGGAGCGGGCGATCCAGGGGAACCTCGACCCGGCCTGCGTTCTCGCGGGCGAGGAGGCGGCGCGCGCGGGGACGCGGGACGTGCTGCGCCGGGCGGGTGGCAGGCCCGGCCACGTCTTCAACCTCGGACACGGCCTCCACCCGGACTCTGATCCGGCGGTGATCGCCGCCGTCGTCGACGAGGTGCGAAGCTGGGGTCCGCCGGACGAGAACCGCTGAGGACGTTCCCGCGGGAGCGCCGGCCGGCGGGACGGCGCTATGCGTGCGCGGCGAGACGCTCCGCGACCGACTCGGCTTCGGCGATTCGACTCGATATGCCCAGCCGTCCCGTGTAGCCGGCGGCGAGCGTGATGCCGGGAGGAAGATCGAGTTCGTCCAGCGCCGCCCACGAACCGTCGTACGCCGGGAGCCGCGGCCGGGCCGTGCAGAGCGGAGCCGCCGCCACTCCGTGGATCGCCTCGTACTCCTCGGCCGCAGTCCGCTCGACGCTGGCTGAATTCCATGCGGCCAGATCGGGGTCGAGGCCGCCGCCCAGATAGGCCGTGCAGAGGCCTTCGCGCCCGAACAGCGAGGCGTTCCACGTCACGCCACGCGTACGCCACCGTTCCCCCAGCGCGACCTGGAACCCGAACCCCTCCGGCGCGCGCTCCACTTCCAGCGGCACCACGGCCACGCGGTGATACCGCAGCCCCGCGAGACGGTCGGCGGCCGCGGGCGCGACGTGCCTCAGAAGCTCCGCCGCCGCAGGTGCGGGCGTCGCGACCGCCACATGGTCCACGGCTTCGGAGTCCGGGCGCACGCCCCCGTGGCCGATCTCGAACCGCCGGCCGGAGCGGCGGATCTCCTCGACCGGGCTGGATACGCGGACCCGTTCCGCGTGCCTCCGCGCGATCGCGCGCGGGAGCGTGTCCATGCCCTCGTGAAAGGTGAAGGCGGGCGGGGTGGCGCCGGGCTCCCGGCGCTGCGCGGCGGCGAGCAGGCTGCGCTTCACGCCCAGCGGATCGAGGAACAGCGGAAGGACCCGCGCCGCCGGCATCGTCTCCGGGTCGGATCCGAAGGTCGCGGAAACGAGGGGGCCGAAGAGCCGGGCGTACGCCTCGCGGCCGAGCTTGCGGCGGAAGTAGCGGGCCACGGACTCCCACGGCCGGACCCCCCCGGTGAAGGGTTCGAGGGCGGCGCGGGCGCGCCCCGCCGGCGAGAGAAGATCGCCCGTCAGGAGCCCGCGCGGCCGGGTCGGCACGACCCGCAGGCGGCCGCGGGCCCAGATGAAGAGCCGCGCTCCGGGCCGCGCCTCCAGGATCTCCCCCCGAAGCTCCAGTTCATCGATGAGTCGCCGCACCGGAGGCGAAAGCCGCGTCCGTTGGGGGCCGAGTTCCACTACCCGGCCGCCCTGACGGGACGTGCGGATCACCCCGCCGACGTCGTCGGCCCCTTCGAAGAGGATCGAGTCGACGCCACGCCGCGCCAGCGCGTGCGTGAGCGCCAGCCCCGTGATCCCTCCGCCGATGATTCCGACCCGCATGCCTCCCCCTTCCGGCCTCCCGCGAGTAGGCGGCGACGTTTCGAGCCCTCCCGCGAGGGGCGGCAACGTTCCGAACCCTCCCGGCGCGGGCAAGCGGGGGACCGCGCCGATATGTTCGAGCGATGGCGAACTCCGAACCCCGACCCGCCGTCCTCCTCCTGAACTTCGGTGAACCGGGAGGAGGGGACCCGGGCGCCGTCACCCGCTTCCTGGAGCGGATCTTCCTGGCGAACGCCCGGCTGGAGCCGCACATGGACGCGGCGGCGGCCCGCGAGCGAAGCCGCGAACTCGCGCGGCGGCGGACGCCCGGTCTGCTCGAAGTCTACCAGAGGATCGGCGGCTCACCGCTTGGCGGGCAGGCGGAGGCGCAGGGCGCGGCGCTCGACAGGGCGCTGAAGGCCCGCGGGCACCCGATGCGCGTGGCCGTGGGGATGCAGTTCACCGAACCTTCGGTCGAGGAGGCGCTGCGCGGCCTGCGGGAGACCGGGGCCGCGGCGCTCGTTCCCCTGCCCGTGTACCCCCTCTGCGGCCCTTCGACCACCGTCGCGGCGCTGGACGAGGTCGAGCGGGCGCTCGAGCGCATCGGGTGGCGTCCCGAGGTGCGCGGCGTGAGCGGGTGGCATCGGCATCCCCGTTACGCGCGCCTCCGCGCCGACGCGATCCGCCGCACCGCCGCCGAAGCCGGATGGAGCCTGGCCGACCCGGACGTCCGCCTCGTGTTCAGCGCCCACGGCACCCCGCTCCGGTACGTCGAAGAGGGCAGTCGCTACGTGGAATACGTCGAGGAGTGGTGCGCGACTCAGGCCCGCGCGCTCGGCGTGGAGGCGTGGACGCTCGGCTACCAGAACCACTCGAACCGGCGGATCGAATGGACCCCGCCGGACATCGAAACCGCGGTCGAGCGCCTCCCGGGCATCGCGAAGATCCTCGTCGACGCCGTCAGCTTCATGCACGAGCAGTCCGAGACGCTGATGGAACTGGACGTGGATCTCGCCGGGCACGCCGCCGCGCTCGGCCGCGAGTTTCGCCGCGTCCCCATCCCGCACGACGACGGAGCGTTTGCGGAAGTGCTCGCCGACCTCGCGCTGGCGGCGCTGGGTCACGATCTCCCCGCCCTGCCTCCGCGGACTTCATGCCGTTGTCGCCCGGGAACGGCGGTCTGCTTCAACGGCGATCCGGTCGGCTGACAACCGCCGCGGCGCCGGCCTTCGCGCCTTCGCTCAGCCCTCCGGGCTCGCGGTGAGGTCTTCGATCACACGGCCGCCGACGCTGTCCACCTGCCCGCGGATGACGCACGCCAGCATGTCGGCGGCTTCGCGGAGCATCGACGCCGGTTCCCGCCGGTCTCCCTCGAAACGCACGACCTCGCCGAGGAAGATTCCGACCAGCTGAGTGGACCCGGACTCGCCGCCGCCCGCCTTGATCGCGTCGTCGTACGCCGCGCCGGGGACGCTGGCCCTCCACGGCTCATCCCGCTCGGATCCACCCGGCGACGCCCGGTCCATCGGCACGAGCGCGAGAAGGCTGCCCTCCATGCCGGGACCGCCCTTCCGGACGTTCAAGGCGAGCGAGACCGGCCTGTCGAAGAGGTCCATCTCGAGAAAGTCCTTCACGCTGTCGTGGGGGATGGCGCAGCGCCCGATCGGCCGGTCTTCGTGAAAGGTCCCGATGCAGATGCTGCCCCGGGGCGTCAGGTGGTGCTCGACCGGCCGGACATCGAGCTTGAGAGGGGTGGCGGTGCCGACGAGGACGTGTTCGCGACGGTTCTCGGCCTCGCGCGACGGGGGGAGCATGTCTCCGAAGAACAGTGTCGTCATCCCAGCACCTCCCGGTCGGTCGCAGCCGTCTTTCCTCCCGAGCACCGATACGCGATCACGCCCCGCATGTTCCAATGTCGCCCGCGCGGGCAGCCCGCGATAGTCTCACCGCGCTCACGCGCCCCGCCCGCGCACCCGACGACGCACGAATCGAATACGGAGAGTGTATGACCCGCGGCTTTCTCGACGTCATGGAGGCGTGGGACGGCGAGTCCGTCGTCACCGCCTTCGACGCCGCCACCGGCGCCTGGATCTTCGTCGCCCTGCACGACACGCGGCTGGGGCCGGCCGCCGGAGGCACCCGGATGACCTCCTATCCCGCGCCCGTGGACGGCCTGATCGACGCCATGCGCCTCGCCGAAGGCATGACGTGGAAGTGGGCGGGCGTCGGCATTCGGTACGGCGGCGGCAAGGCGGTCATCGCCGTCCCGGACGACCTGGATGACGACGCCCGCACGGGCCTCGTCGACCGCTACGCGGCGCATCTCATCTCGCTCCGCGGCGCCTTCCAGACCGGCGTGGACCTCGGCACGACGCCGGAGGACATGGCCCGGATCGGCGCCATCTCCGGGTACGCCGTGGGCCTCGTGGACGGGAAGCCGGGCGATCCGGGCCCGTACACGGCGCGCGGCGTCCTCGCCGGGATCCGGGCCGCGCTCGAGCACCGGTTCGGCGAGGCGGATTTCGGCGCCCGCTCGGTGCTCATCCAGGGACTCGGGGACGTCGGCCTGCCGCTTGCCGGGCTCCTGGCCGAGGCCGGGGCGACGCTCTACCTGACGGACCTGCGCGAGGAGGCCGCCGAGCGGACGCGGACGCGTTTCGGGGGCGTCGTCATCCCCGCCGACGACATCTGGGATGTGGACGTGGACGTGTATGCGCCCTGCGCCGTCGGAGCGACGCTCAATCCCGACACGATCCCCCGCCTCCGGTGCCGGATCGTGGCCGGATCCGCGAACAACCAGCTCCTCTCGGAGACCGATGGAGAGAGACTGCACGAGCGCGGGATCCTCTACGCTCCCGACTACGTGATCAACGCCGGCGGGGCGGCCGCCTTCGCCGCCATCCATGAGGGCGAGAGGGACGAGACCCGGCTCCGGGCGATCGTCGACGAGATCGGGTCCTCGCTGCGAGAGATTTTCGAGGAGGCGGCCGTCGCCGAAGAATCGCCGGTTCACGCGGCCCTCCGGCGAGCCCGGCGGTTCCTCGACGCCGCTGGCGGACCGCCCCCCGGCGCCGGTTAGCCCACCGGCACCCGCCGGCTAGCGGCGGGAGGCGATGCGGTCCAGCGGCTTCTTCGTGATGTCCGGGACGAGCGCGTCGTCCGCGGGATAGCCCACGACGAGCAGCAGGAAGGGCCGCTCGTTGGGAGGACGGTCGAGGACCTTGTTCAGGAAGCCCATGGGGCTCGGCGTGTGGGTGAGGGTGGCGAGCCCCGCGTGGTGCAGCGCCGTGATGAGGATCCCCGTGGCGATGCCGACGGATTCCGTCACGTAGTAGTTCTTGAGCTTCTCCCCGTCGCGCACCTCGTAGCTCTCCGCGAAGATCGCGATGAGGACGGGCGCCGTCTCCAGGAACGGCTTGTGCTCGTCCGTTCCGAGGTGGGCGAGCGCCTCCAGCCACGCGGCCGGCGCGCGGTGCGCATAAAAATCACGCTCCTCCTCCTCCGCCTCCGCCCGGATCCGGCGCTTCACCTCCGGGTCGCGCACGACGACGAAGTGCCACGGCTGCCGGTTCGCGCCGTTGGGCGCCGTCCCCGCCGCCTCGATGCAGGCGTCGATGACCTCCTCGGGGACGGGTTCGTCCGAGTACTCGCGGACCGTCCGGCGACGTCGCACCTCGTCACGGAAGGCCCGGGCGCGGCGCGCCATCTCCTCCTCGTCGCGCCGCGTGAACGTCGTCAGCGGCACCGGGCGGTAGGCACCGCCGTCCGTCATCGGATCGACCCGCGAGTCAGGGGACCGCAGCGGGACTCAGCGGATCCCGACGAGACCCCGCGTCGCCTGAACGAGCTCGCGGGAATCGTATCCGACGCCGTCCTTGAACACCCAGCGGACGGCCCGAATCGCGCTCGGATCGCTCCCGGGATCGCCGTTCAGCACTATGAGATCGGCGAGCTTCCCGGCTTCGACCGTGCCGAGTTCGTCGTCCACCCCGAGAATCCTCGCCCCGTTGGCGCTCACGACCTGCACGGCCTGCACCGGCGAGAGACCGGCCTCGAGCAGAAGCTCGAAATTCCGCTGGTTCCCGAAGCCGGGGAGCGCGCCGCCGTTGCCCGTGGGATCGACGCCCGCGGCGAGCAGGCCCCCGGCGTCGACGAACGCCTTCTCGAAACGCAGTTCGTTGTGGAAGTTCTCGGGATCGGGTCCCATCTCCTGGATGCGCCCGCGCTCGTCCAGGTACGCTTCCCGGAGGTCCGGAGCCATCAACTCGAGCGTCCGCTCATCCACGACCGCGCGGTCCGGGAAGAAGGCCTCGTAGACCGCTAGCGTGGCGGTGAGCCCCACGCCGGCCTCCACCATCGCCTCGATCGTCTCCTGCGCGATCGGCCCCGTGGGGTCCGAGCCGCCGGCCCGCTGCATGATGTTGCCGGGACAGCGGTCGGGCTCCTTCTCCGGCACGAAATCGGACGCCGTGAGCATCCCGTGCTCGAGGTTGTCGATCCCGAGCGCGACGGCCTCCTGGAAGCTCACCGAACACAGGTGTCCGGTGACGCGGAGACCCAGACGGTGCGCCTCCTCGATCGCCGCCCCGAGTTCGGCGCTCCCGATCGACGTGTACGCCTTCACCCACGTCGCCCCCTCCTCAGCCCAGTACTCGACGAAGCGCCGAGCCTGTTCGGGGGAGGTCAGGCGGGCCTGGTGGGGCGAGCCCGTCGAGCCGGTGATGTACGGCGCCGTGATGTGGATGCGGGGGCCCGGCGAATCGCCCCGGTCGATCGCGTCCTTCAGGTGGACGTCCGCGTAGGGCGTGAAGCTCCCGGTCGTGCGGATCGTCGTGACGCCGGAGCCGAGGTAGAGCCGCGGCGCGCTGAAGCCGAGCTGCACGCGCCGCCCCCCGACGGCGGTGTAGAACAGGTGGTCGTGCATGCCGACCATCCCGGGGATCACGGTGTGGCCGCCCAGGTCGTGACGGTCCGCGCCCTCCGGAACGGCGACGGACGAGGCGGGGCCTACGGCGGCGATCCGCCCATCGCTCAGCAGCACCGTCTGATCCTCGAGCACCGGGCCGCCGGTGCCGTCGATGACGCGGACGTGTTCGAGCGCCACGACCGGCCCCTCCACCGCGACATAGGCGCGGGTCTGCTCGGACAGCCGGTCGTAGCTCTGCGCGGCGGCCGGAGCGGCGAACGCGACGGCGATGGCGAAGGCGGCAATCCCGGTTCGGGCACGGCGATATTCGCTGGACATCCTCATTCCGATCATCGGATCCCTACCATTCCTTTCACGGAGTCGATCAGCTTCTCCGAGTCGTAACCCACGCCGTCCTTGAACACGACCGTGACGTTCCGGATGATCGCGGAGTCCGATTCGAGATCGCCATCGAGCACGATGAGGTCCGCGAGTTTTCCGGCCTCGATCGTCCCCAGTTCATCGTCCACGCCCATGATGCGGGCGCCGTTCGCGCTCACGATCCGAACCGTCGTCGGCGCATCGAACCCCGCCTCGACGAGAAGCTCGTAGTTGCGCTGGTCCCCGAAGCCCGCGATCGCGCCCCCGATCCCCGTCGGGTCCACACCCGCCGCGAGCACGCCACCGGCCTCGACGAAGCCGCGCTCGAACGCCATGTGCTTCTGGAGGTGCGCCTCCGTCATCGGCCAGTCCGGGTTCGCCTCGATCGCGTCCACCGTCTCGAGGTAGTCCTCCCGCACCTCGGGCGCCATCGCCTCCAGCGTCCGCTCGTCGAGGACCGCCCGCCCCTTCGTCATGGGCTCGATCACGGCCATCGTCGAGGTCATTCCCACGTCGTTCTCGACCATGGAGAGGATCAGCGCCCGGGCGGTCTCCCCGCTCGGGTCTCCCTCCTCTCCGACCGTGACCATGGAGTTCGGCGGACACTCGTCTGGCCGCTTGCGCGGGTCGAAGTCCGTCGCCGTCCCGAAGCCGTGCTCGATGTTGTCCATCCCCATGTCGACGGCTTCCTGGAAGGTGATCGAACAGATGTGGCCCGTGACCCGAAGGCCCTGCGCGTGCGCCTCCTCGATGACGGCGGCAAGCTCGGCGCGGCGGATCGTCGTGTAAGCCTTGATCCAGGAGGCGCCCTCCCCGGCCCAGTAGCGGACGAAGCGGCGCGCTTCCTCGGGCGAGTTCACCTGCGCCATGTCCCCGAGCGCCGGGTTGGGTCCGGTGACGTACGGCGCGGTCACGTGCATGCGGGGGCCGGGCGCGAGCCCGCGTTCGATGTTCGACTTGACGTTGAGGTCCGCGTAGGGCGAGACGCTGCCCGTCGTGCGGATCGTCGTCACCCCCGCCGCGAGATAGAGGCGCGGGGAGGAGATGTTGCCCTGGGCCATCCGGCCGCCGGCGCCCATGAAGAACATGTGGTTGTGGAGCCCGATCATTCCCGGGATCACGGTGTGTCCCGGCAGCTCGTGGACCTCGGCTCCCGACGGGATCTCGACCGTGCCCGACGGACCGACCGCGGCGATGCGGTTCCCCTCGATCACGACCGTCTGGTTCGTCCGGCCGCCGGCGCCGGTCCCGTCGATGACCTTCACGCCGACGAGGGCGACGGTCGGGCCGGCGATGGAGACGAACTCGGAGGTCGCGTCGTCGAGTTCGGCCGCGGACTGCGCGGGCAGGTGGGCCGGGGCGAGAAGGGCCGCGAGCGCGACGGGGGCCGCGATGAACTTTCTCATGGGAGACTCCTGTGAGTTGGGCCGTTCAGGGCCCGAAAAACCTACCGCGTCACGGCTCCACCGTGAACACCATCTTCATGCCCGCCTCCAGGTGCTCGGCGATGTGGCAGTGCAGCATCCAGTCGCCGGGATTCGAGAGTTCGAGCAGGAGGTCGAGCGAACCACCCACGGGGACGACCGCCGTGTCCTTCCAGGCGAGGTTGTCGTGTTCGACGCCGTTCGTCGCGAGGACGAGGAAACGCTGGCCGTGGATGTGGATCGGGTGCTGCATCTGGTGCAGCGTCTCCCGGCGGCTCCGGATCCTCAGCTTGACGACGTCGCCCACGCGGAAGTTCCACCGGATCGCCTCGTTCTCGAGCCCCGTCGAAGGTTCGCGCAGCGTCCACGACACGTTTTCCGGCGTCGACATCAGGTTCATCATCGGCATCGTTCCCGACCACTCGATCGGGTGGAAGTACGCCGAATCCACCTGCATGAGACGCTCGACGACGAGGGGGAGGCCCTGCGTCGTCATGTCGAGTTCCAGCTCGAGGTCCACCGGCCCGTCGAAGAGGACGCGGTACGGCGCGATCTCGTCCTGCGCGCGCCCGTTCCCCCGCAGTTCCTCGAAGGTCGCGGTCAGCTCCGGCGCCGCGTCCTCCGCGCCGACGCGGACGATGCCCAGCGTGTCCTCTTCCGGGAAGAAGGCGCCGTTGATGTGGTCGATCCCCTGCACCCGGTTCAGCAGCGGAACCTCCCCGCTCTCGGGGAAGGCGACGTGCACGATGTAGCGCTCCGCCGGCGCCATGACGACGCTCTCGACCCACGCCTCCCGCTCGAAGTTGCCCACGTCGGTGCCCACGAGCTTCATCGGCGCTCCGCCGAAGGAGAGGTTGAAGGTCCTCGTGTTCGACGCGTTCGTGAAATGGAAGCGGACGACGGACCCGCGCTCCACATCGAGGGCGTAATCGGGCTCGCCGTTCACGAGCATCTCGTTGCCGAAGCGGCCCATGAGCGCGTGCGTGGCGCGCTCGAGTCCGAAGGGGACGATCCCGTGCTCGCCCACGAGCAGGTCGTCGAGCATCACGATCTCCTCGCGGTGGACGGGGCCGAAGTAGTCGGGATCTTCCGACCGGACCATGATGTTGCCGGCGAGCCCCAGCTCCTGCTGGACGTCCTCGCGGTGGTGGGGGTGGTACCAGTAGAGGCCGGGGTCGGGGAAATGCAGGGTATAGCGGAAGCTCCCGCCGGGGGGCACCACGTCCTGCGTGAGGCCCGGGACGCCGTCGAAGCGGTTGTCGAGCCGGAGTCCGTGCCAGTGGATCGCGGTGGGCCAGTCGATCCGGTTCGTGAAGTCGATCGTGACGGTCGCGGCCTCGGGGACCCGGAGGAGGGGCCCGGGGATCTGCCCGTTGAAGCCGTAGCCAAGGATTTCGCGGCTCCCGATGCGGTGGCGCACGTAGACGGCGTCGAGGGAGAACGAATCGCCGTCGCCGAGTTCGACCAGCTCGCGCGGGCGCGAGTCCACGATCTCGCCCTCCCAGCCGTCTCCCGGCAGCCAGGGCTGGACCTCCGGCCGAAGCTCCATGAGGGACGGGAGCATCATGACCCCGTCGGGCATCGGCACGCCGCCCCAGGCGTCATCCATCGCCATCTCGCCGGGGGGATTCCGCGAGGCGCCGAGCGCGAACTCGAGGAAGTCGGCGGGCTGCATGCGACTGGAAGGCGACTGGGCCCGCAGCACGTAGGGACCCGCCGGCTCCGCGTCCGCCCCGTCGGCCGCGCCGGACTCCGCGCCGGACTCCGCGCCGGATTCCGCCGTGACGAGGATGAGGAACTTGTTGAACCCGACCTGCCCCACCTCGGTGCGTCCGCGCGCCGGGACCTCCCCGAGCCGCTCGATCGGCCACAGCACCTGGGTGGACGCCCAGGCGACGTAGCGGTCGTACGGACCGAGCGTGGAGGGCGGCGGAAGGTCCGTCGCGATCACGGCGTCGTACAGGAGCCGGCCGTCCGGCGTCACTCCCATCGAGAACGGCCCCGGCGGGCGGCGGAGTTCGACCGTGCCGGTCGCGCCGGGCACCCGTGGCGTCGGGAACAGGGCCATGCAGTACAGGTCGCGGTTCGCCGCGCCCCCCGGTTCCGCACCGGGCGTGCAGGCCGCGGCTTCCTGCGGCGGCGGCATATCCGGGGGCGCGCACGCCGACAGCCAGAGCGCCCCGCCAGCGACGAGCGCCGCCGCGGCGGCCACGGCGCGCGGCCCGGAAAGGCGCCGTCCGGATGGGAGCCGCCCGGCTGCGCGCCGGGCCCTGGGGGTCACCGGGGTCACTGGAGGGCCCGCGTGCGCCCCCCGTCGACGGCGATGGAGACGCCCGTCACGTAGCTGGCGCGCTCGGAGGCGAGGAACGCCACGACCGCGGCGAACTCGCCCGGGTCGCCGAGACGATTCGCGGGAATCGCGGCGTTCCACCCCGCTTCCACCTCCTCCGTCGAGATTCCCGCGGTTTCGGCGCGCACGGCAGCCAGTTCCTCCAGCCTCGCGGTGCGCGTGAAGCCCGGGAGCACGTTGTTCACGGTGATGCCGAACGACGCGACCTCGTTCGACAGGGTCTTCGCGAAACCCGTCACGGCGGCGCGCACGCTGTTGGAGAGGATGAGCCCGTCCACCGGTTCCTTAACGGCGACCGACGTGATGTTCAGGATCCGCCCCCAGCCGCGCTCCTTCATGCCCGGCAGAACCTCGCGCGTGAGATCGAGGGCGCTCTCGAGGTTGAGGCGGACGGCCGCCTTCCACGCCGCCCGGTCGTGGTCCTCGAACTTTCCCGCCGGCGGCCCGCCCGCGTTGTTCACGAGGATGTCCACGCGTCCGAAACGGGCCATCGCCGCGTCGACCAGACCGGCCACATCCGCGGGATCCGACAGGTCGGCCGGGATCGCGACGACGTCGCCCGGCCCCCGTGCGTCTGCGGAGGCCGCGGCCTCCTCGAGCGCCGCCTTCCCGCGCGCGCACATGAGAAGATGCGTCCCCTCCGCCGCCAGTTCCTCCGCCACGGCCCGGCCCAGCCCCTTGGAGGAGGCAGCGACCAGGGCGACGCGGCCCGCGATCCCCAGATCCATCAGTCGTCCGAGTCGTGGAAGTAGGAATCCGTCCCGTCGAGCCAGTCCGTGCGGGGAGGACAGAAGATGTCGAGATCCAGCGTCTTCTCGAGGGCGATGGCCTTGTGTGGGACGTGAGAGGGAATGTGAAGGATCTCGCCCGCGCGCACGACGACCTCCTCGCTCCCGTCCTCGCCCAGCCAGAAGTGCAGCGCGCCTTCGAGGATATATGTGAACTGTTCGTTCTCGTGCGAGTGCGTGGGGACGACCGCGCCCTCCTCGAGCAGCACCTGCGCGATCATCGCCCGGTCTCCCGTCACCATGCGCCGGCCCAATTGCTCGGTCACGCGTTCCCAGGGCAACGCCTCCCAGCGGAAGTGCCGGGGCTTCGCTTCGCTCATCGTTTCCTCCTCGCGGGGTCGCTCCCGGATTCCGTGACCGGGGCCTCTAGAGTGGACGGACGATGTGCCGCCTACCGATTCGCGGCAAGCGTCCAGGCGACGCCCGCGCGAAGGTTCCAGTCTCCGCTCATTTCGGTGGTTCCGTGCCCGAGCGCGGCGTCGATGGACACCGGTCCCCGTCTCCACTCCACCGTGGCCCGGAGTTCGCCGAGGTCGCCGGTGCCGGGCGGAGACACGCTCCTCGTGCTGGCCCGACCCCGGGTCCCGACGGACAGCCGCCAGCTCGGGGCCGCGTCCCACAGAGCCTCGAATGCCCAGGCGAACGCATCGTTCTGCTCGAAGGGCTCGGCCGGCACCTCCAGGATGGAGACGCCGAACCAGCCGGTCGCGCGCCAGCGGGCGGAGGCCCAGGAGAAGAGGGCCGCCATCGTGACGTCCGTTGTGTTCGTGCCGACTCCCAGCGATTCGTCGGAGTTCGGCAGCTTGACTCCCAGGTGCCCGCCGGCCGAGAAGCCCCCCGGTCCCCTGAGGGGGACGATCGAGATGCCGATTTCGAAATCCCCCACATCGCGCGTCGTCCCGTCTCGAACGGAGGGGTCGAGCGCGACGGCGGGGGCCCGATCCCGCGCCTCGATCGACAGCACCTTTCGGACCGCCCCCTTCAGTTCGGCGACCGCGTGCGGCCCGATCGCCCAGGCGGCGTGGAGCACCGGGAAGGCGGTCAGATCTCCTCCGTGTCCGGCGAGCGGGAAGGCGGCGTTCGTCGTGCGGCTGAAGCCGACGCCGATGAGGGCTTCGCTCCGCTCCAACCCCACCGGCTGCACGAGCGCGTCGCGCTTCAGTTGCGCCGCCGCGGTCCCCGGGAGGACGATGCCGAGCGCCGCGGCCAGGAACGCGGCCGGAAACGCGGTCGGAAACGACGAGAGCCCGACGCATGAACGCCGGGCTCTCGGGAACTGCGGCGAAGCGGACCGCCGGCGGGGGGCCGGCCGGCCGGTGCGACTCAGTTTCGAGCCGCCTGCATGATGTCGTCCACGTAGCCGTCCAGCCGCGCCATGACCTCGATCGTCTCGGCCTGCGTCCCGGCGTTGGCCAGTTCCCTCGCCAGACTGAGAAGCAGTCCGCGGATGGCGGCAGCATTCCCGTCTCCCATCGATGGGGCCTCGGCCACGGTCGGCGGCGGCGTGGGCTCGGCCACGGCCGGCGCGGCGGGCTTCCGGGTCCGCGCGGCGGGCATCCGGGGCTTCGGGGCGGGCTTCCGGGGCTTCGGGGTGGCCTTCGGAGCTGGCGCAGCCGCGGCCAGACGCCGCTTCACCTGGAGCGGGTACTTCGCATGGAACTGTCGGGCCGACAGCTTGGCGACCGAAGCGTCGATCTCGCAGGCGCCCTTGAACAACTCCGCGTTCTTGACGTCGGGATTCCTCTTGAGCACGCGTGCCACGTACGCCAGCACCGCTGCTTCCCCGTCGCGCTTCGGGGCACGCGGCCGCCGCGCCGCCTTCGCCTTTGCCGGCGCCCGGACCGTCCTCTTTGTGCCGGCCCCCGCCAGACGACGCTTGACCTGCAGCGGATACTTCGCGTGGAACTGCCTCGGGTTCAGCTTCCCGATGGCCTTGTCTATGAGTTTCGCTCCCTCAAAGAGCGTAGCATTCGAGACTTCGGAGTTCTTTTTCAACTCCTCCTCTATGAATTTCATCACATCTTCGTTCATTGTGCCTCCTCCTGCAGATTTTTCGCTCGACGATAGATGTCGGGTAGCGCGTACTTGCTGTGTGGCAATGGACCATGATCTACTCCGATGCGCCGCAAGTCAACTGTAAGGCAAGCAAAGATGTACGACCTTCCCTTTCTGGGGTCGCGGCGCGGACGTAGCTTCCCGCCCCATGCAGCTTCGATCGACGTCCACCCTGGTCGCCGCCGTGGCGTGGTGCCTGCTCCCGGCGCTCGCGCACGCGCAGGGGTCGCGCCTCCCCGGCGCGATCGAAGCGGGACTCATCCTCCGGCACCTCGATGGCGTGAAGAGGGTGCTCGTGGTGGCGGCGCACCCGGATGACGAAGACACCGCCCTGCTGACCACGCTCGCGCGCGGATGGGGGGTGGAGGCCGCCTACTTTTCATTCACGCGAGGCGAGGGAGGCCAGAACCTCATCGGCACGGAACTCGGCGAGGGGCTCGGCATCATCCGCTCGGGCGAACTGCTCGCCGCCCGCACGATCGACGGGGCGCAGCAGTTCTTCGGCCGCGCCTTCGACTTCGGCTACTCGAAAACGGCGGACGAAACCTTCTCGAAGTGGCCACGCGAGCGGATCCTTTCCGATCTGGTGTGGACGATCCGGCGCTTCCGTCCCCATGTGCTCATCAGCATGTGGAGCGGAACGGAGCGGGACGGCCACGGGCACCACCAGGTGTCCGGCCTTCTCACGCGCGAAGCCTTCGACGCCGCGGGAGACGAGACCCGCTTCCCGGAGCAGTTGGCGGCGGGCGCGGCCCCCTGGGCGCCGCTGAAGCTGTACCGCCGCCCGCTGTTCGAACTGGGCGCCACCTCGATCGAAATCGAGACGGGCACGCTCGATCCCCTGTTCGGCCTCACGCATCACCAGGTCGCGATGGACAGCCGCAGCCAGCACCGCTCGCAGGACTTCGGCACGGCGCTGCCGCTCGGTCCGCGCGTCACCCGCCTCTCGCTCGTCTCTTCGCGGGTCGGCGGCTCTCCGACGGAGCCGCTGTTTATGGGGGTGGACACGACGCTGGCGACTCTGGCCGCCGGTCTCGGCGAGTCCGCGGGGGCGGACGTTCAGGCGGACATTCGGGCGTACCGGGAGGCGGTCGGCGACGCCGGCGGTTCGCTCAACGCGACGAGGCCGGAGGCCGCTCTGCCCTTCCTCGCCGAGGCGCTGCGGCGGCTGGAGCGGCTCCGCGCCGCCGCACGCGCCGGGGCCGAAGGCGCCGGGGATGAGAGCGAGCTGCGACGCGAACTCGACCGTCGCGCGCGCCTGCTGATGCGGGCGATCGCGGCCGTGGCCGGAGTGCGGGTCGAACTGCGGGCGCGGGACGATGTCCTGGTCCCGGGACAGACCGTCCTCGTCGAAGCGCGCGTCCGGAGCGGCACCGACGCCGCCGTGGAACTCGACCCGCCGGTCATCGAAGTTCCCTCCGGGTGGTCGGTGGAGGGCATCGGCCCGGATGTCGAGACGGAGCCCGACGATCTGGGTCCGTTTGCCCGCTTCTTCCGGCAGGAGGACACCGTCTTCGATCCGTCGGCCCGCGCGCGGCTCGGGCCGGGGGAACTCGGGCTGTGGCGCTACGCCGTCACCGTGCCCGAGGGCGCGCCGCCCGTTTCCCCGTGGTTCCTCGAGAACCCGCGGGACGGCGACCTGTACGACTGGCCCGCGGCGCCCGAGCTTCGCGCGCTCCCGTTCCGTCCCCCACCCGTTCGCGGCCGCGTGGCCGCGGCGGTGTCGGCGGCGGGCGAACGATTCGACATCGAGGTCCAGGACCCGGTGCGGTATCGTACGGTCGATGGCGTGACGGGAGAGAGCTGGCGACCGCTGCAGATGGCGCCCCGCATCTCCGTCGCGCCGATGGCGCCTGCGATGATCTGGCCGGTCGGCCGCTCGGATGCGCGTGACATCGCCTTCCGGATTTCGAGCTTCGCCCGGGACGCGACGGCCGGAGAGATCGGGCTCGACCTGCCGCCCGGATGGCGCGTCACGCCCGAGACGACGGCGTTCGATCTCGCCGGAGAAGGAGCGGTTCAGACGGTCAGCTTCGCGGTCGAGCCTCCGGCGGGAGACGCCGAAGGCGAGTTCTTCGCGCGGCCGGAGATCCGCATCGCCGGCGCCGCGGTTCCCGCCACGCGCACGACGATCATCGATTATCCGCACCTCGAGCCGCGGCTCCTGTCCGGCGACGCGGCCGTGCGGATCGTGCGTTTCCCCGTGCAGGTCGCGGACCGGCGCATCGGATACGTGATGGGTTCCGGCGACGACGGACCCGAGGCGATTCGGCAGCTCGGGCTGGATGTCGAGCTCATCGAACCGGCAGACTGGGAGGCGGAGAGGCTCGACCGGTTCGATACGATCGTGCTCGGGATCCGGGCCTACGAGGTGCGCGAGGACCTCATCGCGGCCAACGCGGAGCTGCTCGAGTGGGCGGAGCGCGGAGGCACGGTCGTCGTCCAGTACAACCGCTACGAGTTCAACGAGGGGGCCTACGCGCCGTACCCGATCGGCATCGGCCGCCCCGCGCCCCGCGTCACCGAGGAGGACGCCGCCGTCACGCTCGTCGACCCGCGGGCGCCCGTTCTGGCGGAGCCCAACCGGCTCGGCCCGGCCGACTTCGAGGGCTGGGTCCAGGAGCGCGGGCTGTACTTCCCCGACCAGTGGGACGAGAGGTATCAGGCGCCGCTGGAGATGGCCGACACGGGAGAGCCGCCGAACCGCGGCAGCCTGCTCGCCGCCCCGGTGGGTAGCGGACTCTACATCCACACGTCGCTCTCCTTCTTCCGGCAGCTGCGCGCGGGCGTGCCGGGCGCCTTTCGTCTGTGGGCGAACCTGCTCTCCCTCGACGGGAGCCGCTGGCGGGAGATCGCCGCCCAGTGACGGAACGCCGGGACGGGGTGGAGGGCCGGGACGACGCCAAGGACCGGGACGAGGCCGAGGGCCGGATCGGGCCCTTCCGTAGCTGGCGGGCGCTCTATGTGTCCGTGATCGCCTATACGGCCGGGCTCATCCTCCTCCTCTATCTCGCCACGCGCCTGCTCGACTTCAGCGTGCCGTGAGCGGCCTCGACTGGCTCGTCTTTGCCGTCTACTTCGGCGCCGTCGTCGCCTTCGCCTGGCGCCAGAGCCGGAAGAACCGCGGCGTCGAGGGCTTCTTTCTCGCCAACCGCCGACTCGGCTGGGGCGCGATCGGCCTCTCCGTCATGGCGACGCAGGCGAGCGCGATCACGTATATCGGCACGACCGGACAGGCCTTCGACGACGGCATGGAGTTCGTCCAGTTCTACCTGGGCCAGCCGATCGCGATGGTCATTCTCTGCGTCGTGTTCGTCCCCTTCTTCTACCGCTCGAAGGTCTTCACCGCCTACGAGTACCTCGAGCGCCGCTTCGACCCCAGAACCCGTTCGCTGACGAGCTTCCTCTTCCTTGTCTCGCGCGGACTCTCGGCTGGGATCGTCCTCTACGCCCCGGCCATCGTCCTCTCCGTCATCATGGGCTGGGACGAGCGCGTGACGATTCTCGTCATGGGACTCATCACCGTGGCCTATACGATCATGGGAGGCATCACGGCCGTCATCTGGACGGACGTGCTGCAGATGATCGTCATGTTCGCCGGGATCGGGATCGCGATCGCCGTGCTGTTCGCGACGCTGCCGGAGGGAGTGGGCGTCGGCGACGTGGCGTATATCGGCGGGATCCATGAGATGTGGCGCAGCATCGACCTCTCCTGGGATCCGACGAACCGTTACACCCTCTGGTCCGGACTCATCGGAGGACTCTTTCTCGCCCTGGGCTATTTCGGGACCGACCAGAGCCAGGTGCAGCGCTATCTCACGGCGAGTTCGCTCCGCCAGAGCCGTCTTTCGCTCATCTTCAACGCCTTCGTCAAAGTCCCGATGCAGATCTTCATCCTCGCCATCGGCGTCCTCCTCTATGTCTTCTATCACTTCGAGCGTCCCCCGCTCGTCTTCAATTCGGCGGAAGCCGCCATGGTCGTGGAAAGTCCCCGCGCCGACGCCTTCGCCGCGCTGGAGGCCGAGCACGAGCGGACGCACGAACTGCGCCGGGAGAGCACACTCGCGGTGCTGGAGGCGCGCCGCACCGGCGAGGATCCCGCCGAGCTGCAGGGCCGGATCGCCGCGTACGATGACGAACTGGCGCGGCTGCGGGAAGAGTCGAAGACGCTCGTGTCCGAGGTGCGCGGGGCCTCGTCGAACGATGTGAACTATGTCTTCCCGTCCTATCTCATCGCCTATGTCCCGGCGGGCATCCTGGGACTGTTGATCGCCGTCATCTTCGCGGCCGCGATGTCCTCGCTGGACTCCGAACTCACGGCGCTGTCGAGCGCCACGGTCATCGATTTCTACCGGAGGTACGTGAAACCGGAGGGGACGGACGCCCACTATCTGCTCATCTCGCGGCTCGCCACGCTGGGCTGGGGCGGATTCGCCGTCCTCTTCGCGCTTTACGCGGGTCAGTTGGGATCGCTCGTCGAAGCGGTCAACGAAGTCGGCTCCATCTTCTACGGCGCGCTCCTGGGCGTCTTCCTCCTCGCCTTTCTCGTGAAGCGGGCGACGGCGGCGGGGGCCTTCTACGGGCTCATCTCCTCGATGCTCGCCGTGCTCGCCGTGTCGCGCTTCACGGAGATTGCGTGGCTGTGGTACAACGTCGTCGGGACGCTGGCCGTTCTCGTGGTCGGCCTCGCGCTCCGCAGGCGGGAACGGCCGGCATGATCCGCGGTACGGTTTTCCGCCGGCGTCGCGGGCGGTAGAGTCTCCGACGGTCTTCAAGCCACGACAGTTTTCAAGCCACCTCATCGGGATGATACGGATGCTCACGGACGTACAGATCGCCGAGGCCGCGACGCCCCGGCCCATAAGGGAGATCGGGGAGAAGATCGGGCTGGGGCTCGAGGAACTCGTCCCCTACGGCCATTACAAGGCGAAGGTTGCCCCGGAATCCATCTTCGAGCGCGAGCCCGGATCGGGCCGACTCGTCCTCGTCACGGGCATCACTCCGACGGCCGCGGGCGAGGGCAAGACGACCGTCTCCGTGGGGCTGGCCGATGGCCTGCGCCGCGTGGGGGCCAACTCGGTGCTCTGCATTCGCGAGCCGAGTCTCGGCCCGGTGTTCGGCGTCAAGGGCGGGGCCGCCGGCGGAGGGTACTCGCAGGTGATCCCGATGGCGGACATCAACCTCCACTTCACGGGGGACCTGCACGCGATCACGTCGGCGCACGCGCTCCTTTCCGCCGCGCTGGACAACCACCTGCAGCAGGGGAACCGACTCGGGATCGACACGCGACAGATCACGTGGCGCCGCGCCGTGGACATGAACGACCGGGCGCTGCGGAACATCGTCGTCGGGCTCGGAGGACGGATCAACGGCGTGCCGCGCGAGGACGGCTTCATGATCACGGCCGCCTCGGAGGTGATGGCGATCTTCTGCCTCGCGGCGAGCCTGGAGGACCTCGAGGAACGGCTGAGCAGCATCATCGTGGGGTACGACTACGGCGGGGAGCCGGTGCGGGCGCGCGAACTGAACGTGGCGGGGGCCATGACGCTGCTCCTGCGGGAGGCGATCGGACCGAACCTCGTTCAGACGCTCGAGGGGACGCCCGCCTTCGTCCACGGCGGGCCCTTCGCGAACATCGCCCACGGCTGCAATTCGCTCATGGCGACGCGGGCCGGGCTGGCCTTCGGCGATGTCGTGATCACGGAGGCGGGGTTCGGGTCGGATCTCGGCGCCGAGAAGTTCTTCGACATCAAGTGCCGGACCGGCGGGCTCAACCCGGAGGCGACCGTGCTCGTGGCCACGATCCGCGCCCTCAAGCTGCACGGCGGGGGCGACCGCACGGCGCTCTCCACGCCGGATCCCGATGCCGTCCGCGGCGGGCTCGCGAACCTCGGCGCGCACGTCGAGAACATCCGCGGCTTCGGCATCGAGCCGGTCGTGGCGATCAACGTCTTCGGGACGGACTCCGACGAAGAGATCGAGGCCGTGGCCGAGGCGTGCGAGGACCTGGGGGCGCCCTGGGCCCGCTCCGACGGCCACGCGCTGGGCGGCGCCGGCTGCGAAGACCTCGCCCGCGCGGTGCTCGCGGCGCTGGACGAGGGAGCGGCCGCCTTCAAGCCGAAATACGACGCGGAGGCTTCGATCCGGGACAAGATCGAGGCCATCGCCCGGAAGGTGTACGGCGCGGACGGGGTCGACTACACGCCGCGCGCCTCGAAGGACATCGCCCAACTCGAGGCCGCGGGACTCGGGGATACGCCGGTCTGCATCGCGAAGACGCCGAACAGCCTGAGCGACGATCCGGCGCGCCTCGGACGGCCGGTCGGCTTCCGCATCACGGTTCAGGACGTGCGTCCCTCGGCGGGGGCCGGGTTCGTCGTGGCCCGGGCCGGCACCGTCATGACGATGCCGGGACTCCCGCGCGTGCCCGCGGCGGAGGGGATCCGGATCGTCGAGGACGGGAGCGTGGTCGGGCTCTTCTAGTCCCGTGACCGTCTCATGATCGAGATCGAACTCTCCGCGGGTCCCCACACGGAGGACGTGGATCGCCGGCTTCGGGAATGGGCCGCCGAGGACGCGGTGGCGCGGCTCTGGCGGCGGGACCCGACGCTGTGGAGCGCGGACCCGGACACGCCGGAGCTGGCCGACCGGCTCGGGTGGCTGGACCTCCCGGAGACGTCTCCCGCCATGCTAGGTCCGCTCGAGGAGTTGCGCGCGAGCGTGCCCTTCTGGTTCACCGACCTCGTGCTGCTCGGCATGGGGGGCTCCAGCCTCGCGCCGGAGGTCATCGCGCGCACGATGCCGGGCGAGCGGCTCCCGCTTACGCTCGTGGACACCACGCACCCGGGGGCGCTCCGCGACCTCGAGTGGCTGCGTCCGGCAAACACGATCTTCGTCGTCTCCAGCAAATCCGGCACGACCGTCGAGACGCTCTCGCTCTTCCGCCACTTCTGGTCGCGGACCGCGGAAGTCGTGGACGATCCCGGGGCGCACTTCATCGCGATCACGGACCCCGGATCTCCCCTCGCCGAACTCGGCCGTGAGCGGGGATTTCGGGCGGTGTTCGAAGCGCCCCCGGACGTCGGCGGCCGCTTCTCCGCGCTGAGCCCCTTCGGGCTCGTGCCGGCGGCCCTGGCCGGTGCCGATCTCCCGGCCCTTCTCGCGGAGGCCGCGGAGGCCGCGGACGCCTGCAGGGACGACGACCACCACAACCCGGGCTTCCTCCTCGGGGCGGCGCTGGGAGAACTCGCGCTCGCGGGGCGCGACAAGGTCACCTTCATCGCGGCAATGGACTGGAACGCGTTCCCGGACTGGGCGGAGCAACTCCTCGCCGAGAGTACCGGCAAGGAGGGCCGGGGCATCGTCCCGGTCGTCGGCGAGCCCCCGCGGCCTCCGGACGAATACGGAGAGGATCGGGTCTTCGTCGGCCTCCTCCTCGGCGGGGACGCGGCGCGCGAAGCGGAGCAGTGGGGAGAAGCCGACGAGACGCCGGACCTCCTCGACGCGCTCGAGGCGGCCGGCCACCCGACGCTGTGCATCCGGCTCGAAGGGCCGGAGGAACTCGGCGCGCTCTTCTTCGTGTGGGAGGTGGGCGTGGCGATGGCCGGAGCCGTCCTCGGCATCCATCCCTTCAACCAACCCGACGTGCAACTCGCCAAGCGCCTCGCGCGGCGGGCGATGGCGGGCGGTCGCGCGCCGGAGGGAAGGTCGCCGGACGCGGAACCGGCGGAAGACGCGCAGGTCTCCGACGCGGACGAGATCGACCTCGTCTGGGAGTTGCCGCGGTTCGGACACGCCCCGCCCCGCACGCCCGTGGCCCCGGACGTGGATGGAATCCGGGCGCGGGTCGAGGATTTCCTGGCCGCGGTGGAGCCGGCGGACTACATCGCCGTGCAGGCGTTTCTCGCGGGTGGCGAGGAGGAGGAAGGGCTACTCGCGACGCTGCGCGCGGCCCTCGCCGACGCCACAGGGGCGGCGACCACGCTGGGCTACGGCCCGCGCTTCCTCCACTCGACCGGGCAACTGCACAAGGGAGGCGGAGACAACTGCGTCTTCCTCCAACTCGTCGACGACGCCGGCGAGCATGTGCACGTCCCCGAGACCGACTTCACCTTCCGCCGACTCATCCGGGCCCAGGGCCTAGGGGATCTCGAAGCGCTCGCTCAATGCGAACGCCTGGCGCTCCGCGTCCGCGTCGGGGGCCCCGAGGGCCTCGGCCTCCGCCGCCTGATCCAACTCGTCGAGGAGTCCGCCTAGAACGACTCCCCACGCGGAGCCGCTGCCCGGCTCAGTGGACCAGGCGCACCTGCAGGCCCAGACCTCCGCCGACCCAGGCCGCCGAAGGTGCGAGAAGCCGCGGGCGCTGCGACCTCAGCGCGCTCGCGAGCCCCGCTGCGGACCCGGACGCGGCAGGCTCATCCGGGCGCGACCGCAGGAGGCTCCACGCCGTGTATCCGGACACGAGCGCCAACGCGGAGTTGGCGACGGTGGAGAGTTCGGCTCCTATGCTCGAATCCTGCCACTCGCGCACCGCGTTCCACGCAAAGCCCGCGTGTGCGACGGCAAAGGCCCCGTTGACTGCGCCGAATACGGGTCTCCTCCACCCTTCCGGTCTCTCAAGGTGACTGGCAACGGCCGACAGCGCCGACAGCGGCACGACGTAGTGCCAGGTGTTGGACGCCTCATCCACGACGCACACGCAATAGTCGCCGTATTGCGGCTGGATCCTCGCCGCTTCCCCGAGCGTGAGACCCGTCTCGTCGAGCCATTCGGTGAAGCGTGCGTCGCCGGCAAGCTCCCACGCGTACACGTTGTTGTCCGCGCTCGCGATCTCCCGGACGAGGTCCTCCCTGCCCGACCTCTGAAGCAGGTAGGCCACCGCGCAGGGTGTGCCGTGTTCGTCGACGAAGACGGGCACACGGCCGGCGTGCGTGTGGTTGCGGGGGAACTCCCCCCGTTCCCGGTACTCGCGCAGCCAGTTCAGGGCAGCGTTCCGTCTCTCCCGCTGCGCCGGGCTGAGCGCGTCCGTAGCCCTTCGCCTCAGCACCCCCTCGACGTCGAGCAGGTGCCCCCGAATCCGCCGCGTCTCCAGCACCCCCGGCTCGGCCCGCGCGAACGTGGCCGCCGAGGGCGGCGCCGTCGCGGTGCGGCCGGACGCTTCGCCGCCGGCGTCCCCGGGCCCCCCGGAAGCGGCGATGAACATGGACAGAACTCCAATGGTGGCAACGGCTTTCGATGAAGCGGACATGGCTGCGACTCCCGTGAAGATCCCCCCCCTTCCCGGCGTGCTGGCGGAAGACGCGGCACCGGGACACTAGTTCGGGAGGTACCGGCGGCGGCAGCCGAAGTTCCGCGCGCGGCCGACGCCACGGTCAGGCGAGCGGGATCTCCGTTTGGGCGTGCGAGCCGAGGAGATCGGTTCGGCCCTCGATGTCGAGGAGGGTGCGCTTGTAGCGGAGTCCGCCGGTGTATCCGCCCAGGGTTCCGTCGGTCCGGACGACGCGGTGGCACGGCACGATGATCGGGACCGGGTTGCGGCCGAGCGCGTTGCCCACGGCGCGCGACGCCTTAGGACGGCCGATCCGACGCGCGATCTCCGTGTACGTCACCGTCTCGCCGAAATCGAGTCCGGAGGCGGCGTCCAGCACGGCGCGCTGGAATTCGCCCAGCTCCGTGAGGTCGACGAAGAGATCGAAGCGGGGGCGGCGGCGGCCGAAGTACTCCGTCAGTTGCGCTTCCGCGGGGGCGAGCCGATCGGTGTCCAACACCACGGGCGTGGACCGGTACCGGCGCTCGAGGCCGGCGACGAACGCGTCGTCGCTCTCGTCCTGCCATGAGAGCGCGACCAGACCCTCGGCGCTCGCTGCGACCCGCATGGCGCCGAAGGGCGAATCGAAGCGGCGCCAGCGGATGACGGGGCCGTCGCGGAGGCTCTCCGCGGCGCGATGCAGGAGACGGTATTCCGCCGCCCGCTCCCGGAGGTCCGGGTTCGCCGCCAGGTCCTCGGTCATCGCCCGGGCAGCCTCCGCATCCGAATCGCCTAGAATCCATGCGACCAGCTCCTCCTCGCTCCAGTCCGTCCCGCGTCCAGTCATATCGGTCCCTCCTCGCGCCACACCTCGGCGAGGTCGCGGCGCAGCTTCTTCATCCCCTGGTAGACGTTGGCCCTCGCGGCCTCGGGAGAGGACCCCATCCGGCGCGCGATCGTCGCGTAGTCCAACTCTTCGATCCAGCGGAGCCAGACGGCGTCCCGCTGCCGCCGGGGAAGCTCCGCGACCCCCTGCCGGACGCGCGCCGCGGCGGCCTCCGACAGCCGGTCCAACGCCGCGTCGGCCGCCGGGAGCGAGCCGGGGTCGAGTTCCCCCGCGTGGGCGGCGAGCAACTCCGAGCGGCGGCGGCGCATCGAGATGCGGTCGAGCGCCCGGCGGGTCGCGACCCGGTAGAGCCACGCGCGGACATTCGCGGCGTCTCCCGCCTCGGGCCGCGCGCGAAGCGCCGTCACCCACAGTTCCTGCACGACGTCGCGCGCCTCCTCCGCGTTTCCCAGCATCGCGGCGACATGGCGCTCCAGTTCCCCGCCGTAACGTTCGGACCAGTCGTTCACCCGCCCCCTCTCCTTCGTTCTCACCCCGTGGAACGTATCATGTCGAAATCCGTGAGACGGGACGCCCCGGCACCCCTCGGAACTGGCCGCGCGCGCACGCGAACTGTACCGTGTGAGCCCGCAGCCCCCACCCGGAGCACCCGGAGGTCTTCTTGAACTCAGAGTTTTCAGTTTCGGCGTCCGCGCTCGGCCGCGTCGCGCTCACGCTCATCCTCGCGTCCGTTGCGGCGGCCTGCGCAGGCGATGCCGGAGACGGGAGCGGCGCCGCGACGGAGCAGGACCGCGCAGAGACGACTGCCGTGGCCCGCGATCCGCTCCCCGAAGAGCGGCGTTTCGCGAGCCTGACCCAGCTCACCTTCGAGGGCGAGAACGCCGAGGCCTACTACTCGTCGGACGGACAGCGGCTGATCTTCCAGCGCACCCACGAGGACGAGTACGAGTGCGACCAGATCTTCACGATGACCGTCGAAGGCGGCGAACGACGCCTCGTGTCGACCGGGCTCGGCCGGACCACCTGCGGCTACTTCTTCCCGGATAATTCCAGAATCGTCTACAGTTCGACCCACCACGCGGCGCCCGGGTGTCCTCCGCCCCCGGACATGCGCCGCGGCTACGTGTGGGCGCTCTACGACTACGACATCTACTCGGCGCGGCCCGACGGCTCCGACGTCCGCGTGATCTCGTCGAGCCCCGGGTACGACGCGGAGCCGACTCTCTCTCCGGACGGCTCGCGGATCGTGTTCACCTCCACGCGGGACGGAGACCTGAACATCTACTCGATGAACCCCGACGGCTCCGACGTGCAGCAACTGACGGACGAACCCGGATACGATGGCGGCCCGTTCTATTCCCCGGACGGGACGAAGATCGTCTACCGGGCGAGGTATCCCGAGAGCGAGGAGGAACTCGCGGACTACCAGGGGCTCCTGGCCGACGGTCTCGTGCGGCCCGGCGTGCTCGACATCTACGTGATGGACGCAGACGGCTCGAACCCGATTCGCCTCACGGACAACGGGGCCGCGAACTTCGCGCCCTTCTTCCACCCCAGCGGCGAGAAGGTGATCTTCTCCTCGAACCTCAACGATCCGGACAGCCGCAACTTCGACCTTTTTCTGATCAACCTGGACGGGACGGGGCTCGAGCAGGTCACGTTCAGCGAGGAGTTCGAGAGCTTCCCCATGTTCAGCCCGGACGGCCGCCATCTCGTGTTCGCGTCGAACCGGCACGGGTCCCACGAGGGGAACACGAACGTCTTCATCGCGGAGTGGATCGACGACCTCGCCGAGTGACCGACTTCCCGCGCGGACCGTCTAGTCTCTGAGGACAGCCCCGGCGGCGACGCGGCGGTCCGGGGCGGGGACCGGAGAAACACGGGAGCTTGGGATGCGGTTCACAAAGGCATTGCGGGGGCGGCGGCGGGTGTGGGCGGTCGGGGTGGCGTGGGGCGTCTCGTTCGCCGCGCCCCCGGTCTCCGCCCAGGAGGAGGGGATCCCGATCGACTACGACGCCGCGATCGCGCAGAGCGGGATCGACGGCAGCTACGGATACCTGAGCGCGCTGGAAGGGTCCGCGACGCTCATTCAGGGAGACACCCGGGAGCGCATCCAGCTCGCGGTGAACGAACCCGTCCTCGTCGGCGACCGGATCTTCGTGTCCGACGAATCGCGCATCGAGATTCTGCTCGCCGACGGCAACCTCGTTCGGGTCGGGGACCGGGCGGAACTTTCCTTCCGCGCGCTCGCCAACTCGGCGGATTCGAGCGACCCCGCCTCCATCCTCGAACTCGTGCGCGGGTCGCTGCAACTCGTCGTGGCTGCGAACCCGACGGAAGCCGAACGGCCCTCCGTCGTCACGCCGAACGCGACGGTCCGGCCGCGGGGAGCGGGTTCCTTCCTGATCCTCGTCGACGAAGGGGGCCGCAGCGAGGTCGTCGTGCGCGAGGGGCTGGCGGACGTCAGGACAGAGACGGAACTCGCCGAGGTGCGGCGGGGCGAGAGCCTCTTCGTCGAGGGGGCGCGGGGCGACCGGCTCCGCTTCGCCGCGGCCCCGGGTCTCCAGCGTCTGGAGGCGTGGGGCCGGGGGCTCGCCGACCAGGCGGGCGGCGCGTACGCCGCTCACGTGGACCCGGATCTCCACTACGCCGCGTCTTCGCTCGGAGGGCACGGGTCGTGGGTGCAGGTGGACGCGGGCGTCGCCTGGCGTCCGCGCGTGTCCACGGGCTGGGCGCCGTACCGGCACGGGCGCTGGCGAAACACGCCCAGCGGCATGTTCTGGGTCTCCTACGAACCGTGGGGCTGGGTGCCCTACCACTACGGGTACTGGGACCTCGATCCCAACTGGGGCTGGATCTGGTTCCCCGGCAGCCGCTTCGCCGTGGCGCACGTCTACTGGTACTGGGGCCCGAGCTACGCGGGCTGGATTCCCTCGGGATACTACTGGCGCCACTACCGGAACTATTACGGGAGCAGTTGGGGCTTCCACTTCGGGGTCTACGGGCACATCGGCGGCGGCTTCGGGCGGTACCGGCACTGGACCTTCCTGCCCCACGGTCGCCTGGGACATCGGCGACAGCACTTCTACTCGGTGGGCGGTTCGGACTTCGGCCGCGGGCGGAAGGCGGTCGAGCGCGGCGTGCTGCTGACGGACTCCCGCCTGCTCGGACGGCAGGCTCAGCGGCGACCCGCGCAGACGCTGGCGAGCCTGCGGCGCGCGGTCGAGCGCGACGGGAGAACGGCGGTCGATGCGAACGGCTTCATCGATCGCCGCGCGGGCCTGCCGCGCGAGGTCGAACGCGTCGTGCTGCGGAGCCGCGATGGCCGGTCGGCCCGCCCGCGCGACGCGACCGCCGGAGTGCGGAGCGACCCCTCGCGGACGGCGGGGGCACCACCGGTCCGCGTCACCTCGCGGTCGGCGGAGGGCCGCGCCCTGCGGCTGGAGCGGCCCGGCGTGCAGCGGGCGACCCCCCCGCCATCGACGAACGACGCCCGTTCGACGGTCCGGCGGCCCGTGACGCGGGACGTCGCAGGCTCCGCGAGACGGCCTGTGGTACGGCCGACGACGCGGTCGGGATCCAGCGGCGTGCAGCGAGCGACGACCCGGGAGCAGCCGGCCGTTCGCCGGACGGGAGGCGCGACGACCCGGCCGACCGTGCGGTCGAATCCGGTGAGGCCGACGGCACGGTCGAACCCGACGAGACCGACCGTGCGGCGCGCTCCGGCGCGGCCGACCGTACGACCGCCGACGGCGAGGCCGTCCCGGCCGGTCGTTCGCCCCGCACCGTCCACGAGGCGACCCGTGGCCCGCCAGTCCGTCCCGCGGCCGTCCCGGCCGGCGGTGCGGCCCGCCGGCCCGTCGAGGTCGAGCGGGAGCGTCGGACGTTCCAGCGGAGGGTCCAGATCCGGGGGCGCGGTCCGCCGCAGCGGCGGCAGTACGCGGTCGAGCGGCGCCGCGCGGGCCCGCGGCCGATCCGGAGGCTAGCGGACTACCATCAGAGGTCGGGCCACACCTCCGGATCCCGCTCCATTTCGGGCTCCGGTTCGACGCCGAGGGCCTCGATCATGCGCACGTAGTAGTTGAAGAAGCCGACGACCTCGGTCGCGGTCAGGATCTGCGCGTCCGTCCAGCCGACCTCCCGCAACTCGTCGATGTCCCGCCGGGCGGTGGAGGTCGGCTCGCGCGTGATCGACACGGCATAGTCCATGAGCCGGCGCGTCTTCTCGTCGAGTCCCGCCGTCCGGTAGTCGGTGCGGATCGCGCGGGCCAGTTCATCGTCTCCGGTGGCCTCACGGAGATCCTCTCCGTGCGCCTCCGTTCAGTAGAAGCACTCGAGTTCGCGCGAGGTCACGGTCGCGAGCATCTCCCGCACGTCCCGCCCCAGCGGTCCCGGCGCGAGCATCAGCGCCTCGTAGAGCCGGATCGAGGCGCGCATGACGGGCGGGTTCAGGCTCTGGATTCCGATCACGTTGAAGACGCGCCCCGCGCGGCGGACGGCCTTCTCGTACTCGCGGGCGAGGAGCCCCTCCGCTTCGTCGGGAGCTACCGTCTCGATGTGCGGCATTTCGCCTCCTCCCTAGCGGACGAGGAAGCCGTCCCGCCACGGGTCGTCCGGATCGATGAGGAACTCGTGACGGCCCGTCACCCAGGCCCGGCCCCCGACCTCGGGCACGACCGCCGGATGCCCGCCGACGGCCGTCGTGTCGACGATCCGGCCGCTGAACCGGCCTCCGATGATGCTCTCCACGACGATCTCCGCGCCCCCGGGGATTTCGTCCCGGGCGCGAAGGATGGCCAGGCGGCCGCTCACCGCGGTCCCGGTCGGACTGCGGTCGAGTTCCCCGTCGGCGAAGATGCAGACGTGCCGCGAGTGGTGCGCGGGATCCGCGGCCCTGCCGGTGAACACGGTGCCGTAGAGGAACCCGAGGTCGGGGTCGTCGGGGTGGGAGATGTCGTCTCCCGCCGAGGAGGACACCGCGCGCGTGATCCGGCGCCCGGCGTCGATCAGGTCGGTGGCGGAGCCGGGCACGAGGGCGAGCCCTAGCGCATCCGCATCGACGTACGCGTAGAAGGCGCCACCAAAGGCGAGGTCGTAGGACACGGTCCCCAGCCCCTCCACCTCCACGGCCTGCCCCAGCAGCGGCGCGAAGGAAGGCACGTTGAGGAACCGGACCTCCCCGACCCGTTCGCCGTCCAGGATCGCGGTGGCGCGCACGAGGCCGGCGGGCGTGTCGATCGTCACCGGCCGCTCGTCCCCTGCCCCGTCGATCCAGCCGGCTTCGACCGCGATCTTCGCCACGCCGATGATCCCGTGGCCGCACATCGTGGAGTAGCCCTCGTTGTGCAGGAAGAGGACGGAGAAGTCCGAGCCGGACCTCACCGGCGGCATCACGAGACAGCCGTACATGTCGGCGTGCCCCCGGGGCTCCCACATCAGGGCGCGGCGGAGTTCGTCATGCTCCGCCCGCGCGACGCGCCGCCGCGCGAGGACGGTGTCTCCCCGCAACTCCGGGAAGCCCGCCACGATGACGCGCAGCGGCTCCCCCTCCGTGTGCGCATCGATCGTCTCGACGCGAACCCAATGCTCGGGAGCAGTCCAGGTCATGTAACTCCTCGGTGGGACGGTGGCCGGTGGTGGCGGCATCATCGTATGCTGGCGCCGGTCATTCTACGCCGTGTCGCCGCTCGAGGAGAAGGCATGAGGCCGAGGGCTGTCGCCGCCGAACTCGTGGGCACGTTCGCGCTCGCGTTTTCTGCCCTGATTTCCATCCACCACCCGGACTTCCCCATTCCGGGCCCGGCCCTCGCGGGGCTCACGCTGGGGGTCCTCGTCCATCTCCTCGGGCCCGTATCCGGCTGCCTGCTGAATCCGGCGGTGACGATCGCCATCTGGTCGGTCGGTAAGCTCAACGCGCGGGACGTCGGCGCGTTCATCGTCGCGCAGTTCGCGGGCGCGGGACTGGCCCTCGCTCTCGGACGCCTCCTGTTCACCAACCCCACCCCGCTCCCCGTGGACGCTTTCGCCGGCACCGGGGTGGCCGAGCTGCTGGGAGCCGCACTCCTCGCCTTTACGATCGCGGCCGTCTTCATGGGCCGGATCCCCGCCCGGCTGACCGGGGCCGTCATCGGGGGGACCCTGGTCGTGGGGATCGCCTGGGCGGCGCACGGATCGAACGGCGTGCTCAACCCCGCGGTCGCCCTCGGGATCGGCTCCTTCTCGCTCCCCTACGTCTGGGGCCCGGTCGTCGGCGCCCTCGCCGGCGCGCACCTGTCCCGGTACGTGTGTGACCCGGGGGGACGGAAGACCCGGGGCGATTAGCCGTCCGTGGCGATCAGCCGTCCGCGGCCTCGCCCTCGGCGAGATCGCGATAGAAGGTGAGGCCGTTCATGTCGAGGTCGAAGAAGGCGAACTCGCGGGTGCCCCAGGGGGTCCGCCGCAGCGCCGTCCGCTCGTGGAAGACGCCCTGGTCCCGGTATTCCTCGAACAGCGCCTCGACGTCGGGCACGACGAAGCGCAGCATGGGGCGCTCGACGCGCGACCACTCCTCCGCATCGTGCCACTGCAGGTGCAACTCGATCCCGTCGCGCCTCAGACCGGCGTATCCCGGATCGCGCGTGGAATCGGCGAAGGCGAGTTCGAAGCCGAGCCGCCCGACGTAGAAGCCGATCGCCGCGGCGACGTCCCGCGACGGGAGCACGGGCTGTACTGCCTCGAGGCGGGCCGCCCGCCCCTCCGCCCGCCCCTCCCCCGCTATCGGTAGTTCTCCATCAGGGCGTCCAGCGCTTCGGAGCCGGGGCACAACTCCTCGAAGGGGAGGTCCCACAGCGGCCGGTCGACCGTCCCCAGCACGTCGTGCAGGTCCCTCGACTCCGGGTCCACGTAGAGGAGCCCGGTCGGAACCTCTCCCGCGTTCTGCCGTTCGCGCAGGTAGCCGTACACGGCGTCCCTGTCCGTCGCGTCGTAGTCGCCCTCCACCTGCCGGAAGCGGATCACGCTGCCGTCGTGCATGCGGACGTCGCGCACTTCGGCCGATGCGATGTCCGCGGTGATCTCATCGGCGGGGGGAACGAAGTCCTTCGGGGCGACGAACGCGGCCTCGACGGCCTCGCGAAAGTGTTCGCGCGTGTAGGCGTAGCTCTTCGTCGAGCCCACGTGGTCGTTGAAGGTCACGCAGGGCGAGATGACATCGACGAGGGCGAGGCCCGGGTGCCGGATTCCCGCCTTGATGATGGGGACGAGCTGGTCCTTGTCGCCGGAGAAGCCCCGGGCCACGAAGGTCGCGCCGATCGAGAGTCCGAGCAGGGCGGGGTCGATGGGAGGCTGTTCGTTCGGTACGCCCCGCTTCGACTTCGAGCCCATGTCGGCCGAGGCCGAGAACTGGCCCTTCGTCAGGCCGTAGACCCCGTTGTTCTCGATGATGTAGAGGAGGTTGAGGTTGCGCCGCACCGCGTGGCACAGCTGCCCGAGCCCGATCGAGAGCGAGTCCCCGTCCCCGGAGACGCCGATGTAGACGAGGTCGCGGTTCGCGGCGTTCGCTCCGCTCGCGACCGACGGCATCCGCCCGTGTACGCTGTTGAAGCCGTGGGATTCGGACATGAAGTACGCGGTCGTCTTCGACGAGCAGCCGATCCCGCTCATCTTCGCGGCCCGGTGCGTGGGGATCGCGAGTTCCCACGCCGCCTCGATGAGCGCGGCGGTGACGGAATCGTGACCGCACCCCGCGCACAGGGTGGACATCACGCCCTCGTAGTCGCGGCGCGTGAGCCCAAGTTCGTTCTTCTCCAGGCTCGGGTGGAAGACCCGAGGCTTGGCGATGTACGTCATGTCCCCACTCCTTCGGCGGTCTCCGCCGCGAGGCCGAGGCGGTCCTTCACGCCCGCGATGACGTGGCGCGCGCTCAGCGGGAGCCCCCCGTAGCGGAGGACCGACGTCAGCCGTTCCTTCGAGGCCGGCGTCTCAAGCGTGAGCAGCGACTTCAACTGCGCGTCCCGGTTCTGTTCGATGACGATGTTGAGATCGTGCGCCTCGATGAAGCCCGCGACTTCGGGCGCGAAGGGGAAGCCGCGGATCCGCATGTAGTCGAGCCGGAGCCCGTCTTCCGCCTCCATGCGCTCGATGGCTTCGCGCACCGCGCCGTCACAGGCGCCCAGCGTGATGAGTCCGTATCGCGCGTCCGGCCGCGAGCGGATCTCCGGGGGAGGCACGGCCTCCGCGGCATTGTCGATCTTCACCGCGATGCGGTCGATGACCTCCTGGTATTCGTCCGGGTCCTCCGTGTACTTGCCGTACTTCGTGTGGCCGGAGCCGCGCGTGAAGTAGGCGCCCTTCGGGTCTTCGCCCGGGATCGTCCGATACGGGATCCCATCCCCGTCCACATCGAGGTAGCGATAGAAGGTCTCGATCTCCGCGAGCGCCTCCGCGTCGAGCACCTTCCCGCGATCCGGCCGGTACTCGTCGTCCCACTCGAAGCGGGGCACGACCCAGTCGTTCATCCCGATGTCGAGGTCGGAGAGCACGAAGACGGGCGTCTGGAAGCGCTCCGCGACGTCGAACGCCTTCACGCTGAACTCGAAGCACTCCGCCGGGTCCTTCGGGTAGAGGCAGACGTGTTTCGTGTCTCCGTGCGAGGCGTAGGCGCAGAGGAGGATGTCGCCCTGCTGGGTGCGCGTGGGCATCCCGGTCGATGGGCCGACGCGCTCGACGTCGAAGAAGACGCACGGGACCTCGGCGTAGTAGGCGAGCCCGATGAACTCCGTCATGAGCGAGATCCCGGCGCCGCTCGTCGCCGTGAACGCCCGGGCTCCGGCCCACCCCGCGCCGATCGTGATGCCGGCCGCCGCGAGTTCGTCCTCCGCCTGCAGGATCGCCGCCTTGCTCCTCCCCGTCTCGTCCTCGACGCGCAGCCGCCCGCAGTAGGCCGTGAAGGCGTCGACGAGCGAGGTCGAGGGGGTGATCGGATACCAGGCCGCGACGGTCGCGCCCGCGTAGACGCAGCCGAGCGCCGCCGCCGTGTTCCCGTCGATGAGAATCGAGTCGCGCGTGGCGTCCATTCCCTCGAGCCGGATCGGCAGGGGGCACTCGAAGTTCTCCGTCGCGTAGTCGTAGCCGAGCCGGATCGCCTCGAAGTTCGCGTCGAGCAGGTGACGCTTCCTCTCGCCGAAGGTCTCCTCGAGCAATCCGCGGATCACGTCCATGTCCATGTCGAGGAGGGCGGCGAGGGCGCCCGTGTAGGCGATGTTCTTCATGAGGATGCGCGTGCGGCCGCCGTCGAAGGTTTTTACGCACATCTCCGCCAGCGGGACGCCGAGGAAGGTCACCTCCTCGCGCCGCAGCGTGTCCGCCATGGGCCAGCTCGAGTCGTACAGCAGCCAGCCGCCGGGGACGAGTTCCTCGATGTCCTGGGCGTAGGTCTCCGGGTTCATCGCCACGATGAGGTCGAAGTCCGGCGTGCGCGCGACGTGGCCCGTCCCGTTCACGCGGATCTCGTACCAGGTGGGAAGGCCCTGGATGTTCGAGGGGAAGACGTTCTTCCCGGACACCGGGACCCCCATCCGGAAGATCGACTGCATGATGAGGCCGTTGGCGCTCGCGGAGCCCGTGCCGTTCACGGTGCCGATCTTGAGCGCGAAGTCGTTCACGCGGCCGGTCTTCATTTCGGCCATTCCGTCAGGGAGTCACCGAAACGAAGCCGCCCGGCGACATCTCCTCGATTCCCATGCCGGAGTAGGGATGGTCCGCGTCCTGTCCGGCGTACGGCTTGAGCAGGTCGAAGGTCCGCATGTCCCAGGCCGCCGTCGGACAGCGCTCCGCGCACAGCCCGCAGTGAATGCAGAGGTCCTCGTCCTTCACCATGACGCGGGTCGTCTGCGGCAGCGGCTCCGAGACGTAGATGTCCTGCTCCTCGTTCTCGGCGGGCGCGGTCAGCCGCGTGCGGAGGTCCGCCTCTGCCCCGTTGTGCGTGATCGTGAGACAGCTGAGGGGACAGATGTCGATGCAGGCGTCGCACTCGATGCACAGGCTCCCCGTGAAGTGCGTCTGGATGTCGCAGTTCAGGCAGCGCTCGACCTCGGTCAGCGTCTGCTCGATGTCGAACCCCTCCTCGACCTCCGTCTCGATGCTCTGGAGGCGCTCCTCGAGGCGGACGTGCCGCATCTTCCGGCGGGCGGCGTACTCGTAGTCGTTCGAGTAGCTCCACTCGTGGAGGCCCATCTTGGCGCTCACGAGGTTCATGTGCTCGGGCGGTCGCTTCCGCAGATCCTCGCCGCGGCAGTAGGAGTGGATGGAGATCGCCGCCTGGTGTCCGTGCTCGGCCGCCCAGATGATGTTCTCCGGGCCCCACGCCGCGTCGCCGCCGAAGAAGACGCCCTCGCGCGTCGACATGAACGTCGTGCGGTCGACGACGGCCTCGCGCCACTTGTTGAACTCGATCCCCGCATTGTCCTCGATCCAGGGGAAGGCGGTCTCCTGCCCGATGGCGAGGATGACGGCCTCCGCGGGGAAGAACGCCTCGTCGAGCTTGGTCGAGACGAGCCGGCCCTCGTCGTTTTCGTGCCATTCCACGATGTCGAAGTTCATCCCCTTGAGGACGCCGTCCTCGACGACGAACTCGGTGGGCGAGTGGTTCTCGACGATGTCGACGAGTTCCTCTTCCGCGTCCTCGAGTTCCCAGGGGGAGGCTTTGAAGTACGGCTTGGACTTGCGGGCCATGACCTTGACGTTCGTGCCGCCGATCCGCTTCGAGGTCCGGCAGCAATCCATCGCGGTGTTCCCCACCCCGATGACGAGGACGTTCTCCTCGATCGCGTTCGTGTGCCCGAAGGCGACGGATTCGAGCCAGTCGATGCCGATGTAGATGTGGTCGGTGTCGTACCGGCCCGGCAGGCGCAGTTCCTTGCCGCGCGGGGCGCCGGAGCCGACGAAGACGGCGTCGAAATCCTGCTCCAGCAGCCACTTCATGCTCTCGACAGGCGCGTTGTAGCGGATGTCCACGCCCATGTCGAGGATGTAGTCGATCTCCTCCCACAGGACTTCGGGGGGCAGGCGGAACTGCGGAATGTTCGTCCACATGAGGCCGCCGGGGCGGTCGTTCTTCTCGAAGATCGTGACCTCGTAGCCGAGGGGCATGAGGTCGCGGGCGACGGTGAGCGACGCCGGGCCCGCGCCCACGCAGGCGATCCGCTTCCCGTTCTTCTGCTTCGGGATGTCGGGGAAGCGGGGGGTGACGTCGCCTCTGAGGTCGGCGGCGACGCGCTTGAGGCGGCAGATCGCGACGGGTTTTTCCTCGACCCGTACGCGCCTGCACGCGGGCTCGCAGGGGCGGTCGCACGTCCGGCCGAGGATGCCCGGGAAAACGTTCGACTCCCAGTTGAGCATGTAGGCGTCGTCGTACCGTTCCTGCGCGATGAGGCGGATGTAACCCGGCACGTTGGTGTGGGCCGGGCAGGCCCACTGGCAATCCACGACTTTGTGGTAGTAGTCGGGATTCTCGACGTTCGTTGGCTCCACCGTCTCTCCCCTGACAGACCCCGCCCGACAGGCCCCGCGGCACCCGACCCGTGAGTCGCCTGGTCCCGTGAGTCGCTTGGTGAGATAACCGCTCGCAATCCTAGGGGACGAAGGGGATTGTCGCCAGTTTTTCGTTGCGCTGGCGGGAGTGGCGGCGGGCGGGGCGCGGCACGGGCGGCGGGCGCGCCGGACGGATCGTTGCTGCGGCGGACGGAGCCGCGGAAGTTGAGCCCATGGAAAAGCAGCCCGTGCACACGGTTGTCGGCGGGGCCCACCTCTTCCGGCGGGACACGGCGGTGAAGCTCGGACGGATCGCCGCGCGCTATCTCGACCGGTACGCGGCGGACCCCGCTTCCCTCGCCGATGTCCTGGGAAATCGCCTTCCCCCGGAGACCGCGGGAGCCCTTCCCCCGGAGACCGCGGGAGCCCTTGCCCCGGAGACCGCGGAGGCGGTGCACCGGCGGGTGCGCGCGAAGCTCGAACGCGAGCCCGTCGAGTCCTTCCTGATCGACTTCGAGGACGGGTTCGGCGCCCGGTCGGAGGCGGAAGAGGACGAGGCGGCGACGGGGGCGGCGGCGGAGGTCGCGGCGGGGGCGGCGGCGGGGAGCCTCCCTCCGTCGCTCGGAATCCGCATCAAGTCGCTGTCGGAGGCCACCGGCGGACGGGCGCTGCGGACGCTCGAACTCTTCCTTGCCGGGTTGGCGGGGACGGGGGGCGGGCTGCCGGACGGGTTCACGGTGCTTCTGCCCAAGATCGTCGACGCCGGGCAGGTGGAACGGCTCGCGGCGGCGCTGGATCGGCTCGAGGCGACGCTCGGCCTGCCGGAGAAGCGGGTGGGCATCGACCTCATGATCGAGACGCCGCAGTCGCTCGTGGCGCCGGACGGACGGATCGCCGTGCCCGGGCTGGTCGCCGCGGCGGGAGGGCGGTGCCGGACCGTGCATCTCGGGGCGTACGACCTCACGGGCGGCGTGGCGGTGGCGGCGGAGGCCCAGACGCTGGGCCACCCGTTGTGCGACATGGCCCGGCAACTCCTTCAGCTCTCGCTCGGCGGGAGCGGCGTCCGGCTTGCGGACGGGGCGACGAATGTGCTCCCGGTCGAGCCGCACCGGGGGAAGACGGAGATCTCTCCGGCCGAGCGCGCGGAGAACACGGCGGTCGTGCATGACGCCTGGCGCCTGCACTGCGCCGACGTGCGGCGGTCGCTGAACCAGGGGTTCTACCAGAGCTGGGACCTTCACCCCGCGCAGCTCGTCTCCCGCTACGCGGCCGTGTTCTCCTTCTTCCTCGAGGGACTGGACGCGGCGGCGAGCCGGCTCGACCGCTTCGTGACCGCCGCGGGACAGGCCGTCCTCACGGGATCCGTGTTCGATGACGAAGCGTCGGGCCAGGGCCTGCTGAACTTCTTCCTCCGGGGGCTCGCGAGCGGCGCCCTGACGGCGGAGGAGGCGGCGCGTTCCGGCCTCACGCCCGCCGAACTCGAAACCCGCTCCTTCCGCGCCATCCTGGAGGGACGCGGCGGGTGATCGCCGCCTGGATCGACCGCGGCACAATCCGCGTCCGCGATGACCTCCCGCGGCCTTCCCCCGAGCCCGGGGAGGCCATCGTGAGGGTCCTGTTGGCGGGCATCTGCGGGACGGACCTGGAGCTGCTGCGCGGGTATCGCGACTTCTCCGGGATTCCGGGGCACGAGTTCGTCGGACGTGTCGAGGAGGGGCCGTCGGAGTGGGTCGGCGCGAGGGTTGTGGCGGAGATCAACGTCACCTGCCGCTCGCGAGGGTCCGAGCCCCCCTGCTTGCCTTGCGAGAACGGGCGGCTCACGCACTGCCTTCGCCGCGAGGCGATCGGCATCCGCGGCCGTGACGGCGCCCTTGCCGAATGGCTGCGGGTGCCGGTCCCGAACCTCCATCGCGTGCCGGAGCCGCTTCCGGACGAGGTCGCCGTGTTCGCGGAGCCCGTTGCGGCCGCGTGCCGCGTCCTGCGTCAGATCGAGGCCGACATCCGGCGCGACGCCGAGCGTGGGCGCGTGACCCGGGCGCTCGTCGTGGGCGCGGGACGGCTGGGGCAGCTGGTGGCGCGGGTGCTGGCGCGTCGGCTGCCGGGCTTGGAGGTCGCCGGGCGGTCGGAGCGGAACCTGGCGCGGGCTCGCGCGGCGGGGCTCGCCACCGTGTCGGCCGCGGCCGTGGAGGCGGCGACCTACGATCTCGTCGTCGACTGCAGCGGCGCACCGGCCGGCTTCGAGGTCGCCCGCCGAGCCGTTCGGCCGCGTGGAACGATGGTCCTCAAGGGCACGCATAAAAACGAGTTAGACGTCGACATCTCATCCATCGTCGTAGATGAGATTCGACTGCTCGGCTCCCGGTGCGGATCCTTCGACGACGCACTGTCCGCGCTGGAGCGAAGGGAGTTCGAGGTGCGCGATCTCATCGACGACCGGCTGCCGCTTTCCGCCGCCCCGGAGGCCTTCGACCGGGCGGCGGAATCGGGAATCGCGAAGGTGCTTCTCGTCCCTTGATCCGGTTGCGTTCAGTTGACCCGGTTGGGTGTAGTCGACCGGGCCGGGTTCAGTCGGAGAGCCGCACGGGGCGGACGCGCACGCCGCCTCCCTCGCCGGGGATCGTCCACGCGAACAGGAGTTCGTCCCCCAGCCGCACCATGCGCGGGAACCCGCTCGAACGCTCGCCGGCGGTCTCCGAGATGAGGAGGGGCGGCTCCTGCGAGCCGTCCGGATGGACGCGGCGGACGAGGACGCGCGGGGTGTTGTTCGAGGCTTCGAGCCACACGACTGCGGCCGAACCGTCGTCGAGG
>JAJDWE010000074.1 GCA_022825725.1 Gemmatimonadota bacterium
TTCGCCTTCAGCGTCCTGCCCACGATCATCTTCTTCTCCTCTCTCATGGCCCTCGCCTATCACCTGGGGTTCATGCAGCGCGTCGTGCGGGCTGTCGCCTGGGCGATGCAGCGGACCCTCGGGACGAGCGGCGCGGAGACGACTTCGGCGGCCGGCAACATCTTCGTCGGCCAGACGGAGGCACCCCTCCTCATCCGGCCCTTCGTGGATCGGATGACGAGGTCGGAACTCAACACCGTCATGACGGGAGGGTTCGCGACGGTGGCGGGCGGGGCGCTGGCCGCCTACGTCGCGATCCTCGTGGGGGTGTTTCCGGGTATCGCCGGACACCTCCTGGCGGCGAGCATCATGGCGGCGCCGGCGGGGATCGTGGTGAGCAAGATGCTGATGCCCGAGACGGAAGAACCCGAGACGCGCGGCACGCTGGACATCGACCCGCCGCAGGCCCACGCGAACGTGATCGACGCGGCGGCCGGAGGGGCGGGGGACGGGCTGAAGCTCGCCCTGAACGTGGGGGCCATGCTCCTCGCCTTCCTCGCCATCATCGCCCTGGGGAACGGCATCATCGGCTGGGTGACGGGGCTGTTCGGCGTGGAGGGAATCACGCTCGAGCGGATCTTCGGCTGGGTCTTCGCCCCCGTGGCCTGGCTCATCGGAGTGCCGTGGGCCGACGCGGTCGATGTCGGGACGCTGTTCGGGGTGAAGATGGTCGCCAACGAGTTCCTCGCCTTCACGAACCTCGGGGCCGGCCTCGCCGGCGACCTTCAGCTCTCGAACAAATCGCTCATCATCTGTACGTACGCGCTGACGGGCTTCGCGAACTTCAGCTCGATCGCGATCCAGATCGGGGGGATCGGGGGGATCGCGCCCGGCCGCCGCGAGGATCTGTCGAAGCTCGGCCTGCGGGCGATGCTCGGAGGTACGGTCGCGACCTGGATGACGGCGACGCTGGCCGGAGTCCTCGCGTGAGCCGCGCCGCCGACATCCAGGCCGGTGTCGAGACGGCGGCCGCGGCGCTGCGGGCCCGCATCGGGGACCGGCTGGACGGCGCCATGCCGCACGTCGTGATCACGATGGGCTCCGGACTCGGCGGCCTCGGCGAGGAGATCGAGGACCCGGTGCGGGTGCCGTACGAGGACCTTCCCGGCTGGCCGCGCCCCACGGTGATCGGGCACGCCGGGCACGCGCTCATCGGGACGCTCGGCGGCCGGCCCGTGCTGGGCCTCAGCGGACGCGTCCATCTCTACGAGGGCGGTCCGCCGGACCGCGTCGTCTTCTACGTGCGGGTCGCGGCGGCGCTGGGGATCCCGGTCCTCTTCCTCTCGAACGCGGCCGGGGCGATCCGGGAGGGCTGGCACCCCGGCGAGCTGATGCTGATCTCGGACCACCTGAACCTGACCGGCACGAGCCCGCTTATCGGCCCGGTCGTGGGAACCGAGAATCGCTTCCCGGACCTGACGTTTGCCTACGACCGCAAGCTACGCACGATCGTGCGGGATACCGCCGCCGAACTGGGCCACACGCTCCACGAAGGGGTCTATGCCGCGATGCACGGCCCCGCTTTCGAGACGCCCGCGGAAATCCGCATGCTGCGAACGCTGGGCGCCGACGCCGTCGGCATGTCCACCGTGCCGGAGGTCATCGCGGCCCGCGCCCTCGGCATGCGCTGCGTCGCCATCTCCTGCCTAACGAACTACGCGGCGGGAGTCCTCGACGAGCCTCTGAATCACGAGGAAGTCCTCGAGACGACGAAGCTCGCCCAGGCCGATTTCCAGCACCTCGTCGCCGAGTCGATCTCGCGTTTTCCGTAAGAGGCATAGGACTCGAATTCCCCGACCCGGGCGCCGCGGTGCGGATCAGGTGAGATCGTAGCGGTCGAGGTTCATCACCTTGTTCCAGGCGGCGACGAAGTCGCGCACGAACGCCTCCTCGCCGTCGTCGCACCCGTAGACCTCCGCGAGGGCCCGGAGTTCGGAGTTCGAACCGAACACCAGATCCACCTCGGTGGCCGTCCACCTGACGTCGCCGGAAGCCGCGTCGCGGCCCTCGAACGCGCCACCGGAGGAGGCCCGCCACTCGGTGCTCATGTCGAGCAGGTTCGCGAAGAAGTCGTTCGTGAGCGCTCCGGGCCGGTCCGTGAACACGCCGTGCGCGGCCCCTCCGGTGTTGGCGTCGAGGACGCGCATGCCGCCGACCAGCGCGGTCATCTCGGGTGCGGTCAGCGTGAGCAGGCAGGCCCGCTCCACGAGCTGCTCCGCCGCTGACGCTCGGTTTCCGTCCCTGACGTAGTTGCGGAATCCGTCCGCGGCGGGCTCCAGCACGGCGAACGATTCCGCGTCCGTCCACTCCTCCGACGCGTCCGTGCGCCCCGGTGCGAACGGCACCTGTACGTCGTGTCCGGCGTCGCGCGCGGCCTGCTCGACGCCCGCGCACCCGCCGAGGACGATGAGGTCGGCGAGGGAGACCCGCTTGCCGCCGCTCTGCGCGCCGTTGAACGCCGCCTGAATCCCCTCCAGCGTCCGGAGCGCCTCCGCCAGCTCGGCCGGATCGTTCGCTTCCCAGTCCTTCTGCGGCGCGAGGCGGACGCGGGCCCCGTTCGCGCCGCCGCGCTTGTCGGTGCCGCGGAACGAGGAGGCAGACGCCCAGGCCGTCGCAACCAGCCGCGACACGGACAGGCCCGAGGTGAGGACCCTGGCCTTGAGATCCGCGACATCCCGCTCATCGATCAACTCGTGGTTGACGGCGGGCACGGGATCCTGCCACAACTGCGGCTCCGCCGGGACCAGCGGCCCGAGGTACCGGCTGCGCGGCCCCATGTCGCGGTGAAGCAGCTTGAACCATGCCTTCGCGAAGGCGTCTTCGAGGTCCGCCGGGTTCTCGAGGAAGCGCTTCGAGATCGGCGCGTAGACGGGATCCTCGCGCAGCGAGAGGTCCGTCGTGAGCATCATGGGCGCGTGCTTCTTCGACGGATCGTGCGCGTCCGGCACGGTGGCGACCTCGGAGGCGTTCACCGGCGTGTACTGCGACTTGCCGGCGGGGCTCTTCGTCAGCTCCCACTCGTGGTCGTGCAGGTTCTCCATGAAGTTGTTGTCCCAGCGGGTGGGTTCGGTGGTCCACGCGCCCTCCAGGCCGCTCGTGATCGTGTCGCCGGCCTTGCCGCTGCCGTGGCTGCTGTGCCACCCGAAGCCCTGCGCCTCCAGCCCCGCGCCCTCCGGCTCCGTGCCGACGTGAGACTCGGGGCCGGCGCCGTGCGCCTTGCCGAAGGTGTGGCCGCCGGCGATGAGCGCGACCGTCTCCTCGTCGTTCATCGCCATGCGGGCGAAGGTCGTGCGGATGAACTTCGCGGCGGCCGCCGGATTCGGCTTGCCGCCCGGACCCTCCGGGTTCACGTAGATGAGACCCATATGGTCGGCGCCGAGCCCTTCCTGCAGCTCCCCGTCATCGTCGTGGCGTTCGTCCGCGAGCCACTCGGTCTCGGATCCCCAGTCCGTCTCGTCGGCCTCCCACACGTCCGGGCGGCCGAAGGCGAACCCGAACGTCCGGAACCCCATCGACTCCAGGGCGCAGTTGCCGGCGAAGATGATGAGGTCGGCCCATGAGAGGTTGCGGCCGTACTTCTGCTTCACCGGCCACAGCAGCCGGCGCGCCTTGTCGAGGTTCCCGTTGTCGGGCCAGCTGTTGAGCGGTGCGAAGCGCTGGTGGCCCGAGCCGCCGCCCCCGCGGCCGTCGGTGATGCGGTAGGTGCCCGCCGCGTGCCACGTCATGCGGATGAAGAGCGGTCCGTAGTGGCCGTAGTCCGCCGGCCACCAGTCCTGGGACGTCGTCATCACCTCCTCGATGTCCCGCTTCAGCTCCTCGACGTCGACGCCCTTGAACGCCTCGGCGTAGTTGAAGTCGCCGCCCATCGGGTCCGATGAGGGGGAGTTCTGTCGAAGGGCCTTCAGGCTCAGCTGGTTCGGCCACCAGGTTTCGTTCGTCGTCATGGGATTCTCTCGGTTGTATGGAAGGGCGGGTGCTCCTCGAGCCCTGGCTCCGGGCTGCACCTGACATTCTACCCTGAAGTGTCGCGGGGGTGCTGCGGCAGCTTCGGCCCACGGACGGCCCCCGTCAAGAAGCCGTCGGCGCCTCGTAGCGCTCCACGCATGCCCACTACAGGCGTTCGCTCGCCCGTTTGCGGAGAGTGCGCGATATTCAAGCCATGACCAAGGTACCGGAACCGAGGCTCTCGACCGATTCCGAAACGGCGTCCGTCCGTCCTGCCCGCGGGGCCGGGAACGCCCGCGTGGTGCCCATCCGGGCGCGGAATGCGGGGATCCCGCTCGACCTGGATCTGATCCGGGATCAGGCCGCGAACCGCAGCGCAATCGAGCGCAGGGCCGCCACGCTGGGGAAGCGCCGCAGCGTCAAGAAGGAGTGGCAGGCCGCCTGGCTCCTCCGCGCCGTGACGATGATCGACCTCACCACGCTCGCCGGCGATGACACCCCGGGACGGGTGGCCCGGCTCGCCGCCAAGGCCCGCGAGCCCGTGCGCCCCGACCTCCTCCGCGCGCTGGAGGTGGAAGATCTCGGCCTGCGCGTGGCCTCCGTCTGCGTGTATCCGACGATGGTTCCGGCCGTCGTGGAAGCGCTCGCCGGCGACGACATCCCGGTGTGCGCGGTCGCCGCCGGCTTCCCCGCCGGGCTCACGCCGTTCGCGCAGCGGGTCGAGGAGATTCACGAGGCCGTCGAGGCGGGGGCGCGCGAGATCGACATCGTCATCACCCGCCGCCACGCGCTCTCCGGCGACTGGGAGGCGCTGTACGACGAGGTCCGCGCCTTCCGCAAGGCGTGCGGCGAGGCACATCTGAAGACGATCATGGCCACGGGCGAACTCGGGAGCCTGCGCAACGTCGCCCGCGCGAGCTGGACGTGCATGATGGCCGGAGCCGACTTCATCAAGACCTCGACCGGCAAGGAGAAGGTCAACGCGACGCTCCCCGTCGGACTCGTGATGGCGCGAGCGATCCGCGCCTACCGGCAGCTCTCCGGCTTCCACGTGGGACTGAAGCCGGCCGGCGGCATCGGAAAGGCGAAGCAGGCGATCGAGTGGCTGATCATGATCAAGGAGGAACTGGGCGGACCATGGCTCGACCGGTCGCTGTTCCGCTTCGGCGCGAGTTCGCTCCTCGCGGACATCGAACGCCAGTTGGAGCACCAGGTGACGGGGCGGTACTCCGCATACCACCGGCATCCGCTGGGATGAGGCCAGGGGCGAGGGTCGGGTTGAGAGGGGATTGAGGGAGATGCCGAAGATCGCGGAACTGTTCGAGACGATGGAGTACGGTCCGGCCCCGGAGGCCGCGGACGAGGCGCGGGCGTGGATCGCCGAACGGGGACCCCGCTTCGGGCACTACATCGGCGGTGCATGGTGCGAACCGGCGGACGGGGAGTTCTTCGCGACGCTCGATCCGAGCACCGAGGAGCAGCTGGGCGAGATCGCACAGGGCGGCCCCGGCGATGTGGACCGCGCGGTGGCGGCGGCGCGGTCCGCCCAGGCGGCCTGGCGCGACCTCGGAGGACACGGACGGGCGCGCTACCTGTACGCGATCGCCCGTCACCTGCAGAAGCACTCCCGACTCTTCGCGACGCTCGAGACGCTCGACAACGGGAAGCCCATCCGCGAATCGCGCGACATCGACATTCCGCTCGTCGCGCGGCACCTCTACCATCACGCGGGCTGGGCCCAGCTCATGGACGCCGAACTCGCGGACTGCGAGCCGCTCGGCGTCGCGGGCCAGATCATCCCCTGGAACTTCCCGCTCCTCATGCTCGCATGGAAGATCGCGCCCGCCCTCGCGACCGGGAACACCGTCGTCCTCAAGCCCGCCGAGTTCACGTCGCTGACCGCGCTCCGGTTCGCGGAACTCTGCCGCGAGGTCGATCTCCCCCCGGGCGTCGTGAACATCGTCACCGGCGATGGCCGCACCGGCGCCGCGATCGTCGAACATCCGGACGTCGACAAGGTCGCCTTCACGGGCTCGACGGAGGTCGGGCGCCTCATCCGCGAGGCGACGGCGGGAACGGGAAAGAAGATCTCGCTCGAACTCGGCGGCAAATCGCCCTTCCTCGTCTTCGACGACGCGGATCTCGACAGCGTCGTCGAGGGCGTCGTCGACGCGATCTGGTTCAACCAGGGGCAGGTGTGCTGCGCCGGCTCGCGGATCCTCGCCCACGAAGGGATTGCCGACGCGCTCGCCGACCGCCTGCGCGCCCGCATGGAGACGCTCCGCATGGGGGCCCCGCTCGACAAGGGCGTCGACCTCGGGGCGATCATCGCGCCCGTCCAGTTGAAGAAGATCGAGTCGCTCGTCGAAGAGGGACGCGAGGAGGGTGCCGCGATCTGGCAGCCCTCCTGGAGCGTCCCGAAGGACGGCTGGTTCTACCCGCCCACCCTCTGCACCGACGTGTCGCCGGCCGCGCGGATCGCGCAGGTCGAGATCTTCGGTCCCGTCGTGGTTCAGATGACGTTCCGCACGCCCGCGGAGGCGGTCGCGCTCGCGAACAACACGCGCTACGGCCTCGCGGCGAGCGTCTGGACCGAAAACGTGAACCTCGCGCTCGACATCGCCTCGCAGATCAAGGCCGGGACGGTCTGGATCAACTGCACGAACGTGTTCGATGCCGCCTCCGGGTTCGGCGGCTACCGCGAGAGCGGATTCGGCCGCGAGGGCGGCCGGGAAGGACTCCGCGAGTATGTCCGCCGCCGGCCCGAGCCTGCGGAGCCGACCCCCGAAGACAACTCGGAGACGGCGGAACACGACGGGCGGGAAGAGGTGCGCGACGGGCGGGGAGACGCCGGCGAGACGGCCCAGGCACCCGCGGCGCCGATGCCCGCGATAGACCGGACGGCGAAGCTCTACATCGGTGGCCGGCAGGCCCGGCCGGACGGCGGCTACAGCCTCGAGGTCCTCGACTACAGGGGACGCGCCGCGGGGGATGTGGCCCGCGCAAACAGAAAGGACGCGCGCAACGCGGTCGAGGCGGCGCTCGCCCCGGACTGGGCCCGGACGACGGCCCACCTGCGGGCGCAGATCCTCTACTACCTGGGCGAGAATCTCGACGCCCGCCGGACGGCGTTCGAGGACCGGCTGCGCGCGCTCACCGGCTGCGGTGCGGAAGCGGCGGGGCGGGAGGTCGAAGCGTCCGTGCGCCGCCTCTTCACCTACGCGGCGTGGGCGGACAAGTGGGATGGGGCCGTCCACCGGACGCCCTTCCGCAACGTGACGCTCGCCATGCCCGAACCGCTGGGCGTGATGGCGGTGGTCTGTCCGCCGGAGCCCGGCCTCCTGGGCTTCATCTCCACCGTGATCCCGCCGGTCGCCCTCGGGAACTCCGTCGTCGCCGTCGCCTCGGAGCGCTGGCCGCTCCTCGCCACCGACTTCCAACAGGTGATCGAGACCTCGGACGTGCCTCCGGGGGTCATCAACATCCTCACGGGCCTCGAGGAGGAACTGCGGCCCACCCTCTCCGGCCACGATGCCGTGGACGGGATGTGGTACTTCGGGACGGAAGAGGGGGCCGCCGACGTGGAGCGCCGCTCCGCCTCCAATCTGAAGCGCACGTGGACGGAGGCCGTTCGCGGGCGGGACTGGTTCGGTTCCGACCGCGAGGGACGGGAGTTCCTCCGGCACGCCTCCCAGATCAAGAACATCTGGGTTCCGTACGGAGAGTAGCCTTCAGTCGCGGGAGCCGGCTCCGGGGTCCGCCCAGTGATCCAGGGGGCCGCGGCCGGAGCCGAGGCCCGGCGCCGCCGCGATGGCGGCATGAGTGAAGGCGAGTCCCCGCTCGATCGCCGGCTCGAGGTCGAGCCCCGAGGCCAGCCCCGCCGTGATCGCGGCCGAGAGCGTACAGCCGGTCCCGTGCGTCTCCGTCGTCCGGATGCGCGGCGTCCGCCACACGCGCTCGCGATCTCCGTCCCGGAACAGGTCGACGACCTCCTCGCCGTCCAGGTGCCCGCCCTTCACAAGTACGGCCCCGGCTCCGCGCGCGAGGATGGCGAGCGCGGCCGCGGACATGTCGGCCTCTGTGCTCACGGTCCGTCCGGCGAGGATCTCGGCCTCCGGCAGGTTCGGCGTGACGAGGGCGGCCAGAGGCAGGAGTTCCTCGACGATGGCGGCGACGGCGGCCGGGTCGAGAAGCCGGTCGCCGCTCGTCGCCACCATCACGGGATCGACGACCAGCGGTGCTTCAAAGCCATGCAGCCCCGCGACGACGGCCCGCACGATATCCTCGTGGGCGAGCATCCCCGTCTTCGCGGCCCCCGGCGGCAGATCCGCCCGCACCGATTCGATCTGGCGCCGCACGATCGACGGGTCGAGCGCCTGCACCGCCTGGACTCCAAGGGTGTTCTGCGCGGTCACGGCGGTGACCGCGCTCGTTCCGAACACGCCGAATGCGTGGAAGGTCTTGAGGTCGGCCTGGATGCCGGCTCCGCCCCCCGAATCGCTTCCCGCGATCGTGAGGGCCGTCGCCCGCGCTGCTTTCTTCCCTGTCACGTTCTTCGGTGGCAAAGCTCGACTCCGCTCGAGGCTGTGGGGTCCACCAGCTCGGTTGCGCTCCCGCACCGCGATGACACTGCGTTGCGCCGCGGCGTAAAATAAGGGCATGCTGACGCGCGCGGAGATCAAGACCTGGCGGTCGCTGCACCGCGGAAAGGGACGCCGGGAAACCGGGTGTTTCCTGGCCGAGGGGCGGCGGCTCGTCGGCGAGATGCTCGAGTGGCCGGGTCGCACGGTCGCGGTGCTGCACGCGGGCGCGGTCGGGGCCGAGCCGGACGTGAAGAAGTTGCTCGCGCGTGCGGCGGCCCGGGGCGTGCGCACGGAGGCGGTGCCCGAGGCCGTCGTTCGGAGGCTGGCGGATGCCGCCACGCCCCAGCCCATCCTCGCGATCGGCGAGACCCCGGCGTACGGCTGGGACGACGTGGGCGAGGGCGCGATCGTGCTTCTCGACGGCGTGCAGGATCCGGGCAACTTCGGCACCCTCGTGCGCACCGCACTCGCGGTCGGAGCGGCCGCCGTGATCGGCGTCGGGGAGACCGCGGATCCCTGGGGGCCGAAGGCTCTGCGGGCCTCGGCGGGAGCGTCGTTCCGCGGCCCCGTCTTCCGCGCGGACGCCCGGGAGGCGATGGAGCGGCTCGCCGAGCGGGGGATCCCGATATGGGTCGCCGCGGCCGGAGCCCCGCCGCTCGAGGGGCCATCTCCCGGGCCCGTTGCGCTCGCGCTGGGGAGCGAGGCACACGGCGTCTCCGCCTCTCTCCTCGCCGCCGCCGACCGCGCCGTCTCCGTGCCGCTCGCCCGCGGCGTGGAGTCGCTGAACGTGGCGTCGGCCGGCGCCATCCTGCTCGACCGCTTGCTGGCCCGGACGCCCGATTGACGGGCGCCGCTACCCTGGGCGCGGCCGCCGTGCTCGGCGCCGCGCTAGGCTCCTTCCTCAACGTGTGCATCACGCGCATGCCCGCCGGAGACAGCGTCGTGCGTTCGCGCAGCCGCTGCCCGGCGTGCGGGGCGGCGATCCGTTGGCGCGACAATCTCCCCGTCCTCTCCTGGTGGCTCCTGCGGCGACGGTGCCGCGACTGCGGCGTCCGCATCTCCTGGCGCTACCCGGCGATCGAGGTCGCGATCGCTCTGGTCTGGGGCGGCATGGCCTGGGCGTACGGTGCGTCGCCGACCGCGCTGGCGGGCGCAGTCCTCTTCACCCTCCTCATCGGAATCGCGGTCATCGATGCCAGCCACTACATCATCCCCGATGAGCTGTCGCTCGGGGGGTGTGCCGCGGGCCTCGCCCTTTCCGCGCTCCCGGGGCCGGCATCGCCGCCCGCCGCCCTTGTCGGGGCCCTGCTCGGCTTCGGCCTCATGTACATCGTGGGCTGGCTCGGCGAACGAGCATTCCGGAAGCCCGCGCTCGGCGGCGGCGACGTGAAGATGATGGCGATGGTGGGAGCGTTCCTCGGGCCCGGTGGCGCCCTTCTCACGATCTTCCTGGGAGCGCTCGCCGGGTCCATCGTCTTCGGGCCCGTCGCACTTCGCACCGGGAGGCCCGTCCCCTTCGGAACCTTCCTCTCGCTCGGCGCGGCCCTCGCGTTCCTGTTCGGCGAGGCCCTGTTCGACTGGTACCTGCGATCGGCTGCTCTGGGTCCTGCGGCAACGCCGCCGCCGGATCTTGCCGTGGCGCCGTGCTAGCGGCGGCGGATGCGGGCCCGCGTCACCTGTGTGTCCGTGCTCGCGACAACCCGGATTCGAACATCGCCGTGTTCGACGGTCTCTCCCGCGGCCGGAACCCGGCCCAGTACGCCGAGCAGGAACCCGTTCAGCGAGCGGTACTCGTCCACCGGGAACGAAGTGCCGAAGGCATCGTTGATCTCGCGGAGCTCCGCCCCGGCGTCCACGGCGATCTCGTCCCGCCGCAGCCGGATGATCGGCTCCGGCGGCAGGTCGGTCTCGTCCACGATGTCGCCGACGAGTTCTTCGAGGATGTCCTCGAGCGTCACGAGTCCGTCGAGCCCGCCGTGCTCATCCACCACAAGTCCCATGTGCACGCGCCGCGCCCGGAACTGCTCGAGCAGTTCGATGAGGGTGATCGTATCCGGGACGAAGTAGGGTTCGCGGGCGACGCGCGAGAGCGCTGCGTCCCGCTGGCCGCCGAGCAGCGCCCGGTACGCCTCCGTGCGGTACAGCACGCCCGTCACGTCATCGAGCGATTCGCCGTAAACGGGGATCCGGCTGAAGCGCACGTCGGCGAGCTCGTCCGCGATGTCCCCGAGGCTGCGCGAGTCCTCCCAGGCGAGGATCTCGACCCTGGGAGTCATGATTTCCCTCGCCCGCAGGCGGTCCAGGGTGAACACGCGGTCGATGAACTGGCGCTCGTGCGCTTCGATGTCGCCCGACTGATGCCCGAGGCGCACCATGGAGCGGATCTCCCACTCGCTCACGTGCGTGTCGCCCCCGCCGTCGGGCAACACCCGTCGCGCGAGCCATTCGAGCGGGAGGATGACCGGCAGGAGCAGGCGCCCCAGGCCCGAGAGAAACGGGGCGCCCAACAGCGACAGCCGGTCCGCGTGGCGCGCCGCGAAGCTCCGCGGCGTGATCTCTCCGAAGAAGAGGACCAGGAGGGTCATGACGCCCGCGGCGAGCCCCACCCCCGCGGAACCGAACCGTTCGGTCGCCGCGTAGGTCGCGACCGCCGCGGCCCCGATCCTGGCGCCGTTGTTCCCGATCCGGAGGATGATGAGCAGGCGCTCGGGGTTTCGCTTCAGCCTCTCGAGCGCGCGCGCTCCCGGACGCTTGGCGCGTACCAGGGCCCGGACCCGGGGTTCTCCAAGCGAAAAGAGTGCGATCTCCGCGCCGGAGAAGAACCCGGAGACGATGAGAAGGAAGACGAGCAGCGCGAAGGTGCCGGTCACGGACGGGGGACTCCGGCCCGAGCCTCACGGCCCGCGCGAACTGTCGTCCAACGCTGCGTACTGTCGGTTTCGTCCAACGTCTACCAGCCGCGGCTGTGTTCGATCAACTCCGCGACGATGTCGTCCGCGGTCTTCCCTTCGGCCTCCGCCTCGAACCCCGGAACCACCCGATGCCGGAGCACGGCCGGCGCAACCGCCCGCACGTCGTCGAGATTGGGGGCGGGACGGCCATCGAGCGCCGCCCGCGCCTTCGCCGCCAACACCGTGTGCTGCGAAGCCCGAGGCCCGGCGCCCCAGCTCACCATGCGGCGCACGAATTCCGGCGAGGAAGCCTCGCGAGGCCGCGTGGCGCGCGCCAGCCGCACCGCGTAGCCGACCACCGATTCCGAGGCCGGAACCCTCTGCACGAGCGCCTGGTAATCGAGAAGCTGGCCCGCCGTCACGACGGGGCTCACCTGGGCGGGCGGTCCGCTCGCCGCCATGTCCGCGATGACCGACTCCTCCTCCGCCGTCGGATACCCGATCCGAAGCTCGAACATGAAGCGGTCGAGCTGGGCTTCGGGCAGGGGATACGTTCCCTCCTGCTCGATCGGGTTCTGCGTCGCGAGGACGAAGAACGGGCGGCCCAGCGGGAACGTCTCGCTGCCGACCGTGACCTCCCCCTCCTGCATCGCCTGCAGAAGGGCGGCCTGCGTCTTGGGCGGCGTCCGGTTGATCTCGTCCGCCAGGATCACATCCGCGAAGATCGGCCCCCGGACGAAGGCGAAGCGGCGCTCCCCCGTGCGCTGGTCGTCCTGCAGCACCTCCGTCCCGGTGATGTCGGACGGCATGAGGTCCGGCGTGAACTGGATCCGGCTGAATTCCAGGTGAAGAGTTTCGGCGAGCGTCGAGACGAGCAGCGTCTTGGCCAGGCCGGGGACGCCGACCAGGAGCGCGTGTCCATCGGCGAGCAGCGTGATGAGCAGCTTCTCGACGATCTCCCGCTGCCCGATGATCCGCCTCCCGACTTCCTCCTCGATCCGAAGCCGGGCGTGACCCAGTTCCTCGAGCAGCCGAACGTCATCCGTCTCGACCTTTCGACCGGCTTCCAAGACTCAATCGGCTCCAGGCGTGAGGGGGGCCGCGGGAATGCGAGACCCGGGCGTCGGCGAGGCCATTTCGGAGTTGACCAGAGGCCTTCAATATGGTGGCAGCAACCTAGGCCTTCTCTGCCCAGCGTCAAGCGAAACCGGCATTGCGAAATTTTTCACAAGCGGACAGATTGGGCTTGGGAAATTTTTCACAAGCGGTCGGCGTGGGGCTCTGACGACGGAGATGTATCCCCATGCACCAGCCGCCTCCCGCTTCGACAAACCGGCCGGAACCCGAGAAACCACAGGGGAGCATCGGCCGCCGGTACGCGAAGGCGGCGGGCTCGGAATTCGCGAGCCTCGGCATCGCGATGGGCCTGGCGATTGCGCTCCTCGCCGTCGGCGGCAACTGGCTCGACGACCGCCTCGGGACCGCGCCTCTCTTCGTGCTCCTCGGCGTGTTCGCGGGGTTCGCGGGAGGCTGCTACAGCATGTTCGGCCGGCTGGCCGCACAGCGCGGCGGCTCCAAGGACGGTGAGACGGACGGGGAGGCGGACCGGAGGAAGTGAAGAGGATTCCCGCCGGCTGGATGCGGCGCACGCCGACCTATGCGCTGGCCACGTTCGGGCTCGCGGCGGTGGCGGCCGCGTGGCTGCAGGACGGCGAGCGCACGTGGGGGATCGCGACGGCCTGGATGATTCAGGTGGTGGCGGTCTGGCCGCTGAACCGGGCGCTCCTGGAAGGACGGCGGGCGACCCGGCCCTGGATGGCCGGGATCGGCCTCCGCATGGGAGGGCTGGTCGTGACGGGCGGACTCGCATGGACGGGGTCGGCGACGCCCGACCTGCCCATCGCGTACGGACTCGCCATGCTGGTGCTGTTGTGGACGGAAGCCTTGTGGCTCGCGCTCGCGCGCACGAAGAGCAAGAAGACCAACTCGACACGGAACGCACAACCGGATGAACCCGGTGTTCGATAGATCGATGGCCCCCTTCCGCAATCTCGGCGGCTGGCTCCAGGAGCACGCCGCTCCCGCGGCTGCGTCCGCCCAGGAACACCACGGCGAAGCCGGCGCGGCGGGCGGGCACGCCGACGAGTGGGGCACCGAGGTCATGATGCACCACGTCGTGGACTCGAACATCTGGGAGTTCGGCCCCTTCGGCGAGATCCATCTCCCGGAAATCCCGGCCTTCAACATCGGCGGCCTCGAGATCGACCTCTCGATCACGAAGCACGTGCTGTTCCTCGTGTTCGCCGCCGTTCTCACGATCGTGACGATGTTCATCGCCGCGCGTTCGACGGAGCGGCTCAAGGGGGGCGAGAAGGCGCCCGGAGGGGTCCTCAACGGGATCGAGGCCTTCTATCTCTACCTGAGGGATGACGTCGTGATGGCCAACATCGGGCGCGGCGGCGAGAGGTTCGTCCCCCTCGTCATCACGCTCTTCTTCTTCATCCTCTACGCGAACCTGCTCGGCCTCATCCCCTTCGGCGCGACGGCGACGGGGAACATCATGGTCACGGCCGCGCTCGCGATCATCGCGCTCGTCGTGATCGAGACGGCGGGATTCATCGCCCTCGGCCCGCTGGGCTACGCGAAGACCGTCTTCTTCCTGCCGCCCGGGCTGCCCGGGCCGCTGAAGCCGGTCACGCTGCTCATCATGGCCCCGGTCGAACTCATCGCGAAGTTCTCGAAGATCATGGCGCTCGCGATCCGGCTCTTCGCCAACATGACGGCGGGACACTTCGTCATCCTCGCCTTCATGGGTCTCATCCTCACCTACGGCTCGATGGTCGGCCAGGGATTGTTCGGAACGACCGTCGGTGCCGCGACGATTCTGGGGTCCATGGGCCTCGCGCTGTTCGTGATGATGCTGGAGATCTTCATCGCGCTTCTTCAGGCGTACATCTTCGCGATGCTGGTCTCGGTATTCATCGGATTGATTCGCCACGCGCACTGATCCGGAAGGGTCCGCGGGCAACTTCCGCGCCGGGGAGGCGCGGACGGAACGGGGGGTGTCGTCCGAACCCCCGACTGAGAAAGGGAACTGGAGCAAACGATGCTGAACATGTTGACGCTGCTGCAGGGCATGTCGACGGGAGACGGCCTCGCGGTCGGTCTCGCCATCGTCGGGGGCGGGCTCTCCGTGCTCGGAGCCGGTATCGGAATCGGTCTTATCGGCGGGCGCATGACGGAAGCGATGGCCCGCCAGCCCGAGGAAGCGCAGACCATCCAGACGGCCGCGATCGTGTTGGCCGTTTTCATCGAGGGTGTGGCGCTGTTCGGACTCGTGATCGCCGGCTTCATCCGCGGTGGCCTCTGATGCGTCTGGCCGGTCTCGGCGCGCTCTGGAGTATTGCGACGCCAGTGAAGCTGGCCGCCCAGGCGGAGACGGGGATCTTCTCGCTCAATCTGGGGCTCGTGGTTTGGACCTGGATCCTGTTCGGGCTCACGCTCCTCGTCCTGGCGAAGTGGGTCTTCCCGCTCATCGCGGGCGGACTCGAGCAGAGGCACGCGAAAATCCAGGGCGCGATCGACGATGCCCTCTCCGCGCGCGACGAGGCGAAGGGGCTGCTCTCGCAGCAGGAGGCCGCGCTCGAAGCGGCCCGCAGCGAAGCTCGCGAGATGCTCGAGAGCGCGCGGCAGCACGCCGACGGCCTTCGCAAGGAGATGCTCGAGGAGGCGCGGGCTCAGCAGTCGCAGATGCTCGATGACGCGCGCCGCGAGATCGGTCACGAGCGGGACCGCCTGCGCGAGGAGATCCGGCGGGATGCCGTGGACCTCGCGCTGGCGGCCTCCGAGCGGCTGATCCGGGCGCGGCTGGACGCCGAGGAGAACCGGCGCCTGGTCCACGACTTCGTGTCGGACGTCTAGCGAAGCGATGAGCGCGTCGGCGGTGGCCCGCAACTACGCGGCGACCCTCTTCGAACTCGCGGCCCGGGACGGGAGCGAGGCGGAGTACGGGCGGCTGATCGAGGAGATCGGGGACCTGTACACGAAGGTCCCGGATTTTCAGCGCTTCCTCGAAGTGCCCGCGGTGTCGCTGTTCGAGAAGAAGGAGGCGATCCAGGCGGCGCTCTCCGCCAGGGCGCCGGATCTCTTCGTCCGCTTTCTGCTCATCATCCTGGATCGCCACCGGCAGCGGGCCCTCCCCGGGATCGCGCGCGCCTACCGCGACCTGCTGGACCAGAGGGCGGGACGGGTCCGCGCCACGGTGACGCTGCCCTTCGAGGCGGATGACCGCGTCCGGAGCGAGGTGGTCTCGGCGCTCGAGCGGCGCTTCGAGCGGGAGGTCGTCCCGGAGTTCCACGAGGACCCGAAGATTCTGGGCGGCGTGATCATCCGCGTCGGCGACGAGTTGCTGGACGCCTCGCTGCGACGGCAACTCGAGCAGATGCGGCGCGAACTGTACTGAGACGCCCGGTAACGAAACGCTCGGTAACAAAAATAGAGAAGAGAAGACGATGACAGGTTTCGACAGCTCCCTTCGAGCGAGCGAGATCAAGAAGGCCCTGCTCGAGCAGATCGACCGCTACGAGGAGGAACTCCGGGTCGAAGAGGTGGGCGAGGTCCTCGAGGTGAAGGACGGCGTCGCCCGCATCTGGGGCCTCTCCACGTGCGTCGCGAACGAGATGTTGGAGATCACGTCCCGCGACACCGGGGTCTCCGTGATCGGTCTCGCCTCGAACCTCGAGGAAGACAACATCGGCGCCGTGATCCTCGGCGACTACCTGGCCCTCAAGGAGGGAGATCCGGTGCGCCGCACCGGCCGCGTCCTCTCCGTGCCCGTCGGCCCGGAGATTCTCGGCCGCGTCGTGGACACACTGGGGCAGCCGCGCGATGGCCGCGGGCCGATCGAGACCGTCACCTACATGAAGGTCGACCGGAAGGCACCCGGCATCGTGTACCGCCAGCCGGTGAACGAGCCGCTCCAGACGGGCCTCAAGGCGATCGACTCCATGATTCCGATCGGCCGCGGCCAGCGGGAACTGATCATCGGGGACCGGGGCACCGGCAAGACGGCCGTGGCGATCGACGCGATCATCAACCAGAAGGGCGAGGACATCGTCTGCGTCTACTGCGCGATCGGGCAGAAGGGCTCGACGGTCGCCGGCATCGTGGAGAAGCTCCGCGAAGAGGGCGCGCTCGACTACACCGTCGTGGTGGCGGCGAACGCGTCGGAGCCCGCGCCGATGCAGTTCATGGCCCCCTACGCCGCGTGCGCGATCGGCGAGTACTTCATGTACGAGGAGGGGAAGGCCGTCCTCGTCATCTATGACGACCTCACGAAGCAGGCCGACGCCTACCGCGAGGCCTCCCTCATCCTGCGGCGTCCGCCGGGGCGCGAGGCATACCCGGGCGATGTCTTCTACCTGCACAGCCGCCTGCTCGAGCGCGCGGCCAAGATCAGCAACGATCCCGAAGCGGTCGCCGGCCACCCGGACATCAAAAAGCCCGGCGGTTCGCTGACCGCGCTCCCGATCATCCAGACGGCGGCCGGCGACGTGTCCGCCTACATCCCGACGAACGTCATCTCGATCACCGACGGCCAGATCTTCCTCGAGACCGACCTCTTCTACTCGGGCGTGCGCCCGGCGGTGAACGTGGGGATCTCGGTCTCGCGCGTGGGCGGAAACGCCCAGATCAAGGCGATGAAAAAGGTCGCCGGACGTCTGCGGCTCGACTTGGCGCAGTTCCGTGAGATCGAGGCTTTCGCGCAGTTCGGCACGGAACTGGACGCCGCGACGCAGCGGCAGTTGGACCGGGGCCGGCGCACCGTCGAGATCCTGAAGCAGGGCCAGTACGAGCCGATGCCGGTCGAGGAGCAGGTGATGGTGATCTTCGCGGCCACCCAGGGCTTCCTGGACGACCTGGACGTGTCGCGGATCCGCGGCTGGGAGGTCGGGTTCCTCGAGTACATGGGCACGAACCATCCGGAGGTCGGGGAGGCGATCCGGACGGAGAACGTGATGTCGGACGAGACCGAAGCCGCGCTCCGCGAGGCGATCGAGTCCTACTCGGACACCTTCGTCCATGACGACGCCTCCCGAGGGGACGCCTCGGACGCCGCGGCATGAGCAAGTCGAGGGACATCTATCGGCGGATGAAATCCGTCGACAGCACGAAGAAGATCACGCGCACCATGGAGATGGTCGCGACCGCCAAGCTCGCACAGGCGCAGGGGCGGGTGATCCGCGCACGTCCCTACTCGGCCGAACTGATGGACATGATCGCCCGGCTCGCCACGCCGGATCTGGCGGAATCCCGGCCTCTGCTGCGCCAGCCCGCGCGCATCGAACGCGCCGCGGTGGTGCTCGTGACGAGCAATCGCGGGCTGTGCGGCGCCTTCAACGCGAATCTCATTCGCACCGCGCAGACACAGCTCGCCGAACTGGAGGAAGCCGGAGCCCGGGTCGAGTTCCACGTCTACGGGAACAAGGGAATCTCGTACTTCCGGTTCCGCGGCGTAGAGATGGCGCACACGCGCAACGACCTGGGGGATCCGCCGACGACGGATGACGCCCGCGCGCTCATCGACGACCTGGCCGCACGCTTCGTGGCCGGGGAACTGGACGCCGTGCGGCTCGTCTTCGCGGAGTTCCGGAACATGGTGAGCACGCCCCCTTCGGTCCGGCAGGTGCTCCCGGTCGGCGTAGGCGAGGCGCGCAAGGGCCCGCAGCCCTTCTACATCCTGGATCCGTCGGAGGAGGAAATCCTCGATCATCTCCTGCCGCTCTACGTGACGAACTCGACGTACAGCGCGCTCCTGGAGACGGCGGCGGCGGAGCAGGCGGCCCGCCGGACGGCGATGAAATCGGCGACCGACAACGCCAACGATTTCCTCGACAACCTGCGGCGGACGTACAACCGCGCCCGCCAGGCCGAGATCACGAATCAGATCGCGGAGATCATCGGCGGCGCGGACGCGTTGGACGGGTGACGGACGAATAGCGTACAGGGGCGGCGGCGCCCCCGAGAACCGATAGCCATGAGGCTGACATATGTCTGAAGGATCGACCGAACGAGGCACAGGCAAGGTCGTGCAGGTCATCGGACCCACGATCGATGCGGAGTTCGAGCCCGAGCATTTGCCGGAGATCTACAACGCGCTCTCCCTGTCCTGGGAGGACGATGACGGGACCGTGCACGATCTCGTGTGCGAGGTGGCGCAGCACATCGGACGCAACCAGGTGCGCGCGGTCGCGATGGACGCGACGGATGGCGTGACGCGCGGGATGGAGGTCGTGGACACGGGACATCCCATCTCGGCGCCCGTCGGCGAGGCGTCGCTGGGCCGCATCCTCAACGTCCTCGGCGAGCCCGTGGACGAGCTGGGGCCGGTCGATGCGGCGGAGCGCTGGCCGATCCACCGCAAGTCGCCCGCGCTGCAGAACCTCGAGCCGAAGACGGAGATCTTCGTCACCGGGATCAAGGTCGTGGATCTCATCGCCCCCTACGTGAAGGGCGGCAAGACGGGACTTTTCGGCGGTGCCGGCGTCGGCAAGACCGTCATCATCATGGAGCTCATCAACAACATCGCGCAGGAGCACGGTGGCCGCTCCGTCTTCTGCGGCGTCGGCGAGCGCACCCGGGAGGGCAACGACCTCTGGCTCGAAATGAAGGAATCCGGCGTCATCGACTCGACGGCGCTCATCTACGGACAGATGAACGAGCCGCCGGGCGCGCGGCTGCGCGTGGGACTCACCGGCCTCACGGTGGCGGAGTACTTCCGCGAAGTGGAAGGGCTCGACGTCCTCCTCTTCATCGACAACATCTTCCGTTTCAGCCAGGCCGGATCCGAGGTGTCCGCGCTGCTCGGCCGCATGCCGAGCGCGGTGGGCTACCAGCCGACGCTCGCCACGGAGATGGGCAACCTCCAGGAGCGCATCACGTCGACCACGCGGGGCTCGATCACCTCGGTGCAGGCGATTTACGTGCCGGCGGACGACCTCACGGACCCGGCGCCGGCCGCGGCCTTCACGCACCTCGACTCCCAGACCGTCCTTTCGCGCCAGATCGCCGAACTCGGCATCTACCCCGCCGTGGACCCGCTCGACTCCAGCAGCCGCATCCTCAGCGAGCAGTTCCTCGGCGAGCGGCACTATCGCGTGGCGACCGCCGTGCAGCGCACGCTGCAGCGCTACAAGGATCTGCAGGACATTATCGCGATCCTCGGGATGGATGAACTCTCCGAGGAGGACAAGGTCATCGTGAACCGGGCCCGGCGGATCCAGAAGTTCCTGTCGCAGCCCTTCCACGTGGCCGAGCAGTTCACCGGCATCCCGGGTCGCTACGTTCCGCTGGAGACGACGATCGAGTCGTTCGAGCGGGTCGTCGAGGGCGAGTTCGACCACCTGCCGGAACAGGCGTTCTACATGGTCGGCGGGATCGAGGAAGCGATCGAGCAGGCGAAGAAGCTGGAGGCGGAGGCGGCATGATGGCTCCCGCCGATCGGCGACTGAACGTCACGGTGATCTCACCGTCGGCCGCCGCCTTCTCCGGCACCGCGATCTCGATCATCGCCCCCGCGCACGACGGCGAATTGGGGATCCTGTACGGCCACGCGCCCATGGTGGTCCTGCTGGGCGAAGGCCTGCTGCGGATCCGTACGGACGACGGCCCGCGCCGCTTCCACGTCGCGCGGGGCTTCCTGCAGGTCCTCGACAACACGGTCGCCGTCCTTGCCGAAGAGGTGGAGCCGGCCGCGGAGAACTGACGTTTCCGGAGTCCGTGGCGGGTGCTTGACGCTCCCCCGACCCGACCCTATTTTATCCGTCTTCCCTGCGAGCGCCTTGGGGCGTCTCGCGGGGTCCGCTTTTTTGACAATCTGGTAGCGAGTGAGAGTGCTGGGCGCCGAGTGCGTCTGAGGTGCTTGATGCCGTCAACGAAGATGGATCAAGCGATTAAGGGCACAGGGTGGATGTCTAGGCACGGACTGGCGATGAAGGACGTGGCAAGCTGCGATAAGCCGGGGGTAGCTGCAAGCAAGCGTTAATCCCCGGATTTCCGAATGGGGAAACCCGGCCGGGGTGATGCCCGGTCATCCCTTCGCTGAATACATAGGCGTTGGGAAGCGAACCGAGGGAACTGAAACATCTAAGTACCTCGAGGAAGAGAAAACAACCGTGATTCCCTCAGTAGCGGCGAGCGAACGGGGAAGAGCCCAAACCATGGAGGTGTCAAGGCGGCAGCCGTTGCTTCCATGGGGTAGCAGGGTGGTTCGTGAGAGTCTGCCGGCTCTCGGAGCGTCGCGCGACGGTGAGTCGAATCCGTCTGGAAAGCCAAGCCATAGAGGGTGACAGCCCCGTAGGCGAAGCCGACGTCGCGATCTCGGGACCATTCCTGAGTAGGTCGGGACACGTGAAATCCCGATTGAATCCGGCAGGACCACCTGCCAAGGCTAAATACACGTCCGTGACCGATAGCGAACGAGTACCGTGAGGGAAAGATGAAAAGTACGCCGGGAGGCGGGTGAAACAGATCCTGAAACCGTGTGCCTACAAGCGGTGGGAGCTCGACCCTCTCTTCGTGAGAGACGTCGGGTGACCGCGTGCCTTTTGCATTATGATCCGGCGAGTTGTTCCTCAGTAGCGAGGTTAAGCCGTTCAGCGGCGGAGCCGAAGCGAAAGCGAGTCTTAACTGGGCGTAAAGTTGCTGGGGACAGACCCGAAACCAGAGTGATCTATCCATGGCCAGGTTGAAGCGAGGGTAATGCTTCGTGGAGGACCGAACCGTTGTGGGTTGAAAACTGCTCGGATGAGCTGTGGATAGGGGTGAAAGGCCAATCAAACCTGGAGATAGCTGGTTCTCCCCGAAAGATATTTAGGTATCGCCTCTGAGTGTAGACTGCGGGAGGTAGAGCACTGGAAGGGCTAGGGCCCTAAACCGGGTACCAACCCCTACTAAACTCCGAATGCCCGTTAGTTGGTCTCAGGGAGGAAGTGCACGTGCGATAATGTTCGTGCGCGAGAGGGAAAGAGCCCAGACCTTCAGCTAAGGTCCCCAAGTGCTAGCTAAGTGACAAAGGTGGTGGATTTGCGGAGACAACTGGGAGGTTGGCTTAGAAGCAGCCATCCTTGAAAGAGTGCGTAATAGCTCACCAGTCAAGCGGATCTGCGCCGATAATGGTCGGGACTCAAGTTAGCCACCGAAGCTAAGGCTGCGCGCATCTGCGCGCGGGGTAGGGGAGCGTTGCCTGAGCTGTGAAGCGGGGCCGGAAGGCTACCCGTGGAGCGCAGGCAAGTGAGAATGCCGGAATGAGTACGCGAGAAACAAGGTGAGAACCCTTGTCGCCGTAAGCCCAAGGTTTCCTGAGCCATGCCAATCAGCTCAGGGTTAGTCGGCCCCTAAGGTGAGGCCGAAAGGCGTAGCCGATGGAAAACGGGTCAACATTCCCGTACCACACGATACTGCGCTTGAGTTCGCGGAGGGACGCAGAGGTGAAAGGTCCGTCGTTTCAATGGACATGAACGATGTAAGGAGGTAGGCGTTTCCGGGTAGGCAAATCCGCCTGGTGAAGCCGAGATCCGATGCCGAAGAAGTCTTCGGACTTCGCTAAGGGACCGTAATCGTACTGCCAAGAAAAGCTTCGTGAACGAGGAGTACGTGTGACCGTACCGCAAACCGACACAGGTGGGCGAGGCGAGTAGCCTCAGGCGCTCGAGTGAGTCTTGGTTAAGGAACTCGGCAAAATGTCCCCGTAACTTAGGGAGAAGGGGAGCCGGCGGTAGGTGATCCTGCCTCGCGCAGGGGAGCCGAAACCGGCCGCAGAGAATCGGCCCAAGCGACTGTTTAGTAAAAACACAGGTGTCTGCAAAGTCGTCAAGACGACGTATAGGCACTGACGCCTGCCCGGTGCCGGAAGGTTAAATGGAAGGGTTAGCTTCGGCGAAGCTCTGAAATGAAGCCCCGGTAAACGGCGGCCGTAACTATAACGGTCCTAAGGTAGCGAAATTCCTTGTCGGGTAAGTTCCGACCTGCACGAATGGCGTAACGACTTGGGCACTGTCTCAACCAAGAGCTCGGCGAAATTGGAGTCTCGGTGAGGATACCGAGTACCCGCGGCAGGACAAAAAGACCCCGTGCACCTTTACTATAACCTGATATTGGGTTCGGGCACCGTCTGTGTAGGATAGGTGGGAGGCATTGAAACAGGGCCGCCAGGTTCTGTGGAGCCACTGGTGAAATACCACCCTTGCGATGTCTGGATTCTAACCTGGGGCCGTGAATCCGGTCTGGGAACAGTGTCAGGCGGGTAGTTTGACTGGGGCGGTCGCCTCCCAAAAGGTAACGGAGGCGCGCAAAGGTTCCCTCAGCGCGGTCGGCAATCGCGCGAAGAGTGCAAAGGCATAAGGGAGCTTAACTGCGAGACCGACAGGTCGAGCAGATGCGAAAGCAGGCCTTAGTGATCCGGCGGTTCTGTGTGGAAAGGCCGTCGCTCAACGGATAAAAGGTACGCCGGGGATAACAGGCTTATCGCCCCCGATAGTTCACATAGACGGGGCGGTTTGGCACCTCGATGTCGGCTCATCGCATCCTGGGGCCGGAGAAGGTCCCAAGGGTCGGGCTGTTCGCCCGTTAAAGCGGTACGCGAGCTGGGTTTAGAACGTCGTGAGACAGTTCGGTCTGTATCCGCCGTGGGCGTTGGAGATTTGAGAAGAGCCGCTCCTAGTACGAGAGGACCGGAGTGGAGTGACCGCTGGTGTACCTGTTGTCCCGCCAGGGGCATCGCAGGGTAGCTATGTCGCGAAGGGATAACCGCTGAAAGCATCTAAGTGGGAAGCCTACTTCAAGATGAGATCTCCCGCACCGCAAAGGTGCCTGAAGGATCGCAGGAGACGACTGCGTAGATAGGCGGCAGGTGTAAGGCGTGTGAGCGTCTCAGCCGAGCCGTACTAATCATCCGTGAGGCTTGATCCATATCTTCCATATGAGGTCGATAAGCGCTTCAGCGCGCTCGATCGCCCTGCACTCGACTCGTTAGCCGGATCCCTGATTGCCGGCGGCTTTAGCGAGGGGGAAACACCTGGTCCCATCCCGAACCCAGCAGTTAAGCCCCTCAGCGCCGATGGTACTTGGGCGGGGACGCCCTGGGAGAGTAGGTCGCTGCCGGCGACTTTCTTGAAAACGCCTCGTGTCCGTTGCGGATGCGAGGCGTTTTTTTGCATCGGGGTGGGAGGGCGAGGGGAGCCGTCGGCGGTGGCTGGCTGGTGAACGCCGCGGCCCGCTCCGCGGCTCGTGGTGCCGATCGTCGCGGTTCCAGCAGGTCGCAGGTCAGGCGGGTTGGAGAGCGTTCAAGGCTGGCGCCATCGCCGACGGCTCCCCTCGCCCTCCCCGCCGCCAATGCGGGGGAGTAGGCGGGGGCCGGGGTGCGGATCGTCGCGGGGTGGAGCACGCTCGCAGGGTGCTGGCTCCGGGGAGGAGGAGGGTGTCGGCGGTAGCGCCAGCCTTGAACGCCTGCGAATTCGGGCCCTTGCGTCCGGGCCGCCGCGCGACGGGGTGCGCCCCGGCCGCTCAGCGGGGCCGCGGCGTTCACCAGCAAGCTACCGGCGACACCCTTCTCCTCCCCGGGCGATACGCAGCAATTTCCGTACGACGGCGCCCGGGTCCGGTGCGGACATTACGGTAGAGAGGACGGCGATGCCCGCGCCGGTTTCGAGTACCGCGGGCGCGTTTTGCAGCGTGATGCCGCCGATTCCGAGACAGGGGAGGCCGCTGGCCTCCCGGACGAGCCGAACTCGGTCGGGGCCGATGGCTTCGTTGGCGAGACCGGGTTTTGAGCGCGTGCCGAACACGGCCCCGACGCCCAGATAGTCCGCTCCTGCAGCCGCGGCGCGACGAGCGTCCTCGGGATCATCGGTGGAATAGCCGATGATGAAGCCCGGGGGGGCGATGTCACGGGCCGCCGGGAGGGGGAGGTCGTCCGGGCCGAGATGGACGCCGTCCGCGCCGGTGGCGAGCGCGACGTCCAGACGGTCGTTCACGATCAGGGCGGCGCCCGCGGACTTCGTGATCGCCCGGAGCCGCGCGGCGGTCGTGGTGAGCGCCCGGCTGTCCGCGGTCTTGTCGCGGAGCTGGATCGCGGGCGTCCCGGCGTCCAGACATTCGGCCACGACCCGCTCGAGCGGCTGGCCGCAGGCGGGCCGCGGGTGCGTGATCACCATCAGAGGCCAGCCATCGGACGTGGGCGAGCCGGGCATGGTCCTTCTCGTCCTACCGTTCCGCCGGCTCGCGGTCGAGGCGTATCCGGTTTATCGCGTTGTTGTGCTCGCGCAGAGTCCGGGTGAATTCGTGCGAGCCGTCGTTTCGTGCCACAAAGAAGATGTACTCGTGGTCGGCGGGCCGGAGGGCGGCGTGCAGCGAGGCCGCGCCCGGCGAAGCGATGGGCCCGGGCGGCAGTCCCTGCTGCGTGTAGGTGTTGTAGGGGTGATCGGCGACGGAGTCGATGTCGCGGTAGAGCAGGCGCGCGCGCGGCTCGCCGAGGGCGTACTGCACCGTGGGATCCGCCTGCAGCAGCATGTCGCGCTGAAGGCGGTTCCAGTAGACCCCCGCGACCACCGAACGCTCGTCGTCCCACCGGACTTCCTTCTCGACAATGCTCGCGAGCGTCACGATCTCTCGTTCATCGAGGCCGAGCGCGGCAGCTTGAGCGCGCTCCTCCATCCCCCAGAAATCCCTGTACCGTCCGACGATCGCCCGGACGATGACCGGGAGTCCGACACCATCGGCGAATCGATACGTCTCCGGGAACAGGTACCCCTCCAGCGTGGGGCCCGGCACGCCCAGCTCCTCGACCCGCTTCGGGTTCGTCAGATAGGCGAGGACGCTCGCGGTCGAATCGCCGACGTAGGCGGCCAGGCGTTCCGCCACCTGCGGGATCCGAAGACCCTCCGGGATCGTGAGCGGCGTCGTAACGACGGCTCCGGTTCGGAGCACCTCGAGCAGGTAGGTGTACGAGGCGCCGTGCGGAATCTCGTACCGGCCGGCCTTCAGCTGCCGCCCCTGACCCTTGAGGCGCACGTACGCGTCGAAGATGCGGGGATGGAAGATCAGCTCCTGCGCCCGGAGCACGCCGGCGACCTCGAGCGACGCGGCGCCATCCGGGACGAGAACCTCGACCACCGACCCATCGGGAACGCCGCGGCCCCGGAACTCGACGGAGAAGAACCCGTATGCCACGGGCGCGAGGGCGGCGAGAGCGGCGAGGAGCAGGCGAACGCCCGTCCGTTTCGGCAGGAGTTTCACGGGCCTCGGGGGACGCCGGCACCGGCGGGGGCGCTGCGCAGGTAAGCGGCGAGCATCAGCGCCGCGGCCATTTCGTCCGTCCGGCCCTTCCGCCGCCGTCGGCCTCGAGGCGGATCCATGCTGAGGATCTCTCGTTCCGCCCGGGCGGTGGACAACCGCTCATCCCACTCGATCGTTCGTACTCCCGTCGCTTCCTCCAAAGCTCGGGCGAAGGCCCGCGCCTCTTCAGCCATCTCGCCTGCGGTCCCATCCATCGAGAACGGAATACCCACGAGGATGCCGGACGGATCCATTTCCGCCACGAGTTCGGTCAGCGCGCCCGGGATCGCGGTTCCCGGAGCCCGTCGGTTGGGCCTCTCCACCACGCCGTGGGGCGCCGCGATCGTTTGTGTCGGATCCGTGACGGCCACCCCGATGCGGCGCCGGCCGTAGTCGAGCGCCATCAAACGACCGCGGGGCATGCTCAGTGCGCCTGGTCCCCGGCCCCCGATTGACCACCGATCCGCAGTCGTTCGATCGCCTCCGCGGATCCGAACACGAACCAGCATGGCTCCCCGCCGCCGCTGCATTGCACCTCGGCGACCTCCACCGCGCGGTCCGCCACACGGCTCAGAACGCCGCGCAACAGCGCGGCCGAAAAGTGGCAGCGGACGTTCCCGGCCGTTGTGGCCTCCGGCGGGTCACGCCAGGCGATGGCGGCGGATGTTCCTCCCCCGGGCTTGAACGATATCGATCCGAGGCCCGCCTTCCGGAGGATCTCGTCGAGGAAAGCCCAGAACTCCGCTGCGGGAAGCGCGTCCGGCGAGTCGCCGAGGAGGGCGACGGCCTCCGCTCCCGTACGGTCCCCCGCCTCGTTCAACGCCGCGATACCGGCGTCGCCCAGGCTCGCGCAACGGTGAAAGAGATCCGCGAGGACCGATCTCGGCAGGATGACGGGAGGGACCTGCGTGGGGGTGATCATCGGCAAAAAAGCTAGACAGGGGGCCGGGGGCGGACAAGGTTGGCGCCCCATGCTCCCCACCCGGATCATCGAGAGGAAGCGAGACGGCGGGCGGCTCTCTTCCGACGAACTCGCGGCCTTCCTGCGCGCTTATCTTCAGGGAGACGTCGCCGAGTATCAGATGTCCGCCTTCCTCATGGCCGCGTTCATCCGCGGGCTGGATCCCGCCGAGCTCTCCGTGCTCCTGCGAGAGATCATCGACTCCGGGGCGCGACTGCGGTTCGAGGACGATGGTCCGCCGCCGGTCGACAAGCACTCCACCGGCGGCGTCGGCGACAAGGTCTCGCTCATCCTGGCGCCGCTCCTGGCCGAAGCCGGACTTCGCGTCCCCATGATGTCGGGCCGCGGTCTCGGACATACCGGGGGGACGCTGGACAAGCTCGAGGCGATCCCCGGCTTCGACGTGTCCGTGGACCTGGGACGATTCCGGGCCATTCTCGATGAGGTCGGGTGCGCGATGATCGGCCAGACGAAGGAAATCGCGCCGCTCGACGGACGTCTCTACGCCCTCCGGGATGTGACGGGAACCGTGCCTTCACCACCCCTGATCGCGGCCTCGATCGTTTCCAAGAAAGTCGCGGAAGGGATCGGGGCGCTCGTGCTCGACGTGAAGTGCGGGCGTGGCGCCTTCATCACCGAGCTTGAGCAGGCGCGTGGGCTGGCGCGGACCATGGTCGACCTCGCGGCCGCCGAGGGGGTGCGGACCAGCGCGCTTCTCACCGCTATGAACGCCCCCCTGGGTCGCACCGTCGGCAACGCGCTGGAGGTGCGCGAGGCGATCGAGACGTTGAGAGGCGGAGGGCCTGCGGATCTGCGCGAAGTCACTCTCGCGCTGAGCGCCGAGCTGCTCGTCTCCGTCGGTCGCGCCCCCGATGCCGAAGAGGCTGGGGCGGAACTCGGCGCGATCCTGGATGGCGGGGCCGCGCTCGAGCGCTTCGTGCGGCTCATCGAGATTCAGGGAGGGGATCCGAGGGTAGCCGACGACCCCGGGCGCCTCCCCACGGCCCCGCTCCGCGAACCCTTCCGATCCCCCGGCTCCGGCTGGCTGGATGTCCACGCTCGCAGGGTGGGCGTCGCCTCTGTGGAACTCGGGGCCGGTCGCCGGCGCGTCGAGGATGCGGTGGATCCGAGGGTGGGGTTCGAGTTTCACCGCCGCGCCGGCGACCGAGTTTCCGAAGGCGAGTCTCTCGTCACCGTACACGCGGCGGACGCGGCGGGCGCCGCGACGGCCTACCACCGCCTCTCGGACGCGATCCGGGTCTCTCCGGAGCCACCCGCGCCCCAACCGCTGATTCTGGAGCGGATCGCCTGAACGGCTAGTGTCGCGCGAAATCTCGCCCGCCGGGGCCGTGCCCGCTCCACGGACCGTGCTCGTCGCACGTCTCGGTCGGTTCCGTCCCCTCGAGGTAGATCTCCACATAACTGGCTTCCACCGGGCACCAGCGCGTGGACAGCAACCCCGTGGTCTCGTCCACGATCCGCTCGATGAGGCCGGGTGGCCGCTCCCACGGGTCGGGGTGTTCGTGCGTCTCGTAGTAGTGAGCGAGCACCGCGGCTCCGACCGGCGCCGCCGTGCCTCCGCCCGTGGCGCCGTTGTAGATGCGGCGCGGCCGGTCGAGCCCGATCCACGTCGTCGTCACGAGGTCCGGCGTGAATCCGACGAACCAGGTGTTGGTCGCATCGTTCGTCGTTCCCGTTTTGCCCGCCACCGGAACGGAGAAGGGAATCGCATAGCGAGATCTCACCGCCAGCGTCCCGGTCCCCCGGTCCACCGCATCACGCAGCATCGACTGGGCGATCCAGGCGATGTCCGGCTCCAGTACCCGCTCACGCTGGACCCGGCTCTCCCAGAGCACGCGGCCGTCCTTGCTCTCCACGCGGAGAATCGACCGGGGAGAGACCCGGACGCCGAGGTTCGCGAAGGTGCTGTAGGCGCTGGCGATCTCGATCGGACGAACGTCCATCGAACCGATCGCGGCCGACGGCACCCGCGGGACATTCGATGAGATGCCCATGCGCTCGGCCATCTGCGCGAACGACTCCTCGCCGACGCGCTGCCCCAGCTTGACCGCCACGATGTTGATCGACCGGGCCAGCGCTCGCCGCAGGGTCAGCGGGCCCTTGAAGTCGTTGTCGAAGTTGCGCGGCGCGTAGGGATCGCCGCCGACATTCTCGAGGTAGTACGGCTGGTCGTAGATGATCTCCGATGCCGGGATGCCGGCCGCGATCGCCGTCGCGAAGACGAACGGCTTGAACACGGAACCCGGCTGCCGGATGGCCTGGGTCGCGCGGTTGAACTCGGAGTCGCCGAAATCGCGCCCGCCCACCATCGCGCGCACGTCGCCGGTCGCCGCGTCCAGCGCGATGAACATCCCCTGCACGTACGGCATCTCCGCGCCTCCGCGGCTCACCTGGTACAGGCTGTCGGGCGGCCACGCCCGCACTTCCTCGAAGGTGACGCCGGAATAGGCCGGGTGGCGGTCCACCCACTCCAGCTGGGCGAGGAGCGCCGAGTCCGCGACCGACTGGAGATCCGGGTCGAGCGTCGTGTAGACGCGAAACCCCTTCTCGTAGATGTCGGTGCCGTATCGATCGTAGAGCCGCTGTCGCACCCATTCCACGAAGTAGGGCGCGTCCTGCTCGATGCGGGCTCCCCTCGCGAGTTCCAGCGGGTAAGCCTTCGCGGCCTCGGCGTCCTCGATGCTCACGAGGCCCTGCGCGGCCATCAGTTCAAGGACGAGATTGCGCCGTCCAATGGCCCGCTCGGGGCGCCGGATCGGGTTGTACCCCGCCGGATTCCGCGGGATGGCCGCGAGCAGCGCCGCCTCCGGCAGATTGAGCTGCGCAGCGGTCTTTCCGAAGTAGCGCTCCGCCGCGGCCTGGACCCCGAACACCCCGTCGAAATTGATCTGGTTGAGGTAGGCCTCGAGGATCTCCCACTTGCTGTACGCGCGCTCGAGATCGATCGCGACCCGCATCTCGCGCAGCTTCCTCCGGATGCTGATGTCGCGCCGGTTCACGGAACTCTCGAACATGTTGCCCGCGAGCTGCTGTGTGATCGAACTGCCGCCCGCGGCCCCGTACCCCCTCATCAGGAAATCGAAGAAGGCCCGGGTCGTCCGCAGCGGATCCACCCCGGCGTGCCCCCAGAAACGCTTGTCCTCGACGGCGATGAAGGCGTTGTACACATGGCGCGGAAGCGCCTCCATCCGGATGGGCGTCCGCCGTTCGATGGCGAGTTCCGCGAGGAGCGATCCGTCCGCCGCGAAGAGTTTCGTCGCTTCCCTGGGTTCGAAGGCGTAGATCTGGGCGATGGAGGGACACTCGTCGCACACGTGCGTCCACCCGCGCCACGCTACCCCCGCACCCAGTCCGCCGCCGATCAGAACCGCGAGCACCAGAGCCCGCCGCACGTAGCTCCGCTTCCGGGGCGTCCGCGTTTTCGCGCCCCGCGACCGGCGCGCGCCTCGTCGTCGACGGATCATCCCCGTTCCCCCCCTGCGTTCTCCCGGCCGTTCACTCTTCACCCCTCGCGTCGAACCGCCGATGGTCCGATTCTATCGTCACGCCGTCCCCGGCGGGAGCGACCCGCGACGGGACGATAGGGAATATACCGACACCAGGCGCAGATGTTTCTCCCCGTAGACGAACAGATCCGCCGGATCCGGGCGGGGGCCGAGTCCATCGTCCCCGAAGACGAACTCGTGGCCAAGCTCGAGCGTTCGGCGCGAGAGGATCGGCCTCTCCTTATTAAACAGGGGTTCGATCCGACCCGGCCCGATCTCCACATCGGCCACGGCGTGTCGATCCACAAGCTGCGGACATTCCAGGAACTCGGCCACCGCGTGGTCTTCGTGATGGGCGACTTCACGGCCCGCGTGGGCGACCCGAGCGGAAGGGACGAGACGCGGCCGATGCTGTCCGAAGGAGAGATCGAGTCGAACCTGGCCACCTACGAGGACCAGCTGTTCCGCATCCTCGACCCGGAGGCGACGGAGATCCGGAAGAACAGCGAATGGCTCGCCGGCCTCGCGCTGGCGGACATCCTGCGGCTGACCTCGCAGTACACCGTCGCCCGCATGCTCGAACGCGACGACTTCGCCGCGCGTCACCGGGAGGGTCGTCCCATCAGCCTCGTCGAATTCCTCTATCCGATGATGCAGGCGTACGATTCCGTCGCGCTGCGGGCCGACGTCGAACTCGGGGGCACCGATCAGCGGTTCAACCTGCTGCTGGGAAGAACGCTTCAGGAGCGCGCGGGCCAGGAGCCTCAGGTGTGCCTCATCATGCCGCTTCTGCGCGGGACCGACGGGCATCGGAAGATGTCCAAGAGCTACGGCAACTACGTCGGTATCGCGATGGAGGTGGGAGAGACCTTCGGGCGAGTGATGTCGATCCCGGATACGCTGCTCGACGAGTGGCTCGTACTCGTATCGAGCGCCTCCGGCGAGGCGCTCGCGACCCGCCGCGATCAGGCGGAGACCGATCCGCTCGCCGCCAAGCGATGGCTGGCCGGGGACCTCGTGGCCCGCTACCACGGCGCGGCGGCGGCCGACGAGGCACGGGAAGCGTTCGACCGCCTGCACCGGCGCCGGGAGGTGCCGGAGGATGTCCCTGCCGTATCGCTCTCGCTCGGAAGGCAGGAAACGCTCTGGATCGCGCACATCCTTCGCGATTCGGGGCTCGCGGCTTCCTCGTCGGAGGCGGGTCGCCTCATACGCCAGGGCGCGGTGCGGGTGGACGGCAGCGTGATCCGGGAGGGCGACCTCCGTCTGGGAGCGGGCGAGTATCTCGTGCAGCGGGGCAAGCGAACCTTCGCGCGGGTCTCTCTAGCAGATTGCTAGGGCCCTGAAGTCCCGGGTTTCACGAGCCCGAGTGGCCCCGCACGGGGTCCCGCAGCGGTCCCTCCGAGGGTCTTGCACGCGCCGAAGTCGGCGCTCATGTTGACCGGTCCCGTTCGTCGGGGGAGTTGCGGGTGTGCGCCGAAAGGGCGCACGCCGCATGTGGGAATCGTCGAGCTTCGGAGTGTGACGGAGAGCGCGGTTTCGGCTCGCTGCTCGTGGCGCATCCGAGATTGCGGCGCCCGGTGCGTCGCAAAACGGTTCCGCCAATCGTTGTAAAGGAGTAGTGACACGACACGACGCGCAGGTAACGACGATCGGAAAGCTCTTTTGGTTGGTCTCGACGCGGTGTACTGACCCGGCCGCGTCGGGCGGGGGTTCGGCCCTCGAACAGGTTCGGGTCGCAGAGGATCCCACTGCCACAGGAGGGAGATCCATGTTGTTTCACTTGTCAGGACGGCGGCGGCGCGCGAGCGCGCTGACCGCTACAGCAGTGAGCGCCTGGCTCTTTATCGGCGCGGCCCCGCTGCTCGCTCAGGGAGCGATCTCGGGGACGGTAACCGACGCGGAGTCGCTGGCCCCGGTGGCCGGCGCGCAGGTGTTTGTTGCGGGAACGGTGATCGGTGCGCTGTCGGGTCCGGAGGGCACGTACCGGTTGGACGGTGTACCGGCGGGCGAGCAGACCGTGACGGTCCGCCTGATCGGCTACCGGGAGCTGTCGCAGACGGTGACGGTGGCGTCGGGTCAGGTGGCGACGGCGGACTTCGCCGTGGAGCAGACGGCGCTACGCCTCCAGGACATCGTCGTGACGGGAGTGGTGGGCGAGACGCCTCAGGTGAAGCTCCCGTTCACGGTGGAGCGGCTGTCGGCGCAGGACCTTCCGGTCCCGGCCGCGGACGCTTCCTCGCTGTTGGCGGGTAAGGCGGCGGGCGTCTCCGTGATCTCCGGTTCCGGCCAGCCCGGCGCCCAGGCGTCCATCACGCTGCGCGGTCCCACGTCGATCAACGCCTCCGGCCGAAGCCAGTCGCCGCTGATCGTGATCGACGGTGTGATCCAGGCCGACGGCGCCTCGCTTTCGGACGTGGGCGCGCTGGACATCGACCACGTGGAGATCGTGAAAGGCGCGGCGGCGGCGTCGCTGTACGGTTCGCGTGCGCAGAACGGCGTGATCCAGATCACGACGAAGCGCGGCACGGGCCTGCAGACGAACTCGCTGAACATTACGGGCCGCGGCGAATACGGCTTCGGCCAGCTCGTCGGTGATGTCGGCCTCGTGCGTTCGCATCCGTACGAGATGAACGCGTCCGGCTCGAAGTTCATCGACAGCGAGGGCAACGAGGTCGACTTCGGCGACCTGAACCGCCCCGGTTTCGGTTCCGCCAAGCTCTACAACCAGATCAACCCGGGCGAGGCGCCGACGCCGCAGACCGCGTTCGCGAACCAGGCGTTCCCGAACGAGCTGTTCGACCACATGGACACGTTCTTTGATCCCGGCGAGACGTTGGACGTCTACGGCGCCGTGACGGGCCGGTTCGGCGAGTCGAGCTTCCGGGTGAGCGTGAACCAGTTCCGCGAGGCCGGCGTCGTGAGTTGCTCCGTCTGCGTCGACAATCTCGCCACGCTGAACGCGGATCGCGTGGCGCAGGGTCTCACGGCCTTTGACGTCGGTATTCCGAACGACGAGGGCTACGAGCGGCAGAACGTGCGCCTGAACGTGGACACGAGCTTCGGCGATCTCGACATCGCGGCGAGCGGCTTCTACTCGCGTTCCGACCAGGACGACAAGGCCGTGTCGACGGGCGCATTCTCCCGGCTGACCTTCATGTCTCCGGCGCTCGATATTTCGCAGGTCGACCCGATGGACGGGTATCCGGATCTAAACGCGGATCCGCAGTCGATCGAGCCCAATCCGCTTTACCTCCTGGCCGTCAACGACAGCCGGGACGAGCGGACGCGGACGATGGGTTCCGTGGACCTCAACTTCTCGCCCGCGGCCCTCGACTGGCTGACGCTCGAGGCGAATGCCTCTTTCGACCGGACGGACTTCAGCGACTACACGATCCGGCCCAAGAACGAGCGTACGGCGGGCGGCGGCGGCACCGGCGACTTCACCGGCGGCAGCCTCCGCGAATTCAACTCCACCAACGAAGCGGTCAATGCCTCGGTGACGCTCGGCGCGAGCCAGATGTTCATGGACGGCGACCTCACGGTGCGCGCCAAGGCCCGCTACCTGATCGAAGACCAGGGCTACGAGTCGAACGGCGTGTTCGGCAGCCGGTTCTCGGTGCAGGACGTGCCGAACTTCGGCGCGATCATCGGCGAGACGTCGGGGAACAACTTCACGAGCGCCGTCAAGGCGGAAGGGCTGTTCGGGATCGCGAGCGCCGACTACCGCGGCCGCTACATCCTCGACGGTCTCATTCGGCGCGACGGCTCCTCACTGTTCGGACCCGATGAGCGGTGGCAGACGTACTACCGCGGCTCCATCGCGTGGCGCGTGGCGCAGGAAGACTTCTGGAACATCGACGCGATCGATGAGCTGAAGGTGCGCTTCTCGCTGGGGACGGCGGGCGGGCGCCCGAACTTCGCCGCCCAGTACGAGACGTTCGGCGTCTCGGCGGGCGCGATCTTCCCGATCAACCTCGGGAACCGCGCGTTGAAGCCGGAGTTCACGTCCGAGAAAGAGGCGGGATTGAACTTCGTGTTCTTCGAGAACCTCGGTCTCGACCTGACGTATGCCTGGCAGACGACGGACCAGCAGCTTCTGCAGGTTCCGCAGCCGGCGTTCGTCGGCTTCTCGAGCCAGTGGCAGAACGCGGGCGAGATCGCGGCATCGACGTATGAGGTCTCGATGCGCTACGCGGTGATCGACGAGCAGGACATGGGCCTCCAGTTCCGGCTGAACTGGGACCGGACGCGGCAGGAGATCACGCGACTCGACGTGCCCGATTACACCTTCGGCAACTTCTACGTTTCCGAGGGTCGTCCGCTGGGCGAGCTGTGGGGCGAAGTGTGGGCCACGAGTTGTGCGGACCTGGCGCCGATCGGCGTGTCGGCTTCCGACTGCAGCGCCAACTTCCAGGTCAACGATGACGGCCTCCTCGTCCCGACGGGCGGCGCCGCCTTCACGGAAGGCTTCAGCAAGAAGCTGTGGGGAACCCAGGTCGAAGTCGCGACGGCGGACGGCTCCAACTCGTACCACTGGGGTCTCCCGATCAAGGTCCAGGATTACTCGCCGGCTTGCGTGGCGAAGAATCCCGGCGACTACGAGGAGAAGTGCACGCTGACCGAGTTCCTGCCGTTCGGGAACACGACGCCGGACTTCAACGCATCGTTCGCGACGAACTTCCGGTATCACGGTCTCAGCCTGAACGCGCTCCTGGAGACCTCGCAGGGCCAGTCGATCTACAACGGCACGGCACAGTGGTCGCTTCGCGAGTTGCGGGGCGAGGACACAGACCAGACGGGCAAGCCGCTGGAGCACAACAAGCCTGTGGGCTACGCCTCCGCGGTCTACTCGGTCAACGCCGACAATTCCTGGTTCCGCGAGGACGGCAGCTGGGTCAAGCTGCGTGAGCTTTCGCTCGGCTACACGCTGCCCCAGAACATGGTCGAGAGCCTGTTCAGCGGCGTCTTCGATCGGGTTACGCTGAACGTGATCGGCCGCAACCTGTTCACGATCACGGACTACCGCGGCTACGACCCCGAGGTCGGTGGGGGCGGCGGCCAGCTTGGTAGTGCCGCGCTCAACCGCGTGGACAGCTTCGGGTATCCGAACTTCCGGTCGTTCACCTTCTCGGCGGAACTGGTATTCTGATTCCCTGTCCGTGGCAGTGGCGGGTCGCCCTCTCCGGAGGGCGGCCCGGCCTCGTTACGGTGCAAGGGGTCCGGAGATACCGACTGAACAACGGAGAGATCATGAAAAGGAAGCTGACGCTACCGGCCTTTGCGCTGGCGCTGACGGTCGGCTTTTCGGGCTGCGACCTGCAGGTCGACAACCCGAACCAGCCGGACCGGGCGCGAGCCCTCGCCGGCCCGGACGACGTGGAGACGCTCATCGCGAGCTCCTTCCTCAAGGTCTGGGAAATCGGACATTACTGGAACAACGCGAACTTCGCGTTCGGCCACATGGCCAGTCGCCACACGGCGACCTGGGGCAACATGGGGATGAACGACCTCGGTCGTGAGCCCCGCGAGTCCCTGCCGAACTCGCCTTCGTATCGCTGGGCCTACGTGTTCGAGGCCAACTGGGGCGACGCCTACGGCGGCATCTCGGGAGCATCGGACGGGATCCGGGCCATCGAGGCCGGCCTCGAGATCGGTCCGGGCGGCGAGCGTAACGCGCGTGCCCTCGCTTTCGCCGCCGGCAACCAGGCGATCCTTTCCTGTCTGCTCGCGCTCTGGTACGACCAGGCCTTCATCGTTGACGAGACGACGGATCTCGGGGGCGAACTCGAAACGGTCGACTACAACGCCATGTTCAGCTACGCCATGGGCAAGCTGGACGCGGCGGAGTCGCAGGCCCGTGGGAGTTCGTTCACGCTCGAGGAGACGTGGATCAACGGGAATTCCTGGGACAACAACCAGTGGGCCGACTATCTCGTGGGCTGGAAGGCGCGCTGCGCGGCGAACATGCCGCGGACGGACGCCGAGGCCGCCGGGGCGAACTGGGGTCAGATCATCTCGAACGCCCAGAACGGCATCCAGGATGTCGTCGTCACGGGTGAGGACTCTTCATCGGACAGCCCGTGGTACGATGGCCTCAAGACCCTCATGCAGGAGAACGAAACCTGGCACCGGATGCACATGGACTGGGTGGGCATGGCCGACCAGACCGGGGAGTATCAGGACTGGCTGTCGATCCCGACGCAGCAGCGCACCGCGCGCCGGATGGCGTTCGGCGACGACATGCGGTTTCCGCCGGTCAATGAGAACGGCGCGGAGTCGGAGATCATAAGCCCGTCGGTCGCTTCCTTCGGTCCGCGGTCGCGCTACAACTCGACGATCATCTTCCGGCCGGAGCGTGGGACGTACCGGCAGTCGCACTACGGCGACATGCGGTACGACGCCTACACGCTCAGCTGCAGCTTCTGCTTCTTCGGCGACATGGAGCACATGACCACGCAGGAGATGCAGAGCTACATCGCGGAGGCGCACTACCGCATGGGCAACTTTGCGGGCGCAGCGGAGATCGTGAACAAGACGCGGATGGAGGCCGGGCTGCCGGCGGCGCCGTCGAACCCGACGGACGCCGTACCGTCCAACGGTGCGGGCGAGTGCACGCCGCGGAAGCGATACGATACGCAGGGCCGTTGCGGCAACCTGCGGGATGCGATGTGGTTCGAGAATTTCGAGACCGTGTTCAACGTGTTCGGTGGACTCGAGTTCTGGCACGGGCGTCGCAACGACATCCTGCCGGCGGGTACGGCGCTGCAGTTGCCGATTCCCGCCGCGGACCTCGAAGTGCTTCAGCGCGACATCTACACGTTCGGCGGCGGCGGTGGGAGTTCGGCCGGCGATCCTACGCCGAGCGTCGTTCCCGGCAGCCTCGACGCTGCGCTGGAGCGGGTGACGTTTGCGCTTGAGCGCATTCGTGAGCAACAGGCTGCGGAACGCCGCTCGCGGGATCTCGTCGTTCGGTAGCAAGCGGTAGCCCGGCAAGGCCCGGGCAGGGGATGGGTTCTCCCCGAGGTTTTTGAACCAGGAAGGCGGTTGTTTGGTTAGACAGCCCTTACAGGGAGCGTGGACGCCTCCCGGCGCCGTCAGTGACGGTTCCGGGAGGCGTGCGCTTAACGACGAGGCGAACGCTTACGAAACAATGATCGGGGGTCGCGGTCCTGCGCCCCCGATCATTTCCATTTGTGAGGAGGGGAAAGGGTTCGGGTCGCCGAGGCTATCACGTTAGAGGAAGGGCAATCCATGCTACACAAGTCGTCAGGACGGCGGAGGCGCGCGAGCGCGCTGGCCGCCACGGCAGTGAGCGCCTGGCTCTTTATCGGCGCGGCCCCGCTGCTCGCTCAGGGAGCGATCTCGGGGACGGTGACCGACGCGGAGTCGCTGGCCCCGGT
>JAJDWE010000027.1 GCA_022825725.1 Gemmatimonadota bacterium
GTGGAATGGGCCCCCGAGGTCTTCAACTGCAACGCGCCCGACACAGGCAACATGGAGACGCTGGCCCGCTACGGGACGCCGGCGCAGCGGAAGGAGTGGCTCGAGCCGCTGCTGGCGGGGGAGATCCGCTCGTCCTTCGCGATGACGGAGCCGGACGTGGCCTCGTCGGACGCGACGAACATCCGCTCGTCCATCGTCGGCGAAGGGGACGAGTGGGTCATCAACGGCCACAAGTGGTGGGCGACGCAGGCCCCCCGCGCGGAGTGCCGGCTGTTCATCTTCATGGGCAAGACGGACCCGGACGCGGCGCGCCACCGGCAGCAGTCGATGGTGCTCGTGCCGCGCGACGCCGCCGGGATCGAGGTCGTCCGGCCGCTCGGCGTCTTCGGCTACGACAGCGCCCCCGTCGGCCACGGCGAAGTGCGCTTCACCGACGTCCGCGTGCCCGCCGGGAACATGCTCCTCGGCCCCGGCCGCGGGTTCGAGATCGCGCAGGGCCGCCTCGGCCCCGGCCGCATCCACCACTGCATGCGGCTCATCGGCGTCGCCGAACGCGCGATCGAGGACATGGCCGAGCGCGCGAGGACCCGCGTCGCCTTCTCCGGCCCCCTGGCCGAGAAGGGCGCCCTTCGCCACGCGCTCGCCGAATGCCGCATCGCCGTGGACCAGGCCCGGCTCCTCACCCTCCATGCCGCGCACATGATGGACACCGTCGGGAACAAGGCCGCGCGCCGCGAGATCGCGATGATCAAGGTCGTCGCGCCGCGCATGGCGTGCCGCGTCCTCGACCAGGCGATCCAGGTCCACGGCGCCCTCGGCGTGAGCCCCGACACGTGGCTCGCCGCGGCCTACGCGCACTCGCGCACGCTGCGCCTCGCCGACGGCCCCGACGAGGTTCACCTCGAGGCGCTCGCGAAGCTCGAACTACGGGGGTCGCGGGAATCGTAGGGTCGCGGCGAACCTCAGGCGGCCCGCGCCGGGCTCACGCAGCCGCAGCGAACCTCAGGCGCGGCGGGCAAAGCTCCAGCCGGCTTCCGCGAGCATCGGCGCCTTGGCGCCGACCTCCAGCGCGTTCCGCGAACTCGCGTTGCCCTGGAGGGCGCGCGCGTAGACGCCCTGACAGATCGAGGCGAGCCGGAAGAGGCCGAAGGCCATGAAGAACTCCCAGTCCGGCACCCCGTCGCGACCCGTCCGCCGACAGTAGGCGGCGACGTAGTCCTCTTCGGACGGGATCCCCAGCGCCTCGCAGTCGATCTCCCCCAGCCCCTTCCACAGGGGGCCCTCCGGCAGGTGATACGTCATGCAGTTGTAGGCGAGGTCGGCCAGCGGATGGCCCAGCGTCGACAGCTCCCAGTCGACGATCGCGAGCACACGCGGTTCGGTCGGGTGCAGGATCATGTTGTCGAGTCGATAGTCGCCGTGCGCGATCGTCGTCTCCCCCTCGGCGGCGTCGCTGTCGGGGACATGCGCGGGGAGCCATTCGACGAGCGCGTCCATGGCGGGGATCGGGTCGGTACGGGCCGCCTCGTACTGTCTCGTCCAGAGGGAAACCTGCCGCGCCACGTAGTCCGAGGTCTTCCCGTAGTCTCCCAGACCCACCGCGACCCAATCCGCGGCGTGCAGCCGCGCCAGCGCCTCGTTCATCGCGTCGTAGATCGCCGCCCGCTCGTCGGGAGAGTCGACCTCCGGGAGCCCCGGCGCCGACGGCACGCGTCCCTCCACATGCTCCATGACGAAGAACGCCTGCCCGATCACGCCGCGATCCTCGCACAGGTGAATCATCTCGGGCACGGGAACGCCGGTGTCGGCGAGCGCCTTCATGACCCGGTATTCGCGCTCGACGAGGTGCGCGGACGGCAGGAGATCGCCCGGCGGCTTCTTCCGCAGCACGAAGTACCGGCCGCCCGCTTCGAGCCGATAGGTGGGGTTCGACTGGCCGCCCTGGTACTGGAGCGCCGTCAGCCCGCCCGCGAACTCCCGCAATCCCGCCGCACGCAGGTAGTCCGCAAGCCGCCCCTCATCGAAGCGGTGCGTCGCCGTGACAGCTCCCAGAGTGACCATCCGGTGTCTCCCCCTGCTCGCGACGGTTGTCAGCAGCCGGTCCCGAGTGGAACGTAGGTCACCTGCGGTCCTCGAAACACGCGAACGGAGGCGTGCATGCCCTCTCCCGTGATCATCGGCGTCGTGGTCGTCTATCTCCTCTTCCTCCTCGTCATCGGCGTGTGGGGCGGGAAGGAATCGCACGACGTGAAGGGCTACTACGCGGCCGGGAAGAAGCTGCCGTCGTGGGTCCTCGCCTTCTCGTCCAACGCCACGGGAGAGAGCGCCTGGCTCCTGCTGGGGCTCACGGGGATCGGGTATGCGCTCGGCATGCACGCTCTCTGGGTCGTCCTGGGCGAGGTGCTCGGCGTCGCGCTCGCCTGGGCCTTCGTGGCGCGGCCGTTCAAGGCGTTCACCGACCGCTACGGCTCGATCACCGTCCCCGATTACCTCGAGGACCGCTTTCGGGACAAGACGCACAGCTTCCGCATCGTCGGGGCCGTCATCGTCCTCTCCATGGTCGCCTTCTACGTGGGGGCGCAGCTCACGGCGACCGGGAAGGCGTTCGACTCCTTCCTCGGCACCGGCTACGGCGTGGGCGTCGGGCTCGGCCTCGCCGTGGTCCTCTTCTACACCGTCGTCGGCGGCTTCAAGGCGGTGGCGTATTCGGACTTCGCCCAGGGCGTGCTCATGTTCGCGTGCCTCCTCGTCCTGCCGTTCGTCGGCATCGGCGCGGTCGGGGGCTGGGGGGCGCTCATCGACGGGCTGCGCGCGGCCGAACCTCTCGCCGTGTTCGAGGGACTCCAGGCTTCCGGCTCGGACCTCCTGCGGCTCGGGGGCGGGCTTGGACTCACCCCGCTCGGGATCGCGAGCGCGGCCGGGTTCGTCGGCGTCGGACTCGCGTTCCTCGGCGCCCCGCAACTCCTGGCGCGCTTCCTCGCCGCCCGCGATCAGCGCGAGATCCGGAAGGCGGGACCGATCGCCGTCGGCTGCATCATCGTCTTCGACATGGGGGCCGTGTTCACGGGGATGGCCGCCCGCGTCCTCTACCCGGCCCTCGCGGACCCGGAGACGGCGCTCCCCGCCATGGCCGCCGGCCTCCTGCCCGACCTGTTCACGGGTCTCGTCCTCGTCGTGGTCCTCGCCGCGATCATGTCGACGGCAGATTCGCTCCTGATCCTCGCCTCCTCCGCCGCGGTGCGGGACGTCTATCAGAAGATCTTCCGCCCCGACGCCCGGCAGCGGGCGCTCTCGGTGCTGGGGAAGGCGGTGACGGTCGTCCTCGGCGTGACGGGACTGCTGCTCGCGCTCACCGCCGAGCGGGCGATCTTCTGGTTCGTCCTCTTCGCCTGGTCCGGTCTCGCGGCGGCGTTCGCCCCGGTCGTGCTGTGCTCGCTCTTCTGGGCCCGAACTACGCGCGCCGGGGCGCTCGCCGGCATGATCGCCGGCTTTCTCGTCACGATGCTGTGGGTCGTCCTCTTCAAGGACGGCTTCTACGACCTGTACGAGATGCTCCCGGGCTTCGCGGCGGGCTTCGCCGTCACGATCGGAGTGAGCCTGTTCACCCGGCCGCCGGAGGGCGCGGCGGAGGAGCTGGCCGCGATCCGCCAGGAGATCCGGTAGGGTGCCCGACCTCAACATTCGGCTTCGGAGGCAGCATGTGTGACCGCGTTCCCCCGCCGATCCTCCCCCGCCCGCGACGCGTCCGGGCGCCGTTCCTCGCGCTCTCGCTGCTGATGGCGGTGCCGGCTGGACTGGAAGCCCAGGACCCCGTCTCGCTCCTGCCTCCCATGGAATGGCGCTCGATCGGGCCGGACCGGGGCGGGCGCTCGATCGCGGTGGCGGGCCACGCCGAGCGGCCATTCGAGTACTACTTCGGCGCGACGGGCGGAGGGCTGTTCAAGACGACGGACGGCGGGACTTCATGGAATCCAGTCACCGACGGGCAAGTCGGCAGCGCGTCGGTCGGCGCGGTCGCGATGGCCCCCTCCGACCCCGACATCGTCTACATCGGGATGGGCGAGGTGCAGCTGCGCGCCAACGTCCTCCAGGGCGACGGCGTCTACCGCTCGGACGACGCCGGGAAGAGCTGGCGGCACATCGGACTCGCCGACACCCATGCGATCGGCCGCATCCGCATCCACCCCACCGACCCCGACCGCGTCTACGTGGCGGCGCTTGGACATCCCTTCGGTCCAAACCCCGAGCGCGGCGTCTTCCGGACCACCGACGGCGGCGACACGTGGGAGAAAGTGCTCTTCCGCGATGAGCGCACCGGAGCCGTCGACCTCGTGATGGACCCGAGCGATCCGGACGTTCTCTACGCGACGCTGTGGCAGGTGTACCGGAAGCCGTGGCGCCTGTGGAGCGGCGGCGAGGGCTCGGGGATCTTCAAGTCCACCGATGGCGGCGACACGTGGACGGAGATCACCCGCAACCCGGGCCTCCCCGACGGTGTGCTGGGAAAGATCACAATTGCCGTATCCGGCGCGGACCCGAGCCGGGTGTGGGCGAACCTCGAGGCCGAGCGCGGCGGGCTATACCGGTCGGACGACGGAGGCGCGTCGTGGGAGTTCGTGAACGGCCACCGGGACATCTGGCAGCGCGCCTTCTACTTCCAGCGTCTGGTGGCGGACCCCGTCGACCGTAACACGCTCTACATCCTCAACTTCCGGCTCATGCGCTCGACCGACGGCGGACGGACGCTCGAAAGCGTGCCGGAGACCCACGTCGACCACCACGACCTGTGGATCGACCCCACGAACCCGCTGCGCATGATCGACGGCAACGACGGAGGCGGCGTCGTCACGGTGAACGGGGGTCGCACCTGGACCTCGATGCGGTATCCGACGGCGCAGATCTACCGCCTGGCGACGACCGCGGACTTCCCCTACCACGCGTGCGGCGCGCAACAGGACAACTCCACCGTGTGCGTGTCGTCCGAATGGGCGCACCTCCGTGACCCCGCGAGTCCGAACTCGGAGTGGATGTACGCGGTGGGCGGAGGCGAGAGCGGCTACATCGCCCCGCACCCCGCCGACCCCGACCTCTTCTACGCGGGCGCGACGAACACGCTCACCCGCTACGACCGGGCCACCGGGATCGCCACCGACATCCAGCCGTGGCCGCGCATCGTCATGGGCGAGCCCGCGCGGGACATGCCCGAGCGCTGGAACTGGACCTATCCGATCGCGGTGGCGCCCGCGCCGCCGCACGCGCTGTACGTGGGATCGCAGCACCTCTGGAGATCCCTCGACGAAGGCAGATCGTGGGCGAAGATCAGCTCCGATCTGACCCGCGCCGAGCCGGAGACGCTCGACGACTCCGGCGGCCCGGTCGTCAAGGACCAGGACGGGCCTGAAATTTATGCGACGCTCTACTCGATCGGGTTGTCGCCGCACGAACCGGAGACGATCTGGACGGGGTCCGACGACGGTCTCGTCCACGTGTCGCGCGACGGAGGCGGCGAGTGGAGCGACGTCACGCCTCCGGACATGCCGCCGCACACGCGCGTGATGACGGTGGAGGTGTCACCGCACGATCCGGCGCGCGCGCATGTGGCCGGGATCCGGTACGAGATGGACGACCGGTCGCCGTACGCGTGGAGGACGGACGACTACGGGGCGAGCTGGACCCGGATCAGCGACGGCATCCCCGACGGCGCCTTCGTGCGCGTCATCCGCGAAGATCCGCGGCGCGAGGGGCTCCTGTACGCGGGCACCGAGCACGGGGTCTTCGTCTCCTTCGACGGCGGCTCGAGTTGGGGGGACCTGTCGCTCGGCCTGCCGGATACGCCTGTCACGGGGCTCTCGGTCGAGGCGCGCGACCTGGTCATCAGCACCCACGGCCGCTCCTTCTGGGTCCTGGACGACATCGAGACGCTCCGGCAACTGGACGCCGACGTCGCCGGCGCAGACGTACACCTCTTCCGGCCCGCCGACGCCTTCCGGCGCGCGGTCCCCGCGGTGATCGACTTCCGCGTGAACTCGCCGGGGAACCATGTGCGGCTCGACATCCTCACGGACGAACGCGAACACGTCCGCACCCTTGTCGACGAGACAGTGGAGGCAGGCACCCACCGCGTCCGCTGGGACCTCCGCTACCCGGGTGCGGTGACGTTCCCAGGGATCGTCCTCGAGGGTGGGGATCCCGCCGTGGGCCCGTGGGCACCTCCCGGAGGCTACCTGGCGCGGCTGAGCGTCGGCGACGCGACCAGCGAAGCGACCCGAATCGTAACCCGCGACGCGAGTTTCGACATACACCTCGACCCGAGGCTGGGAGACGTCCCCGCGGCGGTGCTCGCAGATCAGTTCCGTCTCGCCATGGCGATCCGGGATGCCGAGAGCCGGGCCAACGAGAGCGTCATCCTGGTGCGCGAACTCCTTTCCCAGATCGACGGGATCGTCTCGGAGATCGAAGACGACGCCCTGAGGGAAACGGCCACCGCCTTCGCGGCGGGAATCGAAGCTGTCGCGGGAGAACTGTACCAACTCCGGAACCAGAGTCCGAAGGACAAGATCGCCTTCCCCATCAAGCTCAACGACCGCCTCACCGGCCTGCGCAGCCACCTCGAGCGCGGCGACGGCACACCCCTCGACGCCTACCAGGCCGTCTTCAACGAACTGTCTGCCGAACTCGAAGTGCACCTGCGAGCCCTCGAGGATATCCTCAGCGACGACCTGCCCCGCCTCAACCGGCGGCTCGCGGGCGCGGGGCTTCCGCAGGTAGAGATCGGTCGCCGAGATTCGGAGGCGCG
>JAJDWE010000019.1 GCA_022825725.1 Gemmatimonadota bacterium
TCGATGAGCGCGTTGAGCCGGTCCAGCAACTCCGGCATCACGTTCCAGACCTCGTCGACCTGCCACAGGTGGTCCGCGGTCGGGACCGTGGACGAACCCTGGATCGCGTTCGCCACGCCGGCGTTCCGGCGCGCATCCCCCAGCTCGTCGCGGATCTCCTCCACCTCCTCCTCGATCGCCTCAATCTCCTCATCCAGCCCCTCGGGAGCCTCGTCCGCGCCCTCGATCAGCTCCTCCGCCGCGGACAGCTGCTCCTCGATCGCGTCGAGGGCCTGCCCCGCCTCGTAGATCGGGCCCGCCATGGCGTGGAGGCTCATCAGCGCCTCCTGCCGCGCCATCCGATCCGCCCGGCTCATCGGCCGACGGGGCTCCGCGACGACCTCGACCGTCGCCGAATACGTCTCGCCCCCCGCCTCCATGCTCACCGTGTACTCGCCGGGCAGGACGATCGGGCCCTGCGGCGCGGCGCCGAAGAAGCCGCCGCCTCCGCCGGGGCCGCCGCCCGGGCCGCCCTCGCGCTCGTACGCCGCGTCGTGGCGCCAGTCCCAGATGACCTCGTTGATGCCGACTTCCGCGGGCGCCTCCAGCGTACGCACATGTACCCCCGAGGCATCGCTGATCTTCAATGCGAAGGCGTCGTCCCCGTCGTCACCCGCGTCTCCGCGGTCCGGATCCTCGCCGTTGTCGTCCCCTCCTCCGTCGTCTCCATCCCCGTTGTCGCCGTCGCCGTTTTCACCCTCGTCGTCGTCCTCGGCCACGGCCTCCTCCGGGGCGTCGCGCAGGTAGTAGCGGATGCGGGCCCCGCGCGGCGGGTTCGGGGCACTGTACGTCGCGCCGTAGAAGGGCCAGTCTCCGCGCTCCACCCACATGATCGAATGGTCGCCGAACACGCGGCCCGCCTCGGCCAGCATCCCCTCAGACAGCGCCTCGAGCGGCGCCACGTCGGCGAGGATGTAGAGGCTGCGCCCGTGCGTGCCGACGATGAGGTCGTTCTCGCGCGGGTGCACGAGGATGTCGTCCACCGGCACCGTGGGCAGGTTGTTCTTGAGCTGTACCCAGTTTTCTCCGCGGTCCACGGAGACGAAGACGCCGACCTCGTTCCCGATGAAGAGGAGGTTCGGCGCGCGGTGGTGCTCGACGATCACGTTCACCGACCACCCGTCCGGCAGCCCGTTCGCGATCGCGCGCCAGCTCTGTCCGTAGTCTTCGCTCACGTAGGCGTAGGCCGCGTAATCGCCGTTCCGGTGCCCGTCGAAGGTCGCGTACACCCGCCCCTCCACGTGGTGGGACGGCTCCACCCGGCTCACGTACGTCCGCTCCGGGAGACCCGGGATGCGATCGACGACGTTCTCCCACGTCTCACCGTCATCGCGCGTCACCTGCAGGTTCCCGTCGTCCGTTCCCGCGTAGATGAGTCCGCGCACGAGCGACGATTCCTCCACCGAGGTGAGGTTGCCGTAGTTCGCGATCCCGTCGTTGAGCGACATCTGCGGCTCGGAGCCGGGGACGCCCATGATCTCGAGTTCCTCGCGGTCGATCTGCTTCGTGAGGTCGAGTCCCCCGACCTCCTCCCACGACATCCCGTAGTCCCGCGAGCGCAGCAGGTAGTTCGCACCCAGGTAGACCGTCGCCGGATCGTGCGGCGAGAGCAGGAGCGGGGAGTTCCAGTTGTAGCGGTAGGCCTTCGTCGTGTCCCCGTCCGCCCGCGGCCCGACGATCGGACGCATGGGAATCTTCTCTCCCGTCGTCAGGTCGTAACGGTTCATGTTCCCACCCTGCGACTCCGAGTACACGATCGTGGAGTCGGTGGGGTCGACGATCGTGAAGAAGCCGTCGCCGTACGCCGTCTCGTACCAGTCCTGGTGCCGTATGCCGTGGAACGAGCGCGTGTCCGAGGGCCCGCACCACGCGTCGTTGTCCTGCAGTCCCCCGCACACCGCGTAGGGCGTGCGCATGTCGAAGCCGATCGCGTAGAACTGGCCGAGCGGGATGTTGTCGAACATGCGCCAGTGCGCGGCCCCGTCCCACGAGGCCGCGACTCCGCCGTCGCTCCCCAGGATCAGGTGGTCCGGATCCTCCGGGTTGATCCACAGCTGGTGATGGTCGACGTGGATCTGGACGGCGCCGTCGTTGCGGAACGTCCGTCCCCCGTCATCGGAGATCGCGAGCTGCGTCCCGAGGACGTAGATGCGGTCGGGGTTGCTGGGATCTATGCGGACCTGGGAGTAGTACATCGGGCGCGGGTTCGTGTCCGACACCTTCTCCCACGTCTCCCCGCGGTCGGTGGAGCGGAAGAGCCCGCCCTGGCGCGGACCGCCGCCTCCGCCCCCGAAACCCTGGCCGGGCCGCCGCGGATCCGCCTCGACGAGCGCGTAGACGAGGTTCCCGTCCTGCCGGTAGATGTCGATGCCGATGCGCCCCTTGTCCCCTGCGGGGAGGCCGTCGGTGAGTTCCGTCCAGCTGTCGCCGCCGTCGACCGTGCGGTAGAGGCCGCTCCCCGGACCGCCGCCGTTGAATCCCCAGCCGGTCCGCTGCCGCTGGTACATCGCCGCGAAGATCGTGTTGGGGTCGGCGGGGTCCATCGCGAGGTCGATCGCGCCCGTGTGGTCGTCGACGTACAGCACCTTCTCCCACGTCTCCCCACCGTCCTTCGTCCGGAAGACGCCGCGCTCGGGGTTCGAACCCCAGAGGTCCCCCATCGCCGCCACATGGACGATGTCGGGGTTCCGCGGGTGAATGAGGATGCGGGCGATGTGCTTCGTCGCCTCGAGCCCCATGTGCAGCCACGTGTTCCCGCCGTCCGTCGACTTGTAGACGCCGTTCCCCCACGGGGAGGACTGACGGTTCTGCGGCTCCCCGGTGCCGACCCAGACGAGGTTCGGATTCGCCTGGTGGAGGGTCACGTCCCCGATCGAGCTTGTCGGCTGGTCGTCGAAGAGCGGGGTCCAGGACGTGCCGTGATTCTCCGTCTTCCACAGCCCGCCGGTGGCGGTGCCGAGATAGAAGATCTGGGGCTTTGCCTCGACGACGTCGAGGTCGGCGATGCGGCCTCCCATGAGGGCGGGGCCGATCTCCCGGTACTTCAGGTGGGAGATCGCCGTCTCGAGCGCGGACTGGGCGACGCCGGGCGTGGCGCCGAAGAGGAGACTGGCCGCGGAGAGCGCGAGAACTCGGGCTGCTTTCATCGTACTGCCTCGGAAACGGGGGAGATGACGGGCTTCCGCCCGCAAACTGCACCGCGGAGATGCCCGCGCAATACGCCGGACCCCGATTCCCGGAACGAGCCCGGCTACCGGGACGAAGCCTGCTACCGGAACGAGGCCGAGCCCCCCGCCAGCGGCAGGACTTCCTCCACCAGCGCCATGAGCAGGCGGCCCGGCTCCTCGAACATGATCATGTGCGAACTGCGCTCGAAGGTCACGAACCGTTTGCGGGGCGCCTCGATGCGGTCGAAATGGTCCCGGGCGCTCTCGTACGGGGTGTGCAGGTCGAACCGTCCGTGGAGGATGACGACCGGCACCCCGAAGCGTTCCACGAGTCGGGCCGGCCGGGGTTCCGGCGCCCGGTCGATCAGGTGGCGCTCGGCCCAGGCCATCGCCGGCCGGAGGTTCGCCACCTCGGCCTCCGTGTACTCCGGCCCCCACTCGGGAAGCGCGAAGTAGAGGTCGAAGGTCGGCTTCCCGTACCAGCCGCCGTCGTACTCCCGGGCCCACCTCCGGGCGGCGAGCAGCTTGTCGACCGCGCCCGGGCCCGCGGGCGGAGGATAGGGCTGGAGGGCTTCCAGTTCGCGGATCGCCGTCGTGTCGTTCGCCGCGCGCACGCGCTCCATGAGCGTCGCGTACAGCTGGCGTTCGGCGTCGGGGCCTCCCGCCTGCCCGAGCCCGACGTAGGCGTGGAAGCGTTCGGGATGCTGTTCGACGAGCCGCGGCCCGATCCGTGTCCCGTAGGAGTATCCGAGGACGACGAGCCTCTCCTGACCGAGCCTCGCGAGCAGGTGCTCGACGACCGCCGCGGCGTCGTCCACGAGTTGCTGGAGCGTCATCGTCGGACCCAGCCGCGCGGAGTCCGCGGGGGAGAAGCTCTTGCCCACGCCTCGCCGGTCCCAGTTCACGACCGTGAAGAAGTCCTCCCACGGCTTCTGGTACGCCCAGCTCGATCCCATGACCGGGCTGCCGGGACCCCCGTGGAGGACGAGAAGGATCGGGTTGGCGCGGTTGAGCCCCCGGATCGAGACCCACTGGGTCGAACCGTTCACCTCGATGGGCTCGAGGACTTCGATGCCCTCCGGCGTGTGGATGCGGCGAAGTTCGGCCAGGCGACTCGTGATCGAGTCCCGGGGGATGGCGCCGGCGGCGGCGCTTCCGGAGGCGCTCTGGGCCGAGCTGCTCCACGGCGTGCCGAGGAGCGCGACCGCCAGGATCGCGATGGTCTTCGAGTGGCGCATGATCACGTCCCTCCGTCGTCGACCCGTACGTTCGGGCCGACCACCGTCGAATATCTGTCTCCGGAAGCGTTGAAAATCTGTCTCCGCCCCGCCAGTCTTCGATGATGAACGCTGCCCGACTCTTCGACCCGCGAGCGGCCGTCCCGGCCGTTTGCTTCGTCCTGGCGTGCGGCCCGGCGCCGGACTCGACTGCCGACGCGGCGGCCGGAGCCGAGGCCGAACCTTCGCTGTCTCCACAGGCGACGGCAGCGCTCGTGGAGGCCTTCCAGGCGGAACTCGACGCGGCGTGGGCGCAGGCCCAGGAGACCGACGAGAACTTCCCGGGCGCGACGGCGGCGTTCATCCTCCCGGACGGGCGCGTTTTCGGGTTCGCGACAGGCCTCTCGGACGTGGACGACGAGATCCCGATGACGCCGGACCTGCGCATGGGATCGGGCAGCATCGGGAAGACGTACGTCGCGGCCGTCGCCCTGCAGTTGGCGATGAACGGAGAGCTGGACCTCGATGCGCCGATTTCGACCTGGCTCGGCGACGAGGAGTGGTTCCCGCGGGTGCCCAATCACGCGGACCTCACGGTGCGCAACCTCCTCAACCACTCGGCCGGCATGATCCAGCCGTACTTCGAGGACCCCGGCTTCGCCGTGCGGCTGGGCGAGGTGTTCCGCGATCCCGACGCCTACATGACGCCGGAGGAGTTCATCGCCGAGACGGTGCTGGACGCCGAGCCGCTCTTCCCCGCCGGCCAGGGGTACCACTACAGCGACGTGCACTACACGCTGGCGGGGCTGGCCATCGAGGAGGCGACGGGCCGGGCCTACTACGACCTCCTGGACGAGTTCTTCCTCGACCCGTTCGGTCTCGACCTGACACTTGCGGCCGACCGGCGCGACCTGCCCGGCCTCGCCCAGGGCTACGCGCACGCGAGTTCACGGCTCTACGGCACGCCGCTCGAAGTCGTCGTAGACGGCCGGTTCATCCTCCACCCCCTCCAGGAGTGGACGGGGGGCGGCCTCGTGAACAACCCGCAGGCGATGGTGCGCTGGGGGAAGCTCCTTTACGAGGGCGACGCCATCGCGGGCGACGACCTTCCCGAGTTGCTCGAGGTCGGGTTTCCGGCCGACAGCACGAAGCCGCACCTCGGTTACGGCCTCGCGGTGTCCGTCACGGAGAGCGAATACGGGCTGACTTACGGCCACGGGGGCTTCTGGCCCGGATACAACTCGCTCCTCGCCTACTACCCGGACCACGGCATGGCCGTCTCGATTCAGATCAACTCCGACGAGTCGCGGATGCGCGACCACCTGCCGAACCTTGCCGGCGTCGTGCTCGAAGCGCTGGAGAACGCCGGGAATTAGCCGACGCCGGGAGCCGGAGCCGCCGGAGGTCAGTCGGCGCGGGGGGCGGAGGTCCGCAGCCCCGCCGCGAGGGCGAGGATCGAGGCCAGGAGGAGGGCGGCCGCCGCCGGGAGACCGGCACGCACCGGGCTTTCTTCCCGCGCGGCCGGCTCGAAGGCCGGCACCCCATTCCACTCGACCGCGTCGATCGGCGCCGCGTCGAAGAAGATCGGGTAGAAGTACGTCTTCAGCCGCTCGTGGTGTCGGCGGACGGCGTCCTGGTACGCGAGTTGCGCGCCCAGATCGGTGGCCGCGAGGCGGTCGAGGGCGAGCTGGGCCGCGAGCGGGGGCACGAAGCGAGACCACCTTCGGGCCCAGGCCTCACGCTCCCGCAGCACGTCCCGGTAGGCGCGCGAGGCATCGCGCGCAGCCTGGTCGCCCCGGTGGTTCATGGCGTAGTACCAGGCCCACGTGAACACGTCCTCGGGGACGGTCCGGCCGCTCCACTCCGGGTAGTCCTCGTAGAAGACCTCCATCGTCTCGGCCTTGGACAGGTCCCAGGCTTCGTGATACCCCTGCCGCTGGCGCACGGTGAGTTCCAGCGCCTCCGGCACCGGGTGGAGGATCGCGTTCGCAAGGCTCAGCGCCGCGGGGGCGAGGAGGGTGAGCGCCACCCACGTCCCCACCAGGATCATGGCGTTGGCGGTGGAGGACCGGCGCCCGGACGCCACGCCCAGGCAGAGTGCGAACCAGAAGAGGGTGTGCAGCGCGACGAGTGCGACCGCCCAGGCGGCGCGGCCGTCCGGGCGGAAGCCCGCGAGCGCGGCCGCGACCGCGACCGGCACCGCGACCACCACGCCGACGAGAATGGCCCGCGCCGCGAGCTTGGGGGCGAGGAGCCGGCGCCGGCGGGCGAAGAGGCGGACGAGATTCCACGTGCCCCCCTCCCGCTCGCTCGAGACGAGGTCGTGGGTGAGGGCGATGATGAAGAGGGGGAGGAGCCCGATGAGCAGGAAGGCGAGGTCGAGGTCTCCGGCCGCGGCGAGGGTCGGGTTCACCGTCTCGTGCTCGTAGAGTTGTCCTTCGAGCGCCAGGAGCCGGATGCGCAGGCTCGCCGACTCGACCTCCGTTCGGCCCCGCGCGAGCGCGGCCAGGGGCAGGGACGGCTGCGGAGCCGGAAAGGCCAGGTAGTAGAGGACCTCCCCCGCGTCCGTCGAGGGGGGATAGCTGGAGAGGAGGTACTCCAGCTGGTCCTGGTAGGCCGTCTCCGCCGCGACCGCGGACGATGCCGCCGCCTCGATGTTCCGTCCGCCACGCCACGCCGCGTAGATCCCGATGGCGAGGAAGAGTACGACGGAGACCGCGACACCCGTGGAGCGTGTCAGCCGGAGTGTGTCCAGTCTGAGGAGACGAAGCCAGGCCTTCATGAGCCCGACCGCTCCAACCCCACCCGCGCCAGCCGTCCCCGCGCCAGGCCGAGACCCAGGAGGGGAAGAAGAATCCACAGCGAGAGTGCGGACAGCGAGAGGGAGCGGGCGGCCAGCGTACCGCCGAGTGGCGGCGGCCGGGTCCCGAAGGTCGGGAATTCGGCCCAGTGCTCGCGCGAGAGGCGCTGCGCACGGTCGTTCTCATAGCGGATCTCGCTGATGTGGAGATCGTTGAGGCGCTGAATGATGTCGTACCGGTGGGCTTCCGCCTGGGCCCGGAACGCCTCCACCGCCTCGGGACCGGTCCCGGATACCGCCATGGAGAGGTCCCGCGCGGCCAGATAGGGAGAAATGAATCCCATCCAGGAAAGGACCCGGTCCTGACGGCGCTGGCCTTCGACGAGGTCCCGCTGTTGCTCTTCCTGGATCCGGCTGCTGACGGCTTCCCCTTCGCGGCTCACCACGCCGCCCCAGTTCACGGGAAGCTCCTCGACGGACGCCACGTCGTAGCGCGCCAGGTACTCGTCCCGAAGGGAGCGGAAGAAGGGATCCTGCGGGTTGTGGCTGTCTCCCACCTCGTTCATCGCCAGTTCCACCTGGTGGGTGAACTCGGCGCGGGAGGGCAGCGGATGCAGCGCCCCCGCCACGGAGGCTCCGAGGCGCGGTGCGGCGACGCAGAGGGCGACCCATACCGCGATCAACAGTGCCAGGGCGCTCCGCGAGGAAGCGCGGAAGGAGGAGGCGAGGACGGTCAGCAGCACCCAGCCCGCCAGGTAGGCCCCGTAGATGGCCGCCAATCCGGCCACGCGCCCGGCGGAGACCGGACCGACGGCCCCGGACCCGGCGATCGCCACCGTCGCGAGGCCGACGGGAAGGGCGGCGAGGGCCGCCACCGCGCCCGTGCCGAGCACCTTGCCCGCGAGGATCTGGGCCGGCGTCGCCCCCTGGGCGAGGAGGAGCCGAAGCGTGCCCCGCTCCCGCTCGGCGCTCACCGAGGCGAAGCCCGCGACGACCACGAACAGGGGCAAGAGGAGGGAGAGGACGGCCGCCGGCGTGAGGCGGCCGAAGCGCAGCATCCCGGTCGCGTGCCGGGCCTCCCCGAAGTTGGCGGTGTTCTGCCGGTGCCCCTCGAGGAAGAGCGAGGTCCCCGCCCACGCCCCGACCCCCGGGTCGAAGAACGCCAGCGGCGCCTCCTCCCGAAAGACGAGGAAGCCGTAGTGGATGACCCGGTGCGGATGACGGTCCGGCTGCTCCACCCACTGGCGCTCCACCATCGCCTGGTAGCGTGCGCGCTGTTCCGCCTCGCTCGCCGCGTGATGCCGGGCTCCGAGGACCGCGACGACGCCGAGGGCGATGACGAGCCCCAGCAGAAAGACGACGTACCGGTCCTCGCGGACCGCACCCACCTGCCTGCGGGCGACGAGCAGCGCGTTGCGGAGACCCATCAGTCGGCGCCTCGCACCCGTCCGAGCCCCACGCCCGCGCCCGCGCTCGCCAGGCCGAGCAGTCCGATCAGGACCGCGAGTGGAACCCCGGCGCGGCGCACGACGTCGGCGGACGCCTCGTCCGCGAGACGGAACTGCGGCACGTCGGAGAGGACGCTGGCGTCCATCTGCTCGCTGGCGAGGATCGCGGGCACGAAGAAGTCCCGCCATCGCTCGGCGAAGGTACGTACCTGCGACTGGAAGGCCGCGAAGCGCGCGTCTCCCGTTCCGGCCGCGTCGATGAGCACCTCCTGGGCCAGGAGGGCGGGCGACAGGAAGCGGTAGCGGCGGACCAGGGCGATCTGCTCCGCGCGGCGGGCGTCGTGTTCCGCCGTCACCTCCTCCAGGCGGCGGTTGACGGCATCGGTGGCGGCCCAGGCCAGCGCGCCCAGGCCGGGCTCGTCGGCCACCACGCCCTCGGCCATCTCGGGATGGTCCTCCAGGTATCGGGCGAGGAGTTCGCTCCGCTGGTTCACCGCCTCGTTCGAGGCCTCGCGCTGGGCGGTGACCATCTGCACACGCGAAGGCAGCGGATGCAGCAGGCCCGCCGCGATGTTGATCGCGGCCGGGAGCACGACGACGAGAACGAGCCACGCGCCGACCAGCACCGTGGCGTTCCAGGCGGACGACCGCCGCAGGCTGTTCACCCACGCCGCGAGCACGAACCAGAAGAGCGCGTACGCAACGACCGCTGCGCACCAGAGGAGGACCCGGCCGGGGGCGCCGAAGTCCCCCGCGACGAGGATCCCGGCCAGCGAGACCGCCAGGACCATGCCCACCACCAGGAGGGCTCGGAACGCCAGCTTCGCCGCCACGACGCCCCGCGCCGACACGGGCTGCGAGAGGGTCAGGGCCAGCGTCCCCTGCTCGCGCTCCTCCGAGAGCACGTTGAAGCTCAGGGCCAGTACGAGCAGCGGCAGCAGGTACACGATGACGAAGGCCAGGTCGAAGCGCCCGACCATCAGGTTGAGCGGACTCTCGACCTCGCCGTTCTGATGGAACGACGACTCGTTCGTGTAGATGTTGACGTCGTAGTAGTAGGGCAGCAGGTCGCTCTGTCCGACGGCCAGGGCCGTCAGGGGACCCGGCTCCAGCACCGCGGTGTGGCGGCCCCGGCGCCCGCCCAGCACGTTCGGGAGCCGCGGATCCGAGAAAGGCGAAGCCGGTTCCGCGCCGTTCTCGATGTCGGTCAGTTCCTGCTCGATTGCGAGGGCGCGCTCGACGTTGCCGGCCCTGGCGACCTCCACGGTGCTCTCCTGGAACCGCGTCCAGACCACGCCGTTGGCCAGCGCGTAGACCAGCAGGAGCGCGAAGAGCCCGAGCGCGATCCGCAGCGGCCGGTCCGCCATGAGCAGCCGCCACTCGTTCCGGATGACGGTGCGCGCGGTCATCCTACGCCACCTCCGCGCGCCGTACGCGACGCGCGGCGATCAGGATCGTTCCCACGAGCCATCCCCCGAGGACGACGAGCGACAGGATCCGGTTGCCCAGCACCCAGCCCAGGGTCGGAGCGTCGTACCGCAGCGGCGGGGTCGACTCCCAGAGTTCGGATCCGGCCTGGTAGGAGAAATCGCCGCTGAGGGAGTTCTCCGTGAGGTCGCCGTTCATCCGCCGCATCAGATCCCGCCGGTACGTCTCCGCGGCGCTCGCAAAGTGCCGGTGCTGCTCGACATCGGTTCCGGCGAGTCCCATGGAGAGCGCGCGCACCGCGAGAAGCGGAGCCGCCACCGCGACCATCTCGTGGACGGCCCCCTGGCGCTCGAACGTATCCCAGAGCGCGCCGTAGTTGCGGTCGAAGATCCGGTTGCCGAACTCCTCGCTCTCCTGCAGCAGGACGCCCGACTGGTTGATCGGCAGATCTTCGACCCGCTCCACGCCGTACTCGGACAGCAGGCCCCGGGTCAGCGCCTCGTTGTCCGGCCGAGGGATATCCTCCGTGCCGGAAGCCATCTCCCGTTCCACCGTATGAGCGAACTCGAGGGCGGAAGGTGTCGGGTGCAGCCGCTTGGACAGGTCCACCGCCACGCGCGGCGCCACGAGTCCGTTCACGACCCACACGCCGAGCAGGATCACCAGCGCGGTCCGCGTCGAGCGGGCCCAGGCGGAGACGGCCAGGGAGAGCGCCACGAAAGCGGCGAAGTAGACCAGGTAGACGACGGCCAGGACCGCGGCCCGGGCCACCGGGGATGCTGCCGGACCCGGACTCCCGACGACGAGGGCCGCCGCCCCCACCGCCGCCGCCGGCACCAGGAGCAGGGCCAGCGCGCCCGCGATGCCCAGCGCCTTTCCCAGCGCGAGGTCGCGCCGCCCGACGCCGGTCGCGAGCAGTTGACGGAGCGTGCCCCGTTCCCGCTCGCCGGCGAGCGCCCCGAACGTCAGCAGGATGATGAGCAGGGGCACGAGGTGCTGCAGCACCTGCGCCGCCGTGAGGGCCCCGACGCGCTGGGCCGCCGTCGCGTCCTTCGTAGTGGGCCGCGGAATGGGGGTTCTTCTCGCCCTGCGTCTCCCAGTGGTCGCGGGCCGTCGCCTGCGCGGCCGCGTGCTCCCGCTGCGCCTCCCGCGCCTGGACCCACCCGTGGCCCAGGGAGACGAGCAGCAACGCTCCTACCAGGACGGAACACCATCGGAAACGGCCGTCCCGGAGTACGTCGGTGAATTCCTTGCGAACGATGTGGCGGATGCTGTGCCTCGTCATCGACGCCTCCTAATCGTGCATGTGTTCCAGGTAGACGCGTTCGAGATCCGCGTGGCCGATCTCGTCCGTGCCCATCTCCGTGACCAGACTTCCGTAGCGCATGATGCCCACGCGCGTCCCGGTCTCCTTGGCGCGAAACAGGTCGTGCGTCGCCATGAGCACCGCGACGCCCCGGTTTCTGAGCCGCTCGATCAGGGCCGAGAACTCGTTGGAGGCCTTGGGGTCGAGGCCGGACGTCGGCTCATCGAGCAGGAGGGCGTCGGCCTCCTTGGCCATGGCGATCGCGATCCCGACCTTCTGCCGCATGCCCTTGGAGTATTCGGACACGCGGCGGTCGACCGCATCGCGTTCGAGGCCGGCTTCGACGAGGATGTCCGCGAGCCGCTCGCGCCCCAGCGATCCCTTCCCGCCCAGCGCGGCGAAGTACTCGAGGTTCTCGAGCCCACTGAGGTTGCGGTACAGCATCACCTGCTCGGGGATGTAGGCGAGCCGGCGCTTCGTCTCGCGGTCGTGGGTGGCCACGTCGAGTCCGGAAACCAGGGCCTGGCCTCCCGACGGCGACACGAAGCCGAGAAAAAGGTTGATCGTCGTGGTCTTCCCCGCCCCGTTGGGGCCGAGGAGGCAGTAGACCTCACCCGGCTCGATGGCCAGGTCGAGGGCATCGAGGGCCTGCGTCGCGCCATAGCGCTTGCTGAGCCCGCGGGCCTCGAGGAGGGGCGTGTGTCGCGCACCCGATTCGGCGGTCTGCATGGATCTCCATCTCTCGCGTTTGCCGCGCCGTCACCGGCACAGCCGTCGACAAGTCTCCCGCCGATCTCCGGAGGTCTCCGGTTCGGCGGAGGGGCTTTCGCTACAGACTCTTCGCTACAGAGAGACGGGAAGTGGAGGCGCGCGGCTGCGGTGAGGGGAGAACCGGACGGCCGCGGCGTTCAGCCGCTGTCCGCGGAGCGCGGGAGCCTGCGCGAGCGTGGGCCTGTCGAGGCGCGGCGTCGTCGAGGACGGGACGGGTCCCGCCTCGTGCGACAACTCGCATATGGCACACCCTGCGGGTGAGTCGGTCGCGGCGTCGTGCTCATGCGAACCCTCCGCGAGGCCGACGACGACGAGCGAGAGGGCGACCAGGACTCCGGACAGAAGGCGCGCAGGGCCCCTCGATTGTCCGGCACCGGCCTGGTTTGCCATGGCTCCCCTTCCGTCCCGCGAATCGGCGCGCCAACCGGCCCGAAGGGCCGCGGCGGCGGCACCTTAGAGAACGCCTGGCTCCCGGTCAACGTTGAGCCGCCCACTCCCGGCAAGACGCTGACGGCGCGGCGACGGATGCGCCGACGCTAATACGGTATCCTGTCCCGCTTCCGGATCCAGCGGTCGAAGACGTCGCGCGCTCTGTCGGAGGGGATCCGCACGAGTGACACGATGCTGCGCTCGCTCGGGGGCCTGGAGAACTCGTCGTAGATGTCCTCATCGCTGAACCGGATGGCCGCCGCGTCCTCCCGCGTGTTCGCGTAGTACACGCGGCGGATCCGGCTCCAGTAGATCGCTCCCAGGCACATCGGACACGGTTCGCAGCTCGCGTAGATCTCGCATCCGCCGAGATCGAACGTGCCCAGACGGTCGCAGGCCTCCCGAATCGCCTGGATTTCGGCGTGGGCCGTGGGGTCGTTGTCCACCGTGACCCGGTTCGTCCCCTCCGCCACGATCTCGCCGTCCTTCACGACGACGGCGCCGAACGGGCCGCCGCCCTCCTCCATGCTGCGCTCGGACAGGTCGATAGCCCGCTGCATGAAATCCATGAATTCGTCATCCATCGCGACGCTCGTTTCGCCGGGGCGTGTGCGCTCGATTCCGGCCGATCGCCACCCGGCGGTCGACTCCCGGAGCCCTCCCGGAATATACTCAGCCGGTCCCGTCCCCGGCTTTCGGCAGGGGGCCCCTCGTTTCCAAGCCCCGCGGCGAGCACGATTGACGAACTCGAAGGGTGTTGGTCCGCCCCGGCGGCGTCCGCGAGACCTCACGGTCGACCTCGGGCTCATGGCGACCGCGATCATCTGGGGCATCAACTTCTCCGTCGTGAAGGTCGTCCTGCGCGAATTCGAGCCGCTTGCGTTCAACGCTCTCCGCTTCCCCTTCGCGGCGCTGGCGGTCTGGTTCCTCCTCCGGGGCACGGGGCGCCCGGTTCTCCCTCCGCGGAGCGAATGGGTGCGGATCCTGGGACTCGGCGTGGTCGGACACGTGATCTTCCAGGCCACCTTCATCTACGGCATCGATCTGACGCTGACCGGGAACGCCGCGCTGCTCCTATCCACGAGTCCCGTCTGGGTGCTCCTGATCGCGTCCGCGCTCGGGCGGGAGCGGTTCAGCCCCGCGATACTCCTGGGGGTCGTCGCGACGCTCGCCGGCATGGCAATCCTCATCACGGGCGGCACGCAGGAGGTCGGAGGTGCCGGTCTCGGCGATCTGCTCGTCCTCGGGGCCGCGCTCTCCTGGGGCTCCTTCACGGTCTTCGGGCGGCGCATCACGAAGCGCCGGGGGGCGCTGGAGGTGACGGCGTGGACGCTCTGGGCCGCCCTTCCCGTCATCATCGTCATGGGGATCCCGGATCTGATGCGCGTCGACTGGAGTTCGGTCCCACCGGGGATCTGGTTCGCGACGGCGTACACGGGGGTCTTCGGGATCGCCATCGCCTACCTGCTCTGGTCGCGGGGCATGAAGACGATCGGACAGAGCCGGACGGCCGTGTACCAGAACCTCGTCCCCGTGATCGCGCTGGCAACGGCGTGGATGTGGCTGGGGGAGACGCCTACGCCGCAGCAACTGGGGGGTGCCGCCGTCATCCTCTCGGGCGTCGCCGTGGCGCGCGGCCTCGCCGGACGTCGGCGCCGTCGCGCGCCCTAAGCTGGCTCTTCCGCCGGACGCCGGTCTCGCGACGGGTTCCGGCGGCGGCCTACCTTGGAGGCCATGTCCGACGAGCGCGGAGTAGCGGGGATCGTGCTGGCCGCCGGTTCGTCGACCCGCATGGGGCGCAACAAGCTCCTGCTGGACGTCGACGGGGAGACGCTTGTGCGCCGCGCCGTCCGCCTCGCCGGTGAGGCCGGCCTCGACCCCGTCATCCTCGTCACGGGACGTTTCCGGGAGGCCGTCGAGCGCGAGGTCGCAGATCTCGACTGCGCGACGACCTTCAATCCCGATCACGAGACCGGCATCCAGACGTCCGTGGCCCGCGGAGTCGCGGCGGTGCCGGCGGATTGCGGGGCAGCCATCGTGATGTTGTCCGACATGCCCTTCGTGACCGCGCGCATGGTGCGGGCGCTGATGGAGCGTTACGCGGAGACGGACGCACCGCTCGTCGTGTCGCGCTATGGCGAGGTGAACGCGCCGCCCATCCTCTACGGCCGCGGCCTCTTCGGCGAAATCTCCCGCATGCGGGCGGGGTGCGGGCGGGAGGTCGTCCGCCGCCACCACGAGCGGGCGGTCCATGTGGAGTGGCCGGCCGACCGGCTC
>JAJDWE010000001.1 GCA_022825725.1 Gemmatimonadota bacterium
CTCGTAGTCCGCCGCCTTGAGCGCCGTGAGGCCGAGTCCCGCGTACCCCGCGGCCTCCGCCGGCGCCATCTCGACGAGGCGCTGGTAGTCGGCCCGCGCGTCCTCCAGGCGGTCCTGCTGGAGCGCCGCGTCCGCCGCCCCGCGCGTCGCGAGGATCTCCGCCAGAGACGCCTCCGGCACGGGCGCCCGGGCCTCCCCGCAGCCAACGATCAGCGCGAGGAAGGTCAACGTGCAAACTCCGACCAGGGCAACGCCGCGGCGCGGCACCCTGCCGCCCCGGTCAAACCGCTTCGGTTCCGTCACCGCACACTCCTCCCTAACTGACCGGCCGCGCCCTCTTCTTGAGCACGAAGAGCCCCTCGCGCATGCTCGTGACGATAATGGTGCCGCTCTCGAAGAACGGATACGTGCTCCACGCCCCGCCGAAGCCCGGACCCTCCTGATACGGGGCCGTGTCGAAGAAGCCCACTTCGCGCGGGTTCACGGGATCGGAGATGTCGAGCACGTGGAGGCCGTAGCGGTAGTTGGCCTGATACGCGAAGCCGTCCTTCAGGTAGAGATTGTGGGCGCTGGCGGGAAGCGAGCCCATGAACTGGTTGACGAGCACCGGGTCCTCCAGGTCGCTCAAGTCCCAGATCAACGTCCGCGTGGTCTCGACCGCGCCGGCGATCACGTCGGACTCGTCGTCCTGATAGAAGTAGCGGTGATCGGGAGTGAGCCAGCCCTGGTGGATGTAGGCGGCATTGGGCGACGTCGCGCGAGACACCGCGTAGGGGTTCTCCTTGTCGGTGACGTCGGCGATCTGAAAGTACCGTCCGTTCGAGTTGAGGCAGATCTCGCGCCCCTCATATCGTGCGTCGGGACCCCGGTAGAGCACGCACTGCGCGTCGTGGGTGCCGCCGTCCTCCTGAAAGCACCCGACGAACTCGGGATTCCGGGGGTCGTTGATGTCGATCATGTGAAGACCGCCGCCGCAGGATTCGCGCCCCGCGCCGCTGCCCACCGCGTAGGCGTACCCGGTTTCCTCGTTGATCACGATGTTGTGCGAGCTCGCCACCCCACGGTAGTGGACGTCGGGCTCGAAGAGCGCGGGCATGTCGCCGGGCGCCACGTCGCGCAGGCGGGTGAGGTCGAAGACCTGCATGCCGTGGTCGCCCGCTCCGTCGGCCACGATGAAGGCGTGATCCTTGTAGGTCTTGATGTCGCGCCACAGCTGCGACGGGGGCGTGCCGTCGGGTTTGGGCAGATCGCCGACCAAAACCGGACGGGTGGGGTCCGACAGGTCGATGAACGAGGTGCCGTCGTTGCGTCCCACCAGCGCATACTCGCGCCCGGTCACTCGGTCGGTCCACCCCCAGTTGTCGTTGGCGCGGACGCCCCGGGCGCTGCCCTCGGCCCGCAGAATGGAGTTGGGAATGAACGCCAGCAGCTCGACTTCGCTGCAATCGAAGGGGCCGACGCTGCCCTCCTCGCAGCGGCGCTCCTCGCCGACCATGGGCTCGAGGGCGTCGGGGGCGCTTGCGAGCATGCCCGCCGCCGTCCAGCCGGGGCCGCTGTTCTCGAAGAGGTGGACGGAGCCCGACTGATGGTGCATGCCGGGCGCTCCAACCGCCGCGAGCGCTCCGTCCGCGACCACCAGCGCGCCGAAACGGTCGCGCTCCACCGTCTCTTCGCGAGGGAGGGCGATGCGGCGCGGCCGCCGGGGAAGGGTGCCGTCCGCTTCGGCCTCGTAGACCAGGACGGCACCGGTCTCGTTCTCGCGCTCCGTTGGCGCGCCCACCCACACGTCGGGTCCGGAGAACGCGACCGCCGCGCCGAAGCGGTCGCCCTCTGCGCCGCCTTCGAGCTCTATCCGCTCCTCGGCCACCCACGAACCGGAGCCGGCCTCCCAGGCGTACACGAGGACCGCCCCGCGATCGGCGTCCGCGCCCGGCGCGCCGATCAGAAGCCGGTCGCCCTCCGCGGAGAGCGCGACACCGAAGCCGGAGCCCGCGCCTTCCGCCGACCCTATCGATCCGGTTTCCGTCCAGCCGTCCCCGCCCAGGTCGAAGCGGTAAACGCGGCCCGTCCCCTCGCGGCCCTCGCCCCGGGCCTCGCCGCCTCCCTCGATCCGCGGACTCCAACCCGGAGCGCCGACGAGCAGGCCGCGTTCCGTAAAGGCCATCACCGCTCCGAAGCGGTCGCCCGGGCCGCCGCCCGAAGGGCGCAACTCCGTCCGCTTCGTCCACCGGCCGTCGGCGCCGCGGCGGTACGCGTGGATCGTGCCCGCCGCACCGGCATCGTCCCGGACGTCCGGACCCCCTCCGCCCGGGCCGTCGGCCGGGTCGGGCATGCCCACCATCAGCCACTCGCCCTCCGCCGCCAGCGCCACTCCGAAGTCGGTCCCGCAATAGCCGTCGAAGCGGCAGTCCGGCGAAAGACCGCGGACCTCATCGGCCGTGATCGCGTCCCGCCATACCCACCCGCCGCCCTCGCCACGCCCGAAGATCTGGATGCCGGTCCCGCGCATGCCGACGAAGAGATGGTCGCCGGCGGCGGCCAGCACCGTGCCAAAGCCATCGGCGATCTCCAGGTCCGGGCCGCGAATCACGCCGGACTCCATCCACCCATCCTCTCCTCTTGTGTACACATACACGGCGCCGGGGCGGAAGTTGGTGGTCGGCTCGGCTACGAGGAGCTCGCCTTCGTGGATCAGCACCGAGTGGCCGAACGAGCCCGACTGGCCCGCGACCGGAGTGCCGGCGAAGACGGCGGCGGCGCACGCGATCACGAAGAGCAGGGCGGGCTGCGGCGTGGCGAGACGGAGGGCGGCGGCGAGGCGCGTGGGGCTCGATGGGGTCATCGCGGACGGTCTCCTGGAGGCGGGTCTTGGCGGACGAATGATCGGTTGCGGATGGCGGTCGCGCCAGATGCCATCGCCCTCGCGACGGTCGCCGCCGCGCCGGCGGAGGGCTACTCGCGGATCGTGAGTGCCGCGCCCGCCTCGACGGGTCCGGTGACGGTTCGGGCACCTCCGGGCCAGACGACGACGACGCTGTCGGCGCGTGCGGCATCGCCCAGGCCCGCGAGCACGGGATTCGCCTCGGACTGCGAGAGATACGACGAGGCGGTCGAGACCACGAACCGCTGCGCCTCGCCTCCCACGAACACCCGTACCGTCGCCCCGACCGCGCCGAGATTCGGCGCCGCGCCCGCCAGCCGCAACCGGACCCATCCGGGACCGGGCTCCAGATCGTTCCGGAAGAGCTTCGCCGGACCGCCGTTCGTCGAGATCACCAGGTCGAGATCCCCGTCGCGGTCGTAGTCGAGCGTCGCCACCCCCCGCGCCACGATCGGCTCGTCGAAGCCCCCGCCCACCAGCGCGCCGGCGTCGTCGAAGCCCCCCCGCCCGTTGTTCCGAAACAGCTGCGGTGCCTGGGCGAAGGTCACGTCCCCCTGGATCGCCTCGATCTCCGGCTCGATGTGGCCGTTTCCGAGCACGAGGTCCACGTAGCGGTCGAGGTCGAAGTCCGCGAACCGGAGCCCGAACGTCAGCGGGAGCAGCGTCGACCGCGTGAGCCGCGCCGACCCGGCCAGGTCCTGGAACAGCCCCGCCTGGATCTGCGTGAAGAGCGATACGGGCTCGTTCGAGAAGTTTCCGATCGCGATCGAGAGCTGTCCCCGGTTGAGGATGTCCCCGACGTCGACCCCCATCCCCGCCCGCGCGCGACCGAACTCATCGAAGGCGACCCCCGCATCGAGCGCCACGTCGACGAATGTCCCGTCTCCCTCGTTCCGATAGAGGAAGTTCTGGTAGGTGTCGTTCGCGATCGCGACATCCGGGAGGCCATCCCCGGTGAAGTCGTCGATGACGATACCGAGCGATTTCCCCTCGGGATTCTCGAACCCGGACTCGGCCGTCACGTCCCGGAAGCGGCGCGCGGAGATCGGGCCGGTGTCCGAGCCCCCGGAAGCCGGTTCGTTCCGCAGGAGGCGGCACGATTCGCCGTCGTATTCCTCGGGGGTCGCATAGGATTTATTCACGCCGTCGCGGGTGAAGAAGAGGTCGGTCTCCGGCGTCCAGTCCACGTAGTTGCAGACGAGGAGGTCGAGCCAGCTGTCGCCGTCCGCATCGAACCAGGCCGCCGCCGTGGACCAGGCCGGATCCGCCGCGCCCGGCGCGTTCCCCTCGGTCCCCGTCTCCCGCGTCACGTCCGTAAACCGCCCGCCGTCGTTCCGGTACAGGCGGTTGTCGCCGACCGCGGTCACGTAGAGATCCGTGTCCCCGTCCGCGTCGTAGTCGGCCGCCGCCCCGCCCATCCCGTAGATGGGTCGGTCGAGGCCGGCCTCGCGCGTGATGTCGCGGAAGGTCCCGTCTCCCAGATTCCGCAGGAGCATGGACCGCGCGCTCCGGTCCTCGGCGCGCCCGTCCCAGCCCGTGCTGTTGATGAAGAAGAGGTCGGGCCGGTCGTCGCCGTCGTAATCGAGGACGATGACCCCGCTGCCCATCGTCTCCGGCATCCACTTCTCTCCGAAGGCGCCGGTGGCGTGGACGAAGTCGATCCCCGCCGCCGCCGTGACGTCGGTGAAACGGATCGAGGTGGACGCGTCGGCCCCGGCCCGCTCGGTGAAGCTCGGGCGCGTCTGCGTATACGAGGGGGCCTCCGCGGTTTCCGGCCCGTCCCCTCCGCAGGAAGTCGCCGCCGGAGCGAGGAGTCCGATGGCGACGAGGCCTGCTCCGCGAGCGCTCATGAACCTCCGCCGCGCGCGAGCGGCCGCAGTTCGTGCATGCGGATGTCCTGTGCCATCAGGTTCACGCCGGGGTTCTCCGCTCTGTAGGCCCTCGTGATCGCCTGCGCCGCCTCGTCGATCCGGTAGCGCTCGAACGCCGCCTCGCCGAGCGACGCCTCCTCCTCCCGGCCCAGCGCCCGCAGGCTCAGCATGCGGTTGTAGTGCGCCTGCCGGTGCTCGGGGTCGATGGCCAGCGTCCGGTCGAACGCGTCGACCGCCGCTTCGTACCGCTGGGCAAGGTATCGCGTCCGTCCCAACTGGAACCAAGCCTCGCGATCCTCCGGGAAGGCGTCGAGCACCGCAAGATACGCCGCCTCGGAGGCCTCGTACGCGCCATCGTCCTGGTGCGCGCCGCCCCATACCCACGCGACGCGCGGGCTGCCCGGTTCGATGGTTTCGGCCCGCCCAAGGTTGTCGAAGGCGTCGTCGAGGTTGCCGGCGATGAGCGCCATGCGGGCCAGGTTCAGCGGCCCGTCCACCCGGTCCGGGAAGAACTCGGCCACCCGAGCGAACGGAAGCTCCGCGAGCCGGTCATTCCCTTCCCTGAGGAGCGCGATCCCGTAGTCGTTGTAGCGAACCCAGGTCTCCTCGCCCTGCTCGCCGGGGGTGACCGGATCCACCCGGCCGCCGACTCCGATCACGACCTCGTCGCGCGCAATCTCCGTCACCGGCAGATCCGGGACCTCGTCGAACTCCGCGAACCCCTGCGGGTTGGCGCCGAAGGCGAACTCCGTGTACGCCCGGTCGAACTTCCGCCACAGGAGGCGCGCCCGCGCGGTCAGCGACCCCTCCGGGAGATCGGGCGGCAGCGTGATCCGGTAGTGGGCCACGTCCGCGCTCCCGGGGCCGATCACGTTCACCGCCGCCGTCACGTGGATGTCCTGCGCGTTCCGCTTTTGGATCGGCCGCCCCTCGCGGTCGAGGATCACCGACTTGTAGAAGTGCGCCATCGGGTCGAGGTGCCCGTCCGGCCCGATCTCGCCGCTGATCGCGATCCGCCGCCCCCCGTCATCCACCAGTTCGAACTCGAGCCAGCCCTCGTTGGAGTCGTTCGTCCCGCCCGGGAAGGTGTGGCCCACGCCCTGGTTCCGGACCACGACCTCGAACATCACGGTCTCCCCCGGAGACACGCTCGGAGGCGAGAGATCGAGCCCCATCTCGGGCTCGTCGTCGGGGCCGCGCCGGATCGCGAAGATGTCCACCCGCAGCTTCTCGTCCCGAAGGAACTCCTCGATGCGGCGGATCGTCGCCATGTCCCCCCGCAGGAAGGGGAGCGCCGTGTTCACCGCGACAAAACGATGCGAGCGCACCCTCCCGTTCTCGGCCGAGACGTCGCCGAGGGGGGCCTCCTCCCACGGCATGTGACAGTCCTGGCACACGCGCGCGGCGGCGGGCAGGTAGAAGGTGCGAGAGGCGTTCCGCGCCACCCCGCTGTCGTGCCACGCGTCGTACTCGTTCTGCCCCCGCAGCCAGCGGTAGTTATTCACGGGCTCCGTGAGGCTCACCTTGTGACAGGTGGCGCAGAACTCCGACGTCGAATGCACCGGCTTGAGGAGCTGCGCCATGTGGACGGAGGGCTTCGCCTTGAGCGCCGCGTCGTGCAGGAAGGCGCCGAGCGTGCCGGCCTCCGCGTCGGCGAACAGGTACGGATCCTCCTGCTCGTCCGCGATGTTGTAGTTGCCGTTGCCGGTGTTGTCGTGGATGCGGTCGATCGCATGGCAGGCGAGGCAGGTGAGCCCGGCCTGCGCCTCGACGGTCGCGGGGTCGATCGGCGCGTCCATCGCCCCGGCGAGCATGAGCGCCGGATCGTGGCACCCGCTGCACCACTTGCTCTTGACCCGCCCCGCCGCGTCCCGTTCGAGTCCGAACTCCCTGAGGTGCGCGATGATGTCGGGCCCCGCCTCGAGCGACCCGCTCCGCATGTCCTCGATCGTCGCGGTATAGAACGGGTTGTTGAAGGAGGCGAAGCGGTGCGCGGAGGTCGCCCACTGGGCCGTCACGTCGGGGTGGCAGCGCACGCACTGCGTCGCGCCGATGAGTTCGTCCGCCGCGAACCCCCGCCGTTCCACCTCGGCGCGGACGCGCGCCGCGCGCTCCCGGGCCACCTGCGCGGCGAGCTCTCCCGCTTCCGTGCGGGTGATGATGCGGGAGGGCAGATACGTCCCCGTGCTCGTCGTGGTCGCGGCCGGAAAGAACGGACTCTCGGGCGGCACGAACCCGGTCGGAACGAAATCCGCGTCGACGAAGCTGGACACGTCCCGGTCGCGGCCCCCGGGGCCCTCGTTCAGACCCTGCGCGAGCGCGGTCTCGGCCTCCGGGGTGAGTTGCAGCCCGCGGTGCGTGAGGCTGTGCCATGCGATGAGGACGACGAGCACCCCCCCGGTGGCGAGCACGAAGCGGCGCGCACGCACACCCGGCGGACGCGCGTAGCTCACGAGACGATGCCCCGCATAGGCGGAGACGATGAGGACGGCGCTCCCCACGTGCGCCCACCACGCCCAGCTGTTCTCCCGGCTCGCCGCGGCTGTGAGGATGAAGAGTCCCGTGAGGACGAGGACGCCGCCCACGAGTCCCATCCCGATCCCCGTCAGGATCGAGGCGCGATGCTTCCGCTTCCACACCGTCGGCAGGTGCGCGGCGAGAAACCCGAACATGATCGCGGCCAGCAGGAGCCCCACGCCGGTGTGCGTGAGCACCATCGCCTGGAACAGCTCCGGGAGGGAGTTCTCCCCCACCGCGAAGAACTCGAGCCCGAGCCCGTCCGCGAGCCGGTTCGCGAGCAGGTAGAGCGTGTTCGCCAGCATGAAGACGGCCACGCCGAGCCCGAAGCGGAGCCAGCGCCGCTGCCCCGTCCCGAGGATGGAGGGCAGCACCCGCCTCTCCGGTCGGGCGTCCGAACCGCTCCCGGTCTCCTGCCCCTTATCCCGTCCTCTTCCGCTCATGCCTCAACGAGACTGCACGACGCAAACCGGCGCAACGTCGGAGGTCACTCGGTAGCCGCTTTGACGACGCGGTGATGAAACCCGGCATCGTTCGTTCGAACCCCATGCACGATACCTTGCCTGCCTTCGCAGGTCCGCAGAACTCAACGAGGAGCACGCCCCGGGAATGAAGCTGCTGGTTATCGCCGGTCCGAACGGTGCCGGCAAAACGACGTTTTCACGACGATACCTGCAGTTTGCAGGGGCCGAGATCCCGTTCGTAAACGGCGACGAAATCGCGGCAGGTTTGAATTCGGAAGCCCCCGAAGCGGCCGCGCAACAAGCTGGCCGGATCGCGCTCAAGCGGATGGAATCATACGCGGCGCAGCGAATGGACTTCGCTTTCGAGACCACCCTGAGTGGCCGGAGCTATGCGCGCCGCCTCATCAGGTGGCGTGAGCACGGCTACCGGATCGGCATGGTCTACCTTCGGCTCCCCTCGGCGCAACACGTCGTCAGACGGGTCGCGCGGCGCGTGCGCGAGGGCGGCCACGACATCCCCGAGCCCGTCGCCCGCCGCCGGTTCGAGCGAAGCTGGCGCAACTTCGTCGAATTGTATCGCCCGATTGCAGATGAATGGCTGGTCTACGACACTTCGAGCCGGTCCCCGACCCTCGTCGCCGCCTCGGAGCGGGCCGACATTCTGCCGCTGATTCCTGACCGTTGGCGCATGCGGGAGGTTCCGGCCGCGTCGGGCGCGGGCGTGCGGGAAGCGTCGGCCCGGCGAGATGATTCCACAGGGAGAGACGCCGTGACGAAGGATGCAACGCAGGCTCCGGACAGGTTCCCGGAGGGAGAGCCGTCGATCAAAAACGTGACGATGGCACTAATGCAAGCGCGCGACGACGCGCTGGCCCGCGCCGAGGCGGTTCGGCGACGCGACGCCGAGGCCGCGCAAGCTGAAAAGGCGTCGCCCGCCACAGAAGGCAGATAACGGCACGATGAATACAGAGACCGTCGTCATCATCGGCTCGGGCCCCGCGGCGTGGACGGCGGCGATCTACGCGGCCCGGGCGAATCTCGGTCCGCTCGTGTTCGAGGGCGCGGGGAGCCGCACGATGATCCCCGGCGGACAGCTCATGTTCACGACGGATGTAGAGAACTATCCCGGTTTCCCCGAAGGGGTTAGCGGCATCGACATGATGTTGGACTTCAAGAAGCAGGCGGTGCGCTTCGACACGCGCGTCTTCACCGAGGACATCGTCGAGGTGGACTTCTCCAATCGACCCTTCCTTCTGCGCTCGAGCGGGAAGCAGGAGGTGCGCGCGGAGACAGTGATCGTGGCGACGGGCGCCAACGCGCGCTGGCTGGGCGTGCCGGGCGAGGAACGGCTCGCGCAGAGCGGCGGCGGCGTATCCGCGTGCGCGGTGTGCGACGGCGCCCTGCCCGCCTTTCGGGACCAGGTTCTGGCCGTCGTCGGGGGTGGCGACAGCGCCATGGAGGAAGCGCTCTACCTCACGAAATTCGCGAGCGAGGTCCTGCTCATCCACCGGCGCGACGAACTGCGGGCCTCGCAGATCATGCAGGAGCGGGCCTTCGCCAGCGACAAGATCCGCTTCCTCTGGAACTCGACCGTGGAGGAGGTGCTGGGGGACGACGTGATCGTCGGCCTCCGCCTCCGCGACACCGTGTCGGGCGAGGCGTCCGAGATCGAGGTGGGCGGGATGTTCGTGGCCATCGGCCACATCCCCAACACGGAGTTCCTGCGAGGCCAGGTCGACCTCAAGGAGAACGGCTACGTGGAGATGCCCACACCGTGGCGGACGGAGACGAACGTGCCCGGCGTGTTCGCGGCCGGCGACGTCATGGACGACTACTACCGGCAGGCGGTGTCGGCGGCGGGCACGGGCTGCATGGCCGCGCTGGACGCCGAGCGCTTTCTCGCCCACAACGGCGCCGGCGGCTGACGACGGTCCGGGCGTCCCGGCTCCGAGCCGCGGCGCCGCGCGTCACCCATCGGGCATCCGGGTCGGGATGCGTTGGCGTTTGCTTCTGCGGTAGATCCTGAAATCGCCGTCCAGGGTGAGGACCACGCTGCCGGGGTGCTGCTCGGACATCCGGACGAGGCACGCATCCGCCAGGGACATCGGTACGTCGTCGTACTTCTTCATCATCCGCGCGACCGCGGCGGCCTCATCCGCCAGCCGGAACGACACGTCGAGCACCCCCCGCTCGACCAGCGAGACCACGGCTTCCGGTGCCCCGGAGGCGAGACGGTGCGCGAGGAAGCACGCCTCGGCGATGACGGCTTCGCAGGTGAGGAAGGGGGGCTCGACGCGGGCCCATTGTTCCCGTGCCCAGCGGTGATGTCCGTCCCGGGAGTTCAGGAAGGCGATCAGCGGGCCCGTATCGAGGATGGTCCCGCAGTTCACCGGCCGAAGCCACGCATGTAGTCCGGGTTCTCTGACAGGTCCTCGGGCCCGGCGAAGGCGCCGGCGAGATCGACGGCCCGGGACAGGGCGGAGACGGGGGGCGCGCTCCTCTCCCTGCGCAGAAAGACCTCGAGAGCCTCGCGGATCAGCGCGGATCTGCTCACGCCCCGCCGGCGCGCGGCCACGGAGACCTCCCGGGCGAGGTGTCCCGGCATCTTCAACGATATGGGCTTCATTCCGGCTGAATCCCTCCCGTTGTAATACAATTATGCGTACTACCATATTATCGCATTGAGTATTACACAGGTTGCCACGGGCCGTCAATTCGGCGTCACGCGACGGCGGCGACGCTCCTGCGGCTCACCAGAAGATGATGTAGAGGACGGCCGCTCCCGCGATCACGCCTCCGGCCCAGAAGCCGGCGCGCGGGGCCGGTGTCAGATCCACGCCATCCGCGGTACGCGGCAGCCGGCGAGGGGCTGCGAGCGGACGTGCGCGGGTCACGAGGACGATCCAGGCGCTGATCGCGAGGAAGGTGATCGCCATGTGGTGGAGGAACGCGACCTCCGGCAGCAGCCACAGGAGGAGGCCGTAGACGGGGATCCCGAGCACCATCCCCCCGAAGGCCGCAACCGGCGGCGTGCGCGGCGCGAAGATGCCGAACAGGAACGCGGCCACGATCCCCGGCGAGATGAACCCCCAGAACATCTGGATGTACTCGAACACGCTCGGCGCCCGGGCCACGATCGGCGCCCACAGGCAGGCAACGACCGCGAGCACGCCCGTCGTCACGCGTCCCACCACCATCAGCCGCCGCGACGAGGCACCGGGTCGCAGGTGCCGCTTGTAGAGGTCGACGCTGAAGATCGTCGCCGCCGAGTTCAGCATGGAGTCGAGCGAACTCATAACGGCCCCGAACAGCGCCGCGAACATGAGGCCGGTCAGCCCGGCCGGGAGGAGTTCCCGCATCATCACGGGATAGGCCTGATCCGGGTGCGTCACCTGATCCGCGAACAGCTCCGCCGCCATGATCCCGGGGAAGATGATGATGAACGGGATCCCCAGCTTGATGAAGCCCGCCAGGAAGAGCCCCCGCTGCCCGTCCGCCAGGCTGCGCGCCGCGAGCGTGCGCTGCGTGATGAACTGGTTCAGTCCCCAGTAGAAGATGTTGGGGATCCACAGGCCGCCGATGAAGACGGCGAGCCACGGCATCTCGGGGTGGTTGAAGGGGAGGACCGTATGGAGCTTCCCGTCCGCCGCCTCGAGGAAGGGGCCGATGCCGCCCATGGCCCGGAACCCGAGGATGGTGACGAGCACGCCGCCGAGGAGGAGCGCGACGCCCTGGAGGAGGTCGGACCATACGACCGCCTTGAGTCCGCCGTAGATCGTGTAGCCGCCCGCGAGCACGCCGATGAGCCAGATGCCGGCCGACACATCGAGGCCGAAGATCGACTCCAGCGCGAGCGCGCCCGAGTACAGCACCGTCGCGAGGGCCACGAGCACGTACGCCGCGAGGATGAAGCCCGCCATCAGCGTGCGCGTGCGCACATCGTACCGGAACTCGAGGTACTCCGGGATGGTGTAGATCCCGGCCGCGAGAAACCGGGGGAGAAAAAAGAGGCCGACGAGGACGAGCGTGACGGCCGCCATCCATTCGTAGCTCGCGATCGCGAGGCCGATGTCGTAGCCCCGCCCCGCCATCCCCACGAAGTGCTCCGTGGAGGTGTTCGAGGCGATGAGCGAGAAGCCGATCAGCCACCACGGCAGGTTGCGCCCCGCGAGGAAGTATCCGGCCGCGTCGCGCCGCCCGCGCGAGGCGTAAAGCGACACCCCCACCACGAGCAGCAGAAACCCCGCAAAGGCCGCCACATCAAGCGGCTGAAAGGTCATTCGCGAAAGGTCAACCGTCCGGATATGCGAACGGGTTGAAGGTCTTCACGCCGAGTCGCTCGAAGTCCCGGACGTTGCGGGTCGCCACGGTCAGCCGGTTCGCGATGGCTGCGGCGCCGATCATGGCATCCTGGAGGAGCGTATCCGATTGCCGGTGCATAAGCCTCGCCCATTCGCGGAACGTGGACGCGTCCACCGGCAGCACGTCGTACGTATCGAGCACCTTGTCGAGCCACGTCTCAAGTTCCGCGGCCTTGGCGGGATCCTGCTCGCGCGTGATTTCGATTCCGGCCTGAATCTCGCCGATCGTTACCGCGGACAGACGCAGATCCGCGTCCGGAACCTCTCGAAACCACGCCAGAACGCCGCCGTGCGGTCTCGGACGCCGCAACTCCGAGACGATGTTCGTATCGAGCAGGAACACTCCGCTATTCGAAGTCCGGGGCCGGCCGCTGCCGGATCTCGCGGCGTGGCGGCACGAGCGTGTCCGTACGGGCCTCCGGCGCAAGCAGCAGGTCCTTGAGGGTCGGCTTTGCCATCGTCTCCAATCGGCGCCAGTAGTCGACGGGAATCAGGACGGCGGTCTCGACCCCCCGTTTCGTGACAATCTGCGGTCCGTGCGTCAACGCGGTCTCAAGGAACGCGCTGAAGCGCGCCTTCGCTTCCTGAACCTGCCACGTGTTGTTCATCGATCCTCCGGAACCCGTTCTGACTAGACCTCAGACTAGTCTGATGCCATCGCGCTGGCAACCCGGTCCCCGGTCTAGCGCCCGGCGTCATTACGCAACGAGTCGCGGATGGCCTGCTGTGCTTCTTCGTGCAGGCTCACGGGCACGCGGAGGACCTTCGCGGCCGCCGTCGGGCCCCAGGACACCGGCGCGAACTCGCCCTCGACCCTGAAGGGGATGTCGCGCGCCTCGAGGGCGAGCCTTGCCGCGAGGAGTTCCGTCTCGTCCCACGCCTCGAACACGCGGACCATGTCATCGCCGCGCGTCATGACCGAGTCGGCGTCTCTTCGATGTCGGCGGTCCACGTCACCTTGATCGCGCCCTCCAGCGAGCGGGCGGTGGGGCACTTCGCGCCGTGGCCGGCGAGCGCGCGGTCCACCGTCTCCCGAGCCTCGGCGGGAATTCGGAGACGGTAGTGGACGATGATCTCCTCCAGCGTGGGCATGCGGTCGCGGAGGCGGTTGATCCCCTCCACTTCGGCGGCGATGTCTTCGGGGGCCAGGCGGATGCCGCGCACTTCCAGTGCGCCGTTGAGCGTGCCCAGCATTCAGGCGCCGGTCGCGGCCACCTGGTAGTCGACGGGGAGCGGCAGGTCCTTCGCGTCGATCCGGTAATGGGATTTGATGGGTCCGTGGACGCCGAAGTCGATCTCGGTCCCCTCTTCGAGGCGGGCCCGGCGGTGCACTCCCCCGACCTTCTCGAGACGCGCGCGGGCGGTGTAGAACGGTTCGGACACGACGTTCTCCTTGTTCTTCCTGTTCCCCTTCGTGGGCTCACCTTTACGGACGCGCCTTCCCTGCCGCATTTTCGGGCGGCGAGATTCGGGCGTGACGCGCAAACGAAACGATCGAGAGCGGCCAGAATGACGTCAACCCGTGACAGGAATCGCCTTCCGGGTGGAGCGGCGGGCCGAGCCGCGGTTCTGATCCTCATGGCGGGCGGGATCGCGGCCTGCGAGCGGGGGTCGGCCGAAACGGCGGACCCGGCCCCATCCAGCGACCTTTCGGCGCTCAGCGACCGCTTCTGGGACGCCTATCTCTCCTGGAACCCGCTGCAGGCGACCTATCTGGGGGAACACCGCCTCAGCGACCGCGTTCGCGACATCTCGCCGTCCGGGCGCAACAATCGCCGCCGCGAGGTTCGTGCCCTCGCCGATGCCCTCGCCGCCATCGACCTTGCCTCGCTGCCGCCCGGGAACCGGCTGACCTATCTCGCGCTCGACCATCAGCTCTCGGCGGAGGTCGCCGAGCAGACGTGCGATCTCGAGGTGTGGGTGGTGGACCACCGCGAGGGATTCCAGCTCGACTTCCTCAACATCGTGGGCGCCCAGCCGCTCGAGACACCGGTCGACGGCGAGCGCATGATCCGGCGCTGGAACGCGTTCGCGGACTACATCGACGACTACATCTCGAACCTTCGCACCGGTCTCGAGACGGGTCGGGTCGCGGCGCGCCCGTCGGTGAACCGCACGATCGTGCAGCTCGAAGCCCTCCTCGAACGACCGGTGGAGGAATGGCCCATCTACGCCCCGGCGGGGACGCGGCTCGATGCATGGCCCGAGGGAACGCGCCACGACTTCCGGGCCGGGATCCGCGAGGCCGCCTCCGAGCGCATTCAGCCGGCGTATGCGAGACTCCGAGACTTCCTGCGCGACGAACTCTATCCGCACTCGCGCACGGGCGCGGAGGTCGGACTCTCCAGCCTGCCGGGCGGCAGCGACTGCTACGAGGCGATGATCCGCACCTTCACCACGCTCGAACTGACGCCGGCGGAGATCCACGCGCGCGGTCTGGCGGAGCTGGAGAGGGTCCACGAGGAACTGCGGACCCTCGGACGGAAGGCTCTCGGCGCGGCCGATCTGAAAGAGCTTCAGCAGCGGCTGCGATCGGACCCGGAGATGTACTTCCGCTGGCCGGGCGAGATCGTGCAGCAGGCGGAGGAGGCCTACCAGCGGGCGGCCCTCGTCATGCCCGACTGGTTCGGCACGCCGCCGCAGACGGAGATGGTGATCCGTCCGATCCCGCTGTACGAAGCGCCGCAGAGCCAGCTCGCCTACTACCGCGAGCCCGCGCCGGATGGATCGCGTCCCGGCACGTACTACGTGAACACGTACCGGCCCGAGATCCGGCCCAGGTACCAGGCCGACGTCCTGAGCTTCCATGAGGCGATTCCGGGGCACCACCTTCAGACGTCGATCGCCCAGGAGGTCGAAGGTCTGCCCGAGTTCCGGAAGCACCTCGGTTCGATCGCCTTCGTCGAGGGGTGGGGGCTGTACGCGGAGCGACTCGCCGATGAAATGGGTCTCTACGCGGATGACCTGAGCCGCATCGGCCTGGCCTCGTACGATGCCTGGCGGGCCAGCCGGCTCGTCGTCGACACCGGCATCCACGCCTTCGGCTGGACGCGGGAGGAGGCGGTCGACTTCGTCCGCGAGAACACGCTGCTCGCCGAAGTGAACATCGAGAACGAGGTGGACCGCTACATCACTTCGCCCGCCCAGGCGCTCACCTACAAGCTGGGGCAGCTCGAGATCTCGCGGCTGCGCCGGGAGGCCGAGGCCAGGCTCGGGGAGGCGTTCTCCATCGCGGAGTTCCACGACCGGGTGCTGGAGAACGGCGCGCTGAGCCTCCCCGCGCTCGGCGACGCGATCGAGAGCTGGCTCGCCGAGACCGCCAGCTAGCCTCGAACCAGGAGTGCGGCGGCCGCGTTGAGGGGGTGTTGATCCGGCGCGGCACGTTCGGGTCATGCGCTCTCTCGGCAGGATCCCGCGGCCCCGGGCCTTCCTGTGCCCAGGAGCGGAGCCTCGCGGCTTCGCGCTGCCCTCGGCCATGCTCACGCTGCTGCTCGTATCGCTCATGGCGGCGGGCGGTTTTCTCCTGACCTGGATCGACGGACAGTCCGCCCGCGCCTTCGCGCGTTCCACCGAGGCCTTCTACGTGGCCGAAAGCGGGCTCGCGACAGCGCTCGCGCTCGCCGAGATGCCAAACCCTTCCGTGCCGCCCCTCACGCTGGGCGTGGGAACCGCGACGGTCTCCTTCGAGCCGCTCCTCGAACTGCGGCGCGGAGAGACCGTGTACCGCGTAGAGTCCCGGGGACAGGTGGTCTACGGCGACGCAACCTTCGAACGGTCCGTGGGACAGCTTCTCTGGGTGGCCGGGCCGCCTCGGGTGCCCGGTGCGCTCGTCCTCGTGGGGAGTGCGGGCGCCATCCCTCCCAAGGGGACGATCTCGGGGCTCGATGCGTTCGGGAGCACCTGTCCGCAGCAGCCCTCGCCCGTAGCGGGCGTCGCGTACTGGGGCGGGCCGGCGCCGGCTCCGGATTCGACGTTGACGATCGCGGGGTCGCCCGCCGCACGATCGATGCCGGCCGGTGTGTCGGTAGCAGCCGAGACCGGCATCCGCTGGGCGGAGTTGCTCGCCGCGTTCGGCCCCATCCCCGACGCGACGGTGCCACCCGACACCTGGCCTGCCGCCGGCGCGGGCTCCCCCTACATCCGTATTCCCGGGTCGGGCTGGCTCGGCCCCGGTTCGAGCGGACGGGGCGCCCTGGTCGTGGAGGGGGACCTCACACTCGATGACGGCTTCGCCTGGACGGGGCTCATCCTCGTGGGAGGCGCGCTGATCCTGAATGGGGACATCTCGGTCCAGGGAAGCGTGGCAAGCGGGCTCGCGGGGGGCGCAGGGGTCGCAGCGGACTTCGGCGGCCACCGCATCGATCTGCGCTTCAGCGCGTGCGCCGTCGCGGCGGCCGCCGAGGGGCTGACGGCGCCGGCAGCGGCGATGCCGGGCACGTGGTACGAAGTCTGGTAGCCATGCCGGCAGACGGTTGCCACGGGCTGCTACAGGTGGTCGCGGACGAGGCCGAGCAGGCCGTCGGGGTTGTCCACGTGCAGCCAGTGGCCGCCGGTGAGTTCGTGGAGATGTACGCGGCCGCTCAGAGCGGTCGCCCGGAGTCTCGCGAGGTCGTCCACCGAGAGCACGTCCGACCGGGCGGCCCGCACGATGTGGGTTTCCGCCGGGGGGGCCGGCGTCTCGATGACGTCCCAGAGGTCGCGCCTGAAGTAGTCGGCGAGCAACTCTTCGACCGCGTCGGGATCCAGGCGCCACCGGTAGCCACCATCGACGAGGACGAGGTTCGTCGCCAGCCAGTGCGCGACGGGCGAGGCGAAGCCCTCGGCCTCCACCGCCGATACGGCGTAGCGCCTCGTCGCGAAGGGCCCAGGGTGTCGGCGAATCACGTCCAGCAGCCGGGCCGCCCCGCCGCCGGGCGAGCGGCGGGAGGGCGTCGCGTCGATCACCCATGCCTGTCCCGGCGACGACGCGGCCGCCACCATCAGCGCCGCCTTGCCGCCGAAGGAGTGCCCGAGGACCGCGTCCACGGGCCGTCCCAGCGACTCGGAGAGTTCGAGCACGTCGTGCACGCACGCGGCAAGCGTGTGCGGCGGCTCGAAGCTCGGGGAGTGCCCGTGCAGCCGCAGGTCCACGAGCACGGCTCCCCACTCGGGGCGCCGGGCGACGAGTCGGCGGGCGAATGAAGCCCAGTTGCGGCCGGTGCCGTAGATGCCATGCAGTACGTAGAGCCAGCGCCGGGAACCCGCCCCCGCGACGGTGTACTGATGCAGGAATGATCGAGACACGGAACGAAAGGTAACGGATCTTGAAGAATCTGTCGGCGTTCGAGCCGGCGCCGGGGCTCCGGAATCCTCACCTGCAGACGGTGGTGGGACGGATGGTGCGCCGACGCACCGAGCCGCGGTACGAGCGGGTTCGGCTCGACACGGAAGATGGAGATTTCATCGATCTCGACCTCTGGCGGGGACCGGACACCCCGTCGGGTGCGTGCCTTCTTCTCCACGGGCTCGAAGGCAGCGCGCGCTCCGGATACATGGTGACGACGAGCGAGGCGCTGGAGGCCGCCGGCATCCAGGCCGTGGCGCTGAACTTCCGTTCGTGCAGCGGGGAGCCGAACCGCCTGCCGGGCGCCTACCACTCGGGTCGGACGGACGACATCGAGCGGGCGCTGGCCTGGATGGCGGCGCGTTACCGGGGCCTCCCGCGGACCGCGGTCGGGTTCTCGCTGGGCGGGAACGCGCTCCTCAACCTGCTCGGGCGCGAGGGTGGCGGCCGGGGTCTCGTCGCCGCAGCCGCCGTATCGGTCCCCTACGACCTCGAGGCCAGTGCCGATGCCCTGCAACGGGGGATGGGGCGCGTGTACGGCCGGCGGTTCCTCCGCAGCCTGCGGGAGAAGGCCCGCGAGAAGGCGGCGAGGTTCCCGGACGTCGTGGCGCCCGGGGCGGCAAGGGCGCGAACGATCCGCGAGTTCGACGACCGGCTCACGGCGCCGATTCACGGCTTTCGCGACGCGGCCGACTACTACGCGCGCTGCAGCGCGAAACGTTTCGTCGACCCCGTGGCCCTTCCCATGCTCCTCGTCCACGCGCGGGATGATCCGCTCGCCCCAGGGAGTTCGGTGCCCATGGAAACGATCCGGCGACGCCCGAACCTCTCCCTGGCACTCACGGAGAGAGGAGGACATCTCGGGTTCGTCGACCGGGGGCGCGGAAAGGTGCGGGCCGGCGCGCGGACCGGCTGGCTGGAAGAGACCGTTTCCCGTTACATCTCGCGGGCCACGCACGGGACAACGCATCGGGTTTCCGGAGTGTTTTAAGTGGTTTGTACGACTATTGCCCGCAACCTTCAGGATGGGAGTCATCTCATGCGCGGATTTTCTCGAGTCGCGGCCCTTGCGGCCGCCTTCGCCTGCCTGGCCACGCCCGTCACGGGACAGGGTTTCGGACGAGGCCTCGCCGTCGCGGTGTCGTCCGACCAGGTCCTCATTGCCGAGACCGGCGGCCCGACGTCGACGGGAGCCGTCTACGTATACGAACGAGGCCAGGACGGATGGGCCCTCTCCGCGGAACTCGCGCCCTACGCGGCGGAGGAGGGCGGCAGCTTCGGAATTTCGCTCGCGGTCGATGGCGACCGCATGCTCGTCGGCTCGCCCGGCGCGGCCCATGTCTTCGAGCGAGCCGGCAGAGGCTGGGAGGAAGCCGCAACTCTGAGGCCGGCCGACCTGCCGGAGGGTTACGTCTTCGGCGCCGGCGGGGCGATCGCGGGCGACCTCGCGCTGGTGGCGGCGCCGGGTCAGGGGGGCCGCGGGCGACCCGGTGCGGCCGGGCGCGTCTACCTCTTCGAATGGGACGGCTCCGCGTGGAATGAAGCCGGAGTCATCGAATCGCCCGAGGCGGCCAACGGAGACGGCTTCGGCGCCGCGATGATCACCGACGGCCGGGTGGCGGCGATCGGCGCTCCCGGAACCGCCGTGGGCAGCGTGAACCGCGCCGGCGCGGTCTTCTTCTTCACGCGGGCGGATGACGGGACCTGGGCGGCGGCGCCCGAACCCCTCACCGCGCCGGACGCGAGCGAGAACGCGGGCTTCGGGGGCGTCCTTTACGGCGAGGACACAGCGGAGGGCTTCCGGCTCGTCGTCGGAGCCCCCGGCGCCGGGGGCGTCGGCATCGCCTACACGTTCACTCCCGATGGCGATGCCTGGAGGCCCGAAGGCCGGCTCTATCCGCCGGTCGTCGCCGGGGGCGGCCGATCCTTCGGCGGGAACTTCGCCAACGCCTTCGCGGCCGTGGGCGGAGAGATCTGGATCGGCGGGTCCGGCTCCGGTGCGGGCCGCGAGGGGCGGGTGCTTCGCTACTCGACCGACCCCGACGGCGGCGTCGAGCTCGCCGGCGCGGTCTCCGCCTCGAACCGGGCCGCGGGCGACGGCTTCGGCGGCAGCCTCGCCGCGCAGGGCGACGTCGCGGTCGTCGCGGCGAGCCGCAAGGACTACGGGATGGGGACCGCCTACATCTTCGAGCGGCGGGGCGACGAGTGGGTCGAAACCGCCGAGGTGTGGAGCGACGCGACAAACTACGCGGCGATCAACGGTCACGAGGTGGGCTGCGAGGAAGGGGTGTCGGCCGACTTCGACTGCAGCGAGGTGAACATCCTCTCCTTCATGCCGGTGCAGTCGCTCGGGGCGAACCGCGGCGTCCGCGTCAACGACGTGTGGGGCTGGACCGATCCGCAGACCGGTCGCGAGTACGCCCTCGTGGGGCTCACCGACCAGGCTTCGTTCATCGACATCACCGACTCGCAGAACCCGCGCTACATCGGGCGTCTTCCGATGACGGAGGGCGCGCGCGGCAGCGTGTGGCGGGACATCAAGGTCTTCAGCGATCATGCCTTCATCGTTTCCGACGGGGCGGGCGACCACGGGATGCAGGTGTTCGACCTCTCGCGCCTCCGAGAGGTGGGGAGCGAGCCGGTCACCTTCGAGGCGGACGCCCACTACGACGGGATCGCGTCCGCGCACAACATCGTGATCAACGAGGAGACGGGTTTCGCCTACAGCGTGGGATCGAGCGGCGGGGGCGAGACGTGCGGTGGCGGCCTCCATATGATCGACATCAGCGAGCCGACGGAGCCGAGCTTCGCCGGCTGCTTCGGTCACGAGGGCACGGGGCGCCGCGGCACCGGATACTCGCACGACGCGCTCTGCCTCATCTATGACGGCCCGGACCGCGAGCACGCCGGCAAGGAGATCTGCTTCGGATCGAACGAGACGGACGTCTCGATCGCCGACGTCACCGACAAGGACAATCCGATCCCCCTGTCGACGGCCACGTACGCGAACGTCGCCTACGCCCACCAGGGCTGGGTGACGGAAGATCACCGTTTCTTCTACCTGGGAGACGAACTCGACGAACTGAGGACGCAGTTCTCGGGTACGCGGACGATGATCTTCGACATCACCGACCTCGACGACCCCGTCCTCGTGAAGGAGCACTTCGGCGAGTCGACGGCGAGCGACCACAACATGTACGTGCTCGGCGACCTGCTCTATCAGTCGAACTACAACAGCGGACTCCGGATCCTGAACGTGAGCGACCCGGAGAATCCGGTCGAGGTCGGCTTCCTCGACACCGTGCCTCACGCGGAGGGCCCGGCGATGGGCGGCTCGTGGAGCAACTATCCGTACTTCGCGAGCGGGACGATCATCGTGACGAGCGGGAGCGAGGGCCTGTTCATGGTGAAGTACCAGAAACCGGAGCTCGTGCCGTAATGGGGATCGCAGCGCTCTTGCCACGAGTTGCCGGCGCCGCGCGGTCCGGCCTCCTCGCCCTGGGGATGGCCGGACTCGTGGCCGTGCGGGCTGCCGCCGCGGTGGACGTGGCCGCCGCCTCCGCCGAAGGTCCGTTCCTCTACGTGGCGAACCAGGAGGCGGCTGCCGTGACCGTGATCGACCTCGAAACGCACGAGGTCGTCGAGGTCATCGACCTGGAGGCCATGGGGTACGGGGCGAACGCGAAACCGCACCACGTCGCGGTCGAGCCGGACGGATCGTTCTGGTACGTGTCGCTCATCGCGGCCAATCAGGTGCTCAAGTTCGACCGCGACAACGAACTCGTCGCCTCCGTCGAGTTCGAGCGGCCGGGCCTCCTCGCGCTCCACCCCTCGGAGCCGTGGCTCTTCGTCGGGCGGTCAATGGCCGCGGTGAACCCGCCGCAGCGCATCGGCCGCATCGACCGGATGTCGATGGAAGTCGAGGAATACGACGTCTTCATCCCGCGCCCGCACGCGCTGTTGGCGAGCCCCGACGGCGGGTGGGTCTACGCGGGCAGCCTGGGGGAGAACTCCGTCGTCACGGTCGAAGCGGAGAGCGGCGAGGCGGAGTTGCTCAGGCTTCCCGGTTCCGGGGCGATGCCCCACGTACTCGTGCAATACGCGATCTCCCCGGACGGCGAGACGCTCGTCGCAACAGCGGAGATGACCGCCAAGCTCCTCGTATTCGACGTCACGGAGCCGGCGGCGCCGAAGCTCGTGGGGGAGCTGGACGTGGGGGCGCGGCCGTGGCACCCGAGCTGGTCGGCGGACGGGCGCTGGATCTGGTTCGGCAACCTGGGCGCGAACGAGGTCACGCTCGTCGACACGTCCGACTGGTCCGTGGCCGCCGTGATTCGGGGCGAAGGCCTCGCCGAACCGCACGGCAGCGTGCTCTCGCCGGACGGATCCCGACTGTACGTGGCGAACCGGAACGAGACCGGCTCCTACGACTCGTCGGACCGGATGGGATACGACGCCCCGGGCGGCACGGTCGTCGTCATCGACACCGCGACCCGGGAGATCGTCGACGTCATCGAGACTCCGCCCTACGCGTCGGGCATCGGTCTCGCCTCCAGCCCGCGCTGAGGGCCCCGGCGACGTGAACCGCATGGCCGGACCCCAGAGCCCGCGGGCCGCGCCGGCCGCGCTGACCGCGGCACTCCTCGCGGCAGGATGCGCCTCGGGCGGCATCGGCCCGGGCGAGCTGGCGCCGGAGCGCGCAGCCGGCGACGAAACCGGATTCGTCCGCGCCGTCACCCCCTTTCCGGTGTTCGACGAATCGGGGAACGCGTACGAAATCCCCTTCCTGGGCGGCTTCAACGTCCCGCGCCCGCAGTGGGTGGATATCGACGGAGATGGCGACCTCGACCTCTTCGTGCAGGAGAGGACGGACCGCCTGCTGTTCTTCGAGCGCGAAGACACGCCGGACGGACGGCGCCACACCTGGCGGCCGGCTGCGTACTCGGATCTTGAGGTCGGGGAGTGGTTCCGCTTCGTCGATGTCGACGCCGACGGAGACCGGGACCTCCTCGCGGAGTCGCCCTTCAGCTACATGAAGCTCTATCGGAACACGGGCTCCGCGGGCGGCGCCGAATTCGAACTCATCGCGGACACCCTCCGCGACACGCGCGGGGAAGCGATCTTCTCGGATCGCCAGAACATTCCCAATGCGGCAGACATCGACTGCGACGGCCGCCTCGACCTCTTCATCGGTCGCCTCGTGGGGACGGTCACTCGCTACGAGGCCACCGGCGCGATCGGCGCGAACGCCTCGCCCTTCCGGCACATCACGGATCGCTTCGAGGACATCGAGATCGTCGCCGACCCGGCGGCGGCCGGGGGCGTGCCGCCCTTCGACGGGCCGGACGCGGGCGGGCCCTTCCCCACCCTGCACGGGGCGAACACGATGGCGCTCGCCGACTACGACGCGGACGGCGACACGGACATGTTCTGGGGCGACTTCTTCGAGGCCGGACTCCTCCTGATCGAGAACGCGGGCTCGTGCGAAGCTCCGAACCTCCGCGTGGAGCCGCGTCCCTTCCCCCTCGACGATCCGATCCGGACGAGCGGCTACAACGCCCCGACCTTCGGCGACTACGACGGCGACGGCGACCTCGATCTGCTCATGGGCGTGCTCGGCGGCGCGTACAACGCGAACACGACGACCGCCGACAACCTCATGCTCTTCTCCCAGGAGTCCGATGGCGGCTTCGAGCTTCGGACGCGCCGCTTCATCTCGCAGATCGATGTGGGCAGCGAGAGCGTGGCTTCGCTGGTGGATCTCGACGGCGACGGCGATCTCGACATGCTCCTCGGAAACAAGATCGACCCGGGGGACCTGTCGAACTCGCGCGTCTTCCTGTTCGAGAACGAGGGGAGCGGGACGCGGCCGATCTACCGCCGGACCGGCGAGTTCGAGTTGCCGGGCGCCTACCACAACGCACCGGCCTTCGGCGACCTGGACGCGGACGGCGACCTCGACCTGCTGCTCGGCACCTGGCGCGACGAGATCCGCTACGTGCGGAACGAGGGGTCGGCCATGGAACCCCGCCTCACTCTCGTGGACTCGGCGTTCGTCGAGATCACGCGCGGGAGCAACGCGACGCCCGCGCTCGGCGACCTCGACGGCGATGGCGATCTCGACCTCATGATCGGGGAGTCCTCGGGGGCGCTGAACTACTACGAGAACGTCGGCTCCCCCGCAGAGCCGAGCTTCGAATTCGTGAGCGACGAATACGCGGAGATCGACATCGGCCGGCGGAGCTTCCCCAAGCTCCTCGACCACGACGGGGACGGCGACCTCGACCTCGTCGTCGGTACGGAATCCGACGGGATCCGCTACTTCCGGAACGATGGGAGTCCCGCGGCCGCGAACTTCGTTGAAGCCGACGGCGGCTTCCCCGCCCCCGAGGATCTGCCGCTGTTCGCGACGCCGGAATTCGGGGATCTGGACGGGGACGGCGACCTCGACCTCGTCGTCGGCGCCGCAGGGGGGGGCATCTACTACTTCGAACGACGTTGAATCCCGTAGAAAAGGATGTACCTGATGAATAGAACGCGGACCTTCTTCGTCGCGGCCGTCTGCGGCCTGCTGTTGGTGCCCGCGGCCGACGCGCAGCAGTTCGGCGAGACCGTCGTGCTCAGCGAGAGCCGGATCATCGTCAGCGAGCCCATCGATCCGGGTGCGGCACCCGCCGAGTCGGCGCCGCGCTCGCTGTACGTATACGAACGCGGCGACGGAGGCTGGACGCAGACCGGGACGCTCCGCGCCCCCGAGCACGACGGTCCCGACTACTTCGGCCGCTTCGTCATCGCCGACGGCGACCGGCTGCTCGTGGGAGCGACGGCGCTCGACGAGGACGGGGACGGCGAGAGCGACGGCAGCGTCCTCGTCTTCCGCGAGGCCGGGGACGGTTGGGAATTCGAGCGTTACCTGCGCCCCGAGAGCGTGCCGCTCGGATCTTCCTTCGGTCGCTTCGCGGCGCTGGCGGGCGACCTTCTCGTGGCGACGGCCCTCGGCTACGAGGGGACCGGCGGCGCCTGGGTGTTCGAACGCGGCGCCGGCGGGGAGTGGGTCGAGCAGGGGATCCTGACGCCGTCGGATCCCGATCCGCAGCAGGAGTTCTTCGGCTGGGGCGTGCACACGGACGGTGAGCGCGTCATCGTCGGCGCCTTCGCCGGCCCGCAGCTTCCCGGCGCCGCGTATGTGTTCGGGCGCGACGCGGGCGGCGCGTGGGTGCAGGAGGCTCGGCTCGGGCTCACGGGGGACGAGGCCCAGCCCGGCGCCGCGATCGCACTCGACCGCGCCCCCACGATCTCGGTCGGCGTCGATGGAGACCACGCGATGCTGGGCCTCCCCGGCCTGGACGAGGGGGCGGGCGCGGTCCTCCTCTACGAGCGGCTCTCGACGGGCGACTGGGTGCGGAACGGATCGCTGGCGGCGTTCGACCGCCAGCCCGGCGCGGGGTTCGGGGCGTCCTTCACCTCGCACGACGGGGGGCTCTGGGTCGCCGCCCCCGGCGCGGACCTGTTCGGCGCCATTTACGCCTTCGCGTGGGACGCCGAGGCGGGGCGCTTCGGTTCCGCGGCTAAAATCAATGCGGGCGCGGGCACCGATGCGGGTGACGGGTTCGGCATCTCCGTCGCCGCGGCGGGCGATCTCGCGGTCGTCGGACAGCCGTGGGACGACGGGTCGATGGGGTCGACGGTCGTATTCGAGCGCCGGGACGGGCGGTGGGCCGAGACGGCGAAGATTTTCATCGCCGAGGAACGCCGTCCGCTGGCGACGCTCGCCGAAGTGGAGTGTGGCGAGGACGGCATGGCCGACCAGTTCGCCTGCGACCAGGTCGACGTGCTCTCGTTCCTGCCGCTCGACGCGATCGGGGGAACGGACCGCGGCATCGAGACGAACGACGTGTGGGGATGGACGGACCCGCAGACGGGCCGCGAATACGCGATCGTCGGCCGCACCGACGGCACGGCGTTCATCGACATCTCCAACCCGGAAGCGCCCGCGTATCTGGGCAGCCTGCCAAAGACGGCCGGGTCGATCACGAACTCGTGGCGTGACGTCAAGGTGTACGCGGACCACGCGTTCGTCGTCGCCGACGGCGCGGGCCGGCACGGGATGCAGGTGTTCGATCTCACGCGGCTCCGCGACGTGGGCGACGTGCCGGTCGAGTTCGACGCCGATGCCCTGTACGACGGGATCGCGAGTTCCCACAACATCGTGATCAACGAGGAGACCGGAACCGCGTACAGCGTGGGGTCGAACGGGGGCGGCGAGACGTGCGGCGGCGGTCTCCACATGATCGACGTCCGCGAGCCGAAGGATCCCCGCTTCATCGGCTGCTTCGCCGACGACGGGACGCGATACCAGGGCCGGGGGTATACGCACGACGCACAGTGCGTGAACTACCGGGGACCCGACGCGGAACACCTCGGCAAGGAGATCTGCTTCGGGGCCAACGAGAGCTATCTCTCGATCGCCGACGTGACCGACCCGGAGAATCCCGTCTCGCTCGCGACCCAGAACTACCCGGCCGTCGCATATGCCCATCAGGGCTGGCTCACCGAAGACCACCGGTACTTCTATCAGAACGACGAGGGCGACGAGATGGCGTCGGTCGGTGCGGCGACACAGGCCGGGACCGAGCCGGACATGCGGGGCACGCGCACGCTCGTCTGGGACGTGTCGGATCTCGACGATCCGGTGTTGGTCAACGAGCACTTCGGGGAGACGTTCACGATCGACCACAACCTCTACATCGTCGGCGATCTCATGTACCAGTCGAACTACGTGAGCGGGCTGCGCGTGCTCGACATCAGCGACCGCGAGAACCCGCGCGAGGTCGGCTTCTTCGACACCGTGCCGTGGGACGAGTCGGTCGTGTTCGACGGCTCGTGGTCGAACTACCCGTTCTTCGCGAGCGGAACGATCGTCGTGTCGAGCGGCAAGGAGGGCGTGTTCTTCCTCAAGTACCGCCGTCCGGAACTGGTGCCCTGAGACGCTCGGCGGATCCGCGCGCGCCGGCCGCCCGGCACGTCGGGGCGCGGAAGCATGTGGCCGCCCGTCCGCTCCGCCTGCGCGGCCTCGCCCTCCTGACCGGCGCGGCCGGCTGGGCGGCGTGGGCGGCCGCAGGCTGTTCGGACGGCACCCTGGACTCCACTCCGCCTGTGCCAGCCCCGCCAAGGCCTCCGCCAATCGCCGGTTTCGAACTGGCGGCGAACGAAGTCCTGACCGGACTCTCCCAGCCGGTGTTCCTCGCCGCCCCGCCCAGCGACCCGAGACTCTTCGTCGTCGAGCAGACGGGCCGCATCCGCATCTCGAACGCGAACGGGCAACTCCTCGCGGATCCTTTCCTCGACCTTTCGGGCCGCGTGGGCACGGCCCCCGAAGGCGGCCTCCTCACGATGGCCTTCCACCCGCGGTACGCCGACAACGGCCAGGTCTTCGTCTACTACACCGACACGGGAGACGACACGGTGGTCGAGCGCTACACCGTCTCGGGGGACCCCGACCGTCTCGACCCGGGCTCCGCGAAGCGGATCCTCGCGGTCACCCAGCGGCGCCGGAACCATAACGGCGGGATGCTGCAGTTCGGGCCCGACGGGATGCTGTACGTCTTTCTCGGCGACGAGGGCGGGGCGGGCGATCCGTTCGGCAACGGACAGAATCCGGAGACGCTGCACGGTTCGATCCTCCGTATCGACGTGGACCGAGGCGACCCGTACGCGATCCCGGACGACAACCCCTTCGTCGGAGAAGAAGGCGCGCGAGGCGAGATCTGGGCCATCGGCGTCCGGAATCCGTGGCGCTCGACGTTCGACCTCGCGGGCGATGTCCTTTACGTGGCGGACGTGGGTGAGAACGCACTCGAGGAGATCAACGCGGTGCCGGCGGGCCAGGCGGGCGTGAACTACGGCTGGAGCACGATGGAAGGATCCGCCTGTTACCAGAGTTCCGGTTGCGACATGTCCGGTCTCACGCTGCCCGTCGTCGAGTACATCCACGACGGCAGCGTCTGCTCGGTGACCGGCGGATACGTGTACCGCGGGTCACAGCTCCCCGAGATCGCGGGGCACTACTTCTACTCGGATTTCTGCACCGGCTTTCTTCGGAGCTTCCGCCTCGATGGCGGTCGGGCGACGGACGAGAGACGCTGGAACGTGGGAAGTCTCGGGGCGGTGTCCTCCTTCGGCGTCGACGGCTCCGGCGAACTCTACGTCGTGAACCTCACCGGCTCCGTGTCCCGCCTGGAACGCCGCCAGCCGTAGCGGCCCGGGTCGGGCCGCGGCATCCGCCGATCGTCACGAGCTGCTAGGCTCTGAACGTCAGCCCCAGCTGGAAGAGCACGAAGTCGACGTCGGAGGCGACGGGCGAGAACGAACTCCCGCCGAAGCCGTCCTCGACGATGCTCCCGGGCACGAGGTACTCCGTGCGGCCGTGCCTCCGGTATTGGACTTCCAGCCTCAGCACTCCCGGTTTGGCGGACCGGCTGATCGGGACCGCGAGCCCGCCGCCGAAGCCGTAGGCGGCGCGGACATCGTCGAAGTTCACCGTCGTCCCGTAATCGGGCGATTCGTACAGCTCCCAGCCGCGCTCGACGGAGCTGACCGTGAAGAAGTAGCCGAGTCCCGCGAAGCCGTTCACGTAGGGCTGGACGGGGCCGTACGGAAGGCGGATCTCGGGGCCGAGTCCGACGTAGCCCACGTTGTTGCGCGTGACGATATCGGTCAGGATCCGGTCCGTCACCGAGAATACGGGTACGCCAAGCGTCTCCGACCCGTAGTTCACGTAGCCGGCATCGAACCGGACCCGGAACGCGGGGGAATCTTCAAAGCCGAGCAAAGCGGTGAGCGCCGCCCCGAAACCGTCGTTGACGAACGAACTGAATTCCCCCTGCGGCGCCATCACGGAGAAGGTGCCGCCCAGATCCCACTGCGTGCCGCTGCCGCCTGAAGATGGCTCCCGGGACGGTTGGCCGGTGAAGGGTCCTCCGGGGACCTGCGCCGCCGCGCCTGCGGGCCCCGGCAACCCGAGCGCCGCCACTGCTCCGATCGCAGCCAGCGCGACGAGGCCGACCCCGGGAGCGCGCGTGCTCCGATTTCGCGTCCGTGTATGCATCATCTGTCCCGCTCCCTCTCGCGTCGGCCCAGCGTCCGACCGGTCACCCGGCGTGGCGCCCGCTCTCCTCCGTCATCCCGTAGACGGCCGTACGCCGGAATCCGTCACAGCGTAATCTCGCCTGTAAGGTAGAGCGCCGCACGGCCGGCGATCGTCACGCGGTCCCCGAGGTGGCGACAGATGAGGGTGCCGCCGCGGGCGCTGATCTGCCGCGCCTCGAGCGGCGCCTCGCCGCGACCAAGCCGCTCGGCCCAGTAGGGCGCCAGCGTGCAGTGCGCGGAGCCCGTGACCGGATCCTCAGGCACGCCGACGCTGGGCGCAAAGAAGCGGGACACGAAATCCGCGCTCACGCCCGGCGCGCTCACGATGATCCCGAGGCGATCCAGTCCGCGCAGTCGGCTGAAATCCGGCTTCAGCTTCCGGACGTCGTCTTCGGCATCGAGGCGGACGAGATAATCCCGGTCCGACGCGAGTACCTCCGCGGGTGCCGCTCCCAAACCCTCCACGAGGGCGCGGGGGGCTTCGCGCGACACCGCCGGGCGCGCCGGAAAATCCATCACGAGGAGATCTCCCTCGCCCCGCTCCACGATGAGTTCGCCGCTTCTCGTCTCGAAACTCACGCTCTCGCGGCCGGGCGCCAGCCTCTCCAAAATGACCCAGGCGGAGGCCAGCGTCGCGTGTCCGCACAGGTCGACCTCGGACACGGGCGTGAACCAGCGGAGCGCGAACCCGCCCTCCCCGCTCCCGTCGCCCCGAACGAAGAAGGCGGTCTCCGAGAGGTTGTTCTCCGCCGCGATCTTCTGCAGGACGTCGTCGTCGAGCCACGCCTCGAGCGGACAGACGGCGGCCGGATTGCCCTCGAAGGGGCGGTCCGAGAAGGCGTCGAGCTGATACAGCGGGATTTTCATGCGTTCTCCGTGCGACGTGACGTCTCAAGGCGGCTGCGCACCTGCGGTCAGTCAAGATAGCGTCGTGCTGCAGAAATCCGCGAGCTAACAGCCCATGGCAAAAAGCCCTGCCGCGTTCGAGCGGCGAACCACGCCGCCGGGGTTCACGCTGCGGAGCCGTGCGGGTAGATTCGACCCGTCCGCGCGGATCGACCGCGCACCGACGGGATGCAGCGGAAGCGAGTAAGGAAGGCGTCATATGCCGGTTGAAATCACCGGATACTGGCTCGCCAAGACCGAGCCTCACGTGTACTCGATCGACGACTTCGCCCGGGACGGCGAGACGGAATGGGACGGCGTGCGGAACTACCAGGTCCGGAACTTCATGCGCGACCGGATGAACCCGGGGGAGAAGGTCCTCATCTATCATTCCAACACCCGGGTGCTCGGCGTCTACGGCGTCGCGGAAGTCGCGGGTCCGGCGCACCCGGACTCCACCCAGTTCGACCCCGACAGCCATTACTTCGACCCGAAATCGAGCCGCGAGAATCCCCGTTGGTGGTGCCCCGATTTCCGCTACGTGGAGACCTTCGGGACGCCGGTGACCCGGCAGATGATGAAAGAAGCGGCCGGCCTCGAGACTATTAATGTGATGAAACGCGGCATGCGACTCTCGGTTATGCCGGTGACGGAGGAGGAGTTCGAGATCATCCTCCGTCTGGGGCGTGGAGAATAGGAGAAACAGAGGCACGCCATGTTCTGGTTCCTGATCGGACTCGCGGCAGTCGCCTTCATCATCATCGGGATGTACAACAGTCTCGTGCGGCTGCGCGTGCGCGTGAACGGCGCCTGGGCCGACATCGACGTCCAGCTCAAGCGCCGCTGGGACCTCATCCCCAACCTCACGAGGACGGTGGAGGCGTCCGCGGGCCACGAACGTGAGACGCTCGAGGCCGTGGTCGAGGCGAGGAACCGGGCCATGGGTGCGCGGGGGCCCGCCGAGGCGGGTGCGGCGGAGGGGGCGCTCGCGGTGGCGCTCGGAAGGCTCTTCGCGCTTTCGGAGGCTTATCCCCAGCTGCGGGCGGTCGAGGCGTTCACCGACCTCCAGCGCTCCCTCGACGAGATCGAGGAGGCGGTGCAGAACGCGCGACGCTATTACAACGCCGTCGTCCGGGACTACAACACGAAGACGCAGGTCTTCCCGACGAATCTGCTCGCCGGGATGTTCGGTCACACGCGCCGGGAGTTCTTCTCGCTCGACGACGAGCGGCAGCGCGAGGGGCCGGAGGTGGCGTTCTCGTGAAACGGCGGCGTCCGCGACGAACCGGAGCGGCGGTCCGAGCCGCCATGCTGGCGGGCGCCACGGCAGGCGCCCTCTGTCTCTCTCCTTCCCCGGCGGCCGCGCAGGAGCGCTCCTGGCACATCGAGAGCTTCCACGCCGACATCCGGGTGCTGGAGGACGGGTCCATCGAGGTGACCGAAACGATCCGGCCCCGCTTCGAAGGAAGCTACAACGGGATCTACCGGACGATTCGCGTCGAGTACCGAATCAACGGGTTCCGCTACAGGCTGCGCCTTTCCGTGAACGAGGTGACGGACGCGGACGGGAATCCCCTGCTCTACGAGTCGAGGCGAGATGGGGACGACCTGAATACGAAGATCTGGGTGCCCGGCGCGGCCGACACGGTCCGCACGGTCCGACTCTCCTACGGCGTGACGCACGGGCTCCGCTTCTTCGAGGCGGATGAAGGAGAAGACGGCATCGTCGAGCCGTACGACGAACTCTACTGGAACGTGACGGGGACCGAATGGCCCGTCCCGATCGAGTCGGCGAGCGCGACCGTGCGGCTCCCGCAGGCGGTCGCGGGCGTGCGCGCCCACGCCTTCACGGGGGGCTACGGCGCGACGGGACAGGACGCGGTGGTCGATGTCGCGGGAACGCGGGTCGACGTGCGAACCGACCGGCCGCTCGGCTTCCGCGAGGGCCTGACCATCGGGATCGGATGGAATGCCGGAGTCGTCCGGCGGCCCACGGCGATCGATCTCGCCGCCATGTACCTGTTCGCGAACTGGCCGCTCTTCCTGCCCTTCTTCGCCTTCGCCTTCATGTACCGGCGCTGGAACGAGCGGGGTCGCGACCCGGAGATCGGGTCGATCGAGCCACGCTACGAGCCGCCCGGCGACCTGACGCCCGCCGAGGTCGGCGTCATCGTCGACAACCGGGCCGACCTGCGCGACATCACGGCGACGCTCGTCGACCTCGCCGTCCGGGGGCACCTCACGATCGAGGAACGCGAGGAGAAGCGCCTCCCGGGTCTCGCGTCGGGAAAGGACTACGTCTTCGAGCGACGCGATCTCCCGGGCGACGACCTGGCTCCGCACGAAGGCGCGCTGCTGCGGGCGGTCTTCGGGGGGCGCAGGACCCGCCGGCTCTCCGACCTCAAGGACCGATTCTACAAGGACCTGCCGGAGCTGAAGTCGACGTTGCTGGCGACGCTCATCGAGCACGGCGTCTACACGGCATCACCGACCATCGTCGCCGGAAAGTACGTCGGGTTGGGGTTCCTGGTCGGAATCGTGATCCTTTTCGGCGGTCAACTCGCTCAGACCCAGCTGGCGCTCCCGCTCGCGATGCCGGCCGTCCTGCTGGCGGCCATCACCTCGGCGCTCATCATCATGATATTCGGATTCTTCATGCCGGCGCGCACAAGGAAGGGCACGGAACTGCTGCGGCAGGTGAAGGGGTTCGAGGAGTTCCTCACGCGTGTCGAATCCGACCGCTACAGGCGGAAGATCACGGGTCCGGAGATGTTCGAGAGGTGCCTTCCGTACGCCATGGCGCTGGGCGTCGGGGTGCAGTGGGCGCAGGCGTTCCGGGACCTGTATCGCGACCCCCCGGACTGGTATCATGGGCACGCTCTTTCGACGTTCAACTCTCACATCCTGATCTCGAACCTGAACAGCATGTCCGCGGAGACGCACAGCGTGATGCAGTCCGCGCCGCGCAGCGCCCAGGGGTCGAGCTTCTCGGGCGGCGGGATCCCGGGGGGCGGCGGCTTCTCGGGCGGCGGCTTCGGCGGAGGTGGAGGAGGCGCATTCTGACGTGGCTACCAGCATGAAGATCTCGGTCGGCGACCGCGCGCAGCCGTTCACGCTGCCTTACGAAGCCGGAGGAACGATCGATCTGGGGGACTACCTCGGCCGTGACCGGATCGTGCTCCTCTTCTTCCCTCTTGCTTTCACCTCGGTCTGCACGGCCGAGATGTGCCGGCTCCGGGATGGGTGGAGCGCCTACGCGTCGCTCGACGCCGCCGTGTTCGCGATCTCCGTGGACAGCCCGTTCGTCACCTCGCGATTCAGGGCCGAGGAGAGCATCCCCTTCCCCATCCTCTCCGATTTCAACCGCACGGTTTCACGTGACTGGGGCGTGCTGTACGAGGAGTTTCACGGATTCCAGGGCGTCTCCAAGCGGTCGGCTTTCGTGATCGGGACGGACGGCAAGGTGGCGTACGCGTGGGTGTCGGAGGACGCGGGCGTCGAACCGGACTATGAGGAACTCCTGCAAGCGGTTGCCGACGCACCCTGAGGACAGAGACGAACAGCAGCCACGGAGACGATCCGATGTCGATACCGCTCCCGCAGCAGCAGTGCATTCCCTGTCGAGGCGGGGTCCCACCCCTGGAGGGAGAGGCCCTCGACGCGCTTGCGAAGGAACTCGGGGCCGACTGGAGGGTCGTGGACGGCCACCACCTCGAGAAGGAGTACCGCTTCCCGAACTTCGTGACGGCGCTCGACTTCGTGAATCGCGTGGGCGGGATGGCGGAGGAGCAGAACCATCACCCGGACCTGTTCCTCACGTGGGGACGGGTCGTCGTCCGGATCTGGACGCACAAGATCGACGGGCTGACGGAGAGTGATTTCGTGTTCGCGGCGAAGGCGGAAACGCTGCACCGACCCCACGCGTGAAGCACACGACATCCCCGTCCCCGACAGCCATCGAGGAGCCCGGCGGCCGCGGACGACGGATCGGCGCCTACAGGGGCGCCGAGCCCGGGCCGCTCGTCATCTGTATCGCCGCCCTGCACGGGAACGAGCCGGCGGGTATCGGGGCGCTGGAACGGGTACTCGGAGTTCTCTCGGCGAACCGGGTTCGGATGCGCGGGGACCTGGTGGGTCTCCTCGGCAATCGGCAGGCGCACAAAGCGGGCACGCGGTTCATCGATGAGGATCTCAACCGCGTGTGGCAGCGCGACCGCGTGGACGCGTTGCTGGAATCGCTCGGCTCCGGAGGATCGACGCGGGACGGAGACGGAGCGCCGATGGTGGGAAGCGCCGAGTTGGCGGAACAACGGGATCTGCTGGCGGCTTTCCAGTCGGAACACCGGCGCGCGCGCGGGCCCATCCACGTACTCGACCTGCATACCACGTCATCGGAAAGCGCGCCCTTCACGACGCTTGGGGACACGCTTCAAAACCGGGCACTCGCGCTCCGCCTTCCCGTCCCGGTGGTCCTGGGACTGGAAGAGCAGTTCGACGGGGCCATGCTTCACTACTTCGACCGCATGGGCTGGGTGAACATCGGCATCGAGGCAGGGCAGCACGAGGCCGCGTCGTCCATCGACGCGCACGAGGAGGCCGTGTGGATCCTGCTCGAGGCTCTCGGACTGATCGACGAGGAAAACGCCCCCGGGAGGGGAGACAGGAGAGCTCGTCTCGCCCGCCGCGCGGAGGGTCTGCCGCGCGTGCTGGACGTCCACTATCGCCACGTGGTGTCGGAAGAGGACGAATTCCGGATGCACCCGGGGTTCAGGAACTTCGATGTCGTCGAGGCGGGGCGGGAACTCGGCGCGGATCGGTGCGGACCGGTGCGAACGGCGCTCGCGGGCCGCGTTTTTCTCCCGCTCTACCAGCGACAGGGAGACGACGGTTTCTTCATCGTCCGGCAGCGCGCTCGCGTTTGGCTGACGGTGTCCTGGATTCTGCGGACGGCCGGCGCGGATCGCGTCGCCGCCTGGCTTCCGGGAGTACGGCCGCATCCCGCGCGGAGCGACGCCGTCGTCCTGGCGCGGTGGACCCGCAACCGATGGGTGATCGGGCTCCTCCACCTCCTCGGGTTCACCGCCCGGGGCGAGAGCGGCGGGGCGGTGATGGTGCGACGCCCGGAAAGGCCCGCCCGCCAGCCGGAGTCTGCGTCGACGGGCGGTTAGCGACCCGTGGCTCGTCGCCGACCCCGGTTCGGAACTGGCGCCGCCGCGGTCGCGCTCGCGGGCACCGCCGCGTGGGTGGTCGCGTGCGGGACGGAGGTCACGCCGCCGGAGCCCCCGAAAAACCGCAGCCCGGTGGCGGTGGACGCCCTGCCCGACCTCGACGTGCGGCTCGGGCATCCGGCCGTCATCGACGCCGCCGCCTGGTTCCGCGATCCGGACGGCGATGCGCTGACGTTCGCCGCGCGATCCCTCGACGCCGGCGTGGCCCGCGCGACGGCCGCCGGGAGTCAAGTGACGGTGGAAGGGGTCGAACCGGGGTCCGCAACGGTGGAGGTCACGGCCCGCGATGGTGGCGGGCTCTCGGTCGCGCAGCGCTTCGAGGCGACAGTCGGAGCCGGCGTCGCACTCTCCTTCGGCGTCGCGCAGGCGCGGGAGGGCGGCACCGCGCGAGTCGAAGTCGTGCTCGACGAGGCTGCGGCGTCGCCGCTGACCATGCGCTATTCGCTGGGCGTCGATGACGCGCGGCTGACGGATGACGCGGATTCGGCGGACGTCCTGGATGCGGGCGGGGGCGAGGTCGAAGTCCCCGCGGGAGCGACCGGCGCCGTCATCGAGATCCAGATCGCCGACGACGATGAGATCGAGCCGCCCCGGGAGGTCCTAACGCTCACACTCGACCGGCCCGCGACCGGGAGCGGCTTCGTGCTCGCCCCTCCTTCGAGCGCCGCGGTGGTCATCCGGGAGGGCGTGTGCGACCGGACGGCCGCCGTGCGCAACGCCATCGTGCGCGGGCTCCGGGCCGATGACTGCACTGCGCCCGACGGTCAGGCTCTGGCCGAACTCCGCACACTGAGGATCAGGCCGAGGGAGCCGGGCCTCGAGGCCGGCCCCGGGACGATCCTCGGCGGACTGCGCCCGGCGGACCTGAGCGCCCTCTCCGGCCTGGAATGGCTCTCGCTCCAGGGCTACCGGCTGGGAGCCCTGCCCCGCGGCGCGTTCTCCGATCTCTCCAGTCTCGAGGTGCTCAATCTCGCGGGAAACCTGCTTGCCGACCTGCCGCCGGGCGTATTCGCCGGCCTCCGCAGGCTCGAATGGCTCTCCCTGGTCGACAATCGGCTGCAGGCGCTTCCGGCGGGCGTATTCGGCGATCTCGCCGGTCTGCGGGAACTCTACCTGCAGGACAACGAACTGCGCGCCCTGCCCCCCGGCGCGCTCACGGGCCTGCGGAGCCTGGAGCGGCTGACGCTGGGGGGGAACGAGACCGCCTTCGCCTTCCCCGTGCGGCTTGTGCGAACGGACGACGAGGACCCGACGGCTCCGGGCCCCGCCACGATCGAGGCCCGGATACTGGAGGGCGCGCCCTTCGATGTCCGGCTCCCGCTTCTCGCCCAAGGGGGGACGCTCTCGGTCGACTCGGTCCTGGTGCGCGCGGGCACCACGGCGAGCGCCGCCGTGACGCTCACTCCCGACGACGACGCCGATGCCCCGGTCTCCGTGACCGTCGGAACGGAAGAGGCGCTTACCGAAGCCTGCGCCGATCGTTGCGACGGTTTCGATCTCGTCGCGGGGGACCCGCTCGTCGTGTCGAACCCCGCGTCGGTCACGATGTCCGTGCCCCATGCGTACCTCACGCAGGCGGCCCAGGACCGGGAGAGCGGCGTGCCGCTCGTCGCGAACCGGCGCGCCCTGCTTCGCGTCTTCGCGACGGCCGATGAAGTCAACGGCTTCCTGCCGGGAGCCACGGCGACCTTCTTCCACGACGGAGTGGAGAAGTATCGGACCGAACTCGACCCTCCGGGGGGAGGGATCCCGCTCGCGGTCGACGAGAGCCGGCTCGAAAGGTCCTTCAACGCCGTCATACCGGGCCGCGTGCTACAGCCGGGCGTGAGCATGGTCGTGGAACTCGATCCGGACGGGGCGCTCCCCCTGACCTCCTCGAGCCGTTCCCGGTTCCCGGCCGAGGGCCGGCACGATCTCGACGTTCGGCAGATGCCCCCGCTGCGCGTGACCCTCGTTCCCGTGCAGTACCATTCGGAGGAAAACCGGGAGGTGAATCCGGGCGTCGCGGCGTTCGCGAGCGAACTCGCGGCGGCGGGGATGGACGGGGGTTCGGCCGTCGCCCGGAGCGTGCTGCGTTACGCCCGCACGGTGCTGCCGGCCGGCGACCTGCAGGTGACGCTCCGCGAACCCTACCATACGTGGGCGGACACCTCCGAGGCGGGGATCGTCGGCCTCATCGGCGAGATCGAACTGCTCCGGATGATGGAGGCGGACGACCCCCGGGAGCACTACACCGGGATCTTCGGAGTCCCGAAACCGCTCTCGCGGCACCCCGACGCGTACTGGACCGACGGGCTCGGGATGCTGGGCGGGCGAAGCTCTCTCACGGGCTCGCACGGTCCGGACGGCCTGCTGCAGAGGACGGGTCGCCTCCGCCTCGTGTTCGCGCACGAGCTGGGGCACAACCTCGGGCGCCCGCACACCCCCTGTGACGCGCCCATCACCGATCCCGGGGCGGTGGATCCCGACTATCCGTGGCCGGATGGCCGGATCGGGGTGTGGGGACACGACTTCGGGGACAGCCGCGACGACAATGGCGGTGACGGAGCCGGCCTCGGGCATCTGTTCAATCCGGAGGGGTACCACGACCTGATGTCCTACTGCTATCCGCAGTGGATCAGCGACTACACCTTCACGAAGATGCTGGAGTTCCGCCTCGAGGACGCCGGCCGAGCCGGGATCTCGGCGTCGTCGCGCACGGCGAATCGGGGAAGCTCGCGGGGCGACATGCTCCTGCTCTGGGGTGGCGTGGACGCTGGCGAACTGCGGCTGGAACCCGCCTTCGTGTACCCGACGACCGCACGTCTTCCCTCGTCGGCGGGTCCGTACCGCCTGTCGGGCCGCGATGCGGCGGGACGGATCCTCTTCTCGCTCAGCTTCGCACCGACTTCGCTCGCCCACGGGACCGATGATGAGAACCGCGCATTCGCATTCGCGATCCCCTTCGATCCCGCGTGGACCGGGACTCTCGACCGCTTGACGCTGCGGGGCCCCGAAGGCTCCGCGACAGTGGACCGCTCCCGGGGTGGCCGCGCGAGGCTGATCATCGACCGCAACGCGGGCCGCATCCGCGGCATCGTCCGCCATTGGCCCGGCCGGCTTCCACCGGCCCTGGCCCCGGATCGCGCGGTGCTGGACGTTGGCCGCGGACTGCCTCGCCTCGGGACCTCGCGCTGAACTCGGCGTATCGACGCCGTTTGACGGTCGCCGCGGGGGGTTCCATCCTTCCGGGAATGCAAAAGACCACTCGTAAGCAGCGGCTGGGTCTCGGCGTTCTCCTGGTCTGCCTGGCGTCGCCGGGCACGGCCGCGGCTCAGAGCGTCTTTGCCTCCATGCAGTCCGCGACGCTGCCGACCGCAGCCCCGTCTCGCGCGGGCAACCTGCATATCGAGATCTCCCACCGGTTCGGCTACCTGTCCGGGGGCGCAAGCGACCTTTGGGGACTCGACGGATTCGTGCTGAATCGCCTCGGGTTGGCGTTCACACCGGAGGACCATCTCACGATTGGCGTACTTCGGTCCAACAGCCTGGAGTTCAACGCGCGCTTCGCCGGGATGGCCCTCGATGGCGCCACCGGTCCCATCGAGTTCGCCGCGCAGACCGGGGTGGCGTGGAACCTGCAAGACACACCGGCAGACGACGGCCACGCCGGCCACGGGCACGCGCTCGTGCCCCGTAGCAGCGTGGTTGCGGGCGGCCGCGACAACGCCACGGCCGAGTCAAACGAGATGCAGGCGTACTTCCAGGCGATCGCCAACACGAGGGTCCACGACCGCATCGCACTCGGCGTCGTGCCCACCCTTCTCTGGAATCCCCGAATCGAGGACCGGGACCGGGAGACCACGGTTTCGGTCGGCGTGAACGGCCAGCTTTACCTCAGCCGCATGTGGAGCCTCTTCGGCGAGTGGATCTTCAGCAGCGCAAGGGAGGGTCAGGAATACGATTCCGCCTCCTTCGGCATCGAAATCCGCACGCCGGGGCACTTCTTCAAGATCGTGGTCACGAATCAGCACCAGATGAACCCGACGCAGACGCTCGCGGGGTCCGCCGAGGACTTCCTTGACGCGAGTTCGTGGCGCCTCGGATTCAACATCCAGAGAAGACTCCGGCTCTAGCGGTCACCGGGTTCGCGCGACCCGGACCGGGTTCACGGCCCGGATAGCTGACGGTCGCGAGGACGCGCCGCCCTACTGATTCATGGCCGTTCCCGGCCCGCTCGCGGCGGAGACGGCGCCGCGCCGTGGCGCCCGAGCGTCGCCGGGAGCCCCCACGCTGCGGACCGACTCGGGGCGATGGTCGGAGGGAAAGAACTGCTGGTACCACCGCCGCAGACGCATCACCGGCCCGTCGTCACGGCAGAGCATCGGGGGTGCCATGAAGGCCTTGTCCTGCCAGATATGGACATCGTTGCGCCACTGGGAAACCCAGTTCCCCACCGTGTACCACACCAGGAGTCTCGGAACCCTGCGATCGGCGAACCAGTGAAAGTGGACCTGCTGTTCGAGCGGCGCGACCGGAAGCTGGGTCTGGATGATCTCGACATCGCCGACGCCGGGAAACGCAATCCTGAGGTTCAGGATGCTCCCGGCACCCGTGTACGTGACTCGAGTCTTCGCCCGGGTACGCTCGATACGATGGCCGAAAACCCTGAGCACGGTCTCGAGGAGAACCGGCATCCGCCAGGGTTCCCGGTCGTCGTCGAAGTCCAGGCGCGCCGAGTGTTCGAGTTCCACGCCGGGGACCGGAATCTGCGTCCAGGGAACGTTCATTCGGTTATGGAGATACGTGAAGTGCGCGGGGTCCGCGGCATTCTCGATGAGTTCGATCATGTGCATGCGAACGCGACCGGCGTCGTGGTGTCCGTGAAAGACAAAACTCCCGTCATCGACTTCCGGGATGCGGGGGACCGGGTGTGGGACCTCTTCGCCGGCCTGTTGTCGGGTTCCGCCGCCCCGATGATACATGAAGATCTGTCCGTGCACCTCCTGCACGGGGAAACTCTCGGTAGCTACGCGGGTGGGCACCGTATCGCTGTAGGGCACGTGGGCCGCTCGCCCGTCGTCCGTGAACTGCCAGGCGTGAAATGGACACTCGATACGGTTCCTGCAGACGCGGCCGTGTGCGAGGTTCGCGCCGAGGTGAGGACAGAACGCGGACATCGCGAATACGTCGTCCGCATCCTCGCTGCGCCAAACGACCAATGCTCGGCCCAGACACTCGATGTAGCGCACCTGCCCGCGCCGAAGCGATTTCGAACCGAGCACCCGGTACCAGCCGTCGGGATAGGGCGGAGGGTAGCTGGCGAGGCGCAGATCATGTGAGTACGGAAGGGTTGGACCCGCTGTTTTCCGGCGCATCGCGGATCGTAACGAAGCAAGCGCATGAAATCAATGCGTTAATCCCGAAGACAGGCGCCGTGCCGAAGACTACGCGAGGATTGCGAGGACCTGCCGTAGCGCGTCGATGTCGCGCGGTTCGTTGTAGACGTTGGGCGAGACGCGCAGAGCATCTCCACGCAGCGAGGCGTAGACGCGGGCCTCGGCGAGGCGGGCGTCCACTTCGGCGAGGTCGAAGCCCGCGGGGAGGCGGACGCCGAGGATGTTTCCGGTGCGCCATTCGTCGTCCTCGATCGCCCAGCCGCGGACCCGCAGTTCGTCCGCCAGCCCGGCGAGGAGCGCACGGCAGTACTCCAGGATGTTCGCCGGGCCCCATGCGAGAATGAGGTCCAGCGCTTCGATCAACATGGGGATGAGGATGAAGTTGGATGTCTGGCCAACATCGTATCGGGCGGCCCCTCCCCTGTATTCGTCGGTGTAGTCCACGAGACCCTGAAAGTCCTCGGAACCGCGCCGCGAGATCCACGTTTCCTCGAGCGGCGCGCCGTCATCGAAGCGGGGACCGTAGTAGCCGAAAGCGGTCGAATAGGGCCCGAGGAGCCACTTGTACCCGACGGTGATCAACGCGTCCGGACGAATGTGCTCCACGTCGAACGGTACGGCGCCGATGGATTGTGAGCCGTCTATGACGAGCGCGGCGCCGACTTCGCGCGCCCGTTCCCCGGCCGCTTCAAGGTCGATCCGGGTGCCGTCCGTCCAGTGGCAGTGAGGCAGCGCCACGACGGCGGTGTCCGGCCCGATCGCTTCAAGCAGCCGCTCGTTCCAGAGCGCGGCGGACGGGGGCGGCCCGGGACGGTCGACGGTTCGAACGTCGCACCCGTGGGCCGCCGCCTGGCGCCGCCAGGCGTAGACGTTGCTCGGGAATTGTTCGCCGAGGACAACGATGTTCTGCCCCGGTTCGAGCGGAAGATTCCGGGCCGCGACCTCGATGCCGTAGGACGCGGAGGGTGCGAGCGCGATCCGCTCCGGCGCAGCGTTGACGAGGCGCCCGAAGCGCTCTCGGGCGCGACCGCAGTCCGTGAAGAACGCCTCGCTCGGGAAGGGCGTGGGCGAGCACTTGCGGCGGATTCCCTCCATCCCGGCCTCCGCGACCGAGCGCGGAAGGGGTCCGAGATAGGCGCAGTTGAGGAAGTGTGCGCCCTCTTCCAGTTGGAAGAGGTGCTTCCGGCACGCAAGCGTGGACTCCACCGCGATGTTCACCCGGCTGTCCGTCTCATTGGCTTCGACCCGTCCGGCGTCGCGGCCGTCCAAAGCTTCGTCATGAGGGAGCGACTCCCGCTGGGGGTTCAATTTCAAGATCTTCGCCAGCGCCCCTGGATGTCAAAGAAGGCGCTGATTCGGCGAGGAGCGCTCTCAGTCTGGCGCGGTCCACCTTGCCCGTCGCCGTCCGGGGGAGACGGTCGAGCACCTCCCAGCGGCGGGGCACGCGCGGACCCGACAGCCGTTCGCGGCACCACGGATCGAGCCGGGCGGGGAGGTCGGGCTCTTCGCCGACGACGACGGCGACCACGACCTGCCCCCACCGGTGATCCGGCACGCCGACGACGGCGGTTTCCCGCACTTCCGGGTGGGCGGCGAGCACGGCTTCGACGTGGGCCGGGTCGACGTTCGCTCCTCCGCTCACGATCCGGTCGCGCAGCCGCCCCGTCACCTCCAGGCGACCCTGCCCGTCGAAACGGCCGAGGTCGCCCGTCGCGAACCATTCGCCGGTGGGCCGCGCGGGCTCTCCGACGTAGCCCCGGAACAGCGGGTCGCCGCGCACCTCGATGTGGCCCGGGGCGGGCGCGCCGTCCGGCCCTTCGCCCGCGTCGCCGGGGGGGCGGATCCGCACTTCGACGCCGGTCAGCGGGACGCCGGCCGACCGGTCGCCGGCGCGCACCTCCGCCGGAGTCGCCGTGGTGACCTGCGACCCCGCCTCGGTCAATCCGTACGTCAGCGCGATCGGCCACCCGGCGGACAGGGCCCGCTCCGCCAGATCCGGCGGGGTCGCCGCGCCGCCGAGCAGGACGGCGCGCAGAGAGCCCGGCGGCCGGGTGCCGGCGGCCAGCAGCCCGTGCAGCATGGCCGGCACGAGCGAGAGGTGCGTCACGGCGAGTTCGCCGAGCGCCCGGGCGACGGAGGCGGCGTCGAACCGCGGCCCCGCCAGCGCGACCGTGGCGCCCGCGGCCGCGGCCCTCAGCGGCACGGCGAGGCCCCCGACGTGCGCCCAGGCGAGCGTCGCGAGCCACCGGTCGCCCGCAGCGAACCCGAGGCGCTCGTTCGAAGCGCTGGCGTTCGCGCGCAGCGACCGCCATTCGTGGACGACAAAGCGGGGCAGGCCTTCGGTTCCGGACGTCGCGAGGATGACGCCGGCTCCGGGGAGACCCGCCCGTGCCGAAGGCGCGGTCGGAGCGCGGAGATTCGCCGGAGCGGAATCCCGCAGATGCAGGGCGATCTCGCCGATCCCGGGGACCGCGAGCGACCGGGACCTCCACCCGACGGTCGGCCACGCCGCGGCCTTGGCGGTGAGGGCGGCGTCCGGATGGAGCGCCGCGACAAAAGCGTCCCGCTCATGCGACGTCCACTCCCCGTGTGCGGGCGCGAGCACCCGGGCGCCCCCCGGCGCGGCTTGCGGCGCGACCGCGGCAAGGGCGGCCGCGCCGGCCGGATCCAGCGGGAACTGGTGAGCGACGACAGCCCCCGCCTCCACCCCCTCTTCTTCCAGAACCCCGGCCACCGTGTCGCCCGCGGCGCGGATCTCGGCGGCCGACCACCCCCGGTCTCGCGACGCGAGCGCGAAGGACAGGGCCGGGACGGGAGTCGCGGGTTCGTTCACCACAGGCAGCCCACCGCGAACAGGAGACCCCAGGCCCCGGTCGTCCGCGCCGTGGCGGCGAGGGCGGCGTTAAGCGCCCGCGGGTTCTCGTACGTCCACACGACCCGTAGCGGCGCGGCCGCGAACAGAACCGCGCCCGACGCGAGCAGCGTCCCCGCGGGCCACCATCCCGCCATGACGCCGACGGGCGGCGCGGCCGCGGCGACCGCGATGAGCAGCGAATATTGGACCCGTGTCGCGGCCGAGCCGATCCGCACCGCCAGCGTGCGCTTTCCCGCCGCGGCATCGGTCGTGATGTCGCGCAGGTTGTTCACCACCAGGATCGCCGTGGCGAGCGCCCCCGCGCCGAGTCCCGCGATCAGCGCCTCGGGCGCCCAGCGGAGGAGCTGCACGTAATACGTGCCGGCCACGGCGACGGGACCGAACAGGATCCACACGGCGAGATCGCCCAGCCCGTGGTAGCCGTACGGCCACGGCCCACCCGTGTAGCAGACGGCCAGCAGGATCGAGCCCACGCCGATCCACACGACCGGCCATCCACCCACGATCGCGAGATAGATGCCCACCGCGAAGGCCAGTGCGAACGAGACCGCCGCTCCGAGCCGGACGGCGGACGCGGTCAGGAGGCCGGCCTGCGTGACCCGCGGAGTGCCGAGCCGGTCGGCCGTGTCCGCCCCGCGCGCGAAGTCGGAGTAGTCGTTCGCGAAGTTCGTGCCGATCTGAATCAGCAGCGCGGCGCCGAGCGCCGCCAGAAAGGGCGCGACGGCGAAACCGCCGTCCTTCCACGCCAGCCCGCCGCCCGCGAGCACAGGCCCTGCCGCGGCCGGCAGCGTGCGCAGGCGCGCCCCTGCGATCCACGCGCCCGGGCTGCCGGGCGTTACGGACGCCAAGGGTACTGTCGGAAGTTCGGCGCGCGCTTCTCGAGGAACGCGTTCTTCCCTTCCTGGCCCTCCTCCGTCATGTAGAAGAGCATCGTCGCGTGACCCGCGAGTTCCTGGAGCCCGGCCTGCCCGTCGCAATCCGCGTTCATCGCCGCCTTCAGGCACCGGATCGCGAGCGGGCTCTTCGCGAGGATCTCGCGCGCCCAGTCGACGCCCTCCGCCTCCATCCGCGCGAGCGGCACGACCTTGTTCACGAGCCCCATCCGCTCGGCTTCCTCCGCTCCGTACTGCCGGCACAGGTACCAGATCTCGCGCGCCTTCTTCTGGCCCACCGACCGCGCCAGGTACGAGGAACCGAACCCTCCGTCGAAGCTCCCCACCTTCGGCCCCGTCTGTCCGAACACGGCGTTGTCCGCCGCGATCGTGAGATCGCACACGACGTGCAGCACATGCCCGCCGCCGATCGCGTATCCGGCGACGAGCGCGATGACCGGCTTCGGCATCGAGCGGATGAGACGCTGGAGTTCGAGGACGTTCAGGCGCGCGACCCCGTCCTTCCCCACGTATCCGGCCGTACCGCGCACCCTCTGGTCGCCGCCGGAGCAGAAGGCCCACTTCCCGTCCCTGGAAGGTCCGTTGCCGGTGAGGAGGACGACGCCGATCTCCTCGTCATCCCTCGCGTCCTGAAATGCCTCGTACATCTCGAACAGCGTGTCGGGACGGAATGCGTTGCGAACCTCGGGCCGGTTGAAGGCGATGCGGGCGATCCCGTCGCTCTTGTGATAGGTGATGTCCCCGTATTCGCCGGCCGGCTCCCAGTCGACGCCGCTTTCCGGGGGGGAAAAGGTCTCTGCCATCTCGGGGTCTCCCTCAGATCTCGCGGCGCGCCGCCTCCTTCGCGCTTTCGGTCGCGGCGGTGCGCTGCTGCCAGTTGTGTTCACGCTCGACGCGCGCCTCCGTGAGGCGAAGGCCACGGCCCTCCGACTCCGGACCCGGTGCCTGCACCGCCTCCCGCAATTCGGCGGCCGACGAGACGGGACGGTGCGGGATTCCGGCTGCGGCGGCAACCGCGCCCAGATCCACGGATTGGGGCATGACGACGTACGGAGTGAAGGGCGGGTCGTGCTCGCGGATCGGCAGCATGTGGAAGATGCCGCCGCCGCGGTTCTGGATGACCACGAGGTGGAGCGAGATGCCGGGCGGGCGATCCACCAGCAGCGCCCCCACATCGTGGAGCAGCGTGAGGTCGCCGATGAGCGCGGCCGCGGGCCGTCCCGACGCGGCCGCGGCGCCGAGTGCCGCGCTCACGTTGCCATCGATCCCGCTCGCACCTCGAAGACCGAGGGCGTGGAGCGGTCGATCCGTCGCACGCGCGAAGGCGTCCACGTCGCGAATGGGCATCGAGTTGCCGATGAACCAGGGCGTCCCCTCCGGGAGACTTCGCGCCATGGTGTCGGCGACGGCGCCCTCGAACCACGTCTCCGCCAGCGACGGCTCGACCGCGAGGCGCGCCGCGCGGTCCACTGTCCGCCACCGCTCGACCCAGGCCTCCTCCGCTTCCCCGGAGTCGGTGGCGGCCGCACTCTCGAGGGTCGCGACCGGATCGCCGGTCAGCGGTCGCGCGCCCGTGGCGAGATGATCCCGCCAGCCGTGCGTCGCGTCGAGCACGAACTGGGGCGCGTCCGCGTGCCGCTCCAGGTAGCGGCAGACCGCCGCGGAGGTCGGCGCGCGGCCGACGCGAACGACCAGATCGGGGCGGAATGCCGCAGCCACGTCATCGGCCCGGAGCGAGAGATCGGCGCTGCTCATCGTCCAGCGCTCCGCGCCGGAGCCGAAACGGGCGCCGGAGAGCGGATCGGCAATGAGCGGAGCGCGAACCCGGGCCGCCAGCGCCAGGGCGGCGCGGCCGATCCCGGACCGCTGGTTGGGACCGCAGACGAGGAGCGGTCGCCGCGCGCCTTGCAGCAGGGCAGCGAGTTCGCCACCCGCGTCCGGCGGCGAAGCTCCGGGCGCAGCGCCGAGCGTCGCGGAGCCGGGGAGGCGCGGCTCCAGACCGGGGGGCACGTCGCCTGGGACGGGGACCGGCTCGAGCGGCTTCGTGAACTGAACGTTCAGCTGCGCCGGCCCCGCGGGGGGCCCCAGCGCCGCGCGCCAGGCCGCCTCCACCGCGGTTCCAAGCCGGGCGAGCCCCGCGGCCGTCGGTTCCGGAAGCGCAAGGTCGATGGATCTCCGAGCGTAGCGGCCGAAGAGATCCCGCTGGTCGATCGTCTGGTTCGCATCCGTGCCCCTCAGCGCCGCCGGCCGGTCCGCCGTCAGCGCGAGGAACGGGATCTCGCTCCGGCTCGCTTCCACAACCGCCGGGAAGAGGTTGGACGCAGCGGTGCCGGACGTCGTGACGACCGCAGCCGGCCGTCCGCTCGCCGCGCCCACGCCCAGAGCGAAGAAGCCGGCGCTCCGTTCATCCACATGAGGGTGAAGGGTGAACCGGTCGTCGGCGGCCAGCGCCTCCACGAGGGGGGCCGAGCGGGATCCGGAACCGATGCAGGCGTGCGACACGCCGCGGCGGCCGAGCCCGTCGATGAGCGCCCGCGCCCACAGTGCGTTCCGATTGGGCGCGGCCGGCGTCCGGCTCACCGCATTCGCGCGACACCGAGCGCCGCGAGCATCGTCTGCAGCTTCACCCGGGTCTCGTCCCATTCCGCCCGCGCGCGGGAGTTGCTCACGAGGCCGGCGGCGGCGTAGAGCCGAAAGAGCGGGCCCCTGGCGACGCCGCCGCGCAACGCCGGAGCGAACTCCCCGTCACCCTCTTCGTCGAACCAGCCGACCGGACCCGCGTACCAGCCGCGACTCTCCGTCTCGCGCGCGCGGATCATTTCGAGGGCGTTGGCGCGCGGATCGCCGCACACGGCCGCGGTGGGATGGAGCTTCTCCACAAGCGACAGGATATGCGTCCCGGGTCGCGTCTCCGCCTCCAGGTCCGTGCGCAGGTGCTGGATCCGCGGCAAGCGCAGGAGGGCGGGCTCCGGGATCGCTCCGATCCGGACACCGCCCTGGCGCAGCCGTTCGACGATGTCCTCGACAACGACGAGGTGTTCCTCCCGGTTCTTGCGGCTATCGATCAGCTGGCGGCCGAGCCAGGCGTCCGATGCCGGATCCGAGCCGCGCGGTGTCGACCCCCCGACCGCCATCGTGCGAAAGCGCCGACCGCGCAGCGAACCGATCAGCTCGGGGGCGGCACCGACGAGGAAGCGGTCGCGCGCGAACTGCATCAGGTATAGGTGCGCGAGCGGGTTCGCCGTGCGCAGAGCGGTGAGAACCGCGGCGGAGTCCGGCGGTCTCCCGAGCGTGATGTCGATCGAGCGCGCGAGCACCACCTTTCGCACCCGGCCGGACCGGATCTCGTCGAGGATCTCGTTCACGGCGCGCTGCCATTGCCGGCGATCCACAAGTTCCTCGATCGCGGTCGCGGACGGGACGGGCCCCGGCGTCGCCCCGCGGCGCTCGAGTCTGGCCAGTTGCTCGCGCGTGCGCGTCGCGCGCCGGCGGAGTCGATCGATGGCCCGGTCGCCGGAGGTGCCGGCGTCGAAGCGCCGCGTCACCGTCAGCCACGCGCCACGTTCGTCCGCCTCGACTTCGTAGGCCGGCAGCACGAAGCGCGCACCCGGGAACGCCTCCCAGAAACCTGGCTCCCGGTCCGCACGGCGCGCGGGGTCGAAAGCGAAGCCGCCGTGCATGCGCGGCCGCCGCGCCTCCCCGTCCAGGTCGAGGACCCACGGTTCAGAGAACAGTGTCGCCGCGCGCTCCCGCGTCCAGGCGACGAGGTCTCCGGGCGGGGGTCCCGGCACGCCCTCCCGGCTGTCGATCTCCGCGGCGGAGCCCGCGTGCGCGATCCAGTGGGGGCCGCTCTGCCAGAAGCCGCGCACGCCGACCGTCGGCGAGGCGAGCACGGCCTCGGGCTCGATGCTCGGCAAACGCAGCGTCACGCTGGCGAAATAGCCCGCCCCGCGCGCGGCCTCGACCGCCTCCTCCGTCCGCTTCTCGCGGGAGGGCCGTGCCGCCTTCACGCCGTCGCCCTCATGCCGTCGCCTTCATGCCGTCGCCCTTCGATCTCGCGCGCCGCCCTGTGCGCGATCGCGTGCAGTTCCGCCGTCTGTCGGGGCGTGGCCGCATACCCGCCCGACAGGAGGAGCGTGAGCGGGAGCCCCTCCCCGCGCAACGTGCCGATGACCCATCGATCCCTTCGCTCCAGACCGGCGCGCGTGAGCGCCAGACGTCCGAAACGGTCGCCGGCGACGACATCCACGCCCCCGAGGTAGAACACGAGGTCGGGACGCGACCGGGTCACGGCCTCGGGGAGAAATCGCCGCAGCGCCTCCTCGTATTCCCCGTCTCCCGCGCCATCGGGCAGGGCCACGTCGAGATCCGACGGAGTGGGCCTGAACGGGTAGTTCCCCGCCCCGTGCATGGAGAAGGTGAAGGTCTCGGGGTCATCGGCGAACACGGCGGCGGTGCCGTTCCCCTGATGGACGTCGAGATCCACGACGAGCGCGCGGCGAATCCACCCGCCGCGGCGAAGCACCCTGACGGCGACGCCCACATCGTTCAAGACGCAGAATCCCTCTCCGTGATCCGGGAACGCATGGTGCGTCCCTCCGGCCAGGTTCGCCGCCACACCATCTTCCAGCGCCATCCACGCCGCATTGACCGTGCCCCGGACGGCGAGTCGCGACCGGCGCACGAGCGCGGGCGACCACGGGAGCCCGAGGCGTCGCTCCTCCGCACGGCCGAGAGCGCCGTGCCGGAGCCTGTAGAGGTACTCCGGCGTGTGCACGAGCGCCAAGTCCTCCCACGGGGCCTCCTCCGGCTCGACGATGTCCTTCGGGCGTATGATCCCGTCGCGTTCGAGGATCTGCCGCAGCGCAAGAAACTTCCCCATCGGGAAGCGGTGATCCGCTGGCAGCGGCACCGTGTACCCGGCGCTGTAGGCGACGCGGAGTCTCGGCACGGCTGCGGACACTAGAAGAGCCGGAACTGGAGCCGCAGCAGACGGCCGGGCTGCGGCAGTCCGCACTGATCGAAGACCGTCGCGTCCCCGAGGTTGTCCAGCGACAGAGAGGTCTGAAGCGTCCGGAAGGGCCCGCCGACCGCAAACTCCCGACTCACGACGAGGTCGACGCGAGCCGTCGGGTCGAGGGCGACATCGGCGTCGAGATCCGGATCGACGCAGTACTGGCGTCCGATCGCCTCCACCGCGGCCCGTGCCCGGAGACCCGCGGGGAGCGGACCCTCCACGTGCGCCCCCACGGCGATCGCGGGCTGGTATTCCGCACGAAGCGCGAGGCCCTCGAACCGCCGGTCCGTGACCTCCACATTCTGCCACGTCAGGTCGCCGCCAACGGAGACCCCGCCCCACCGCGCGTCGCCGAGAAGCTCGATCCCCGCCGCGTCCACGCGACGCCGGTTCTCTCGGCGGAACCTCCCGTCGCCGAGCCCCGTACGCACGATCGCGTTCGAGAAACTCTGGACGAAAAGCACGGCCTGTGCCTCGACCTCCGCCCCGAACGCCTCCACCGTCCCGGTGACGCCCCCCTCCGCCGCGCGGAGGATCTCCGACGCGAGTTCGTGGTTGGGGACGAAGCGGCCGAGCGCGCCCGAATACAGTTCCCGCAGCGACGGAAAGCGGACGCGCCGGCTCGCCCCCATGTGGAAGCGAACGCGCCGCCCGATCTGCGCGGATCCTCCGACGCGAGCCCCCCAGTCGTCGATCGTCTCGCGCGCTTCGCGACCGCCGGTCTCCGGCGTGCTGCCGTGGTCCCAACTCGCCCCCAGGCTGACCCGGGCGCCCGACCAGAATCCCGCGCCGGGACTCGCGAGCGGCAACTCCACCTCGCCGCCGAGACTGAACAGGCGCTGGCGAAACGTGGACTCGCCACCCGGCGCGATACGCTCCACATGGCGAGTCTCGGCCACCGTGAGCGCCGTCCGCACGACCCCGTCGCCGAGTTCATGGTCGGACAGGCCGCGGAAGGTGAGGGTGCGGTCGTCCGCGAACTCCTGCCCCGCGATGTCCTCATAGGCCAGCGTCTCGAACTCGTCGATCTGCGCATCGCCCGCGTCGATCCCAATGCTGACCTCGAAATCTCCCGTGCCGAAGGGAGTGCGGCCCCACCCGGTACCCGCCGAGACCGTGCTCACGACCCGCTTCGTCTCGGGCATCCTCCAGCGCCGCGGATTCATCGTGTGGAGTTCCGGCGGAACCCCCCGCTCCGCGCGATACCCGAAGGCGGAGGTGGAGACCCACGCGCCCCCTTCGGATTCGACCCGGCCCGTGAAGAAGGCGCTCGCGTGATCGAGGTCGCTGTTCAGACGCCGGTTCGGGTCGGCAGCGGCCGGCTGCACGACGCCGCCCGGAAGGGGCACGCCGTCGCGCGTCCGGTAGGCGCCGCCCGCCTGCACGGAGACGCCGCCCTCTCCCGAGCTCCACGTGCGTCCGAGGCGCACGCCGCCGAACGCCGCGCCTGTCGCGTCCATCCCGCCCTGCATCCCGTTGAGCCGCCGGTCCGCTTCCACGCTCCCGTGTCCGATCTCGATCGAAACCACGCCGCCGAGAACGTTGGGACCATGGAGGACCGAGGAGATGCCCCGGAAGAGCTGGATCTCGCGCGCCGCATCGACCGGAATGAGCGAAAGGTCGGTGCGCGCGTCCCAGCCGAGGGTCAGCGGCACGCCGTCGACGAGCACGGCGAGCTGGCGCGACTCGGTCCCCCGCAGCGTCGGCTGGGCCTCGCCGCGCGAGTTCTCGCGCACCTGAAGGAAGGGAATCTCGCGCAGCGCTTCCTCGAGCAGGGGGACTGCGGCCACGCGCGGCGACTGAAGGCTGAGGCGCACGGCGCTCGCGCCCGAGACGCTGGCGACCGGCCGCAGCGCCTCGATTCGGAGTTCGCGAAGCCGGAAGGAGACCGTATCCCGGGACACGGTGTCCGGCACCTGCGCGGCCACGCTCTCCGCCCCCGGAAGATATGCGAGCGCGGCGAGAAGCGGCCACGCGCCACGCCGCGCGATGCGCCTTCCAACCTTCCGTTCCATCCTCCGTTTCATGCGCTCCCGCCTGCCGATTCCGCCGTCTCTCCCGAAACACTACGCCGCGCCTGGCCGCGCAGGTTGCGATCCTTCAGGAAAGACGCGCAGAGAGCAAGAAGCGCTGCCAGCGCGGCCAGGGTCCCCACGACGTCGCCGAAGCGCACGTACACGGTCAACCCGTCCGTCGTCGACACGTCCGCCACGAAGGACGCGGGCTCAAAGAGTTGGGTGCGGTGCGACACCCGCCCCAGCGGATCCACGACCTTGGAGATCCCCGTGTTCCCCGAGCGCGCCGCCCCCATCCGCGTCTCGATGGCACGCATGACGAGGTGCGCCGGGTGCTGCCACAGCGCGCTCGAGCGGCTCCACCACGCGTCGCGCCCGAACCACGAGTCGTTCGTGATGTTCACGAGGAAGTCCGCGCCGTTTCGCCGGTAGTGCCGCGCCAGCGGCGAGAAGATCGACTCGTAGCAGATCATCGTCCCGTACGCCGCGCTGCCATCCTCCGTGGCGATCTCGATCGGGGCCTGCCACTCGCCGATCCCGAAGTTCCCTCCCGCATAGGGGATGGCCTGGAACCACTCGGGAGGCATGAAGGGCACCCGCTCCACGAACGGCACGAGAAAGCGCTTGTCATACCGGTTGACGACGCCCTCTCCGGGTCGAAAATGGTACGCGGAGTTGTACGGCTGAAACTCCGGGTCCCCGAGGTCGTCCGCCCCCAGGCCCCCGACCGCGACCTCCGCGTCGAGCGCTTCGGCGAGTTCGGCCGCCCATTCGCGCGCCGCCGTCCAGCCGGGGTAGCCGAAGGAGGCGAGCGGATCCACGTAGCGCAAGGCGAGCATCGTCTCGGGGAAGAGCACGAGGTCCATGCGTTCCCGGCCCGGCCACTCGGAGATCAGCGTCGCCGCCGACCGGAAGGCGCTGTCGGCCGACGCGGGGCGGTCCGTGATGCGCAGGTGTTGCGGGACGTTGGGCTGCACGACACCCACCCGGGCCACCGGCCGCACGTCCAGCGTCTGCCAGCGCACGACCGAATAGGCGATGGGGAGCGCGAGCACGAGCAGGAGTCCGGCCGCCGGTCGCCGCAGCGCACGCCAGCCCCCGGACCGGTACGCCAGGAACCCCGACGCGACGAGGGCGTTCGCGAGCGCGAGCCAGAAGGACAGCCCTCGGGAGCCCACGAGGTCGGCCGCGCCCACGAGGATGGGATAGGCCGAGAGCGTGTCGCCGAACTGCATCCAGGGGAAGGAGACGTCGAGCAGGTGGGCCCGCAGCACCTCCCCGGCGGTCCAGAAGACGGGGAAGACGATGTAGAGCGGCCACCGGAAGCGCGCCCGCACCAGGTGGATCCCTCCCGCCACCCACGACATGAAGGTCGCGAGGATGAGGATCGGGGCGAGGAAGGCGAAAAACGCCCACCACGTGTAGAAGATGAGCGCCACGAGGAGCCAGTACAGGACGAGCGTGTAGTAGACGAGCCCGAAGAGGAATCCCCCCTTGCGAGCCTGCTTGCGGCCCTCCGGCGTCGCCGGGAGTCCCTCGAGCCAGACGATGAAGGGGACGAGCGCGACGAAGGACGTCACGAGAAGGTGGAAGGGCGGGTGGGCGAGCCCCATCAACACCCCGCCGAGGAGGAGGGGACCGGCCCGGTCGGGGACGATCCGCGCGCGCCAGTTCAACCCGTGCCCTCCGGCGCCGCGTCCAGTGCCGCGTCCAGTGCCGCGTCCAGCGCCTCGCCCACGACCGTGAGCGTCTCCGCCACGTCCGCGTCCGTATGGGCGGTGGAGAGGAAACCCGCCTCGAAGGCGGAAGGCGCGAAGAAGACGCCCCGCTCGAAGCACGCCCGGTAGTAGCGGGCGAAGAAGTCCGTGTCCGCGCGCCGCGCGCCATCGAAATCGAACACGGGGCCCTCGGTGAAGAAGACGCCCCACATCGAGCCCAGCGCGGTCCCGCAGGCCGCGATGCCGCGGGCGCTCGCCGCCGCCAGGATACCGTCCACGAGCGTCGCGGCGCGCCGCTCCAGACCGTCGAAGGGGTCCGTCCGCTCGAGCTCGTCGAGTTGGGCGATGCCCGCGGCCATGCCGAGCGGGTTCCCCGACAGCGTCCCGGCCTGGTACACCTCCCCTTCCGGAGCCATCCGCCGCATCAGCTCGCGTGGGCCCGCGTACGCCGCGACCGGAAGCCCCGCGCCGAGGACCTTCCCGAGCGTGACGAGATCCGCAGCGACTCCGTAGCGCTCCTGCGCGCCACCCCGCGCGACCCGGAACCCGGTCATCACCTCGTCGAAGATGAGGAGCGTTCCGGCGCGGTCGCAGCTCTCGCGGAGACCCTCCAGAAAGCCCTCGCGCGGCGGAATGAGGCCCGCGTTGCCCGCCACCGGCTCGACGATGACGGCCGCGAGCCGCGAGCCGTGTTCCGCGAACATCGCCGCCACCGCCCCGACGTCGTTGTAGGGCGCCGTCAGAGTCAGGCCGGAGGTCGCCGCCGGAACGCCCGGCGAATCGGGAAGCGACAGCGTGGCGACGCCCGATCCGGCCACGACGAGAAAGGCGTCCGCGTGGCCGTGATAGCAGCCCTCGAACTTCAGAATCAGGTCACGGCCGGTCGCGGCGCGGGCGAGCCGCACGGCGGACATCGTGGCCTCGGTCCCGCTGTTCACGAAGCGCACCATCTCTACGCCGGGCACCCGGGCGGCGACGCGTTCCGCGAGTTCGACCTCGCGTGCCTGGCAGGCCCCGAAGCTCATGCCGTCGCGGGCCGCGCGCGCCACGGCCTCCACGACGGGCGGCGCGGCGTGGCCGAGGATGAGCGGACCCCAGGAAAGGACGTAGTCGAGATAGCCGCGCCCGGCCTCGTCGAAGATCCTCGCGCCCTCGCCGCGGGCGGCGAACAGCGGCTCCATCCCGACGGCGCGGAACGCCCGCACGGGCGAACTCACGCCGCCCGGCATCACGCCGCGCGCCCGCCGAAACCAGTCGGAGGCGACGGCCGGCCGGCGAGGCCCGCGGCTCACCGGCCCCAGGCGCTGTCGAGTCCCAGGACGGGAAGCCCCCGCCCCGGCTGCGCGGCCGCAGATGGCACCGCCCTTCCCCGCTCGGGCGCCCGGCGCACGACTTCACGGACGCGCCCCGCGAGGTCGAAGTCGGCGGCCCGCTGGATCTCGACCCGCACCAGCGAACCGGGGGCGAGGCCGTTCCCGCCCACGAGCACGGTCACGCCGTCCACGTCGTCCGCCTGGCTGTCGATCCGGCCGAGATGCGCCGCGCCCGGAGGGTCCGCATAGAGGAGTTCGAGCGTCGGCTCGTCCGGGGCCGCGGGCGCGTCCACGACGGCGACGCGTTCGCGGCCGACCTCCGCCGCAAGCCGCTCGCGGCTCACGGCCCGCTGGACCTCGAGCACCTCCTCGAGACGGTCCCGCGCCAGCTCCGCGGGGACGAAGCTCTCCTCCATCGCGGCCGCGCGCGTCCCTTCCTGCGGCGAGAACGCGAAGGCGCCGAGCCGGTCGAACGGCACCTCATCGAGAAAATCCACGAGTTCGCGGAACTCCGCGTCCGTCTCGCCCGGGAACCCGACGAGCACCGTCGTCCTCAGCGTGAGTTCGGGGATCGCCTCCCGCAGCCGGGCGACCTTCGATCGCAGCGTCGCGGCCCGCTCCGGCCGGCGCATGCGGTGGAGCACGGTGTCGCTCGCGTGCTGGATCGGCATGTCGATGTACGAGAGGAGCCGCGTCTCGGACGCCATCAATTCGACGAGCGGTTCGCGCAGGCCCGCGGAGTAGATGTACAGGAGACGGAACCAGGGGATCGAAGTCTCGCGCAGCAGCGCCTCCAGGAGCGTCGCGATGTCCGTCCCGTCCCGTTGCTCCCGGCCCCAGTGCGCAAGGTCCTGCGCCACCAGGTTCACCTCCACGGCACCCTGCGCCTCGAGGCGCTGCGCCTCGGCGACGATACGCTCCAGTTCGAAGGAGCGGTGCTTCCCCCGCCAGAGAGGAATCGCGCAGAAGGCGCACGCGTGGCTGCATCCCTCGCTCACCTTCAGGTAGCGGACATGGCGCGCCCCGACGGGGATCCGTTCTCCCGGGTGCGCGTCCCCGGCCGGAGCCGGTCCCTGGAGGAGTCCGCGCTCGCGCAGTTCCGGCACGAGGCGGTCGAGGTCTCGCAGCCCGAGAAGGAGGTCGACCTCCGGCAGCGCCTCCGCCATTTCCTCCCGATACCGCTCCACCATGCACCCGACCGCCACGACGCTGCGGCACGCCCCTTCGCGCTTCAGCCGCTCCGCCTCGAGGATCGTCTCGATCGACTCTTCCTTCGCGGCGTCGATGAACCCGCAGGTGTTGACGAGGATGACCTCCGCTTCCTCCAGACCGGTGCGCTCGGCTCCGTGGCGGACGAGTTCGGCGAGCATGCGCTCGGAATCGACGGTGTTCTTGTCGCAGCCGAGGCTGATGAGCCCTAGTCGCATCGCACGTCGTCGGGAAAGACGGGCACGCCCTCCGGGGGCGCGTACTCGAAGACGCCGGGGTCGATCCGGGCCTGCGGTTCGAGGGGGGTCAGCGTCACCGTGCGGAGCGTCTGGTTCTCCTCGCGAATGCGGAAGCGGCGCACGTAGCGATCGGACACGCCGATCCACAGGCGGACCTCCACGTATCTCGCCGGGAGTTCCCGCGGCGTGAGCGACACGATCCGCGTCTCCACACCATCGATCTCGCCGGTTCCTTCATCGACCGCGTCGTAGGTCGTCCGCGCCTGCGAGAGCAGACGTCCGAGGATGTCGACAGTGCCGATTTCCACACCGTCCTCGAGGGGGGAGACCATGACCTGATCGTGGAGCGAGGGTTCGTAGAGCCAGAGACAGGATCCGTCCGCCACGTAGATGTCGCCGGCCGGTTCGTCGAAATCCATCCGGAACCGGTTCCGTCCCTCCTGATACCAGGTGCCGCGGCCCTCGCGGGTGCGGCCGAGAAGCGGGTTCTCGATGCGCTGGGCAAAGGCCGCCTTGAGCCGGTCGAGCGAAGCGTAGGCCGAATTCGCAAGGGCGAGGAGCGAGTCGACGCCCACCTGGCCGGACTCGTCGTCCACCCGTCCAGGGTCGTCGTCCGTCGGCGCGGGCCCGTCATCCACATCCACCGGCCCTGTGCCCTCCGGATCGGGAAGCTCCGGGGCCGGAACGGGTGCGTCTTCACTCGGCGCCGCGCCGTCGGCCTCTTCCGGCTCCTCGACCCGCGGCTCGCTCTGCCCGGCCGCGGCATCCCCCGTGGCCGCAGGTCGCGCCGGCGCGTCGCGCGGGCCGAACTCCGCCTCGATCCGGGCACGTGCCTCTGCGACCTCCGCGGAATCCGCATCGGAGCACGCCAGCGCGAACGCACCCGCGAGGAATCCGGCCGCGAGGAAGCCGGAGCCCCACGGACCGGACGGCGGCGGACGGAAAGATCTCATGGTTCGTCGACGTTCCCGGCGTCCAGATCGCCCAGCGTCGCGAGCACCTCCCGGGGCTTCGATCCCTCCGCGGGTCCCACGATTCCCGCTGCGTGCAGCTGGTCGATGATGCGCGCCGCCCGTCCGTACCCGATCTTGAGCCGGCGCTGAAGCAGGCTTGTCGAACCCGCCGCGTGCGAGATCACGATCTCGGCGGCCTGCCGGAACAACGGGTCCCGGTCCTCCGCACCCTCGTCCGAGACCCCGGATCCACCCTCTTCCTCCTCCAGTTCCTTCAGCAGGTCGAGGATGTCGCGCTCCGAAGCGGCCTCTTCCCCGGCTCTCTCGGCCTCTTCCTCGGCCTTCTCGGCCTCCGCACGCGCCTTCGCCTGTTCCCGGTACCAGTCGAGGAGGCGTTCCGTCTCCTCGGAGGAGATGTAGGCGCCCTGGATGCGGACAGGATCGGATTCGCCCGGCGGCAGGAAGAGCATGTCCCCGTTCCCGAGCAGGCTCTCCGCTCCGTTCTGGTCGAGGATCGTACGGCTGTCGATCTTCGACGCGACCCGGAACGCGATTCGGCTCGGGATGTTCGCCTTGATGAGGCCGGTGAGGACATTGACCGAGGGGCGCTGCGTCGCGAGCACGAGGTGGATCCCGACCGCCCGGGCCTTCTGGGCCAGCATCGCGAGCGGCGTCTCGACCTCGGACTGCACCGTCATCATCAGGTCCGCCAGTTCGTCGATGACGAGGACGATGTAGGGGAGCGGCCCCTCGTCGTAGAGCGCCGGCTCATCCATGACGCCGCGCTTCGGGAGGAACACCTCGCGCCCGCGCGTGATCCGGCCGTTGAACTCCGCGACATTCCGGCATCCGTTCGCAGAGAGCAGTCCAAAACGGCGCTTCATCTCGTAGACCGACCACTTCAGGACGGACGCCGCCTCTTCGTTGTCCGTGATGACGGGGTGGCGGAGGTGCGGGAGGTCTCCGTAGACGGACAGCTCCACCATCTTCGGATCCACCATCAGGAGCCGGAGTTCGGCGGGCGTGTACCGGCATACGAGACTCGTGATGAGGGCGTTGATGCACACCGACTTCCCCGACCCGGTCTGGCCCGCGATGAGAAGGTGCGGCATCCGTGTCAGATCCGCGCACGTCGGCTTGCCGGAGAGGTCGCGGCCGAGCGCGAGCGGGAGAGTATGGCGTCCCCTGCGATAGGACGGGCTCTCGAGGATCTCGCGCACGAGCACGATCTCCGACGCGGGGTTCGGCACCTCGACGCCGACGGCGCCCTTGCCGGGGATCGGCGCCACGATCCGGACGGACGGCGCCTTGAGGGCGAGCGCGATGTCATCCGCGCGGGCGGAGATCTGTCCCACCTTGACGCCCGGCGCCGGGACGACCTCGAACTGCGTCACGACGGGGCCCGTGGTCCAGCCGCCAATCTCGCCGGCCACGCGGAAGGTCGCGAGCTTCTCGATGAGGATCTCGCCGAGGCGGTCGAGATCGCGCACGCCGAGGCCGCTGCCCCGTCCCGTCGGCTCATCGAACAGCGGTATTGGCGGGACATCCGAGGAGCCGGGATCGCCGGCTTCCTTCAGTTCCGGGACGGGAGGCGTCTCATCCTCCGGTGCCGGATCCGGCTCGGGCGGCGCGCTCGCCGGTTTCGCGGGCTTCCGTTTCTTCGCGGCGCGGCCGCGTCCGGTCGCCGCCTTCACCTTCGCTTCGCTCGACGGATCGGGCTTTGCGGGCGGCCGGGAAGAACGAGAAGGCCGCGCGCGGCCAGCGAAGGAGCGGCCGAGCCCGAGGACCGCGCCGCCGGCGGCCACGACGCCGCGGCGGAGCGAGCGCCCTCCCGCCGTCACGGCGCTCGTCAGCGACCACCGCATGGTGACGAAGAGGGTGAGCACGAGGACGCCCGCGGCGAGGAGCACCCCGCCGACGCGGCCGAACACCTGCGCGAGGCCATCCCCGGCGGTCGCGCCCAGCCAGCCGATATCGCCCACGCTCCCGGGTCCCGGTCCCGCGATGAGCCGGTACAGCGACGGGAGGACCGCAAGCAGAACGACCGAGAGGATGGACCAGCGGAGGGCCCGGGCCGGATCGCCCCATCCGAGGAAATGCAGGCCCCACATGAACGCCGGGACCGCGACGAGCGGCGAAAGGACTCCGACGGCCCTCTCGAGGCTGTCGTGAAGCAGTTCCCCGGCCGGCCCGATCCAGTTGGCCCCCCCGGCGATCAGGGGCGACAGCAGCGCGAAGGCCACCAGGAGGCCGAGCAAGATCAGCGCGACGCCGAGCACCTCGCGCCGTTGCCGTTCATCCACCATCACGCATCCTCCCCGCCCCGACTGCCAACGAGGGCGCCGTCCCGCCAGACCGGCACGACCTCGAGATCATCCAGCCCCGCGCAAACCGCCAGATCCGCACTCCGGCCGATCGCGTGCAGCGCCCGGCCGGCCGCGGTACCGGCGAGACCGGTCGCCGTCGGCGGTCCCAGGCGGGCGGAGAGGACCTGCGCGGCCCGTGCGCCATCGGTCAGTTCGGCCTCCGCGACCGTCCGGACCAGCCGCTCTACAAGATGGCCCGCGCACCACGCGTCGTCCATGCTCACGCGCCCTCGCCGCCCGGCGCACACGATCGCGACGTCGCGCTCGGCCGCATTCGCGTCCGCCGCAACCCGCCGCGCCACGGCGCCGGCGTTCCGGAAGCAGCCCAACCGGAGGGAGCCGACGCCGGCGGCGCGCGCCGCTTCGATCGCCGCCGTCCCGTTCGTCGTCGTGAACACCAGGGCACGGCCGGCCACCGATCCGCGTTGGAACTCGCCGGGCGCGTTCCCGCGATCGAAGCCGCGCGGCGGGAGGCCCCGGCGTTCTCCGCACAGGAGCGCCCCTCCATCTCGCGCCGCCTCCGCGCGAGCCTCCTCGACGGTCCGCACGGGAATCACGCACTCCGCTCCGGCCGCAAAGGCGGTTGCGATGCTCGTCGTCGCCCGGATCACATCGACGACGATCGTGGCGCGTCCGCGCGGGGGGTCGGTCTCGAGTTCTTCGGGAAGCCACAGCACATCGATCGCGCTCACGGGCGACCGCCGCTCACGAGCGGGTCAGGAACCGCTCGACGAACCCCGTGTCGATGCTCCCCGAGATGAAATCGGGGTGGGCGAGCACCTTGCGGAGGAAGGGAACCGTCGTGTGAACGCCTTCGAGGATGAACTCCTCGAGTGCATGGTAGGCGCGGGTCCGCGCCTCTTCGCGCGTCCGGCCCCATACGATGAGCTTGGCGAGCAGCGAGTCGTAGAACGGTGGAACGACGTAGCCGCCGTAGATGTGCGTATCCACTCGCACGCCGGGACCCCCCGGCGCGTGAAACGCCGTGACGGTGCCGGGCGACGGACGGAAGCCCTGCTCGGGATCCTCCGCGTTGATTCGGCACTCGATCGCGTGCCCCTGGAACTCGATGGGCTGAGGGATGGTCAGCTTTTCCCCCGCCGCGATCCGGATCTGTTCCTTGATGAGGTCGACCGAAGTCACGAGTTCGGTTACGGGGTGCTCGACCTGGATCCGCGTGTTCATCTCCATGAAATAGAACTGGTCGTCCGGCGCGAGCAGAAACTCCACCGTCCCGGTGCTCTGGTATCCGATGGCTTTCGCCCCCAGGATCGCCGCCTCTCCCATCGCCTCGCGAAGCTCCGGCGTGACGGCCGGACTCGGCGCTTCCTCGACGAGCTTCTGGTGCCGCCGCTGGCTCGAACAGTCGCGTTCCCCGAGGTGCATCACGCGGCCGTGACGGTCGCCGACGACCTGGATCTCCACGTGACGGGGCCGCTCGATGAGTTTCTCGAGATACACGGTCGGGTCGCCGAAGTTGGCCTCGGCCTCGTTTCGCGCCATGGCGAAGAGGTTCCGGAACTCGGCTTCCTCGAAGGCGGCGCGCATGCCCTTCCCCCCGCCGCCGGCGGCCGCCTTGATCATGACGGGGAACCCGATGCGGCGGGCTTCCTCAAGGGCCTCGTTCTCATCGTCGAGAGGCTCCGGCGAGCCCGGGACGACGGGAACGCCCGCGGCAATCATCGTCTTTCTCGCCTCCGCCTTGTCCCCCATGCGACGGATCTGTTCGGGCGTGGGCCCGATGAACACGAGACCGCTCCGTCCGCAGATCTCCGCGAACTCGGCGTTCTCCGCCAGGAAGCCGTAGCCGGGGTGGATGGCGTCGGCGCCCGTGATCTCGGCCGCGGCGAGGATCTGCGGGACGTTCAGATAGCTCTCGCGCCCCACCGGCGGACCGATACAGATGTCCTCGTCGGAAAAGCGGACATGGAGCGAGTCGTGGTCGGCCTCCGAATACACGGCGACCGTCCGGATATCGAGTTCACGGCACGCGCGCAGGATGCGGAGCGCGATCTCGCCCCGGTTGGCGATCAGGATCTTGCGGAACATGGGCCCGGCCGCGGCTTCAGTCGGGCTCGATGCGGAAGAGCAGCGCGCCGTACTCCACCGGCTCGGCGTTCTCGACCGCGATCTCCCGCACGACGCCCGCGACGTCCGACTGCAGTTCGTTCATGAGCTTCATCGCTTCGAGGATGCAGAGCGTCTGGCCGGCCTCCACCCGGTCCCCCACGGATACGAAGGGGTCGGCGTCGGCCGCCGGCGCCCGGTAGAAGGTGCCGACCATGGGAGAGAGCACCTCGAACAGCCCGGACGCGGGCGCCGCCTCGGCCAGCGGGGCGTCGGGCGCGGCCGCCGGCGTCGGCGCGACCTCCACGCTGCCGACCGCCGCCGCAGGCACGGCCGCTGCGGGCACGGCCGCCGCCACGCGCGGGGACTTCCTGATCCTGACGCGGGTCGGGTCGCCCGTATCCGAACCCACAAGCTCGATGTCGAGGCCGTCCACGCCCGAGTCCTCGACCAACTCGATGAGTCCCTTCAGCCAATCCAGGTCCATGGTCAGGTCACCCGCGTGATGTACTTGTTTTCCGTCCTGTCGACGCGCACCACGTCGCCGGTTTCGAGGAAGAGCGGCACCTGGATCACGGCGCCGGCCGCCAGCCGGGCCGGCTTCGTTCCGCCCTGGGCCGTGTCCCCCCGCACTCCGGGGTCCGTCTCGACGATCTCCAGCTCGACGAACTGCGGCAGTTCGACCGCGAGCACGACGCCGTCACGGTTGAGGCTCTGACACTCCATGTTCTCCTCCAGATACTGGAGCTGGTCCGCTCCGATCTGGTCTCCCGACATCGGAATCTGTTCGAAGGTCTCCATGTTCATGAAGTAGTGCAGGTGACCGTCCGTGTACGTGTACTGTACGGGTCGCCGTTCCAGACGCACCTCCCTGACCTTCTCGCCGGCGCGGAAGGTCTTGTCGATCACTCCTCCCTCCATCACGTCCTTGAGCTTCGTGCGGACGAAGGCGCCGCCCTTTCCCGGCTTGACGTGCTGGAAGTACGTGATCGAGTAGAGGGTGCCGTTGAGTTCGATCACCATCCCTCGACGAAAATCCGAAGTATCTGCCATGGTATCCTGCCAGGTATCCTGCTAGAGCCGGACGAGGGCGCGTGGAAGGCGGGTCAGCGTGCGGGCACCGGCCTCCCCGATCCGCACATCGTCCTCGATGCGCACGCCGCCGCGTCCGGGAAGATACAAGCCCGGTTCCACTGTCACCACGTTTCCCCGCTCGAGGACATCATCGGAGCGGGACGAGAGGCTTGGGCCCTCGTGCACATCGAGTCCGATCCCGTGTCCCGTGCTGTGACCGAAGAAGCCGTCCATGTCGTGGCGCGCGAACGTCTCCCGTACGACCTCGTCCACCTCCCGGCACGCGACCCCATCGCCGATCACCTCGCGCGCCTTCCTCTGAGCTTCGAGCACCTGCTCGTGGAGTGTCGCCTGCCAGGGCTCGGGCGTCCCCCTCACGAAGGTGCGCGTGAGATCGCTGCAGTAGCCGTCCACGCGGGCGCCGAAGTCGATGAGGAGGAGATCCCCGGGCTCGACGCGTCGGTCCGTGGGCGTCGCGTGGGGAAGCGCGGAGCGTTCTCCCGCCGCAACGATCGGGTCGAACGGCAGCGGACCCGAACCCCCGCGGCGGAGTTCCATCTCGAGCGCGGTCGCGACCTGGCGTTCGGTCGGTGAGGCGGACCATTCCATGGTCGACAGCAACCGGTTGAACGCACTCTCCGCCACCGCAATCGCCCGTTCGATGGCATCGACTTCGTCGGCGGTCTTCACCTGCCGCAACGTCCGGATGAGATTGCGGAGCGGGACGAAGGCGATATCGGGGAGCATGCCGCGCAGAGACTCGTAGTCGGCGACCGTGAGCCCCTCGGCCTCGAACGCGATGGGGCCTGCGGCATCCGCCGCGACTTCGGCGACGCCGCGGATCCACCCCTCGCGGCTGATGTGGGTGCGGATCGAACCCGCCACCTCGATGTCGACCTGCTGCTCGTAGCGAAAGTCCGTGACGAGCACCGGCGGACTCTCCAGCGGGATCCACAGAGCCCCGGCGGAGCCCGTGAAGCCGCTGAGGTACCTGACGCTGGATCGGGCGGTCACGAGGACCGACCGGCGATCGGCGGCCCTCGTCGCCGCTTCGATCCGAAGGCGCCGGGCTCCCGGCGGTGTCACTCCGCTTTAGCCTCGGCGCTCCGGCGGAGATGCTGGATGAGCGCCTCGAGACCGAACAGGTAGCTGGAGTCCCGGAATCCCGTGATGACGCCGATCGCGAGGTCGGAGAGGAGCGACGTGTGCCGGAACGGCTCGCGAGCGAACACATTGGACAGGTGGACCTCGACGAAGGGACGACCGGAGCCGGCGAGGGCGTCGCGGAGCGCCACGCTCGTGTGGGTCAGGGCGGCGGCGTTGACGAGCCACGCATCCACCGCGCCGGTGTTCGCCTGCACCCAGTCCACGATCTCGCCTTCGTCATTGGACTGGAGGAAGATGAGCGAGACGCCGCCCGCGTCCGCGCGCTCGCGCAGGAGCGATTCGATCTCGGCCAGTGTCCGCGTTCCGTAGTGGTGGGGCTCGCGGCGCCCCAGGAGATTGAGGTTCGGTCCGTTCAACACGCCGATGCGGATGGGTTCGCGCACCCGCTCAGTCCGATCCCGCGGGAGCGTCGCCGTCGAGGATTCGGCGAAGCTGCTCGCCAATCGACTCCGGGACGGCCGGATCCGCTGCCTCCGTCGCCTCCGGCGGGGGCGGAACCTCCCGAGGCTCCCTTGCCTCCCCCGCGCGGCGGCGCATCTCGGCGATCGCGGCGATAAGTTCGGCATCGTCCGGGTTGCGGGAAAGCATCTGCTCGTACACGGCAATGGCACGGTCGAAGAGACCCTGGTTCGCGTACAGTCCGGCGAGCGTCGACGTTTCGATGCTCTTCGTCGGAACGGGTGCGGCGCCCGTCGCATCGCCCTTCGGCGCGGCCCGCTCAGCGGCTTCAGCGCTCCGCCACGTTTCCTCGAGCGCCTCCAGCCAATCGTTCGTCGAGGCGCCGCCGGAACCGTCCGCCTTCGTCTCGACGCGCTCGACGCCCAGCGCGATGCAGGCGAGCGGGTTCGCGGGATCGAGGGTCAAAATGTGCTCGAATTCGATCCGCGCGGCCTCCTCGTCACCGAGTTCGAGCAGCACGCGGGCGTGGAGCAGGCGCGCGTCCAGATAGTAGGGGTGTTCCCTCAAGCCATCCCGGATCACGCCCAGAGCGCGTTCGCGCTCCCCCGCTTGCCGGTAGAGATCGGCGAGGCGCGCGAACGTGTGGGTCCGCGGCTCCGATTCTCCACGGCGCAGGAGTTGTTCGATCTCCACGGTCTGGTCGTCGGCGGCCACAGGCTTCGCAGGGAGAAAAGCGGCAGGTTCGGGCCTTCCGACCCAGTCCCCGGCAACATACCGACCGTTTTTTTTGGTTGTCAACGAACGTCGCCGGAATGCGGTGGGGCTCCCGTCTTTCGTTGCCCGGAACGCCGGGCCGGCGTACGTTTTCGACCGATCACGGGACCGGCGCGTTCGGTCGCGTTTCCGGCCCCGGCGCGGCCGCGCTCGGGCGATTCGATTCAAGACGACAAGGTGGGTTCGGCGTCTCATGTTCATGCGGAAGATGCGCGGCAGCGCGAGCCTCGTGATGGGCATCATGGCCGCGGCCTTCGTGGGCTGGCTGGTGTTCGACGGTATCAACGCGATGCAGGGAGGGAACCTCGGCGGGCAGATCAACCCCGTCGTGGGGCAGGTCGGAGGACAGGACATCCGCTACAACGAGTGGAATATCTTCCTCCAGAACCAGCTCGCGGTGAGCCGCGCGGCCGACCGCGGCATGACGGATGAGGACGTGCGCGTCGTGACCGAACGGGCCTGGGAGAGCCTGATCAGCGCGACGCTGATTCAGGCGGAGCTGGACCGGCTCGGCGTCAGCGTCTCCGACGCGGAGGTGCGCCAGGCGTTCTTCACGCAGCCACCGCAGGAGATGTTGAGCTATCCCGGGTTCCAGACGGACGGGCAGTTCGACATCGACAAGTACCGCCGGTTCTTCACGGACCCCGCGACGGATGAGACGCAACTGCTGCAGATCGAGGGTTACTACCGCTCCATCCTTCCGCGCGCGAAGCTGCAGACGCTCGTCCAGAGCGGCATCTACGTGTCCGAGGAGGAAGCGTGGCGATTCTATCGGGACACGAACGAGCAGGCCCGCGTCCGTTTCGTGCGGGTCGACCCGGCCCTGACCGTGGAGGACTCCGAGGTTTCCGTTTCGGAGGACGAAGTCCGGCAGGTCTATGACCAACGCGTGGATGAGCTCATCCGACCCGCCAGCGCCCGCGTGAACCTGGTCAGCATCTCGCTCCGACCCTCCGTCGCCGACTCGCTCGCCGCCCGCGAACGGGCCGCCGCCCTCGCGGACCGTGTGCGGGGGGGCGAGGATTTCGCGGAGGTGGCGATGGCGGAGTCCGCGGATTCGATCTCGGGCGTCGAGGGCGGCTTCATGGGCAAGCGTCCGACGAGCGCCTTCGACCCGCGACTCGCCGAGGTCGCCGCGGACGCCCCGCTGGGACAGGCCACGGACCCGGTCGAGACGCCGTTCGGGCTGCACGTCCTGCAGGTCGACGAGCGTACCGCGGACTCCCTGGCGCTACGCCAGATCTACGTTCCGTTCGAGATTTCCGGCGCCACCGAGGACTCGGTGTTCACGCTTCTCGACGACCTGGAGGATCTTGCGCTGCGCACGGACCTCCTGACCGCCGGCGATTCCCTGGGAGTGACGATCCGCACCGACGTGCAACTCCTGGACGGCGTGGACTTCATTCCGGGCGCCGGCCAGCTGGGAGTGGCGAGGGAGTGGGCCCTCGGCCCCGAGAGCGAGATCGGGGACCTGTCCGACTCGTTCGAGAACCCGTCGGGGTTCCATCTGCTCGAGCTTCTCGGACGGCGGGACGAGAGTACGATTCCGTTCGAGGAAGCCGAGATCGGGATTCGCGCGGAACTGCTCGTGGAGAAGAAGAAGGAACGTGCCGCGGAACTGGCCGGCGGTCTGCTCGCCGCGGTCGCGGCGGGAAGTTCTCTCGACGAGGCGGCCGAGGAGCTCGGGTGGTCGGTCGAGGAGACCGAGTTATTCCGCCGGGGCGACTTCGTCCCGGGACTCGGTCAGGGCACCGAGGCGGTCGGATTCGGATTCGGGGCCGATGTCGGCGAGTTCAGCGGCGTCCTCGACGCCGGTGACGCGGTGGTCGTCGTGGAGGTCCTGGAGCGCGAAGAGACCACGCGGGAGGGGTTCGACGAGGTCAGGGATGCCGTGCTCGGGCAATTGAGCTTCGAGCGTTCCCAGCAGTACGTGCAAAAGTGGCTGGCTGCGCTTCGCGAAGACACGGTCGTCGAGGATCACCGTGCGAGGCTCCTCCTGCAGCAGGACGCCCAGCCGATGATTCCGGGCTTCTGATCCCGAGCCGCAAAAGACCCGTCGGGCCACTGCCCGGCGCGGGGCTGCGGCCGCCCGGGTCCGCCGGATCCCGCCCGGTTCGGGCTAGCTCTCCGTGTTGGCGGGACGGGCCTGCGCGGTCTCCTGGTTGGCGGCAGCAGCCGATGGAGGCGCGGTGTCCCCCGTGATCTCGGCCCGCACATCGCCCTCGACCTCCTTGATCGAGCCCTTGAACTCACGGATCCCGCGGCCGAGAGAACTCCCGATCTCGGGAAGCCGCTTTGCGCCGAAGAGGAGCAGGATAGCGAGGAATACGAGCAGCAACTCCCATGGGCTCAGACCGAACATCTCAGACTCCTTGGTTGTGGCTCATCTCCGGCGCCCGGTCAGAGAAGCGACCGGGCGAACCAGGCGACGAGCACGACCCCGACGACGCTCAACACGTTCAGGCGCAGGACGATCGGCCCCAGCGTGAATGCGAGCACCTTGAGATCGAATGCAAGCGGCTGCAGTGAAGCCGCGACCGTTGTAACAAAAAACTGACGCGCCGCTGACGGGGGCAACGTAACCGTCGCGAGTTCGGTGAGCAGCCCCCCGAGCACGAATCCCCCCGCGATGATGAGGACCAGGCGTATCGGGGAACGATGGCGTCGACTTCCGAAGTTCACTCGCTACCGTACTCTCTCGACTACGTAATCCACAGCGAGGCTCAGTGCCTCGAGGCACGGACTCGCCGGCAGGCGCCGGAGCCGGTCCCGGGCCCGGTCCGCCCGCGACCGCGCTTCCTCCCGAGCCGTCTCAACGCCTCCATGCGCTTCAACGAGCTCCAGGATCTCCTGCACGGCTTCGGGGGAGGGTTCCGGGTCCGCGAAGAGCCCTTCGACGGCGCGTCGCTCCCCCCACTCCATCTTGGGCAAAGCGGCGATCAGGGGCAACGTTACCTTGTGTTCCTGCAGATCCTGTCCGCGCGGCTTCCCCATCACCCGCGTCGACGAGGAATAGTCGAGCAGATCGTCGACGATCTGGAAGGCCATCCCCAGATGATGCCCGTACTCGCGCAGGGCGTCCCGGTATTGCGGCGCCCCCGACAGTGTCCCGAGTTCGCACGCCGCAGACATCAGGGACGCCGTCTTGTGCTCGCACAGCCTCTCGTAGTCGTCGCGCGTGAAGTCGAGGCCGTCGTGGAGCACGAGCTGCCGCATCTCTCCGATCGTCATGCGGTTCGCCGTGTCGGCGAGGAGGGCGACCTGCTCGAGCCTTCCGAGCGCAACGACCTCGATGACCGCGCGCGAATACAGGTAGTCTCCCGCGATGATCGCGACCTGGTGCGTCCAGCGATGGTTGACGGTGGGCCGGCCCCTTCGCCTTGCGGAGTGATCGACCGCATCGTCGTGCACGAGGGTCGCGACATGCAGCAGTTCGACGATGGCCCCCAGTTTCACGGCATCGGGGGAGGGGCGCCCTCCAACGCCGTTTGCGAGGAGGAGCAGGGTGGGCCGCAGGAGCTTCCCGGACCGCGCAAACAGGTAGTCGCCCACCTCGTCGAGGGCTTCGAACCCCGATGGCGCCATCCCGCGGAGCTCGCGCTCGACGGCAAGGAGCCGGTCCGCTACGGGCAGGCGGACTTGTTCCAGATCGATGACGGTGGTCGGGAGCATACCCTCCTCGGTGCGCGAGCCGCGCATGAAGTGCACGGGAATGTCGGAAGCCCCGAGAGGAATGTCAAAAGCGCCGGGGGCCCAGCCCGCCGCCACCGAAACCGCCCTGGCCGTCCTGCGTCTGCTGGTCGTAGTCGAACTTGAGATCGGGCGCATCCTGGAGGCTCACGCTCATCTGGAAGATGAAGTTCCCGTTCGGCGAGCGGGCGAACATGAAGGTCGCGATCCAGCGGTGCAGGGAGCGGTCGAGCGTGATGAGGTGCTCCCCGAATTCCTTGTTGGTGAGGTTGTACGTCGTCCGCCAGGCGAGACGCCAGCTCGGCGACGGATTGAGCGAAAGGACCGCGTTGAGCGACTGCCGGTCCTGTGCACTCTGCTCCGCCCGGCCGCGCTGAAGGGAATAGGTCAGCGCCAGCGTCCACGGGCCGCCGGCCCGCAGGCCCGGGTCCGCCGGATCCGGATTCTCGTCGAAACTCTGCAGCCGGTATCGGGAGTCGGCCGCATTCCGCAGGCGGTTCTGGGGGTCGGATCCGCCGCCTCCACCCCCGCCTCCCAGTCCGAGCAGCCCGCCGAGACCGCTGGCCGAGCTGAACGTGAAACTGCCCGTCAGGCTCGAAAGGATGGGGGCGAACATACGATCCTCTCCGGTGCCGTCGAACAGGTCGAGAGACATGTTCAGCGACAGCCCCCTGAGCAGATCCGAGTTGACGCGGTGCGACCAGCGGTCCGTCGTCAACGGCGACTCGTTCTCGCGGGACCAGTCGAAGGTGAGCGGACTCGAATTGATTCCCAGGAGGACGACGTTCCGGCGTGGCTGCGCGCGGCGCGGCGCATTGGGGTCCCCCGTGTCCGATCCGGTGCCGGCCGGCGCCTCCTGCGGGGCGGCTGCCAGCCCCCGGGCAGCCTCGGCGGGATCCTCTTCGGCCAGTTCGGTCTCCGGCGCCTGTACTCCGGCCGAATCGCCGGCCGCCGCGAGGGAATCCGCCTCGGTCGTCGCCGCGCCGGACTCCAGGTCGGTCGAGTCCGCTTCGAGCGAGCGGCCCTCCAGCAGCGCTTCCGCTTCGGGATCGAGTTCGACCTCCTCACGCAACTTGGCTTCGAAGGTCTGGTTCAGCGTGATGCGAAGCCGGTTCTCCTGCTTCGAGTTCGACACCGGAAACCCGGGGATCGCAAGCAGGGAATCGGAGGCCTGCACGGCCGGCGAATAGTCGTAGTGAAAGCGCGGCGAGACCTTGTGGCGGATCCGCTCGAACGGGCCGACGCCGGGGAAGAACCCGTAGAGATCGGTGGACACCGCGGCTCCGAAGCGGAGACGCGTCGGCGCGGTGATGAAGTCTCCGTTCGTATCGTCCGACTGAAACCGGCTCGCGTCGATGCTCAGGGTGGGACGAAGCGTCGTGCTCCCGACGAGGTCGATCTGGTATTCCGCCTGCGCCCCGTAGTCCAGCTTCGAAACGCTCCCGGGCGCCGCGGACGCCGTGGTGTCGGCGCCGGGCATCGGCTGGAACGGAAGTACGGTGTTCCGGTTGAAGTTCGTTCGTCCGCTGACCCCGAAGGAGCCGATGCGGATGGCGCTGTTCGCGGACGCCACCTCGGTTCTCTTGCCGTCGTTCTCTTCCTGGGTCCGGTCGAGGCGCGAAGCGGAGAAGGCGCCGTTGACGACGATGTTGTTGAACGGCCCGCTGCGGTTGCGGGGCGCGCGGAAGAGGGTCAGGGGCGAGAAGGTCATCTGAAGCTTGGGCAGCGTGAGGTCCGTCCGCCCCTTCTGCGCCCCCAGATCCTGGCGCCGGCTTCCGCTCAGGTTGACGGACGCGAAGGGGAACCGGTGCTGGACTCCGACGTCCGATGCGATTCGTTGCGTCTGGACCGTCGGGTCGAAGGTCTGACGCTCGAAGACGCTGGTGTTCGAGACGAAGTTGGCGTTGACCCGTATGTCCGTGACGGGGGTCAGCTCGTGATTGTGGCGCATCTGAAACTGCAGGGTCTTCTCGTTCCCGAAACTGTAGCTCGCGATGACGTTGCCCCGGAAGAACTTCTTGATCGAGCGGTATCGGAAGGCTCCGTTGAGGCGCGTGAACCGTCCGCTGAACCAGTCGGCCGTCGCCTGCGCGTCCATGAAATCGTTCCCCGCGAAGTAATACCCGAAGTCGGTGATGCTCCGCCGGGCGTTGCTGGAGGACGCCACGACATCGTTGAACCCGAAGCGCGGGGGCAGGAAGCCGCTCCTGCGTTCCTCCCGAATGTCCTGCGCAAAGAAGGGAAGCCAGGCGACGGGCACGTTCTGGATGTAGAGGGTCACGGGCCAGGCCACGACGATGTCGTCCGAGACGACCTTGATCTGTCCGGCGCGGAAGTAGTAGTGCGGTTCGTCGAGGTCGCACGACGTGAAGTTCCCGGTCTCGACGAAGGCGGTGCCGGAACCCCGCATGGTCATGAGCCCCCTGATGAACCAGTCGGCACCCTGCTGGGCGAACGACGTTCGCGCATCCACGACGGTGCCCTTGGTGGCGGAGACATCGTAGTTCAGACACTCGTCGGAGATCACGTTCTCCCCCTCCCCGGAGAGCGAGATGTTGCCGCACCCCCGCACAAACTGCAGACCCGCCTCGTAGGTGATCGTGTCCGCATCGATCGTGGACTGCTCGTACATGACCTGTGCCTCTCGATTGAGCTGCACACGCTGCCGGTCGACGTCCAGCTCGACGCCGCGCCCCTGATACTGGATGGCCTGATAGCCCGGCTCCCCGAGAAGTTGTCCGAAGATGTCGTCCTGTTGAGGGAAGGGCGGGTCCGCCGGAGCGGTATCGACGGTGTCGGCGACGGCCGAATCCGCGACCGCGGCCGCCACGGCGCTCGAATCGCCGACCGCTGCCGAGTCAACCGTAGCCGAGTCGCCGACCGCTACGGAGTCGCCGACAGCAGCGGAATCGCCGGCCGCCGTCGAATCCGCCACGGGCACATCCAGCGTATCCCGCGCGGTGGAATCCCGGGGTACGGAATCCTGCGGGAGGGAGTCCCGCCCCACGACCACCACCGTATCGGTATCCGCCCGGGCCGTGAACTCGAGGGGGCGGGCACCCGCAGGCGCGGCGCGCGCGGTTTCAGTTGCGCCGAGACCGCCGAGCAGGGCCGCCAGCGCGAGGAGCGTGCGCAGCCTCAGACCGAGCTTCCTTCCCCCGATGTCCCCTCCGCGGCCCGCTCCTCCCGGCGCCGCCGGAGGACGCGGGTCATGATCACGGACACCTCGTAGAGAAACATCATCGGCAGCATCATCGCGAGCATCGTGTACGGGTCGGCGGGCGTGAGGAAGGCCGAGACCACGGCCATCACGACGATCGCGTGACGCCGGTACTTCGCGAGCCCCTCCGGCGTCACGATCCCGAGCAGCGACAGGAAGACGAGCGCCACCGGCAACTCGAAGATGAGCCCGAACGCCAGGATCAACCGGACCGCGAAGGTCAGATACTCGTTGATCATGATGACGGGGTTGAGCTGGTCGAAGGTGAAGAAGTTGAGCAGGATCCTGAGCCCGAGCGGGAGGACCAGGAAGTACGCCATGGAGATGCCGGCGATGAAGAGGATGGTTCCGGAGGCGATCGCCGGGATGGCGAACCTGCGCTCGCTTTCGTACAGGGCCGGCGAGAGGAAACCCCAGGCCTGCCAGGCGAGGTAGGGGAACGCCGCGATGAGGCCCACGATGAAGCCGAGCTTGAGGATGGTGATGAACGGGGTCGTCACACTGGAGTAGTTCAGCGCCTCGCCCGGGAGGAGATCCGCGATCGGCCGCTGGACGATGCCGAGCACGTCCAACTGCGTGACGGCCACGAGCCCGATGACCATGCCGACGAGGAGCGCGAGGAGCGCCCGGATCAGGCGGGTACGAAGCTCATCCAGGTGATCCAGGAAGGGCATCTCCGCCTGATCGGTCGCACCCTGGGTCTGTCGCCGCAGCCTCATCGCCCCTGGTCACCTCCTGCCGAGAACAGATCGACCTGCCCGGCCGCGCTGTGCCCGGCGCGTCGCAGCAGTTGTCGCACTTCTTCCATGAACTCCGTGGTGTCCTGGAAGTTCCGATACACGCTGGCGAAACGCACGTACGCAACCTGGTCCAGGGCGCGGAGCCGCTCCATGACCAGTTCTCCCAGCCGCAGGCTCGCGATGTCCCGCAGGTCCTCGGCCGCCAGCTGTTCCTCGACTTCATCCACGACAAACTCGATATCGCGGTTCGACACGGGTCGCTTCGCGCAGGCCACGCGGATGGAGGCGAGGAGCTTCCCGCGGTCGTAGGTCTCCGAGCCACCGTCCTTCTTCATGACGAGCAGGGGCTCTTCCTCGGCCTGCTCATAGGTCGTGAAGCGTTCGCCGCAGGAGAGACACTCGCGCCGGCGGCGGATGGCCCGACCGCCGCGACTCGTACGGGAGTCGACGACCCGCGCTTCGGGATGGTTACAGCGGGGACACTGCACGGTAGCCTGAGGTCACCGGGCGACTAGCCGCCCAGCCTCTCGCGTTCCCGGCGGGCCTCCGGCGCTTCGGGGCTGTTCGGATAGCCGCTCTCGATCTGGGCGAACAGCCGCCTCGCCACCGCAGTGTTGCCCCGTCCCGCTTCGATCATCCCTCGGCGGAAGAGCGCCGCGGGCGCCCGGCTCGAATCCGGATAGAGTTCCGTCAGCCGACGGTACTCCTCGAGCGCACTGCCGGGATCCTCCGCGTCCTCATAGGTGCGCGCCACCCAGTACTGGGCATCGGGCGCGAACTCATGGCCGCCGTAGACGGCGAGGAAATCGCGGAAGGCGTCGCGCGCCGTCTCGATGTTGCCGCGCTGGTACATGTCGAGCGCCAACGCGTAGTACTGGGACGCCTCGTCCGACCCGGATGCGGCGGAGGCGTCGGAGTTCGACTCGGCGCCGACCGGACCCGCGGCGGGCGGGCCCGCGCCCGCCGATCCCGGGAAGCCCATCGGCGAGAGGGTCCCCTGGCGACGTTGATTCTCGTAGATGTCGTTGAGCAACTGGTTGTTCTGGGCGGACATCTCGATGAGCTGCTCGAAGAGACCCTCGATCCGTTGGATCAGCCGGTCGAGTTCACCCCGGCCCGTCGTCTCCCGGCGCTGGCTCGAACTCTCGATCGATTCGAGATCCGCCTGAACCGCGTCCGCCAGCTGGCGCTGACCCTCGGCGAGCACTGCGATGTCGTCCCGCAGGGCGTCGCCCATCGTCTCGACATCGCCGCGGGACGCGCAGGCGGCGGCCGCAACGCCCAACAGCACGGCGACCGCCGCATTCCGCATTTAGATGTCTCCGTCCGTGATGACGAACTCACCGCGACGGTTCTGCCGCCACGCCGACTCGTTGCTCCCCCGGGCCAGCGGCATCTCCTCCCCGAACGTCACGACGTCGAAGCGGCTGGCGTCGAGCCCCAGGTTGGAGAGATAGTCGACCGCCGCCTGGGCCCTTCTCAGGCCGAGCGCCTGGTTGTACTCCAGGGAGCCCCGCTCGTCGCAATGGCCCTCGACCCGGAGCCGGATGCCGGACCGATCGCGCAACGCGTCCGCCTTGCTCTGCAGTATCGCGGCGGCCGCGTCGGTGATGGCGGATTCGTTGTAGTCGAAGTGAATCCGCGCAACGATCGCCTCGCCGTCCATTGCGCGCTCGATGTCCGCGGGCGCGGACTCCGCGCAGGTCGTGCCCGGATAATCTCTTACGGCCTGCTCGAGCAATCGGCGCGCGGTCGCGTAATCGCCCTCCTCCATGGCCGCCATCGCCTGATCACAGAGCCGGGCAGCCGCCGCCTCGCGCTGCGCACTGTCATCCACGGCCGGGGGCGGAGGGGGTGGCGGCGGCGGCGGTACCGGCTCCGGTTCCGGGTTGCCGCTACACGCAGTCGCCAGAAGTGCCACGAGAAGAATGGGAGCGAATCGGTGGCTCAGCTTCATCGAGGTCTCCTTGTTTACCAGTCGCGGGACGAGAATTCGGCGAGGACAGGGCAAACGTCGGCGCTGAAAACGCTGACCCGATCCCGGTTTCAACACGGATTCGTAACCTATCGCAGACCCGTCAAGTCGCAACCCGCAGAACGACCGGGGTCATGAGCCGGGCGGGATGGGGGGGGACCAGTCCGGGAGACCGTCGAGCCGTCCCGCCGTGAGGGGCCGGGACCTCCCCGTGAAGACATCGAGGATCCAGACGGTCGAGCCCTGGGCGTCGATCGACGAAAAGACGAGATGACGGCCGTCGGGCGCCCAGCTGGGATCCTCGCTCTCGCCGCGCCGGGTCAGCATGCGCCGGTCGGTGCCATCCGGGTTCACGGTGAAGATCTGCCAGCGGCGGTCGCTCAGGGCCGAATACGCGATCCGGTCGCCGTTCGGCGACCAGTCCGGGCCGGCCGCGTTGGTGTCCTCCCGCGGGTGGTAGATGCTGATGCGGCGGGCCGGGCCTCCCGAGACGCGACGGACGTAGACCTGCTGCTCGTTGGCCGGGTCGGCCTCGTACGCGAACGACTCCCCATCCGGCGAAAAGCTGGGGTTCAGCGACTGGACCCGGCCGTCGGTCAGCTGCTCGCCGCCCTCGACCATGATGCGCGCGGTTCCGCCGACACCTTCCGCGTACGCCAACCGCCCGTCGGGCGTCCACGTCGGCGTCTGAATGAGTCTGCCGGAGGCCACCGTTCGACGGCTGCCGGTGATGAGATTCATCTCCACGAGCGAGAAGTACCCCGTCTCATCCTGGATCGTGTACGCGATCCGGGTAGCGTCGGGCGAGAAGGCGGGCGAGAAGACGTTGCGCCCTCCGGTGGCGATCCGCTGCGGGTTGTGGCCGTCGCTGTCGATAAGCAGCAGGTAGGACGACCCGTCGCCGTCCCTCCGACGCAGGGCGATCCGCGTCGCGGCGATACCGCGCTGGCCTCCCGTCGCCCAGAAGACGATCCGGTCGGAGATCCGGTGGACCGACATTCGAAAATCGGCCGCACCCATCGGGGGCAGCGTGAAGGCCTGGACGTTCTCGAGGTTCCCGTACACGACGTCGTGCAGGCTGACTCTGAGGAGCGGAGTCTGCGTCCCCGGCGCGACGGAGATCTCCGAGGTGACGAGCCACACGGCCCCGACCTGGTTCCAGAGCGCGTAGTTCGGGGTGCCGCTCAAGGTGGCCGTGTCGGGCACGGCGAGGATTTCGAAGCGGTCGGAATAATCGAGGTCCGTGCGAAGAATCTCTCCGACCGCCGCGCCCAGCTCCTCGAAACCGGCGCCCGCGGAGACGGGCGCGACGACCATGCCCGGCACATAGCGGGCCTCGTAGGTGAGACCGAGGCGGAGCGCCCCGCCCTCCTGTCCTCCCAGCGGCGCGCCGGCCACCGCGGCGGCGAGCGCCAGCCCCGCAGCGACGGCCCGGCGTCCCCACCCGGCAGCACGGCGTCGATGAAAAACCCTCGGCCGGTCCATTCAGCGGTCGCTCGGATCGAAGAAGAACGAGACGGCGAGCGCGTCGGCCGGAAAGTCGTCGGGAAGCGGGCCGAAGGCCCGGTCGCGGCCGGCGGACTCCACGGCTCCCATCGCCTGGGTATCGAAGACCAGGCTCCCGGATCTCGCCACCCACTCGAAACCCGTCACGCGCCCGTCCCGGTGGATGATGAAGTAGACCTCGGCCCGAAGCTCGCGCGCCCCGATGGGAGGCCGCCAGCGGCGCTGAATCTGGCGGATGATGTTCTCGCTGTATTCCGGCCAGGCCGACGCATCGCCGGCGATCCGGATCGTGCGCACTTCCTCGCCGACCTCCTCGGTCCGCGCAGGTTCCGGCTCCGGCTCGCGTTCGACCTCGACCTCGGCCTCGACGGTGGGCGTCTCCACTTGCGGCACCGGATCGGGCGTCGGTTCCGGGGGAGGTGGCCGGTTCTCCTCTTCCGCGACCTCGGGCGGCGACGGATCGACGCGGATCGGCGCATCCTCCGGAGCGAACTCGACCATGTTCACCCGCACCGCCGCAGGCATTTCAGGCGGGCGTATCGCCGCGTCGCCGAACAGGACGAGCACGAGGAGACCCCCGTGGACCAGGAGCGAGCCGTACACGGCCCGCCTGTGAGGTCGCCCGTGACGCTGCGGCCCTCCGCGCCGCCATGCGCGCCAACGCCCGGTTTCCACCCCTCCGTACGGAGTCATGGGCGGCGAAGACTCGGGTCCGGGTCCGTGACCATGTTCAGCACGCCTCCGGCCTCCTGGATCCGACCCATCACCCGGGTCGCCTGCCGAAGGGCGAGGTCGCCATCCGCCTTCAGGTACACCGCGTCCGACTCGAAGCGGTCGAGCGCCAGCGCGAGCGTAGCGTCGAACTCCTCCAGCGTCACCGGTACGTCATCCAGGTAGATCTGCCCGTCCGCGTCGATCGAGACCACGAGCGCATCGGAGGCGCTGAGAGGCGCGGAGATGCCCTCCGGGAGGTCGATTTCGATGCCGCCCTGGAGAATGGGCGCGGTGATCATGAAGATGATGAGGAGGGTGAACGCGACGTCGACGAGGCTCGTGACGTTGATCTCCGCCACGACGCCGATCCCGTCGGCCTGCTGCGTAAAGCGCCTTTTCATCCCGCGCTCCTCATCCCCCGGCCGCCGCGGCCCCGGCTCACAGGCGGCCCTCGCGCGCGAGCGTCCCCACGAACTCGCTCGCGAATCCTTCCAGCTCTCCCACGAAGAGACGCAGGCGGGAAGCATAGTGGTTGTACGCGATGACCGCGGGAATCGCGACCGCCAACCCCCCGACCGTGGTCGTGAGGGCCTCGGCGATGCCCGGCGCCACCGCCGCGATGTTTGCGGACCCCTGCGACGTGATCCCGATGAACGAGTTCATCACGCCCACGACGGTCCCCATGAGGCCGAGGAGAGGACTCACGGAGCCGATGATCGCGAGCCAGGGCAGCCCGTGTGCGAGTTCGTCCTTCTCCTCCGAGAGGCTCTTCTCGAGCACCAGCCACAGCGCTTCGAGTTGCGTAGGGCTCAACCCGTCCCCGACATGCGTGGTCTCGAGTGCGCCCGGCCGCAGTTCGGAGAAGAAGGCGATCCCCTCCCGGAACACCCGTCTGAAGGGGGAATCGTCCAGCTCCGACAGCGCGTCGTTGAGGTCCACGAGACCGTTGGCCCCGGCCATCGCGAATACGAAGTCATCCGCCCGCGCGTTCACGGCGCGCAACTCGCGGAACTTCCAGATGATGAGGACCCAGGACACGAGCGAGAAGGCCGCGAGCACGGTGAGGATGATCTTCGTCGGCAGGGTCGCCCCGAGGATCATGTCGAGGGGCGAATCGATCACGCGCGCAGAAAGGTCCTGCACGAGCTCCAGGCCCCCTCCGACCCCGATCCCGATCCCCGCCATCACGTGCGCCCCCCCTGCACCCTGTCCGGGCTCATCCGCTCTCCCCCCACTTCTCCCCCCTCACGTCCCTCGTTTCCTCGCCGAGCCATGGTTCCACCCGACGCAGACACTCCTCGCCGTCAGACCGTTCGGCGAGCCACCGGATGGCGCGTGTCGGCCCGTGCAGAACCTTGTTGAGCGCCGCGTGACTCGCCAGCCGCAGAGCTTCGTCGGCGTCGTCGGGATACGGGGCGCGGGCGGCGACGGCATCGGCGACGAGACGGCGAGCGGTATCCCTCAGTGCCCGCACGGCCGGGTCGGCGCGACGACTTCGACGCCAGGCCCGGTATTTTGCGACGTGCCGCTCGATGATCGCCTCCGCGCGCTCGCGCTCGTACTCTCGCGCCGCCCGGGCCCGATCCACGACCTGCCGCAGGTCGTCGATATTGTAAAGGAACACATCGGAGATCCCGGCCACCCGCGGATCGACGTTGCGGGGCACCGCGATGTCGAGGATCACGAGCTGCGCGCGCCCCTTTCGCGGGCCGCGGAGGTGCTCCGCGCGGAGGAAGGCCGCCTCCGACTCCGTGCAGGCGACGACGAGATCCACGCGATCCAGCGCCTCGAGCGCCGCGCTCCTTCGCATCGGGAGCGCATCGAGGGGCCGGCTCACGCGCTCGGCCCGGGCCGGGTCGCGGCTCGCGAGAAACACCCGCCTTGCCCCCTCCCGCTTCAGGCACTGCACCGTGAGTCTTCCCATCTCGCCGGTCCCGAGCACGAGTACGCTGCGGTCGTCGAGTGAGCCGAACACCTTCCGCGCGAGACCGACGGCCGCGCCGGGGATCGACGTCACGCCGCTAGCGATCGACGTGTCGGCCCGCACGCGGCCGCCGACTTCGAGGGCCGACTGGAAAAGGCGATGCAGCACGGGCCCCACCGTGGGACGCCCATCCCGATAGGCTGCGCGGACCTGGCCCTGAATCTGCGGTTCGCCGACGATGAGCGATTCGAGTCCGCCGGTGACGCGGAACAGGTGGCGGACGGCGCTCGCCCCTTCGAGGGTGGCCAGGTACGACTCTCCCGTGGCCCCCAGATCCGACACCCCGCACAGCGCCTCGCGCCCGAGGCGGTCGAGCGTTTCCGCATCGCTTCCCGCCAGGTAGCACTCGGTCCGGTTGCAGGTGCAAAGCACGACGCACTCCGAAACGCCCGGTCTGGCCGTCAGATTCTCGACCCACTCGGCTCGTCGCCGTTCACCGAGCGCGAAACGCTCCCGGACGTCGATGGGGGCCGTCCGGTGGCTGAGTCCGACCGCGACGAGCGCGTCGGATCCGGCGGTCGCGGCTCCGCGTGCCTCAGAAGGGGAGATCGTCCTCACCCGCGACGGACCGGTTGGAGAACTCGGAGAAATCGGAACGCTCCTGCCGCGGCTCCGCCGCCGAATAGCTCTCTCCGCCGCCACCGCTGCTCCCGAGCATGATCATTTCGAGCGCGCGGATCTCCGTCGTATACCGCGTCTGGCCGTCCTGTCCCTCCCACTGCCGGTACTCGATCCGGCCCTCCACGTAGACCCGGTCGCCCTTGCGCAGGTATTGCTCGCAGATCTCGGCAAGACGGTCCCAGCAGACCACTCGATGCCACTCCGTCTTCTCCTGCTGGTCGCCGGCGCGAGTCGTCCAACGGCGGCTGGTCGCGACGGAGAGCGTCGCCACCCGCGTACCCGTGTTCGTCGACCGCACTTCCGGGTCCGCACCCAGGTTTCCGATGAGTGTCGCCTTGTTCAGACTGCGCGCCATTCCCGCCTCCCCGCTGATCGACTTGAAGGTCCATGGTGGTGGTGATGTCCGGAAGGATCAAGGTAACGGAAAACGATCAACGGACCAGCAACCGGCGCATGACGAGAGCGTCCTCCTTCGGACCCGCATAGTATCCGCGACGCCGTCCGACGATCTCGAATCCCCGGCTTCGGTAGAGACCCTGCGCGCTTCGGTTCCCTTCCCGCACTTCGAGGAAGATGCGGACGACGCCCCGGGTCCGCGCTTCGCTGAGCACCGCGTCCACCAGTTCGCCCCCGATCCCGTGCCGGCGGTCGTTCGGTGCCACGGCGAGATCCCCCAACTCCGCCTCCCGCCCGACGAACCACACGGCCGCGTATCCGGCGATGCGGTCCTCTTCGTATACGGCGGAGAGGAGAACCGCGTCCCGGCGCCGCAGCAGGTTCCTGAACGTCCGTTCGGACCATGGTGTGGCGAAGCAGGCCTCCTCGATCGCCGTGACCTGCCCGAGATCCGCCTCGATGAGCGGCCGGATTCGGAGGGTCCGCCTACCGGGTTCCGCCACGGCGCCCGACCTGTCGTTCGGCTCCGGAACTCCGGACATATCGGGGTTCCCACGCATCGATGTCCACGGCCCGGCCGGCCGGGAGCCTCTCGGCCAGCCACAGGAGCGCGCCTGCGCGCGGCACGCCGAGAAACGGGGGGAGCACCCTTCCGCCGCGAGCCTCGATCCTGGCTCGGTGCCGGATCGCACCCTCCCCGGCGAAGAACCATGAGCCGGGATCCTCCAGTCCCCCGAGCCAGCGATCGATGTCGCACGCCTCCGGCCCGCGGATGGGGGCATCCAGCGGGCCGTCGGCCCAGGCGGCTCCGTACACCTCGCCCCGCCGGGCGTCGAACAGCGCACAAACGCGTTCACGCCCGGAGGAGGCGGCGACGGAGCGAAGGCTCGAATACGCGAAGAGCGGCACACCCCTCGCGTGACACCACCCCTTCGCGAGTGAAGCCGCGATCCGCACGCCGGTGAAGGAGCCGGGCCCCGCCCCGATGATCACGCGTTCGATGCCGTCGACGCCGATCCGGGCCCGCGCGAGCATGCGCTCCACCTCGTCGAGCACGGTCTCCGAGTGCGTCGCGCGGACGGCCAGCGCGCATTCGGAAATCAGGGTGTCGCCGCGGCCCACGGCGATGCTGCCGAGGCTCGTACTCGTCTCGAGCGCCAGACTCAGCACGCGGACGCCTCCTCCCGGCCGGCGTACGGGCCCGGATCCGGAACCGGAGGCACCCGTCCCAGCCCGCGCGCGGTCACTCGCCTCAGCGCACCCGTGGCGCTCCCGGCTGCCCCATCCGCCGCGTCCGCGCCCTGGGTGAACTCAAGCCGAACTTCCCAGCGGTCGACCGGAAGCTCCTCCCCGGCGCGCTCGGCCCACTCGACGAAGACCGCTCCCGGGTGGGCTTCGAGTTCCTCCCACCCAAGGGCGAGGAGTTCGGACGGATCGCCGAGACGGTACAGATCCGCGTGCCCGACCGGACCCCGGTCGCCGGCGTACCAGTGGACGAGCGTGTAGGTCGGGCTCGTCACGGCTTCGTCCACGCCAGCTCCGGCACACGCCGCCTGCGTGAGCCGCGTCTTCCCCGCGCCGAGCGGTCCGCTGAGCGCGACGAAGACCTGCTCGCGATCCGCGACCGCGCCGACCTCCCGCCCCCAGCGCGCGAGCCCCGCCTCGTCGAGCACGGCACTCCTCATGCCGAATCCCCCGCGGAGACCGGCAGTCCCGGCGGTCGCGTCCCCTTCCCGTCGCCGATCCGGGCGCGGATCTCGAATAGTTCGTCCCGCAGCCGGGCCGCCGTCTCGAAGTCGAGCGCTGCCGCCGCGGCGCGCATGTCCTTCTCGATCGCCTCGGCCAGCGCCTCCGGCGACAGTTCCTCGTACGAGCCTTCCCGTTCGTGCACGGCGGGCTGCGCCTCCCGCGCGTCGGCCACCGCGGTCGAGAACCGGATCTCCCGCACCGACTTCACGATCGAGCGCGGCTCGATCCCGTGCTCCCGGTTGTACTCCGCCTGCACTTCGCGGCGCCGCGCCGTCTCGTCCATCGCGCGCCGCATCGAATCCGTCACCTTGTCCGCGTACAGAATCGCCTTCCCCGCGAGGTTCCGGGCCGCGCGCCCGATCGTCTGCACGAGCGACCGATCCGAACGAAGGAAGCCCTCCTTGTCCGCGTCGAGGATCGCGACGAGGGAGACCTCCGGCAGGTCGAGGCCCTCGCGCAGCAGATTGATCCCGACGAGGACATCGAACGTCCCCAGCCGCAGATCTCGGAGGATCTTCACACGGTCGATCGCCGCAATATCCGAGTGCAGGTAGCGCACCCGCACGCCCCGCACCGCGAGGAACTCCGACAGGTCTTCCGCCATCCGCTTCGTGAGCGTCGTCACGAGCACGCGCTCGCGCCGCTCCGTCCGGCGGCGGATTTCGCCGAGCAGGTCGTCCACCTGTCCGCGGACCGGCCGCACCTCCACTTCCGGATCCAGCAGTCCCGTCGGCCGAATCAACTGTTCGACGACGACGCCCCCGCTCTTCCGCAACTCGTACTCGCCCGGCGTCGCGCTGACGAAGATCGCGCTCGGCACGAGATCTTCCCATTCCCGGAACGACAGCGGCCGGTTGTCCAGCGCGGACGGGAGCCGAAAACCGAAATCGACCAGCGTCGTCTTTCGACTGCGGTCCCCCTCGTACATACCGCCGATCTGCGGGATCGACACGTGGGACTCGTCCACGACGACCACATAGTCCTCCGGGAAATAGTCGAGCAGACAGTAGGGACGGCTGCCCGGCGCCCGGCCGTCCAGGTGCCGGCTGTAGTTCTCGATCCCGGGACAGAACCCCACTTCCGTCAGCATCTCGAGGTCGAATCGGGTGCGCTGCTCCAGGCGTTGCGCCTCGAGGAGCCGGCCATCCTGCCGCAGGTGCAGCAGCCGCTCCTCCAGCTCCACGTAGATCGCGTGCCGGGCCTCCTCCAGTCGATGGCCGAGCGTGGCATAGTGCGTGGCCGGAAAGATCGAGGTTTCCGGGAGGCGCGTGATCGTGACGCCGGTCATCGGATCGATCTTCGAGATGCGTTCGACCGCGTCGCCCCACATCTCGACCCTGACGCCCTGCTCCTCGTACGCGGGCAGGATCTCGATCACGTCGCCCCGCACCCGGAAGGTGCCGCGCACGAAGTCGAGATCGTTCCGCGAATACTGGATCTGCACGAGTCCGGAGAGGATCTCCCGGCGCGAAATTTCCTGCCCTTCGCGCAACGTGAGCATGAGTTCGCGGTACCCCACCGGATCCCCGAGTCCGTAGATCGCCGACACGGAGGCGACGACAATCACATCCCGCCTTTCCATGAGGGCGGACGTCGCGCGGAGCCGCAGTCGATCTATGTCTTCATTGATGGATGCATCTTTCTCTATGAAAGTATCCGTCGCAGGAACATAGGCTTCGGGCTGGTAATAGTCGTAGTAGGAGATGAAATACTCGACGGCATTGCGGGGAAAGAACTGCCGCAGTTCTCCATACAGCTGAGCGGCGAGCGTCTTGTTGTGGCTCATGACGAGCGTCGGGCGATTGACCTCGGCAATCATCGCGGCCAGCGTCACCGTCTTTCCGCTGCCTGTCACGCCCAGCAGCGTCTGCCACTTGTCGCCGCGGCGCACGCCCTCGGCCAACTCACGAATCGCGGTGGGCTGGTCGCCCATCGGCTCGAATGGAAGCTGAAGGTCGAAGCGGGGCATGGTCTCGGATCTAGCAGCCGGTCACTCGATGGTGAGGCCGCTCTCCCCGAAGGACTCCTTCCGTTCGACGGAGATTACGCCCTTCACGCCCTGAACCTTGCGCATGACTTTCTGCAGATGGGTCAGGTTCTCGACTTCGACGACGAACTGCCCGCGCATCCCTCCCTCGACCCCCTTGATGTCGGCCGACTGAATGTTCGTGCCGGTGTCGCTGACCGCGCGCGCGATGTCCGCGAACAGACCGTGGCGGTCCGTCCCCTCCATGACGATGCGGATCAGGAACCGGCGCTCCCCGTGCGCCTGCCACTCGATCTCCACCCGGCGCTCGGGAGCGTTGGAGAGGTTGAGGACGTTCGGACAGTCCTGCCTGTGGATTGAAACGCCGCGGCCCCGGGTGATATAGCCGATGACCCGGTCGCCGGGGACCGGCTGGCAACACTGGGAATACCGGACCATCAGGTTTTCCATCCCCTGGATCCGGATCCCCTGCCCGCCTCCGCCCCAGACCTTGTCCACGAGCTTGTGGAGCGGACTCGGACTCTTCTGCGGCACCTCCGGGATGACCTCGGGGAGGATGGCCCGCATCACGCGCGTGAGCCCCACGTCCCCGCGGCCGGCCGCCGCATAGAGAGCATCCGATCCGTCGTATCCCAGCGTCTCGCACGCCGCCTTGAGGGCCGCTTCATCCACCTTCCCGCGACGGCGGCGCCTCCACTCCCGTTGGACGATGTCCTTTCCCAGCTGGAGCGCGGACTCCTGCTCCTCATCCCGGATCCACTGCCGGATCTCGTGGCGGGCCTTGCTGCTCCGCACGAAGCCCAGCCAGTCCCGGCTCGGCGTCTGCGAATCGGAGGTGAGGATGTGTACGGTGTCCCCGTTCCGGAGCGGACGGCTGAGCGGGGCGATCCGTTCGTTCACCTTCGCGCCCTTGCAGCGCAGCCCGACCTCGGTGTGCACGGCGAAGGCGAAGTCGATGGGCGTGGCCCCCTTCGGCAACTGCTTGACGTCTCCCGCCGGAGTGAAGACGAAGATCTCATCCTGGAACAGGTCGATGCGGAGGAACTCCATGAACTCCTCCGGCTCACGCGTCTCCTGCTGCCATTCGAGTACCTGCCGGAACCACGCGAGTTCGTCGTCGACGTCGTCTCCGGACCGTCCCTCCTTGTAGCGCCAGTGCGCCGCGATCCCGTACTCGGCGGTGCGGTGCATCTCGTCCGTGCGGATCTGGATCTCGTACAGCGCGCCGCCGGGGCCGAAGATCGTCGTGTGCAGGCTCTGGTACATGTTCGACTTCGGCGTGGCGATGAAGTCGTGGAAGCGCTCGGTGAGCGGCGTCCACTTGTTGTGCACGATGCCGAGGGCGTGGTAGCAGTCGCGCACGGAGTCCACGATGATCCGCATCGCCAGCGTATCGTAGACCTCTTCGTACGGCTTGTCGCGCTTCACCATCTTGCCGTAGATGGACCAGAGGTGCTTGGGGCGCCCCGTGACCTCGCAACCGACGCCAGCGGCGTCCAGTTCGGCCCGGAGCGGTTCCTCCATGCGTCGGATCAATCCTTCGCGCTCGCCCCGCGTGGCGTTGACCTCCTTCACGAGCTTCCTGTACCCCTCGGGCTCCAGGAATTTGAAGGCGAGGTCTTCGAGTTCCCACTTGAGGCGGGCCACCCCGAGGCGGTGGGCGAGCGGCGCGTAGATCTCCCGGGTTTCGAGCGCGATCCGCTCGCGGGCGCCCGCCGGCATGTGCTCCAGCGTCCGCATGTTGTGGAGACGGTCCGCGAGCTTGACCATGATCACGCGCGCGTCGCGAGCCATGGAGAGGAGGAGCTTGCGGTAGGTCTCGACCTGGCGTTCCGCCATGGAGCCGAACGCGAACAGCGAGATCTTCGTGAGGCCATCCACGATGATGGCGATTTCCTCGCCGAACTCCGTCCGGATCTCGTCCACGGTCGTATCCGTGTCCTCCACCACGTCGTGGAGGAGCGAAGCGGCGATGCTCACGGTGTCGAGCCGGATCTCGATGAGGATCTTGGCGACCTCCACGCAATGGCGGATGTAATCCTCGCCCGAGCGGCGCTTCTGGCCCTCGTGTTTCTCCAGGCTGTACTGGAACGCAAGGGCGAGCAGATCGAGGTCGAGGCGGGACTCGTAGCCCTCGATCGCCTTCATGAAGTCCTCGGGCAGCAGCGAGCGCGGGCCCGCTCCCGGCGCGGCCCGGTCCACTTCCCGCTTGAGGCTGCTCTCCACGCTTCGCGCTCCGTCCCAGAGACGTCACCGCCCGACCACCATCCGGCGGCCCCGGGCAACCTGTAAAGGTAGCAGTAACGCGCGAGTTCGGCGCGGGCCGGGCGGGGAGCGAGTGTTGCGTCCGGGACGCGACGTCAGCAGATGCCGCGTTCGCGAAGGCTCACGTAGGCGCGGTCGCCGAGGATGATGTGGTCGCGGACGGGGATGCCGAGGAGCCGGCCGCTCTCGACGAGCTGGCAGGTCACGGCGATGTCTTCGGGCGACGGTTCGGGCTCGCCGCTCGGATGGTTGTGAGCGAGGATGACGGAGGCCGAGGCCGTGGCGATCGCCGGCGCGAAGACTTCCCGCGGGTGGACGAGCGAGCTGTTCAGAAGCCCCACCGTGAGTCGGCGCTCGAGCAGAACCTGGCTCTGCGTATCCAGGTAGATGACCCAGAACTCCTCCTGCCGGCGGTCCCGCAGCAGGGGGCCGAGGCGTCCGAACACGTCGGCCGGACTGCGGATGCGCGCGCTGGCGCGGGCGGGCTCGGCCGCCTGCCGCCGCCCGAGGGCGAGCGCGGCGGCCACGGCGGCAGAGCGTGCGGGGCCGACCCCCCCGGTCCGCTCGAGTTCGGCCGGCTCCGCCTGCCCCATCTCCCTCAGCGAACCGCCGAAGTCCGCCAACAGACGGCCGGCGACGTCCACGGCGGAGCGCCCCGTCGCGCCCCCACCGAGCACGACCGCGAGCAGTTCCGTCGTCGAGAGCGCATCGGGGCTGAAGCGGCGCAGCCGCTCCCGCGGACGTTCGCTTGCCGGGAGTTCGAGGATCTTCGGAGCCATGCCGTCATGTATCCCGGCGGCCATGAATTGGGGATTACACAGAATGCTTGACAGACGGGACGTGAGGGGTTATCGTGCTGGTCAACGGTAACCGCTTACGTGGAGGGCAGGATGGGACACGCACCGGGCAAGAGCTTCCGCAAGGGAATCAGCCTGATCGAGATCATGGA
>JAJDWE010000024.1 GCA_022825725.1 Gemmatimonadota bacterium
ATTCGTTGCCAGCCAGCATGCCGCACGGCTGATGGTGCCGTGTCGGCGCGGTCTCATCGTGAACGTCTCGCAGTGGGCAGCGCAGAAGTACCACGGTAACGTGATCTACGGCGTCTCGAAGGCCGCCACCGACAAGCTCACCGCCGACATGGCCGTCGAGCTGCGCGACCATGACGTTGCCGTCGTATCCCTGTACCCGGGCCTCGTGCGAACGGAAGCGGTGCTCGCGGCCGGGGTCTTCGACCTCGGCAACTCCGAGAGCCCCGAGTTCATAGGCCGGGCCGTGGCCGCGCTGGCCGGCGATCAGGACGTTTGCCGGTGGACCGGACAGGTGCTCGTGGCGGCCGCGCTCGCCGAACACTACGGCTTTGCAGACATCGATGGGCGGTCGCCCCGCCCGCTCACGCTGACCGACGTCTGACGCAGGAGCAACGCGGCGCGGCCTCGCGGCTGCTATGGCTCACGGCTGGGTCGATTGAAACCCAACGCAAGGCGATGGTGTACCTATAGGTCAAGGCGGCGCTTGACACCGTTTCCTACGCGGCATAACGTCCCCGCCAACAAGACTTATAAGCGGCCCCTGTGCGCCGGGGCGACCCATTCTTGGTCGTCTACCTAACGGACGCAGGGGCCAATTTTCATCTACCTACCCCGTATCCCCCAGCCGGTTTAGGAGGCGCCGCATGTCTCGTCTTGCGATCTTGATCGATGGTGAGTTCATGAAGAAGCGGTTAGGGCGAACACTGCGGCGATTCCCAACCATCGCTGATTTCCGGGCGGAACGCCAAGAGATCCTCGAGGCGTATGCCGCTTCGCCGCTTCAACCTGACCCGGATTTGTATCGTATCTTCTACTACACCGCTGAACCGTATACCGGCGAGCAAACCAATCCGCTAGATGGAAGTGTTACACGGTACGGAGATACTCCGTCGTATCGCCGAAATCAATCATTCATCGAAAAGTTGGAACACGAGAATGATGTGGCTGTGCGTCGTGGCGAATTGAAGTTCAAGGGGTGGAAGTTGCGACCCAGCATCGCGAACCAGTTGATTAGTCCGCCCACCAGTACCGGGACAGTTGTTGCGTCGGACCTTCAACCCGATTTCAAGCAGAAGGGCGTTGATATGCGGATTGGCCTTGATATTGCGACGCTCGCCTTGAAACGCCTCGTCACGGATGTTGTAGTGGTGACAGGTGACTTGGATATGATGCCTGCGCTCAAGCTGGCACGTCGTGAGGGACTACGCGTCTACCTGCATATGATGGGAGCTCGTGGTCGGTCTCAACTTCGTGCACACGCGGATCAGGTGATCGGATAGCTTTGGCAGGATCGAGGCATCTCGGAGACGAATTCTGTCCGGGTCGCGGGCCTCGCCCCCCTGGTCAGATGCGCTGGTGGTCCGCTCGCCAGTCCTCGACAGCCTCCTTGATGCCCTTCCGGCTCGTCAGCTCCCCCGCGAGGACCCGGCGTACCAATCCGGGCAGTTCCGCGTCCGACGCGAAGCGCAGAGCGATGAGCTGGTCCGTCGTCAGCTGCTCGATTTCGCCCTTCAGGTCGTCCGGCAGCGTCCTTTCCAGGCGGAGGCGCTCCTCCAGGCGGATCACCCGGTCCTGAACGCCCAGTGAGAAGCGCCGCGCAAGAGGAAGGCCTATCGCCGTACAGGCGGCGACCACGAACAGCGCCAGCGTCTCTGCGCTGTAATCCACGACAACCCGGTATCCGACGCCTACCGTAGCCGCGATGGAGAGAAGGCACGCTGCGATGAACAGCAGCGGAGGGCGCCTGGCGTGGTTCGCGTAGCTCTGCGGCTCGGCCATTGCAAATTCCGGGGTCTCGGGGGCATGTCACGGGCGGGAGTAATGCGCGGTCGGGTGACGTCGGCGCAAGCCGGGATCCGCTGGCGATCCGTCGAGCGGCCGGGCTATGGTGTCCATCGGCGCCGCCCGCCACCCGGAGGACCCCATGGCCGCCTCGAGAGACTCCGCCGCCCACCCCGTCCACACCGCGGCCGCCGTGCTCCTCGCGCTGCTCGCCTCGGCCGGCCCGGTGGAGGCCGCCATGGCCACCCAGGAGATCCTCATCCGCGGGGGCACCGTCGTCACCTCGGAGCGGCGGTTCGACGCGGACGTGCGGGTGCGGGACGGGACCATCGTCGAGATCGGGACCGGATTGGCCGCGGGGGCCGGCGCCCGCACGATTGATGCCACCGGGCTGCTCGTCATGCCGGGCGGCGTGGATCCGCACGTCCACCTGGGGGGACGCACCCGCGACGACTACTTCACCGGGTCGCAGGCGGCGCTCGCGGGAGGCATCACCACCATCTCGAACTTCGCCTTTCCCGCCGGAGAGCAGAACCTCGCCGAGGCGATCGAGCGCGAGGCGGCGCTCATCGGTGAGCACGCGATCGCGGACGTCATCCTGCACGCGGGCATCACCCCCCGAACCGAGCAGGCCGAGATGACCACCCTCGGCGCCGAAACCGGCCAGACCAGCGCCAAGATCTTCATGGTGTGGACCACGTTCGACGCCGCAGTGCCCAACCACCTGGCGACCATGGCCGAGGCGGGGCGCGCCGGCATCCTGACGATGGTGCACTGCGAGGACTGGCCCATCCTGGCCCACGCCATCGCCGAGCTGACGGCCGCCGAGCGCACCTCGCTCGAGTACTTTCCGGACAGCCGGCCCGTGCTCGCCGAAGTCGTCGCCTGCCAGCGCGCGGTCGCCATGGCCGAGGCCACCGGGGCGCCCATCTACGCGGTTCACGTCTCCTCCGAGGGCGCGCTGCGGGTGCTGCGGGAGGCCCGGGACCGGGGGCTCGACGTCTTCGTCGAAACCCGCCCCATCTACCTCCACTTCACCCGCGAGCGCTTCGAGGGCCCGGACCGCGGGCTCTACGTGGGACAGCCGCCGCTTCGCGAGCAGGGCGATCAGGACGCCCTGTGGGCGGGCATCGCCAGCGGATCCGTGCACGTCCTCGCCACGGACCACGTCGCGTATCGCCGCGAAGAGAAGATGGACCCGTCGCAGACCATCTCCAGTCATCGGGCCGGCCTGAGCAACCTCCAGGTGGTGCGGCCGATGCTCTATTCCGAGGGCGTCGTCCGGGGACGCATCTCCGAGGAGCGCTTCGTGGCGGTGACCTCGACCAACGCCGCCAGGCTCTTCGGCCTCTATCCGTGCAAGGGCACGATCGCCGTGGGCTCGGACGCCGACATCGTCCTCTGGGACCCGGACGAGACGCGCACGATCCGCGACGAGGACATGTTCTCCGGCGCCGGCTTCTCGGTCTACTCCGGGTGGGAAGTCACAGGCTGGCCCGTGATGACGCTCCGCCGCGGCGAAGTGGTGTACGAGAACGGCGAGATCCTGGCGGGCCCGGGCACCGGTGAACTGCTCCGCCGCGGAAGGTGGCAGACCCCGTAGCTCCCGACCCGACCTTCAATCAGCCGCGTCGACCAGCGTTCTCACCTCACGCTCCGGCTGAGCGAGCAGAGTTCGCCCGCCACCCAAGCGGTCCGAGAGGGCGACTTCGAGTTCACCGCGCGTGAGGATTTGATCGCCGGAGGCGTCCGCTGATCTGGGCGAGGAACCCGATCCGCAAGGAGATGTCATCACGCCGATGCCCCGTTACGTTGGGAGCCGCCACCGATCACCGTAAACAACAGGAAGAGATCACCATGAAGGTTCCTCTGGCTGTTCTGGCTGACAGCGCCAACGTCAGCCAGGAAGGCAAACTCAACATCATGGGCATCTTCACCCAGATCAATGCCCAGAGCCTTCCCCTGCGTTACCCTCACATGACGTTGGTCTTCACCTTGGAGGCGCAGGTACCCGAAGGGGGGCGGCAACACCAGGCGGTCATCAATTGCATGGACGAGGACGGTGGCAAGCTGTTCGAGGCCAATGCCACGATCGATGTCGACATCAAGGATCCCGGCAAGCCTGCCACGATCAACCAGATCATCAACTTCCAGATGATGGAGTTTCGTCGGGAGGGCGACTACTCGTTCAACATCCTGGTGAACAATGAGCTCAAGCGGTCTGTTATCCTGACGGTCAAGCTGGTAGGCTAACATCCGTTGCCTCGAAACCTGAAACTACTGGAGCGACTACGTAACAAGACGGAGGCGCGCCGGGACACGATCATCCGTCTGCTGTTGTCGTTCGGATTTGAGAGACGGGAGGGAGGCAACCACACGGTATTCACCTATCAGGAAATCATGATCCCTATTCCGCACGAGAGGCAATTGGGGCCTCGTTACGTGAAGACCGTGGTCAAGAGGCTTGATCAGATCATGAGCAGCGAAAAGGGGAGACGAGATGCTGGCAACTGATCCTCGACATGGATACCACATCACGGTGGAGGAGGGACGGTTCTCCGATGGGACCGCGTATTACACGGCCGTCGCACCGGAGCTGCCCGACTGCCTCTTCCAAGCCGACACGCCGACGAAGGCCAAAGAGGGTCTTTACGATGTCATCTCTCATTTGGTCCAGCTGACCCTGGAACAAGGGAAGGCGCCCCCGAGACCCGTGCTCGCGCGGTGCACGAGTGTCGCATTTCAGCAGACCAACGTTACCACAGGGTTCTCAGGCTCACCGAGTGTCGCCGACCAACCTTCAGCAATCTCCATCCCGCACTCCACGGCTCCGCAGACGACGGTTCTTAGGCAAGAGGGCGAAGAGTTGCTCGCGGTTTGACGCCAGCGGGTAGTACCGTTCGGCAATCTCGACTCAGCCGGTCGGCATACGGCCATTCAAGTGTACGCCTCAGGTCGTCCTCTACTGCAATAGGCCTTCGGGTGCAGCAAGACGCTGGGGTAAGGGCCCCGAGGGCGTTCTTCGTCCTCGGGGCTCTTGGGTTCCGGGAACCGCTCAATCCGAACGGGAGGCGGAGGACGGGGTGAATTTCGAGGTTTTCGTCGTCGGGGGGATTCTCGCGGTCGCGGTCGTCCTGTTCGTCACCGAGCGGATCCGGGTGGATCTGGTCGCGTTGATGGTGATGCTGGGACTCGTGGTGACCGGCATCCTCGAGGGCGAGCAGGCGGTCATGGGCTTCGCCAACGAGGCGGTCATCACCATTGCCTCGGTCCTGGTTCTGAGCGGAGCGCTCACGCGGACCGGGGTGGCTCATTTCATTGGCCAGCGCGTTCTGGCTGCATCGGGCGATGGCGTCGGCCGCCTCGTCGCGGTGATGATGGCCACGGTGGGCCTCCTGTCGGGAATCATGAACGACATCGGGATCACGGCCCTCATGCTGCCGGTCGTGCTGGATATGGCCCGCCGCACGGGGACGCCGCCGTCCAAGCTGCTCATGCCCCTGGCCTTCGGATCCCTGCTCGGCGGGATGACGACCCTGATCGGAACCGCGCCGAACATCCTCGTGAACGGGGCGCTGCAGGACGCCGGGTTCGAGCCGTTCGGGATGTTCTCGTTCACGCCCGTCGGGCTGACCGCGCTCGCGGTCGGAATCGTCTACATGACTTTCCTGGGCCGGCGGCTGTTTCCGGACCGGGATCCGAAGAAGGAATCGACTCCCGCGGATCTGGGGGGACTCTACGACCTGCGTGGCCTGATCGGCATGCTGAGAGCCCCGGACAATTCGACCCTGGCAGGCAAGACGCTTCAGCAAAGCCGGTTGGGCCAGGCCCTGGGCCTCAACGTGGTCGCCGTGCAACGGAGCGGGGAGATGATCCTCGCTCCCGGGACCGACTTCGTTCTGAGCGGGGGAGATGAGCTGGTTGTCGAAGGCACCCTCGAGCGGTTCGAAGCCCTGCGCGCATGGAAGCACCTGGAGATCGAGTCGAGGGATCGAACGCTGGAGCGGATCGCCGATGCCTCGATCGAGGTGGCGGAACTGGAGTTGGCGGAAGATTCCCCGCTGATGGGGCAGACCGTTCGCGAGGCGAATCTGCGACGGACCCGAGGCCTGCACGTGCTCGCGATTCTGCGGGGCGATCGGGCTCATCGCACGGGATTGCGGCTGATGACGCTCGCTCCGGGGGACCGCCTGCTGGTTGCGACGAAGAGCGGGCGCCTCGCCGCACTGGGGCAGACCATTGGAGCCGTCCATTCCGTGCCGGCGGGAGAACTGCTTCCCCGCTACCGGCTGGAGCGCCGGATTCAGAGCGTCAGAATCTCGGAAGAATCACTGCTCGCCGGCCAGCTGCTCGCGGAAACCCGGTTGGCCGACGCATTCGGCTTGACGGTGGTGGGGATCCTGCGGGCCGATGAAGAGCTGCTCATGCCGGATCCGGACACGAAACTCGAGGGTGGGGACGTCCTCCTGCTCCGGGGACGGTTCGAGGATCTCGAGATTCTGGGGGGGCTCCAGGGATTGACGGTGGGAGACAACCGTCCCCTGGACTTCAGCCGGTTGGAGTCCGACACCGTCGGCCTGGCGGAGGCTTCGCTTTCTCCGCGCACGACGTTCGCGGGAAAGACGATCGAGGAACTCAAGTTCCGCAAGAACTACGGGGTTTCCATCCTTGCGATATGGCGGAATGGAAAGATCTACCGGAGCGGGCTCCCGCGAATGGAACTGCTCCCGGGCGATGCATTCCTGCTCTACGGCGACAGGAACAAGCTCGCGCTCCTCGTGGAACACCCGGACTTCCTCGTCATGACCGAAGGGGCGGCGGAGGTGGTGCGAAGCGGGAAGGCTCCGGTCAGCGCCGTCATCATGGCGGGCGTCCTGGCTTCGGTGGTCTCGGGCCTGCTGCCGATCTTCATCGCGGCGCCGATCGGAGCGGTCGCGATGGTGCTGACGGGGTGTCTCAACATCGAAGAGGCCTATCGGTGCATCGAGTTGAAGGCGGTGGTCCTGATCGCGGGGATGCTGAGCCTGGGACTGGCGATGCAGGAATCCGGAACGGCCGCGCTGGTGGCCGAGGCGGTGTTGGGATCTCTCGCGGACTTCGGTCCTCTGGCGGTGGTGGCGGGACTCTTCCTGATCACCGCGCTGTCCGCTCAGATGATGCCGACGGCGGCGGTGGCGGTCCTCATGTCGCCGATTGCACTCAGCACGGCCACGAGTGAGGGACTCTCGCCCCAGGCGCTGATGATGACGGTGGCGGTGGCGAGTTCCTGCGCCTTCATGAGTCCGGTGGGACACCCGGTGAATCTGCTGGTGATGGGTTTCGGCGGATACCGATTCGTCGATTTCATCAAGGCGGGATTCCCGCTCCTGGTCCTGGTCATGGCCGTGGTCCTGACCGTCCTCCCCCTCGTATGGCCGCTCGTGCCCGCGGGCTGAAGCCGCGCAGTCTCTGAACGTCCTGATACGGTGAAGACCGCCACCTGAAGCGTTGACCTCGGCGAGGCCGGGGGTCAGGCGATCTCCGCATTTGTGCACCCGGCAGAGGCGCGATGTGGTGGTTCGTCTTCCGGGAACCGAGAGTTGTATCACATCCCTGCGCCGCGTTATCTTGCTTCGCAGCAAGACTCATAACGGCCCCCGGATGGGTTGGGCGTCCATCGCCCGGCTACCCCAAACATCTCGGGGGCCACTTGCATCTAGCCACCAAGGAGAGGGGATGATGCGTTTCGCGGTGCTGATCGATGGCGAGTTCATGCGGTACAGGATGCAGGAAAAGTTGGGCCAATTCCCCGAAAGAGGAGATTTCGAGAAGTTCTGCACGGGCCTTGTGGCCAGGTATCATTCGGCGTCAGAAGGCTATGCTGCGGGGAAGCCCGCGCCACCACGTGGAGCGTCACACTTGTACCGCATCTTCTTCTACACAGCGAACCCTGAAGTTGAAGATTCGAGGCATGCACCAACAGATGTTGAACCGGCCCGTCGGTTGATCGCGGACCTGGAACGAGAATCCAACGTAGCGGTTCGACGTGGCACTTTGACGTTTCGGGGGTGGAAGCTCCGGCCCGGAGTTATCAAGCGCGAAGTCCCGGCTGACAAGTCCATCAAGATCCAAGGATCAAAGATCAAGCGTAATTTCAAGCAGAAGGGCGTCGACATGTTGATCGGACTGGACATCGCGACGTTAGCCCTGAAACGGTTGGTCAGCGACATCGTTGTCGTTACGGGCGATCTCGACATCGTTCCCGCCTTCAAGCTGGCCCGAACGGAAGGTCTTCGAGTTTATGTGGACATGATGGGGAGTGAATCGGTAAGTGAGAAACTCCGAATTCACTCCGATTGTGTGCTAGGTTGAGCACAAGTTCGGCAATCGCCTGACATCCGGCCTCGCCGAGGGCAGCGCTCCAGGCGCGGCCGTCCCACCTTCGTCTTCCGGTGCTCGTTCTCCCGACATCCCACCCGCCTCGCGCCCTCCTCTGCAGCGTGGAGCGCAGCACATGCCCTGACCTCGTAGAATCGTTCCCCTCGCTGCACACCGCCCGTCGATTCCCGTACTCGGGAGCACTCGGCGGGTGACCCTGAACTCAGCTCATGAGGAGAGTGCATATATGAGAGTCCGTCTTGCCCTGCTGGGCCTTTTGACTTCGGTCCTGGCGGGGTGCGCGAGCATTCCGAACGAAGCGCCGGAGTTGTCGCAGGCCCTCGGCCAGCGCCTCAGGGCTCTAGAGAACGCCAACATCACGCTCCTGCAGCGGTACTTCGATCTCAAGCGCCGTGAGGTCGACCGCTTCATCGACGATACGTTCGTGCCGGAGTTCGCCCGGACGATCTTCAGCAGGCGGGACGTCGCCGCGGAGTGGCGCCGCATCGTCGAGAGCGACAGCGAGGCCGAGCGCGTCCGGTTTCTGGTCGACGCCGGGCCGGCGCTGCAGCAGGAGATCAACCGGATGCGCGTCGAGCTCGTGGCGCCGCTCGATGAACTGGAGCGTCTCATCCGCCGGAGCATCGAGCGGGAGTACGACGAGGCGGCGGCGATCAACAACACGCTCACCAGCTTCCTCTGGTCGGCGGCCGAGGTCGCCGAGAACCGTGACCGCTTTCTCGAGGCCGCGGGTGTGACGGAAGACCGGGTCTACGGGGTGATCGACGGGGTCGACAATGCCGTGTCGAGCCTCCGCGCGGGTGTGGACGACGCCGCCGAGTATCTACGCAGGATCGAAGCGGCCAAGGCGATCATCACGGGCACGGAACCGAATGAATAGGAGAACGAGCATGGGCCTGAACTGGAGCGAGATCGCCGCGGAGGCCAGGCAGGAGACCGCGCGTGACCTGGCCGGCGACATCTCGTCGCTGACCACGATGACGGATCGCGAGATCAACGAACTCTTCCCGAAACCCGGCGACAAACAGCGGCTGGCGGAGCTGATGGAGATCGTGAACGGCGCCGGCTCGCGCAACGAGAAGATCAACGGCATCGTCGACAACATCGAGGACCTGGCTGGCGTGATCCTGAAGGTCGTCGCAAAAATATAGCCATGAAATTCGACCCATCTGCCACCGCCCTCGTCCTCTGCGGCCTGCTGCTGGCTGCCTGCGAGGTTCCACCGCCGGAAGAGGCCGAGGTCGCGCCCTTTGAGACGCCGGCCGACACCGTAGCCGCGGCTGCAGCCGACACCGGCGAAGCCGCCGCAGAACGGGAGCCTCTCCCGGCCGACTCCGCCATCATCCGGCTCGACGCGAGCGACCCCAACCTCGCGGTGTGGCGCGACCGCGACATCTCCGGGGATCCGCCTCGGGAACCCGGACCCATCGAGGTCGGATCCGTCCTCACCTTCTTCGGGCTGCCGATCGCGCGTACGACCGAGGACCTCGTCGCGGGCGAGGTCGAAATCGCCTTCCTGGGGGCCCCGGTCGACATGGGGGTGGGGTTCCGCGGGGCGGGCGAGGGACCGACCGCGCTCCGCGCCATGCGGCGCAGCGTGGGCAGCATGGAGACGATGATCTCGTGGCGGAGCGAACTCACGGCGGTCGATTACGGCAACGCGCCCATCGACAACCTGAGCGTGGAGCGCAGCATGCCGCCGATCCGCCGCATGGTGCGCGAGATCGCGGAGACCGGGGCCATCCCCGTGATCATCGGGGGAGACCACTCGATCGAGTTCGCCAACGTGGCGGGACTCGCGGACGTGTACGGCAAGGAGAACGTCGGCGTCATCCACTTCGACGCGCACTACGATGCGGGGGACGCCCGGCACGGCCACCTGATCTCGCACGCGCAGCCGGTGCGTCGCCTCATCGATGAAGGTCACATCCTCGGCCGGAACTTCATCCAGGTGGGGCTGCGGGGCAGCTGGCCGGGGCCGGAGGGGTTCGAGTGGATGCGGGAGAACGGCCTCCGGTACCACACGATGGCCGAGATCGACCGGGACGGCTGGACGAACGTCATGCGGGAGGTGCTCGACCAGGCGAACGAGGGTCCGGAATACCTTCACATCTCCTTCGACGTGGACGTCATGGATCCGGCCTACACCTCGGGAACGGGGACGCCGGTGCCGGGAGGACTGACGCCCCGGGAGGTGTTCTACATGGTCCGCGGGCTCTGCTCGGAGAACAACGTGGTGGGCTTCGACCTCGTCGAACTCAACCCGCTCGTCGACCCCGGCTACACGACCGTGCTGAACGCCAAGCAGATCGTCGACGAGTGCATGACGGGGATCGCCCTCCGGAAGCTCGGCCTCGGAAACCGCGACTACCTGAGCCCCCTGACGCGCAGCGACGGCCGCCGGTAGCCGCGGGGCGCCGTCAGCCCTCCGGTGGGGTCGCGAGCTTGCCGGCGAAGAGGATGGTGCCGGAGAGGCGTTCCCGAATGAAGAAGAGGAAGGGACGGTCGGCGCGAAATACGAGGCCGGCGCTTTCGACGACCGTGACCACCGTGGCGGCGGCCGCCTCCGTTCCCTCCTCGTTGACGTCCACCCAGGACTTCTGTTTCACCTCGGAGATCCACACGTTGGCCGGCGAGAGCCTTGAGAAATCCGCCGCGGGACTGAACGCGTCGACCATGCCCAGGGCGTGGAGGTCGTCGTTGAGCGTGCGTTCGTAGGCCATCCGGAAGCGGGGCAGAGAGACCCACAGATCCGTATCGCGGAAGCCCGCGGCGATGTCGTCCCATTCCGCGGCGTCCAGCGATGCCGCGAGGTCGTCCACCGTTACGCCGTGCTGCGGAAGGAGAAGGGTCATCGAGAACGCGCGGCCCCCGTACGGGAGGTCCACGGCCTGGAATCGGTCGTTCTCCTGGTAGGGGAGATCCGTCTCGAGCGTCATGAGTGGCACGGTTCGGGTGGAGCCGTCGTCCAGATGGAAGGGTGCGGCCCGGGTGTCGGACGGATCGAACTGGAGGGTCCACGAACCCTTGAAGTAGATCGCGTTGATCAGGTACATGATGACGGCGCTCGGAATCGCCTCCGGAACGATGTCCTCGATCCGCCCGCGTGTCGCGTCGCTCACCCACTCGTTGATCCGCGCCGGCGCCGAAGGATTCGCGAAATCGAGTTCCGCCACCTCGGCGCCGAAAGCCTCCCGCACGGCGTCCAGGAAGTCCGCGTGCACCGGGAAGCCCTGCCGTGTCCACACGGAGTTCCCGATCGCGGTCTCGACGGAGGGATCGAGCCCGACGAGGAGTTCGAGCAGGGACTTGTAGGAGGCGTTGATCTCTTCCTCGGTGAGGCTCCCGAACTCGAGCGCGTCGCGCATCTGGTTCCAGGTCTCGCCCGCCGCCCCGTTCATGGTCATTCCGAGCGCCATCGACGCGGAGAGCGGCGACAGGAAGAGGTTGTCGCCGGGGCGGTTCGCCTGCGCGAGGAGATCGAAGGCGAAGCGGTTGCTCGCCGCGATGACCTCGACCTCGGCCGCGGTCAGGGCGCGCGGCAGTTCGGTGATCTCCTCCACGCCGTCCGACGGACCGGTGAACGATTCCCCGCACCCGGCGGGAGCCAACAGAACCGGAGCGAACACCAACAGGAGAAGGGCCCCTGAGCGCTTAAGCCTGGTCATTCGCGGGCCTCGGTCGCCTGGTGAACGGCTTCCCGGCACGGAGCCGGCGTACAGAGAGGAAACGACTCGGCAGCGTTGCAGGTGACAGACCCGAGCGCCTCTCGGTCCCATCCCCCCGAGGCGGCCGCGGGCTGAGCGGCCGGCTAGGCGCGCAGCTTCCGCGATCCGAGCCAGACGCCGACGACCCCGATCACCGGGTTGAGCCAGGTGAGCCATGCCGGCTGGCTGGCGCTCATGGTCGCCTCCAGCATCGACACGTCATCGGGGCGCGGTCCCGTCGCCACCTCCACCGGCATCAGGGCCGATACCACTCCGAGCACGATCATCATGCCGATCAGGATCATGGCGCCCTTGGCATCATGCGCGACCCTGGCACAGACTCGTCCGCCGATGTACGCCCCCGCGAACCCCATCACGATCGAGAAGAATACCCAGCTGCCGGCTACCTCCCACGTACCCGGCTGGAAGGCGCGCGAGGGGCCCAGCGCCAGCCACACAACCGACGAGAGCGCGAAGAGCACGGCGACGATGGCGATGTAGCCGACGATCGCGGCAAGAATGTTCCTGAGCATCATGTTCCTCCCTGAAGTTCGGCGTCGCCCGGAGAGACGGCACGGCGCGCCGGAGGGGCCAATCGTTCGTTGTCGGCAGAGTCTGTCGGCAGGCGCGCCACGGCCAGCGACAGTTCCGCCGCGAACTCTTCGGCAATGAGCCGATCCGCGCGCTTGACCCGCAGAACCAGCTTGGCGGGGTGTTTCAGCTTGAGCCCCTGCTCACCCGCGATCTTCTCGAACGCCAGCAGGTCCGAAGCCGCGATCACCAGCCTGGGGCCCCCGATGTGCCACCAGCGGCGGGGAGGCACGGCCACGCCCGCCACCTTGGCGAGCGGGATCACGATTTCGCGTACGGGCTCGATCGTCTCGTTCGTCTCCCAGGTGTCGCCCATCTTCTCGGTTTGCACGGCGAGCCGCCACTGAACGACCAGCTGATCCGCTTCCAGACGCACGAGGCCATGGGCGGTCTCGGTCGTCGACTCGTAGCCACCATGCGCATCCCAGAGGTCGGAGCTGCGCTTCAGCGTGAACGGGACGGCGGAGAAGCTGGTCACCGAAGGAGCGTACGCAGGATGATACGCGTCTCCTCCATCGAATGATGATGCTCGGCGGCGCGGACGCGAAGGCGCGCCTTTAGGTCGTCATCGAGGTGGCGAATCGTGATGCTAGCCAACCGCTTGCCGCGGCGTGACTTGCTCGGCGATCTGGCGACCCGCCTCGATCTCCGCCCGGCGAAGCTCCCAGGTCTTCTGAAGGTTCAACCAGAGCTGCGGCGTCGTCCCGAAGTACCTGGCCAACCGCAACGCGGTATCGGCGGTCACGCCGCGCTGGCCGTTGAGGATCATGGTTACCCGGTTGACCGGCACGCCGAGCGCCTTTGACAGCGCGTTGGCCGACAACCCGAGTTCTTCGAGTTCTTCGCGCAAGATTTCACCCGGGTGCACCGGTCTCATGCCGCTTCTCACGTTCATCTCACACACCCCTCAATGATAATCCACGATCTCGACCTCGTATGGCCCGTCGTCGGTCCAACGGAAGCAGATACGCCACTGCGCGTTGATCCGAATACTGTGCTGGCCTGCGCGGTTGCCTCGCAGTGTTTCCAGTCGGTTGCTCCGTAGGGCCGCCAAGTCGCCGAGCGTTTCTGCGCTGTCAAGCAGGGTCAGTCGGCGCACGGCTTGGTCCGAGAACCCCTGGAACGCCGAGACGCGCCGCCCCTCGAAGAAACGCCGCGTTCTCCGGTCCTTGAAGCTTCGTATCATGTACTCCGATTCTATGCTCTGTTACGATGTACGTAAAGGGATGTGACTGGCTGCGGGGCAGCGGCTGGGAGCGGACGACTGATGCACAAGTACGAGATCATTCTCTACTGGAGCAACGAAGATCAAGTTTTGGTCGCCGAGGCGCCTGAACTGCCCGGGTGCATGGCGCACGGAGACGATCAAGAGACCGCGTTGAGCAACATCAAGGATGCAATGCAGTTCTGGGTCGACAGGGCACAGGAGTTAGGACGACCCGTGCCGAGCCCAAGGGCGAGCGCCTGATGTTGGCTTAACCGGCCAGGACACCCCCGCCACCGCCAGCTCCAACCATCTTAGAAGACGACGCGGTAGGAGACGTTGAGGGCTCTGCCGGCCTCGGGCATGATCTCCTTCACCCTCGACAGGTGATGCCGGTACTCGGTGTCGCCGATGTTCTCGAGGTGGAGCGTGACGACGTGCAGCCGGCCGGCGAAGGTGAAACGCACGCCGCCCGAGACGCCGAAGATCGCGTATCCGTCGGTCGGTTCCTCGAACCTTCCCGTCCGCTCCTGGCTCTGCGCCATCCGCGTCTCGGCCTCCACGAACCAGTCCACCGGGGAATAGCCGATCGCAAGGCGACCCTGGAGCGGGGGCATGAACGGGAGGGGCTCGTCCGTGGCGCTGAGCGTGCCGCGCACGTACGACGCGACGACCTCCACCTTGAATCCGGCCGGCATCGACCACTCGAGCACACCCTCGAAGCCGGTCAGGACGGCGTCCTCCCCCACGAACTGGTAGATGGGGAGCCGGACGCGGCTGAGTTTCCCGGTCGCCTGCGGAAAGATGTAGCCCGAGATCGCGTTGCGGAACCACGTCGCCTCGGCGTTCAGGCGTTGTCCCGTGAGCCGCCCGAACAGGTCGATCCCGAGTCCGGTTTCCGTCTCGAGCGAGGGATTGCCGACGTCGAATGAATTGGACGCGAGGTGCGGCCCCTCCGAGTAGAGTTCGTGTACATCCGGGGTGCGAAAGGCACGGCCCACGCTCCCACCCACGGTGAGGGGGCCGGAGAGCCGCAGAAGCGCACCCAGCGATCCGGAAACCGCGTCGAAGGAACGTGCGCGGATGTGTCCGATGTCGGAGGACGGGTCCTCCTCGTCCGGTTCCAGTTCGACCCGATCGTAGCGGAGGCCGGCCTCGATCGAGACCGGATCGAGCTGGATCTCCTCGAGGAGATACGCGGCCTGCGTCCTGCGCCGGGAATCCGGGTTGTAGAGCACGCCCCCGTATCCGAAGTCCTCAAACGAGACTCTCGTTCCGATGGCGCCCGATGTGAACGGGCCCCATCCCCCGTGCCGAACCCGGGCCTCCCCGCTCACGATCTCGCGCTCGTACATCGCACCGAGGATGCCGGAGGACTCCTGCTCGTGATGCTGGTACGTCGTGTAGCCCGCATCGATTTCGATCGCCTCCACGCCCTGCCCGGGGCGGATGACGCTGCGGAAGCGGCCCGCGGCCCTCTCCTGCTCCGTGCGCACCGGGTTCGTGTGGCCGCCGAGGAAGCCTCCGGGGATCCCGTAGTCGTTCCTGAAGACGCGAAATGAGCCGCCCGCGTAGCCCCAGTCGTCCACCCACGAGGTCCCGGCCGACGCGCTCCACACGTCGGTCTGGGTTCCCGCGAGCCTCCCGATGGGCGTCCGCAGATCCCCGGACTCGCGCTTCGACACCTCGACGCGGAGCGGGACGTTTTCGGTGATTCCGACGGTCATCTCGCCGCTTCCCCCGACGGCGCGGGTCGCCGACTGTCCCTGCATCGAGGCGAAGCCGGTCGGGCGGTAGGGCACCGCGCGGGGTATCTCGTCCCGCACCACATTGATCACGCCCCCGAGGACGCTGCTGCCGTAGAGGATCGCGCTCGGCCCGCGAATCACGTCGATTCGCCGAGCCGTGGAAGGGGAGAGCGCCGAGGCGTGGTCCAGGCCGCTGTTGATGACGTCGCCCACGCGCCGGCCGTCTTCAAGGATGAGGATCCGGTCTCCGGACAGGCCGCGGATGACCGGCTGGGCGGTACCCGGTCCCATGCTGTTCACGGCGACGCCCGGAACCGTTGCCACCGTCTTCGCGACGGTGCCGGCCAGCTGCCGCTGCAGTTCCTCTCCTGCGAAGACGGCGGAGGGCCGGATGGCCTCGTTTGCGACCGTGGGGCTCAGGACTGCCGTGACGACGAGATCGGGCGAAGGAACGGCGGCGACTTCAAGGTCGACCGTGGCCGGCTCCCCGTGGCCGACATCGAGGGTCGTCGTTGCATAGCCGAGGCGATCGACCCGGAGCTCGTACTGTTCGGCGTCCGGCACGGCGATGCGGAACGCGCCGTCTCCGTGCGTGACGGCGCCGCGGCCCGTGCCGACGACCGTGATCGTCGCGCCCGCGAGCGGCATCCCGCCCTTCGCCGACCGAACGATCCCCTCGAGGACGCCCTCGTCCTGTTGCGCCTGCGCGGCCGACGGCGGCGCGGCGGCGCTCAGGCCCATGCTCAGTATGAATGGAACTGCGATGAGTCGTTTCATCATGTCCGTCCTGGAAGGCTTCCGGTTGCTCTCGCTCGCTGCGGGTGGTGTCGAGCCGGGGAGTGGACGAGAGCATTGCGGCTGTAATGATAATGGATTCTCAATAAGGAGCAACCGGGGGTGGCTACGGCCGCTTGAGCCGCCGGAACCGGAACAGGGCGAGCCACTGGTCGAAGGTGAGGCTGCGGGGGAGTCCGGACGGATCGAACCGGAGATCGCGACCCAGCCGCTGGATCTGCGGGCGCGTGAATTCGGATCGGAGACACCGCCGGATTGAGCGCCCGTCGCGACCGAAGCAACGCCGGATGAAGCGCCGGTAGTCCGCGGCCTCGAATCGGTCCACGAGCGGCCGGGTTCGCCGGGCGAGCCAGAGCGCGACGGCGTCGACGCGGGGAGGGGGATCGAAGTCGGTACGGCGGAAGCGCCGCGCGATCTCGATCTGCCACCACGGCTTGAGCAGCAGCGAGGACCGCGTCTCCCGGGAACAGGGACCGCCGGCGAACCGTTCGGCCGCCTCGCGCTGAACCACGAGCCAGGCGTCCCGCGGGAGAGGGTCGGCCTCGACGAGCCGCCGGACGATGGCGGCCGTCCGGTTGAACGGGATGTTCCCCAGGACCTTGTAGGGGACGTCGGGCAGTTCAAAACGCAGGAAGTCGGAGCGGACGATCGTGACGCGGTCGTCACCCCGGAAGCGCGTGCGAAGCGTTTCGGCCAGCGATCCGTCGAACTCCACCGCGACGACCTCGCGGCAGCGGCGCGCCAGTTCTCGAGTGAGAATGCCGCGGCCCGGCCCGATCTCGACGACCAGATCGCTTCGTTCGAGGGGAGCCTGAGCGATCAGGCTAGCCGCAAGCGACCTGCTCCGGAGGAAGTGCTGCGAGAGGTCCGCACGCCTGGGTGCCCGTTGCCGGGACACGGCGAACCATCACGAACGTGGACATGAAATCTCCTGCGCTGCACGTGCGAATCGAAGAGCCTGCGCACACGACGCTAGGCAACAAGATGCTGGCATGACCAGCCTCCGGGCAAACGTGGCGGTGCTCCCGGTTGCCTGCTAAAGTTAAAGGATCATGAGCATTAAGGCGGAATACCGGGATGGGGTCTTCGCTCCCCTGCAGAAGGTCGAGGAGCCCACACCCGGCGAGGTCTACGAAGTCTTCTCCGAGGGCGAGCTACAGCGGCTTGCGGCGGACGTTCCGTGGTTGAAGGGTTCGGAACGAAGCTTCGAGTTCTGGGAAAACGAGGAGGATGACGTCTACGATAGCCTATAGGCAGGGCGACATCGTTCTCGTCTCCTTCCCCTTCACTGATCGCACTTCTTCCAAGAGACGCCCCGCGCTGGTCCTTTCCCCGGATTCCTTCAATGCCGCTGGCGAGGATCTCGTGCTGGCGGCCATCACTTCCCACCTCACGGGTGACCCGAACGCGGTGCATCTCCGGTGCCGTGACTTCGCGGAAGGCGGGCTTCCCAAGGCATCGATGGTGAAGACGACGAAGCTATTTACGATGCACTCTTCGCTCGTTGCCAAGCGAATCTGCGCTCACCAGATCGAGAAGATGGAGGAAATCCTGGGGTCATTGCGCGGGTTTTTCTCCTGAATCGGCTGCGCTTGGATCATTAGGAGGCCCATCGGCACCCTCCTCCTCCCGAAGCCTACGGACGGCTTTCTTCGTAGGCACGGGGCATGGGCAGGGTCACCGAAGGAGATGTGAGCGGGCTGACGGTCGAGTATCCGGGTGCCGAGAACGCGGGCGGGGCCGGACCGGGAGAAGCGTCCGGTCGCGTTCGGACGCGACCGGGGCGCTGGCTTCGCCGAGTCGTGAGGTGGGGCGTGACGGCGGTCCTGCTTGCGGTGCTTCCCTTCATCCTCCTCGTCCGCGGCGGCGTCTTCGCCTGGCAGCAGTGGGGGCTCGGGGCGTGGTCCTCGCTGGCGGTCTCGGCGGCGGCCACCGCGCTGCTCCTGGCGTTCTACGCGTGGGCGGCGAGTCGGCGGCTGGGGGCGGGGAAGCGCCTCAGGAGGTTCGCGACCCGGATCGCGGCGCTCGCCGCGGCCGCGTTCGTGCTCTACTCGCTGCTCGTCATCGCGGGCGGGAACGTGAAGTCGGAAGAGGTGCGGGCCGAGTACCTGGGCCTCCATCCTCTGTTGCGGATGGCCGTATCGGTCTTCGTCCTGGCCGACCCGGACGCCGTGATCACCGATGCGGCGCGCACGCCCGATTTCTACGCCCGCGCGGGGCTTCCGGCCAACGAGTCTTCCCTGCACTTCCGCCAGGACGACGGCTTCGTCCATGCGATGGATCTTCGCACGATCAACCGGCCCGCATGGCGGAACTTCGCGGCCGAACTCGCGTTCCGGGCGATGGGCTTCCACACGCTCCGCCACGTCGGTACGGCCGATCACCTGCACGTGTCCCTGAGGTCGCCGAGCCGGTGATCGAATGCGACCTGCCGGACCCTTGACCTGGCCGGATCGCCCGTGGATCTTCGGAGCCAGTTGAGAATGAATCTCATTCTAATCCAGAGCCAGGAGCCGAGGAAGCATGTCCCGTCATCACCTCGCAACGCTTGCCATCGCCATGATCCCGGTACTGACGGGCGGCTGCGGCGGGGATGGACATGCGGCAGAGTCCGAACACGCCGCCGCAGAGTCCACCGAGGCCATGGGCGATATGGATGCCGCCGATGCGACGGCCGCCCTCCTGAACCCCAACCTCGCCACGGAAGACGACCTGACCGCGGTCCCCGGGATCACGGCGGAGGTTGCCGCGGCGGTCGTCGGCGGACGGCCCTACCTGAGCGCGGCGGACCTGCACGGAGCGCTTGCGGAGGCGATCGGGGACGAGGCGGCGCTCGCGGCTTACGGCGCGCTCTGGCTGCCGATCAACCTCAACGACGTGACGACCGACGAGATCCTGCGGATTCCGGGTGTGGGCGATCGCATGGCGCATGAATTCGAGGAGTACCGCCCGTACGTGGATATGGGCGAGTTCCGCATGGAGATCGGGAAGTACGTGGACGAGGAAGAGGTCGAGCGGCTCGCGAGCTACGTGTACGTCCCGATCGACCTGAACACCGCCACCCGCGAAGAGATCATGGCGGTTCCGGGGATGAGCGATCGCATGGCCCACGAGTTCGAGGAGTACCGCCCGTACACCGACATGGACCAGTTCCGGCGCGAGATCGGGAAGTACGTGGACGAGAACGAGGTCGCGCGGTTCGAGCGCTACGTGACGCTGAACCCCGGGGGATAGCCGCGGGTCCGGGCGGGGCGCGGGCTGACGTCGTCCCGGTGGCGTCGATGCGATGATCCGGGCAGTCATTTTCTGGCTGCACCTCGTGGTGGCCGTTGTCGCCGGGGTCGTGGTTCTGATGCTCGCGGCGACGGGCGTGGTCCTGTCGCTGGAGGAGACGGTGACGGGACTCGCGGAGCGGCGGTACGCCGTGGCCGCGCCGGCGGGTGCGGTACGGCTGTCTCCGGAGGAGATCGCGGGGGCGGCGGGGTTCACGGCGACGTCGCTGAGCTATCGGTCGGATCCGCGCGCGCCCGTGCGCGTCCACGAGGGGCAGAACCGATACGCACGCGTCGATCCGTACACGGGGCGGGTGCTGGCGACGGGACCGGGGGGACTCGAGCGGTTCTTCGAGAGCGTCCACAACTGGCACCGCTGGTTCAACGTCTCCGGAGGCTCTGTGCGTCGTGCGCGGGCCGTGACGGGGGCGTTCAATCTCGCCTTCCTCTTCCTGCTGCTCACGGGACCGATCCTGTGGCTCCCGCGGCCCTTCACCCGACGGGCGTTTGCCAAGGCATTCCTTTTCCGTCGCGGGGAGAGAGGCACCCGGCGCGACCTCAACTGGCACCAGGTGGTCGGGATCTGGTCCGTCCTGCCGCTGGCCGTGATCGCGGCAACGGGGGTCACTTCGTCGTATCCGGCCGTGGGAGATCGGGTCTATCCGATCGTGGGGAAGGTGGTGCCCGCCGGGGCATGGCCACTTGAACCCTCGTCCGAAGGAGCAGGTGTCGAGGGAGCGACGATTGCAGAGACGGCGATTGCGGAGGACTCCGCCCGCGGGCCGGACTCCGCTGGCGCGCCGGACGCGGAGCTGGGGGCCGTGCTCGCAACCGCCGAGGCATGGACGCGGGAGTGGCGGACGCTGACCCTGAACATGCCGCGCCCCTCGGACGGTGAGGTTCGCGTCGAGGTGCGGGCGGGCCGCGCGGGCCAGCCTCACAGGACCGGCGTTCTCACCCTGGACGCCGCCTCCGGCACCGCGCGCGCATGGAAATCATTCGCCGACGACACACCCGGGCGACGTGCGCAGCAGTTCCTGCGGTACGCGCACACGGGGGAGTACTGGGGGCTTGCGGGCCAGTTGCTGGCGGGACTCTTCTCGTTGGCGGCCGTGCTGATGGTGTGGACCGGCCTTTCGCTCGCAGTGCGCCGTCTCCGACGAGGAACGAGGAGAAGATGACCATCGAAAACGGACCCGCGGACCTGAGGCTTCGCGCGCTGGGTGTCGGATATCGCCGGGGGCAGCCGGTCGTGGGTGGACTTTCGCTCGACATCGTGCCCGGCGAGGTGCTCGCGGTGGTCGGGCCCAACGGCTCGGGCAAGACGACGCTCTTCCGCACACTTCTGGGTGTCCTGACCCCCGTGGACGGCGAGGCCGCGGTGTCCGGCTCCGACCCGGCGGACTACCGGCGCCGACACGGTATCGGCTACCTGGCGGAAGACACCGTGCTCCCTGCGGGATGGACGTGCGACGGCCTCCTCGCGCTGGCGGCGGCCGCGGCCGGTCCCGACGCGGATGTCGAGCGGGCGTGTCGCCTGGCCGGGCTGGACTACGACACCGACGGTCCCGCCGACGCGCTCTCGAAGGGGATGCGGCGCCGGCTGGCCCTCGCCATGGCCCTGATGCGGCCGACCGGGCTGCTCTTCCTGGACGAGCCGGAATCGGGACTGGATCCCGGGCAGCGCATCCGCCTCCGCAGGCGGATCGAGGAGATTCGCGGCCGGACCACGATCCTCGTCGCCAGCCACGACCTCGGCGAACTCGCGATGATGAGCGACCGCGTGCTCCTGATCGACCAGGGGCGCGGGCGCATCGTGCAGCCACCGGAAGGCGGGTTCACGCGCGAGTTCCTGGAGACGGAGTTCGTCGGGCTGGAAGGGGCGGTGTCATGAACGGTCCCATGAACATCGTCGCGGCTTCCCTCCGGAACGCGGTGCGGCGCAAGTGGAAGTTCGCGCTGGTGGTTTTCCTGTTGGGCGCCGGGGTCGTCGCCCTCTCGCACGCCTACGACCTGGCGGGAACGTTCGAACGCATACAGGCCGCGAGCGAGCAGATCGAGAGCGAGGGCACCGAGCCGTCCGCCGAGGAGGTTGAAGCCATGGCGATCGGCGCGGGAATGTTCGCCCTCTTCGGTCTGTTGAACCTCGCCTTCGGCTTCTGCACGATCCTCTTCGCCTTCCTCATGCCGGGCGGGATCGTCGCGGACGAGCGACGCAGCGGTGCGATCATGCTGTGGGCGCAACATCCGATGCCGCTTCGCGCCTTCTATCTGCAGCGATACGCCGGCATACAGGTCGCGACGCTCGCGGCGCTCGCGGTCTTCGGGCTGACGGCCGCGGTCGCTGACATGCCGCCCCAGGCGGCGCCGACCACGGCACTGGGAGGCGTGGCAAGCATCTGTCTCACCGGTGTGCTCGCATGCGCGATCAGCTTCGCCATTACCGCGCTCGGCATCCGCCGCGCCGCGCTGGTCGGACTGCTTTACTACCTGCTCTCGGGCGCTGTGGGATCGCTACTCGAGAATCCCGCCCTGGAGACCGTGGCGGCGGTGGAGTCGGCCCGCGCCGTCCTGCCGTTCTTCATCTTTCCCTCGGGAGTCATGAACGATCTCGTCGCAGGTTTCGGGTCCGAGGCTGCCTGGGACTGGGGAGCGACGGGCCTCACCGTCTATCACTTCGCACTATGGACCGGCATCGCCTGGCTCGGGCTCCGCCGGCTCGAGAAGCGCCCGCTCAAGCTGTGACGTGAGATTGTCGCCGTTCGCCTACATCTGCGATTTGTCGCCGTTCGCCGACATCGCCACGAAGGTCCGGGGGCTCCCGGCTCTATGCGGCGAAGGGATAGGTGAAGAAGAACAGGTGCGTCAGGTTGAGGAGGAAGTGCACGAGCATGCCGGCTTCCACGCGTCCCGTGACGTGATAGGCGGCGCCGTAGCCGATGCCGGCGAGCGTGGAGAGAAAGACATACGTCACCCCGCCCGCGATGTGCGCAACGCCGAACGCGACGGAGGCGGCGAGTAGCGCCACGAGCGCCGGAGCCGGCACCCTCCCCCGCAGGAATCTCTCCGCGTGCCGCTGTATGACGCCGCGGAAGACTGTCTCCTCGAACACACAGGTGATGAGCAGGTTGGACGGGATCCAGACGCCAAGGATCGCCGGCCATTTCGGGTCCCAGGCGTTGTACCCCACGACCACCGTCATCGCGAGCGTCGCGACCGTCGCCAGAACGGCGATCGACGCGGTGGCGACGAGCGCGCGTCGCCAGGGTGGGTTCCGTTGCGGCTGGACAAACACCCAGTAGAGCAGGACGCCCGCGAAGAGCGCGTCGTAGTTCCAGTAGAGCGTGAAGTCGGCCGAGGAGGCCGACACGAATACGCGGTCCAGCACGAGAACGTTGTGGATCCACGGCACCTGGTTCATGCCCAGCGCCAGGGTGAGGATCACGACGACGCCCCACGCCAGGGTCCGGAGCGCCGTGGGGGGGTCAGCCCGAACGGCGGCCAGACAGGCGGCGGCGAAGAGCGCGAGCACGGCGACCCCCGCCCACTCGACGATGCCGACGACCACCGCGGCCGCGAGAGAGAGGGCCATGCAGGCGGGCCCGATGAGCCGGGGCCCTCTCGACATGGCGGACCCGAACGCCACCCAGAGGAACAGGTACGGGAGGGCGTGCGTGAGGTCGAGCGCCATGGTCGGGGTCAGCCGGAGGGCGGCGTGTATCTCCCGTCGATCGCGGTCCAGCCGCCGTCGGCGAACAGGACCGTGCCGGTGACGTATCTGGCGGCGTCCGAGGCGAGGAAGACCGTCGGGCCGGCCATCTCCGCGGCGCTGCCCCAGCGGTTGAGGATGTTGCGCGCGGCGTAGGCGCCGTACCAGCCCGGGTTGTCCTTGATCGGGGCCGTGAGCGGCGTGTCGATGACGCCCGGCGCGACCGCGTTCACCCGCACCCCGCTGGGCCCGAGTTCGGCCGCGGCGGTGCGTACCATCTGCACGATCCCCGCCTTGGTGGCGGCGTACATGCTCTGCCCGGGCTCGACCACGACCGACCGGATCGAACTGAAGAGGATGATGGAACCCGATCCCTGCGCGGTCATGAGCCGCCCCGCAGCCTGGATGACGTGCGCGCCGCCCTTGAGGTTGAGGCCCAGCACGCGGTCGATCTCCTCGTCGGTGTAGTCGAGGAGCGGCTTGCGCACGTTCACTCCGGGGGTGCAGGCCACGACGTCGATGGACCCGCGGGCCACCGTGATGGCCTCGAAGGCGCGGGTGACGGCGGGGCCGTCCAGGATGTCCAGCCGGACGGAGTCGGCCTCGCCCCCCGACTCCCGGATGGCCGCCGCCGTGCCGGCCGCGGCGTCCTCATCGATATCGAGGCAGGACACGTACGCTCCCGCCTCCGCGCACCCGATCGCGACTGCTTCGCCGATGCCGGAACCGCCTCCGACGATCGCAGCGGTGCGTCCCTTCAGGCTGAACATCGTGGTCATGGGGATTCTCTGGCAGGGTTTCGTGTGGTATGGGGCGCGACACAATGTAGGGACCGCACCCGCCGGGCAACCGGCCCGCGCGTCCCCCCGGCCCGGAGATCCGGATGCACCACGCAGACCCGCCGACCGACCTTCGCCGGGAGGACCGCGTCCTCGCCGAGGTGGAGGCCGCGCGCGACGAGATCGTGGCCTTCACGGTGGAGATGATCCGGATCCCCACGGTGAACCCGCCCGGGGAGTCTTACGGGGAGTGCGCCGACCTGATCGGCCGGCGGCTGGAGAGGACGGGGCTGGCGGTCGAATACGTGGAGGCGGAGGGGCGTCCCGAGCATACCGCCGAATATCCGCGCGTGAATGTGGTGGGACGGGGGGCGGCGCTTCCGGGACGTCCGCGGCTCCACCTGAACGGCCACTTCGACGTGGTCCCCCCGGGGGATGAGTGGACGGTCGACCCGTTCGCGGGCGCGGTGCGCGACGGGCGCATCGTCGGGAGGGGCGCGTCGGACATGAAGTCCGGGATCGCCGCCGCGGTCTTCGCGGTCGAGGCGCTGCGGCGGGCCGGCGTCGAACTCGCCGGAGCCGTGGACATCAGCGCGACGGTTGATGAGGAGAGCGGTGGCTTTGCGGGGGTCGCCCACCTGTGCGAGGCCGGGATCATCTCGAGCGACGACACCCGGTACGCCATCATCCCCGAGCCGTTCGGACCCGCCCGCGTGTGCCTGGGGCACCGGGGCGTCTACTGGTTCGACGTCATCGCGCACGGCCACGCGGCGCACGGCAGCATGAGCCACCTCGGCCGCAGCGCGATCGACGACATGGGCTCCCTCCTGGAGGCCTTCCGCACGCGGCTCGCGCCCGAACTCGCGACGCGGCTTTCTGCGCTGCCCGTGGTGCCGGAACCCTCCCGGCGTCCCTCGCTGAACGTCAACGCGGTCACCGGCGGCCAGGCCGGCGGGGGGGCGACCCAGTCGCCCTGCGTGGCCGACCGCTGCACGGCGACCTTCGACCGCCGGTTCATCCCCGAGGAGTCCTTCGACGAGGTCCGCGCCGAGATCGCGCGCCTCGTCGCGGCGGTGGAGGGCGACGACCCGGAACGCCGGTTCACGATCGAGGAGCGCATGGTCGTGCACCCGACCTCCGCGCCGCCCGGCTCGCCGCTCGTGGCCGCGCTGTCCCGCGCGGTGGAAACGGTCGTCGGCCACCCCGCGGAACTCGTGGCGAGCCCCGGCACCTACGACCAGAAGCACTTCGCCCGCATCGCCGGCATCGAGCACTGCGTCGCCTACGGCCCCGGACCCCTCGAGGAGGCGCACCAGCCGGACGAATCGTGCGCGGTCGACGACCTCGTGGCGTGCACGCAGGTGCTCGCGCTCGCGGCGCTCGAACTGGTGGGCCCGGCGTAGCCTACGCTTCGGTCACGTCCGCCGCCGGGATCCACGCGCTGGCGTCAACGACCAGCGTCGTCACCCGGACTCCAGCCGGTTCCGGTAGGAGGCCAGCTCTTCCCTCGCCGAACGGCCCGCCGGCGCACGGCTGAGCGCTTCGTCGGCCGCATCGAGCCAGGAGCGCAGCCAGGCTTCGGGGGCCTCACGGACTTCCGTACCTTCGTCCTCGCTCAGCCAGCGCCGATAGAGTTGCGTCGTGACTTCGCGGATGGTGAGGCCCCGCAGGGCCGCCTCCGACTTGACCTGCCGGTACAGGTCATCCGGGATATCGATGGTCGCCTTCATGGCACCATGATAGCTGCATTACCGTCCTCCCGTATTCCCGTCAACGTGCCTGTCGCGATGGTAGCAGTCCGTGGCAAAACCCTGCGTCAGCGCCGAGAGTGGTGAGGCGTTCGCGTGACAAGGCGCGACGAGAGAGCATAGCCGTTGCTATGTGACCGAGGAGCAACGCAGAGCGAAGCGATTCAGGCGAAATGCATCGCCGCTCGAACGCAGCAGGGCTTTTGCCACGGACTGCTAGCCGGTCACGAACACCGAGATCACGAACGCGGGCAGCAATACCAGCGAGTAGAGCATGTACACGCCGACCGACTTCGCCACAGACAGTACCCACCCGTTCTCGTAGTAGCGCCGGAGGGCGATGACGAAGTAGGGGTACGGAATCAGCAGGCAGCCCGCACGGATCAATCCGCCCAGACCCTCGTCGGGGAGCAGAAGCACGATCGCGTAGACGAGAAACGTGAAGGTCTGAATGTGGATGGCGAAGACCAGGTGCTCCACGTAGAAGCGCTTCTTTCGAAGATGGAAGATCGCGAGCACCGCACCGAGGACCGGCAGGACGAAGAACATCGCAATCGGCATGTTCGCGAGGAGGCGCTGGCGGATGACCGAGGGATCGTGAAGGATGTCGATCACCCCCAACGCGAAGAGCCGCCCGATCCAGTTCCACTCCTCGAACTCCTCAGCAGCCCCCGAAAGGACGATTCGTCTCCCGATCTCGCCTTCCGGCCGACGGAGAATGTCGTCGGCCTTCCTCTGCTGCTCCGGCGGCAGTGCCGCCATGAAGGCCGCGAGGCGCTCTTCCGTCGGGGGCTGGGCTACGGAGTCGGAGGGCTGGGCCACAGCATCTTCCGCGTCTTCCTCGGTCATACCCATCGCGCCCACGTTGCCGAAGTCTCCCGCCAGCGACAGCAGGAGGAAGAAGACGAAGCTGGCGAAGATGTAGAGTCTGACGGGAGACACGAAGCTGACCCGGCGATTGCGGGAGAACTCCTGGGTGAGGCTTCCGGGCTTGAAGAAGAGAAGTCTCAGCGTACGAAAGAGCCTGGAATCCAGTTCGAACATCTCGCGCAGAAACTCCAGGACGACGGAGCCGAGCGAACGGGCGTAGTGCCGGTCGCTCTGCCCGCACTGAGGGCAGAAGCTCTCCATCGGCGCGTACCCGCAGTTCGGACAGGCCCGCCCCCCGCCGGTCGCCCTGCTGTCGCGGCCGACCTCCGACGTTGTCATGCGGTGTTCCACCAGAGGGATGGTTTCAGGCGCTCACCGCGTCCACCAATGCGGTCCAGCCGGAGGGCGAGTCGCCGGAGCGGCGTGCCGGCCATCCAGCGCCACACCCGGCTCCATCGGCGGCGGTAGTCGCGGTTGTAGGGGCAGACGCGCACGCAGATCGAGCAGTCGGTGTTCTGGTTGGCCCAGAAGCGGAAGCACTTCTCGGCGTCCGTCGTCCACTTCCGGATGCCCTGGATGTTCGACCGGTTGTGGACCTGGGTGGACGGTTCGCCGTCGGCGATGGCCCCCGCGGGGCAGCCCTTCGTGCACGCGCGGCAGAGGTCGCACGTTTCCTTCACGCCGAATCTTGCGGGCTTGTCGTGGGCGAGCGGCATGTCGGTGAAGACCTTGCCGATCCGGACCCGGGGACCGTACTCGCGGGTGATGAGGAGGCCGTGGCGCCCGTACTCGCCGAGTCCGGCCTTGATGGCGAGCGGGATGGCCAGCGCCGAGTCGTTCATGCTCGCCACGGCCTGGTAGCCGAGATTCGTGATGTACTGGGCGATGGCGAGCAGCACGATCGTATCGCGGGAGTAGGTGGCGCCCGTCGCCGTGCCGCTCAGCGCGGAGGGCGCCGTGCTCAGGAGTTCCCGGTCCATGGATTGCGCGATCACGATCACGTTTCCGAGGTCGGTGGAGATCTCCTGCGGCTTCTCGTGCTCGTTCTCGCGGCTGTAGGCGTGCGTGTAGAGCCACCGCTCGTCGTTGGCGGTGATCCCCACCAGGTCGGCGCCCAGGGTCTTCGAGGCGTGCTTGATCTCGCGCGCCATCTCCTCGGGAGACGACACCGGCAGCGTGCTGTCCGGGCCCTCGCGAACGGTCGTGTACGGATCCAGGAAACCCTCGCGGCGGTCCTCGCCGTCGCGCAGTTCGGCGAAGACGTCCGTCACGTGCCAGGACGCGTTGCGCAGCGCGTAGTCGCGCTGGGTGAAGCCGTCGACGGAACGCCAGGTCAGCTTCGGCGTGCGGTACGTCTCATAGAACATGTCCGAGCGGTGCGTGCGCACCTCCGGGTCCCAGAACGAGCGGCAGAAGATGTCGTCCCGCTGTGAGAAGCGCCGAAAGTCCTCCCGGACGTCGAAGCCGGCTTCCCTGTCCATTCAGAGCTCCCGGCAACCGTGTTCGATGCCCGTCTTCACCGCCTCGACGAGCTCGTCGATGTCCGCCCGGGTCACGATGAGGGGCGGCGCGATGGTCACGGTGTTGTTCAGGCCGGGAATGCTCCGGGTCGTCCGGCCCACGAGCACGCCCTCCTCGGCGGCCTTTCCCACGACGGCCATCATGACGTCCTCGCTCACGGGCGCCTTCGTCGCCTTGTCCTCCACGAGCTCCACGCCGGCGAACAGGCCTTTGCCGCGAACATCGCCGACGTGGTCGTGGTCGAGCAGCTCGCGCAGCCGATCCTGCAGGTAGACCCCCATCGCGCGGCTGTTCCCGATCAGGTCCTCTTCCTCGATGATGCGCAGGTTCTCCAGCGCGGCCGCGAACCCGGAGGTACATCCGCCGTAGGTGCTGATGTCCCTGAAGTAGTGGAACTTCTCGTCCGGATCCGCCAGGAACCTGTCGAACACCTCGCCGCGCACCGCCGCCGCGGAGATCGGCGCGTAGGAGCTGGCCATGCCCTTGGCCATCGTCACGATGTCCGGGACGAAATCGTAGTGCTCGAACCCGAACATCGTCCCCGTGCGCCCGAAGCCGCACACGACTTCGTCGAGGATCAGGATGACGCCATAGTTGTCGCAGATTTCGCGGATGATTGGAAAATATTCATCCACCGGAGGAATGACTCCCCCGCCCGCGGTGATCGGCTCGAGGATCACGGCCCCCACCGTCTCGGGCCCCTCCTCCTCGATCGCGTCCCCGAGGGCGCGCGCACATTCGATGTCGCAGTCCGGATAGGTCTTTCCGAAGGGACAGCGATAGCACATCGCGTGGGGGAACCCCGAAAACCCGTCCGGGAACGGCCCGTAGGCCTCCTTGCGCTCCTCCTGGCCGCTGGCGGCGAGGCAGGCGATGGTCGTGCCGTGATAGTCGCGATCCCGGTACAGGACCTTCGACTTCCGGTTCCCGTTCAGGTGGGCGATCTGGCGCACCATCTTGAAGGCCTTCTCGTTGGCCTCGGAGCCGCTGTTGGCGAAGAAGATGTGGTCCAGCCCGGGCATCCACTCGGCCAGCGCGCTCGCGTACTGGGCGGCCGGGACGGTGCCGACGACGCCCGCGTAGTACGGCAGCCGCTTCAACTGCTCGTAGACGACCCGCGCGATGCTCTCCCGCCCGTGGCCGACGTTCACGCACCAGACGCCGCCCGAGGCCCCGTCCAGGTACTCCTTTCCGTGGATGTCGCGGACGCGCGCGCCGTGGCCCTCCACGAAGACCTGCGGATCCCGGGTCTCGAGAATCCTGTGCTGGAACAGGTGGTGCCAGAGGTGCTTCCGGTCCTTCTCGATGACGTCCTGGACGTCGTAGTCCGCCAGCAACGCCTGTGTCTCGGACATCCGGCTCTCCTCAGCGGGCCGCGGCGGGGGCCGCCACGGCCTGCTAGCTCAGGCTGAGATGGGCGTATTTCTCCAGGTGACGCGTGGGCATCGCGAGCGCATCGCGGCGGAAGGGCTCCGCGAGCACGTTCGCGCCTCCCTCGACGATGGCGTTGATGACGCACGGCTCGCCGCTCGCCACGGCGTCGCGCACGACGTCCTGGACGTCGCGGTAGTCGTCGACCGTGTAGCCCCTCGCGCCCATCGACTCCGCCACCTTCGCGAAGTCCGGATTGCTGCGCAGGTTTGTGCCCACGAAGCGGTTGCCGTAGAAGTCGATCTGGTTCTTCTTCTCGGCGCCCCATTCGTGGTTGTTGATGACGATGGCGATGACCGGGATCTCCTCCCGCACCGCCGTCATCACCTCGCTCATCCCGCTGATTCCCCACGCGCCATCGCCCTGAATGGCGAACACGGGAGCCGTCGGGTTGCCGATCCTGGCGCCGAGCGCGGCTCCGTACGCGAAGCCGCAGTTCCCCCACGTGAGCGCCGCGAGGTGCTGCCGGGGGCCGTCGAAGCGGAGGTATCCGTTGGTGATCGAGCAGGTGTTGCCGATGTCCGTGGTCACGAGCGCGTCCCCGGGGAGCGCGCGGGTGAATTCCCACAGGAAGCGGCGGGGGTGCATGAGGGCGCTGGTGGATGAGGACCAGTTCTCGAGTTCCTCGTCCCAGGCCCGCTTCTCCCGGGCGACGTCGGCGATGCGTTCCTCGTTTCGTCCCGGATCGGGCAGCGCGTTCCTCAGTTCGTCGAGCAACTCGGCGGCGTATTCCTTCACGTCCGCGACGGAGAAGAGCGCGGGGATCTTGCTCATGCCCCACTGTCGGGCGTCCCGGTCGACCTGGATGAGCGTGGCGTCTTCGGGCCAGTAGGTCATGTCGTACTGCGGCAGCAGGCCGAAGACCCCGAGCCGGGTCCCGAGGGCGAGCACCACGTCGGCCTTGGCGATGGTGCGCATGGCCGCCTTCGACCCGCAGTAGCCGATCGGCCCGCACCCCAGTTCGTGGCTCCAGGGGAAGGTGTCGTTGTGGAGGTAGGTGTTGACCACCGGCGCGCTCAGGTGCTCGGCGAGCGCCTCGACCTCCTTAAGGGCGTCCCCCTGGCTCACGCCCCCTCCGGAGACGATGACCGGATAGCGGGCGCCTCTCAGGATCCGGACCGCCTCTTCGATGTCCCCCTTCGGAGGCCGGCCGGGACCGAGGGAGGGCGTCGCGAAGATCTCCTCCTCGATGTCGCCGTAGAAGTAGTCCCTGGGGATGTTCAGGTGCGTGGGGCCGAGTTCGAGCTTGGCGCGGTAGAAGCAGCGCCGCGCGAGTTCGCCCATGCGCTCGGGACGGTTGACGCGCACCTGGAAGACGGTCTGGGCCTCGAACATCGGCATCTGGTCGAGTTCCTGGAAGCCGCCGGTGCCGATGCCGAGCGATCCCGTTTCCGGCGTGATGGCGACCACGGGAGAGTGCGCCCAGAAGGCCGCCGCGATCGCGGAGACGAAGTTGGCCGCGCCGGGGCCGTTCTGGGCGATGCAGGCCTGGGGCCTTCCCGTGACCCTCGCGAGCCCGTCGGCGGCGTGCGCGGCCGCCTGTTCGTGCGCGACCGAAATGAAGCGGATGCCCGCATCCGGGAAGAGGTCGAGGGCGTCCATGAACGCCGAGCCCACCAGCCCGAATACTTCCGTCACGCCCTCCGCCACCAGCGTCTCGACGAGCGCTTCGGAGGGAGTCATCGTTCTTTTCGGCACGTCCAGCCTCCAGCGGTGCGAGCGGCACGGTTCCGGAAGGAAATCGAGGTCGCCCGTGGCCCCGGCCCGGGCGCGCATGCAACCCGGGGAACGTAGTATAGGCGCGCCATGGGTGTCGACGAACTCATCAACAGGGTCATGCGGCCGGTCGCGGACGCGGTATCGGAGTTCATCTTCTTCTCCGTGCCTGTCGGCGGGGCCGAGATTCCGCTCATCGTGGCGTGGCTCATCGCCGGGGGCGTGTTCTTCACGCTGTACCTGGGCTTCATCAACGTGCGGGGCTTCCGGCACGCGCTCGACCTCGTCAGGGGCCGCTACACGGACCCGTCGCAGCCGGGCGAGGTCACGCCCTTCCAGGCGCTGGCGACCGCGGTCTCGGGTACGGTCGGGATCGGGAACATCGCGGGGGTGGCCGTCGCGATCTCGCTCGGCGGGCCCGGGGCCACGCTCTGGCTGATCATCGCCGGGCTGCTCGGCATGAGCACCAAGTTCGCCGAGTGCACGCTGGCGGTGAAGTATCGCGACACCCACCCGGACGGCTCCGTGAGCGGCGGCCCGATGTACTACCTGCAGCACGGTCTGGAGCTGAGGAACCTGCCCCAGATCGGGCGCGGCCTGGGGATCTTCTATGCCGCCGCCATGGTCCTGGGCTGTCTCGGCATCGGCAACATGTTCCAGTCCAACCAGGCCGCCGCCATCCTGATCGAGGTCACGGGCGCCGAAGACAGCTTCTTCGGCGACAGGGCCTGGCTGCTCGGCGTCCTCATGGCCGCCGCGGTGGCGCTGGTCATCGTCGGCGGGATCCGGAGCATCGCCCGGGTCACCTCCAAACTCGTGCCCTTCATGGCCGTGCTCTACGTGCTGTCGGCGCTGGCGATCATCGCGCTGAACGCGGATCGGCTGCCCGGCGCGTTCGCCCAGATCTGGGAGGGGGCGTTCTCGGCGGACAGCGTCGGCGGCGGCATGATCGGGGTGATGGTCATCGGGTTCCGGCGGGCCGTGTTCTCCAACGAGGCCGGCCTCGGTTCCGCCGCCATCGCGCACTCGGCGGTGCAGACGGACGAACCGTCCACCGAGGGCTTCGTCAGCCTGCTGGAGCCGTTCATCGACACGGTCGTCATCTGCACGATGACGGCGCTCGTCATCATCACGACGGTCTACGATCCGTCGCTGGCCGACGCCGGCATCACCGGCATCGAGATGACGAAGACCGCGTTCGAGAGCACGCTCTCGTGGTCGCCCGTGCCCCTCTCGGTGGCGGCGGTGCTGTTCGCCTTTTCCACGATGCTCTCATGGAGCTATTACGGCCTGAAGTCGCTCACGTATCTGACGGGCGAGAATCGAGCGGTGGAAGCCGGCTTCAAGCTGCTCTTCTGCGGGTTCGTGGTCCTGGGCGCGAGCGTGCAGCTGGGCGCGCTGATCGATCTTTCGGACGCCGTGATCTACGTGGTCGCGATTCCCAACCTGCTCGGCCTGTACCTGCTGGCGCCGGTCCTCAAGCGGGAGATGCACTCCTACCGGGAGCGCCTCGGACGCTACTGATCGGGAGCCTCGTCCCGCACGGACATCAGGGGGGCGGCGTCCCGGCCACCCGTTTCTTCTCCTCCTCCAGCGCGTGCAGCGGCACCCCTTCCGTGATCCACGCGGGCGCGGGCTCGCCCTTCAGGTAGTGCCCGAACCACTCGAGGATGCGGCGGTGGTAGTCCTTCTGGTTCGCCTCCTCGCGGAAGCCGTGATCCTCCCCTTCGTAGACCAGCAGCACCATCTGTTTCCCGGCGCGGCGGGCGAAGTTGAAGAACTCGGTCCCCTGGTCCCAGTCCACCACGCCATCCTCGTTGCCGAAGGCCATCAGCAGCGGCGTCTCCATGTGGTGCACCTCGTGGATCGGCGAATTCCGGCGGTGCGCCTCCGGATCCTCCCAGAAGGGCACTTCCATGCGCGCCTGACCGGTCTCCCAGTGGCTCACTTCGGCGATGCCCGGGTTCCAGTGCAGCTGGCCCATGAAGCTCACGAAATCGGTGAGCGGCGCCCCCGCCACGGAAGCCGCGAAGATGTCGGTCCGCGTGGGCAGGAACGTCGCCTGGTAGCCGCCCCACGAGTGCCCGATGAGGCCGACCGCGTCCGGGTCCGTCAGCCCCATCTCGACGGCCTTCGCCACGGCCGCGCGCACGGACTCGAGCGCGCTCACTCCCGGATCCCGCGCCCGGTACACGATGTCGGGCAGCAGCACCGCGTACCCGTGCTGGGTCCAGGCGGTGTAGTTGTAGTAGTCCCGCTCGCTGGGGACTTCGAACAGGTGCATCTGCGGGGAGAGGATCTCATAGGTGTACACGATCGTGGGGACGGCGCGGCCTTCCTCGTGGTTCGGGGGGAGGAAGAGGACGAACTGGAGGTCGCGGCCCGATTCGCTCACGAAGTCGACGAGTTCAGCGCGGCCCCACGCCACCTCGTCGATGAACGGGTTGATCCGCGTCACCCGAGCGGGGTCGGCGAGGTCGGCCCCCGCGACGAAGTAGTCCGGCGGGTCGTCGAAGCGCTCGGCGCGGTAGATCAGGACGTCGGCGCTGTCCGCGCGCGTGAGGCCGCCCACCCGAGCGTCCTCCAGGATCAGCGTCTCGGCCAGGTCGCGGGCCGGCGCGGCGGCCCAGCCGGTTGCGAAGCGGGCGTAGCCGCGCTGCTCCGTCTTCTCGTCGTAGAGGGAGAGGTAGGGGCGCGAGTCGGGGTCGATGCCCGGTTCGTCGTCATCGGCGACGCGGGTCAAGCGGTGGGTGACTCCCGTCTCGGCGCCGCGCGTGAGCCGCTCGCCTCCCGAGCCGTCGGGGGCGACGCGCCAGATGTCGTGCTCGTCGTAGAGCAGGACGGCGCGGTCGTCCTTCAACCAGCCGCCGGGACCGAAGTCGCGCGGGGGGGTGACGTCGGTGGGCGTGTCGTAGTCGGTGTTGGCGAACCCGGCGGCCAGCCCCGACGTCAGGTCATGCTGCTCGCCGGTGGCGATGTGGAGGCTGTGGTAGGCGGAGCCGTCCCACGAGAGCAGCCACTCGCCTCCCGCGCTCGGCCACTCGTAGCGCACGCGCGCGAGGAGTTGGCGGCGCTCGCCGGTGTCCGCGTCGACCGCCCACACGTCGTGGTACGGACGGCCGAACATCGCGCCCCACGGGTAGGGCTCGCTGATGTCCTCCAGCGCGTAGTCCCAGCCGTGCAGGAGTTGCGCGCTGCCCATCAGGTCGGAGCCGAGCACGACGACGCGGTCGTCGTCGAGGTGCCAGACGGCGAGCAGCGATCGCGCGTCGTCGCGGTCCTCCGACACCTGCTGCTCCGGGAAGAGGCGGACGTCGCTCGTATGCCAGATCTGCAGGTCCGGGAGGTCGGGTTCGGCATCGGCGCCCGCTTCCGGCTCGGCGGGCCTGAGTCCGAGGGAGATCATGCGGCCGTCATCCGACCACGCGGGGGCGCGGTGATGGACGACTTCAAGCGTGTCGGGGATGCCGGCCGTGTTCGCGCCGAGGATCATCGTCTCGACGCGGCGGTCCACGTCGCGCCAGGCCAGGACGTCGTAGGCGGCGCCCTCGGCGGAAGCGGCTTCGCGGGAGCGGAGGGCGGCCAGGTCCGCCGAGTCGTCGCGCCAGCGGAGGCTCCGGTAGGCCGAAGCGGACGCGTCCGCGGAGCGCAGGGTACCGGCGTCGGCGTCGTACACCTGCACGCCGTTGCCCACATCGGCGCCGGTCGCGACGGCGAGCGCAAGCAGGGATCCGCCCGGGCTCCAGGCCATCTCGCTCACGTTGCCGAAGCTGGTCTCCATCCCCGTGGCGAGCGCGACGATGCGGAGGTCGGCGCCCTTGCCCGCGGGCTCGTCCGGCGGGTAGCCGCGCAGCGCCACGTAACGGCCGGAGGCGTCGAAGCGCCGCTCGGAGACCGCGTCGAACTCGCGGGTTTCCCCAGTCCCCAGGTCCATCACCGAGGCGTTCTCGCGGATCGGTTCGTCGCTCTCCGCGAGCCGCTCCCGCTCCTCCGGCGACAGGCCGATGGTCCAGCTCAGCCAGCGCCCGTCGGGGGAGAAGCGCGGCGCCGAGCCCCAGGGGAAGACCCGGACGGAGTCCTCTTCGAGCCGGCGCACGCGGAGTTCCGACTCCTCGTCCACGCGCGTGACCGTGTAGGCGATCCACTCGCCGAAGGGCGAGAACTCGACGCCGCCCAGCCGCTCCCAGCGGCCGTAGTCGTCGGGCGTGACGAGGGGCCGATCCTGGGAGGAAGCGGAGGACGGGACGACGAGCGCGAGACCGCCGAGGGCGGCGAGCGCAGCGAGCATCCGGGACCGGGAGGCCAGGGTCCGGGTCATATCTCCCTCCTAGGGCTGCAGACGCAGGACGAAGAGGCCCTCGTCCCAGCTGGAAGCCACGAAGATCCCGCTCTCGAACCAGGGGTAGGTGGACCAGGAGCCGTCGAACGTCTGGTCGTCACGGTCCGGCACGGTGTCGAAGTAGCCCCGCTCCACGGGATTCGCCGGGTCCGTGATGTCGAGGATGCGCACGCCGAACGTGTAGTTGGAGTGATAGATGAGGCCGCCGTGCACGTAGAGGTTGTGATCGACCGCCTCGCTGGGGCCCAGGTGCTCCTTCACGAGAACCGGGTCGTCGAGGTCCGTGACGTCCCACACGAGCAGGCGCGTATGGGAGACGCGGTTGTTCTTTTCGTCCAACTCATCGTTCTGATAGAAGTACCGGTGGTCCTCGCTGAGCCACCCCTGATGGACGTAGTCGCGGTCCGCATAGGTGGCGGTCGACAGCGTCACCGGATTCGCCTTGTCCGTCACGTCGAACACGACGATCGCGGTCTCGTTCGAGCCCATGCAGATCTCGCGCCCCGCATGTTCCGAATCGGGCCCGTGATACACGACGCACTGGACGTCGTGCGTGTACCCGGTGCCGTTCCAGCCCGTCCCCTCCGCGGCGTAACACCCCGCGAAGCTCGGGCTCTTCGGGTCCGAGAGGTCGATCATGTGCAGGCCGCCCCCGCAGCTTTCGCCGCCGGAGTGGCTGCCGACGGCGTAGGCGAAGCCGGTCTCCTCGTTGATCGCGATGTTGTGGACCGCGCTCACATCCCGGTAGCGCGCATCCGCCCCCAGCTCCGCGAACTCCGTGAGCCCGCGAACCCGCGTGAGGTCGAGCACCTGCATCCCGTGGCCCGTGATGTAGTCCGCCACGACGTATGCGTGGTCCGCGTATACCTTCATGTCGCGCCAGCCGCTGTGCGAGGTCGCGGAACGCATGAAGGCGATGGGACGCGGCTCGGTCGGCGTCGAGAGATCGACGATGGCGAGCCCGTCGTGACGTCCCACGAGCGCGTACTCGATACTCGTCTGCGGATCCGTCCACCCCCAGATGTCGTTCACGGCCCAGTCTCCCTCGGTCCCTGCGGGCGTCCGTCCCGGGCTCAGGTCGCCCAGTGGTACGTGCGCCGCGAGATCCACCCGATGGCAGGGGAACCCGTCCGCCGAGCCGCCCTCGCAGGGGACGATCTGCGCCACGACGGGAGGCGGGGGATCGGGCGGATCCGGATCGGGGGGGACGGTCGGGGAATCCTCACATGCGGCAGCGAACAGGACCAGAAGCGGGAGCGTGCCTCGCGCCAACGCCTGGATACTTCCGTGAGTCATCGCTTCAAGCCCGGCCGCAGGCGCAGGACGAAGAGGCCCTCCTTCTTGCTGGTTACGACGAAGAGGCCGCTCTCGAAGTACGGGTAGGTCGACCAGGAGCCGTCGAAGTTCGTGTCGTCGTGCTCGGGTACGGTGTCGAAATATCCGAGTTCGCGGGGGTTCAGGGGGTCCGAGATGTCGAGGATCCGAACGCCGAACGTGTAGTTGGAGTGGTAGATCAACCCCTCGTGGACATAGAGGTTGTGGTCGATCGCGCCGGTGGGACCCAGGTGTTCCGCGGCCAGGACGGGATCGTCGAGGTCGGTGAGGTCCCACACCAGCATTCGGGTCCGTGAGACCTGGTTGGTGTATTCGTCCGCTTCATCGTTCTGGTAGAAATATCGGTGGTCCTCGCTTAGCCACCCCTGGTGGATGTACCCGTAATCCGCGTAGCGGGCGGTCGACAGCGTCATCGGATTCGCCTTGTCGGTGACATCCGACAGGACGATCGCGTCTTCGTTCGAACCCACGCAGATCTCCCGGCCCGCGTGCTCCGCATCGGGCCCCCGATACACGACGCACTGGACATCGTGCGTGTAGCCGGTGCCGCGGCGCCCGGTCCCCTCCTCCGCGTAACATCCCGCAAACGTCGGATTCTGCGGACTGGAGATGTCGATCATGTGCAGGCCCGCACCGCAGGTCTCGCCGCCGGAGTTGCTGCCCACGGCGTACGCGAAGCCCGTCTCCTCGTTGATCGCGATGTTGTGGACGGCGCTCACATCCCGGTAGTGCGCATCCGCCTGCAATTCCGTGAACTCCGTCAAGCCGCGAAGGCGCGTGAGATCCAGCACCTGCACTCCGTGCCCGGTGCTTTCGGAGACCACGAATACGTGATCCGCGTACACCTTCATGTCCCGCCAGCGGCTGTGCGAGATCGCGGACGGCATGAACGCGATGGGCCGCGGTTCGGAGGCCGAGAGATCGACGATGGCGAGGCCGTCGTGACGCCCGACCAGCGCATACTCCACCCCGGCCTGCGGGTCGGTCCACCCCCAGATGTCGTTCGTGAACCAGCGTTCGCTGCCCCCGTCGGGGGTGCGACCCGGTGTCAGATTCGGCAGGGACACGCGCCCGACGAGGTCCACGCCCTCGCACGGGAATCTGAACGCCCGGCCCCCCTCGCAGACGGTCACCGCCGTGGCGACGGGTGCCGCAGGCGGCTCGGGCGGCTCGGGCGGGCCCGCCGGGTTCTCACCGCACGCGAGCGAGAGAACGGCGGGCAGGAGAGCGGCGCCCCGCGCGGCGGCGGGGAGGTTCCTGCGATTGCGCCCTTCGACTTCCACCGGCCGGCTCAGTTCGTCAGGAGCAGGCGCGGGCCGAGGAGCCGGTTCGGGTCGGCGTCCGGCTTGGGGGTGAACTTGTTGATCCAGCCCCCGCTGTAGGACGCGATATACAGGTTGCCGGCCCCGTCCATGTCCATCTGGTGCGGGAGCGAGAGACCGCCGGGCCAGATCCCGCGCCCGATGGCGCCCGCCGCTCCGTAGGCGCCCCAGTAGTCCTGGAGGACGCCGTCCCGATCGTACTTCAGGACGCGGTTCAGCGACGCATCCAGCACCCACACGGCGCCGTTCTCGTCGAGCCAGATGTTCACGGGGTCGAAGATGTTCGGCCATTCCTCGATGAACTCGCCGTCGTGCGTGAACAGTTGGAGGCGCTCGTTCTGGCGGTCCCCGACGTAGACCCGGTCCTCGTCCACGGCGAGGCCGTGCAGGAGATCGAACTCACCGGGGCCGGTGCCGAGCGCGCCCCACTGCATGATGAACTCCCCGTCCTCCGAATACTTGATGATCCTCGAGTTCCAGTACCCGTCAGCGAGGAGGAAGCTCCCGTCCGGGAGGAAGGCGAGCTTGGACGGCCAGCCGTAGGTGTACGGGCCCCAGTCGTCCCGGGCGCGGGCGGCTTCGCGCGTCTTCGGGTGATCGCGTTCGCCGAGGCGCATGACGATATCGCTGCCGTCGTTCGTGAACTTGACGACCTGCATGTGTCCTTCGCCCCCGCCGCTGTCGATGACCCACACGTGCCGGTCGGGGTCGTAGGGGCTGATGTACACCTGGTGCGGGAGGGTGAAGATCGAGTCCCACTGGGCCCACTGTTCCACGATCTCGCCGTTCCCGTTCGCCACCACGATGTAGTTCGTGCGGCGGAGGCGCCCCTCGCGGGGGGCCGACCGGTCGGCGGGCCAGTCTCCGCGCGTGACGACGATGATGCGGTCCTCGTGGTCGACGGCGACGCCGGCCACCTGCCCCCAGCCCCATTCGTCGTCGTGGTCGGGCGCGGACTTCCACCAGCCCGCCACGGGATCGTACGGTCCGGTGCGGTCGTCTCCCCCCTTCACGACGGCGCCGTTCAGTGCGCCGGATCCGTCCGTCGTCGCGGCGGCCGCGCGGTCTCCGGCTTCGCACGCCGAGACGGCAAGCGCGGCGGCGAGGGCGAGCGTCAAGCGACACGGGGGGGTCTTCATGCGGTCTCCATCGTCCGAGGGGTTGCCGTCAGCGCGAGTTCGGCCTGCCGCTGCCGGACCGCTTCTCCTCCTGATCCGTCGCGGCGGGGGCCCACGGGTCGTCGATGCCGGCGCCGGGGCACGAGTCGCCCGTGTCCAGGAAGTGCGTGTGCAGGCACTCGAGCGTGGAGCCGAGACGCGTCAGCAAGTCGACCGTCTCCGGGAACGGGACGCGGGTGAAGAACCCGGCGCGGCCGCCGCGCGCCATGTCCGCCGTGGACTGCCCGAGGCGGGTGATCGCGGTGACGTCCCCGCCCTGCGACACGAGGTATTCGATGAGTTCGTTGTCGCCGCGCGACGCGGCGTAGTGCATCGGCGTGTAGAGCCAGGAGTCGCGCTGGTCGACGTCCGCGCCGAGTTCCTCGATCAGGTACTTCACGGCGGGGATGAACTGGTCGGGCCGGTTGCGGACGCTGAACGCGCCCAGGCCCAGATAACCTCCGCCCGCGGCGGCGTGGATCGGCCAGGCGTTGGGCGCGCCCTCCGGGATCCAGGGCAGCGCGGAGTCCTCCTGCTGACGGCCGTCCTGCTGACGGCGCTCCCGCATTCCGACCTCGGGCCAGCGCGTGGGGATGTGCGGATCCGCGCCGTGCGCGACGAGCAGCTTCATCGCCTCGAGATCCTGGGCGAAGGCCGCCCGCCAGAACGGCGTCGCCCCCGTGAGGTCGATCCCCATCTTCGTGAGGCCGTATTCCCAGTACCAGAGGTGCGTGTTCAGGCGCGGGTTGGGATCGGCTCCGGCCTCGAGCAGCGCGCGGAGCACCTCCATGTGCCCGGCGTCCTGCAGGTCCTGCGCGCGCGGCTGCGGGTAGTTGGACTTCGGGGCCCACTGCGTCTGGAGGATGGCGAAGAGGGGCGTGGCGCCGTCCGTCGAGGCGGCGAGATCGGGATCGGCACCGCGCTCGATGAGGGCGAGCGCCAGGTCGAACTGGCCGTTGAGCGCCGCCATGAGCAGCGGGCTCGTGGCGTCCGCGCTCACCTGGTCGATGTCCGCGCCGCCGTCGAGGAGCGCCGTGGCCGCTTCGATGTGGCCCTCGCGGGCCGCGTGCAGCAGCGCGGTCATGCCGCCGGTCCGGCCGACGAGCACCTCGCGGTACGGGGGACGGATGAGGTCGGGACCGCCCGGATAGTCGGGCCCCGTGCGGCCGAGCGAATGTGCGCTGACCTCGCCGACATCGTAGCCGGAGCGGAGGAACTCGCGCTGGGCGCGGATGGCCGCCTGCACGCGGGCCGGGCCGGGCTCGCCCGGCCACTCGGCGTCGGGATCCACCTCGGGCCCGTACGGTCCGAGCGTCTCCGGCGGCGCGCCGATCAGGTCGCGCATGCGGCGGTTGGCTTCCCGGTCCAGCGCCAGGCTGGGCAGGACGTCGACCACGGCGGTCGCGATGCCGGGGTCGGCGCCGGCTTCGAGCAGCGCGGCCGCGGCGGCCGGCCGGTTCGCGGCGGCGGCGAACATCAGGGGGGTCTGCCCCGCCGACCCCTCCCGGGCGTTCGGATCCGCGCCGTGGTCGAGCAGCGCGGCCACGGCCGACCGGCCGTCTACGGCGGCGGCGGCGAGGTGCAGCGCGGTCACGCCGCTGTTCGTCGTCGCGGCGTTCGCGGCGGCCCCGGCCTCGAGCAGGAGCGCGACGACGGGCCCGTGCCCTCCGCGGGCAGCGAGGTGCAGCGGCGCATAGCGGCCGATCCGCGTCCCGGCGTCCACCGCCGCACCCGCATCGATCAGCGCCGCGGCGACGTCCGCGTGGCCGCGCTCGGCGGCGAAGTGCAGCGCCGTCATCCCGTCGCCGCGCGCCGCACTCACGTCCGCCCCATCCTTCACGAGCGCCCGCACGACCTCCGCCGCCCCGTCGCGCGCCGCTTCGAGCAGCCGGTCACCGGAGCTGGCTGCTCCATCCTGCGCGACCGAGCCCGCCGGGAGGAGGGCCGACAGCAGGAGCGCGACCGCGAAGCGCCGCCTCATCCCGTTCCTCATCTCGCGCCGCTCCCCGGGGCCGCCTCGCCCGTGAATTCGAGCGGAAAGATCCCGTCGCTGTCGCCGAAGGTGGCCATCTCCGGGTGTCCGATCTTCCGCATGAGGCTCACGAACGCGTTCGCCATCGGGGTCCCGTCCGGCGCCCGCAGATGGACGCCGCCCTCGAGCGCCCCGTTGGCCCCGCCCATGAGCAGCAGCGGGGCCCGCCGGTGGTTGTGGAGGTTCCCATCCGCCATCGGCGACCCCCACACGATCGCCGTCTTGTCGAGCAGCGACGCGTCGCCCTCCACCGTGTCCCGCATTTTTTCCAGGAAGTACGCGACCTGCCCGAGCCGATACGTGTTGATCTTGTTGAAATCCATGATGTCCTCGGGGACGTTCCCGTGGTGCGAAGCCCCGTGGACGGACTTCGTCGTCCCGCTTTCCGGGAAGGTCCGGTTGGACTGGTCGAAGCCGGTCTTGAAGGTGATGATGCGCGTGAGGTCGGTCTGCAGCGCGAGCAGTTGCAGGTCGAACATCAGCTGCATGTGTTCCTCGAAGGAGTCGGGGACCCCGGAGGGCGCCTCCGGCATCTCCCGTTCCTCCCCGCTCGAGTTGCGCGCCTCGACGAGCTGGATCCGGCGCTCGATCTCGCGGATGTGCTCGACGTATTCGTCCAGCGCGACCCGGTCCGCCGCGCCCAGCGTCCTCCTGAGCCGGGCGACCTCGGTCGCGATCCAGTCGATCATGCTGCGATCCGTGCGGCGCCGCGCCGCGCGGTCCTCGGCCGAGTCCCCGGCGCCGAACAGGCGTTCGAACACGACGCGCGGCTCCCGGATCGCCGGCAGCGGCTGGTTCGGCGACGCCCACGCGAGCGATGTCGTGTATGCGCAGTGGTAGTTGTACGCACAGCCCCCGCCGCGATCGATGCCCTCGATGCAGAGTTCGAGCGAGGGGAGCACCGTCTCCCGCCCGAAGCGCTGCGCGTGCAACTGGTCGAGCGAGGTGCCGAGGAAGATGTCGGAGCCCTGCGTCTGCTTCGGATGCGCCTGGGTGAGGAACACGGCCGTCGACCGGTCGTGGTCGCCGCCGATCTCCTCTGCCCGGAACGCTTCCGCCGAGCGGCAGTCCGTGTTGCTCACGATCGTCGTGTACTCGCGGAACGCCTCCAGCGGCTTGAGCTGGCTGTCCGTCACGAGTTCGAAGTCGCGGCCCGTCGCCGCGGGCGCGAACAGGTGACGGTCGTCGCCCCAGTCGCTCGAACCCGCCACCCCCATCGACTCCTCGATGCAGACGAGGCGCGTGAACTCCGCCGCCTTCATCGGGTCGGCCCAGAGCCGCCCGGCGGGGACCATCGCGTCGAGCAGGGGCAGCGCGACGCTGGCGCCGGCCCCCCGGAGAAAAGTGCGGCGCGAGAGGTGTGTACCGGTGATGTAGTTCATGAGCCTGCTCCACTTCCCGTGCGGTCTTCCGTTGCCACCTCATCGTCCACCGCGGGCGCGGGACGCGCCATCCGGAAGGGGTCGCTGTTCACGACGCCGAGGATGAACGAGGACAAGCGGTAGTCGTTGGCTTCCGCTTCGCGTGCGATGGCCCGGATCCCGGGCTGGTCGAAGTACTCCGCGCGGCGTCCCGTCGCGTACGCGAGCAGGTGCGCGGTGAAGTTCCGGACAAGCGGGATCGGCCGCTTCATGAGGACGTGGACGAGTTCCGCCGGCGTGCTCACGTCGGTCCCGTCGTAGTAGGTCCCCCGCGTATCGAGCGCGACGCCGTTCTCGCGCACGCGCACCCGCCCCGTCACGTCGTAGTTGTCGAGCGCGAGCCCGATCGGGTCCATGAACCGGTGGCAGGCGCGGCACGTCGGACTGGCCGCGTGCATCTCGAGCCGCTCCCGCGTCGTCAGCAGCCGCCCCGACCGGGCGGATTCCGTCTCGTCGAAGGCGGGGATGTCGGGCGGCGGGGGCGGAGGCGGCGTGCCCATGAGCACCTCCATCACCCACTTCCCGCGCAGCACCGGCGACGTGCGCGCGGACATCGACGTGAGGAGCAGCACGCTCCCGTGTCCAAGCACCCCGCGCCGGCTGTGGTCCGGATAGCTCACCCGCCGGAACTCGGGTCCCGACACCCCCGGGATCCCGTAGTGGCCGGCGAGGCGCTCGTTCAGGAAGGTGTAGTCCGCCGTGAACAGCTCGAGCAGGCTCCGGTCCTCCCGGACGAGGTGATCGAAGAAGAGTTGCGTCTCCCGCACCAGGTCCTCGCGAAGCTGACCGGTGAAGTCCGGGTAGAGGTAGGGCTCGGGCTGGTTGTCCTCCGCGTCTTGCAGCCGCAGCCACTGCGAGGCGAAGCGCGTCGAGAGCGCCTCCGCGCGCGGGTCCGCGAGCATCCGGCGCACCTGCCCCTCGAGGACCGCCGGATCCGAGAGCCGCCGCTCCGCGGCCAGCGTCAGCAGTTCGTCGTCCGGACTCGCCGCCCAGAGGAAGAACGAGAGACGCGAGGCGAGGTCCACGTCCGCGATCCGGTAGCTTTCGCCGGGCGCGACCTCGGACGGCGCCTGCTCGAGACGGAAGATGAAAGAGGGGTTGGCGAGGATCGCCTGGAGCGCGGTCCGGACGCCGATCTCGAAACCGTCCTCCGCCGCGGCGTCGTCGTAGAAGGCCATGGGCCCCGCGAGATCGTCCTCCGTAATCGGCCGCCGGTACGCCTCGCGCCCGAGCCGGGTCACGATCGCCTCCGCGCACGCCCGAGCCTCCGCCGACGCGACCGGCGCCTCCGCCTCGGCCGCCTCCGCCGGCCCATCCTGACCGGGATGGCAGTGGAAGATCTTCCGCCGGCTCGCCGTCCCGGAGAGTCCGGAACTGCGGCGGGGACCCGTGATCATCAGCTCGCTCAGGTGGGGGAGCGCGGTGATCCCGTAGTTCGCCCATGCCTGAGAGTCCTCGCCGCCGACGAAGGACCAGCCGGGCGTCTTCAGGCGGTCCTCGTACGGTCCCTCGATCGTGCGCACGAACGCCGCCGCGACCTGGCGCTGGCCCGCCTTCACGAAGATGGGTTCCGTGCGGATCGGCACCGTCGAGCGCCCGCCGTGCTCGAGGCCGAGGAGGGCGACCCCTTCTCCGTCGATCGAGATGTCGACGTCCTGGAAGCCGGTCCCCTGCCCGAAGAGCGTCTCGACCGAGACCACGTACTCTCCGTCCACCGGGAAGTCGTGGGTCACGACCATCCCGCCGCGCGTCCCGTACGGCGTGCCCTCGATGTGATCCCAGGCATGCTGCGAGACGTCGATCGGGTTCGTGTACTTGGCGGTCTTCGAGAGGGCGGCCGGGTTGCCGACGGCTATCCGGCTCACCTCCGTGGCGGCCCTGAGGTAGGCCTCGAGGAGCGTGGTCGAGAGGCCCTGCGCGTCCGACATGTTGTCGAAGGCGCCGAGGTAGGTGTCCGCCGGAAGCCAGCGGCCGGCGTCGATCTCGAGGTCGAGGAGGTCGCGGATCACGCGCTCGTATTCGGCCCGGTTCAGCCGCTGGAAACGCCGGGAGCCGGGGTTCCGGTCGCGGGCGGCCTCGCGGTCGACCACCGTCTCGAGCGTCTCGACGAGGGCGAGGAGCGTGTCCGGCGAGGGGCGCCGCTGGCCCGGAGGCGGCATCATCCCGGCGCGGAGCTTCCGGATCATCTTCTCCGCCGTGGGGGCCCGCTCGTGCGCCGCCTCCACGTCGAACGTCTCCAGCGTGAGGTTCCCGCGCAGGAGGCGCTCGTTGTGACAGCGGACGCAGTAGCGCTGGACGACCGCCGTCAGATCCGCCGTGTCCGCGAGGGCAGCGACGTCCTGCACCGCGAGCGCGGGCGGCGGCGCGACCGGCGCTGCGGCGGGCGCACCGCTCCCGGTCGGCCCGCCGACCACGGCGAGCCAGAACCACAGGATGGCGCCTGCGCCAAGTGTTTTCATGCGCCGCCCTTCGAAGAACAGGGATGCGCGTGACCGCGCTTCAACCCATCAACTTAAGAAAGAAGGCGCCCCGCCGGGAAGAGGTTCCGCGATTCCGGGACGGGTCAGCCGAGGTGTCGCGTACGCCCTTCCAGCGCCAGCTGGTAGTCGATACGCCGGCGCAGGTGCGTGTCGAAGCACCACTCGCACGTGGCGCGCCAGCGACCTCGGCCGGGGATGCGGTCGTCTTCCGGAATCTCGGCGCCGTGGGGGCAATCCGGCTCGTGGTGATGCACGGGACTGAGCCGCGCGTGCCATGGCGGCATGCCGATGGTGGGCCTTTTGGAACTCGTCACCGCGTTCACGGCAGCCTCACCTCCGGCCGCCGCGCATCCAGGTTGGCGATCTGCGACTGAAGATCGGCCATGTCGTGGCGAACGTGGATCAGGGATTCGCGGGCCGCCACGATGAGGATGTCGGCAGTGCGTTCGTCCATCGGTCAACCCTCTCATCTGCAACCCGGTCGGCGAGTTCCGCCCGGATCGCATCGTGTTCCAGCTTATGGAAACGTGCGGAGGGCGGCAAAAGGTACCAACGTCGCCCCCAGGGTAGCGGCCGGGATCAACGGAGCATCAAGAGCTACGGGCGAGACCGGCCCGGCGCTCTCAACTGGTCGGCCGAAGGAAGACCTCGGGAGACGAGCACCTCGAGGTCGGCCGCGTCCGGGAAGAGGGACGCGACGGAGGCCGGATCCGCCGCGGCTCCGGCGAGCGTGCCGAGGCCGTCATGGCCACCGTCGAGGGTCGCAAGGTCGCGCACGATCCCGCGTACCCGGCCCGTCCGGGGGTCGCGGAGGATCGCGGCCGGCGGACCGCTCGCACCGCTCAGCGTCGCCATCCCTCCGGGCGCGGAGAGCACGACTGTCGCCAGCCTGTCCCTCCACGCCGGCGACACGGGCAACGCGAAGGCGAATCCCGACTCTCCGTCGCTGTCCCCGTCCGCGATCTCCTGCATGTCGAAGTTCAGCGAGAACAGCGTCTCGCCGTCGGCGGCCGTTCCGGTCAGCGTGTACGGCCCCCCGGACCGGGGAAGCTCCGGCGGAGCGTCGACGACGAAGGCCGGCTCCAGGAACGGCACGCCGTCGGCGTCGGCGCCGCCCCACAGCAGGAGGGTCCGCGCGGCATTGGCCCGCGCGCCGGCAGTTTCACCTTCCTCGCGGAGGCGGTGGTCGAGCGCCTTGGTGAAGCTGAAATCGCTGATCCAGCGCGGCCGGCAATAGGACATCAGGTCGGGGAAACGCGGATCGACCAGTGAACTGTCGGCGCCGTTGAAGCCCCACGCACCGATGGTTCCGCCGCTGTTCGGGTAGGCGGGATCCGGACCGCCGGCGCCCCCGCAGGGGGCATGCCGGAGGCTCATGTTGTGTCCGAGTTCGTGCGCCACCGTCGAGGAGTCGAGACGCGAGATGCTGATCCGGCCGCCGATGTATCCCCGACCCCAAGTGTTCAACTCGTCCGTGAGATAGGGGGGGAGCCCGCCCATGTAGTAGCCGGTTCCGCCCTCGAGCACGCGAATCGCGCCGATCTCCGTCATCAACGCGGTGCTCGTCTGTGCCGTGGTGTAGATGGCCTCGCGCACGTCCACGGTGAACTCGGCGATGGGCAGCCACTGTCGCGACGGCTCGAACATGGTGTCGTCCTCCGTCAGATCCCGGACGCGACTCAGAAAGTCGTCGGACGGCTCCGCGGGGCGGACGACGGGCAGATACGTCAGGTGCAGCGGAGGCAGCGTTCGCGCGTCGATGGCCTTGCGGCCGGTCTCGGGGATCCGCCTCGCGATGCCGTGGCCGAGGCCGAGCGTCTCGTCCGGGTCGACTTCGACCACGAGTTCCAGGCCGGGTTGAACGATGGCGGCCGGGACTGCGGCGTTCGCCGACGTGTCGAGTCTGCCCTCCTCCACCCGGTGCGGGACCGTGCCTGCCGGGACCGCGATGTCGACGGTGTGCACCTCTTCGTCCCCCAGGTAAAATCGGGCGCGCACGGGCGGAAAGGCGACCGATTCCCCGGCTGGAGCCGTGAGGAACACGCGCAGCAGGGCCGGCCGGTCCGCCACCAGTGGAACCGGGAACCGGAACGATTGCACGGCCTGCGTGAGGTAGGCGGGGGACACCTCGTTCTCGCAGAGAGCCACGCGCCGGCTCTGCAGCGCACCGAGCCAGGCCAGGAATTCGGGATCGGCGGGGGCGCACAGGCCCGTGCCGCCGGCATGAAACGTGGTGAGGAGCCCGAGATCCTTCAGGCCCGCCGGGAGGACCCCCGACAGGTACGGGTTCGCGTTCAGGTACAGTTCCGTCAGCGCGACGAGACCGGACAGTTCCGCCGGCACCGGGCCGGACAGCGCATTCCGCGAGAGAATGAGCTCGTTGAGCGACGTCAGTCTCCCCAGACCGGCAGGGATCGGGCCGGTCAGTTCGTTGTTCTCCAGCCTCAGTTCCCTGAGCGCCGGGAGGTCCCCGAGAGCCGACGGAATCGAATCCGAGAGGCCGTTGCCCCAGAGTCCCAGGATCCGGATTTCCGGGAGCCGGCCGATCTCTGCCGGGATCGGACCGGTCAGGTGGTTACGGTTGGCGTAGAATTCATGCAGCCTGGAGAGGTCGCCGATCTCCGGCGGGATGGAGCCCGCCAGATCGTTGTGGCCCAGGTACAGGATGCGAAGCTCGGAGAGTTGGCCGAGTTCGGGCGGAACTAGATCACATTCGTCCAGTGCGTTCCACGGACATCCACCAGTAGTCTTACAAGACGCTATGGGACAGTAGCTTACGGAGATAGCGCCAACGCACCGTGTCCCTTGAAGTCCAGCGGATTCCGGTGTATTCTTCCTTATGTAGTGATTTCTTATGTGATACACAACGGGAAGGAACACCCATGACGAAACGACCTAGGACACTCTCCGCCGCGTTCGTGCGGACGGTGGGCCGAACCGGCGTGTACGGCGATGGTCGGGGCGGGCGGGGGTTGAGCCTCCGGGTGTACCGGACGGTCGACGGCCGGATCACCAAGACGTGGCGGCAGCGCGTCAGGATCGGCGGGCGGCTGACCTCGATCGGCCTCGGGCCGTATCCCGAGGTCACGCTCGCCGAGGCTCGCCGGAAGGCGCTGGACAACAGCCGCATGGTCCGCCAAGGCCGGGACCCGCGCGGGCGCGGCGTGCCGACGTTCGCCAAGGCCGCCCAGCGGACCATCGAGCTTCACCGCGACTCATGGAAGGAGGGAAGCCCTCTCCCCCAGCAGTGGGAATCGACGTTCCGGCGTCACGCCGCACCGCTCCTGGACAAGCCCGTGGACCGGATCACGAGCGCGGACGTGCTCAGGTGCCTCTCGCCGATCTGGAGCACCATGCCCACAGCCGCCCGGAAGGCCAAGCACCGGATCGCCGCCGTCTTCCGCTGGTCCATTGGGAAGAACTACCGCCGGGACAATCCGGTCGACCGTGCGGTCGCGGCGCTGCCGAAACAGAACGGCAGCCCCGGGGGCCACCACCGCGCGTTGCCGCACGGCGATGTCGGGGCGGCACTCGCGGCGATCCGCCGGGTGGGAAAGGGGAGCCCGCCGGCGTTGTGCGTCGAACTGATTGCGCTGACGGCGGTTCGTCCCGGCGAGGCGCGCGGCGCCCGCTGGGACGAGATCGACGTGGACGCGGCCAGGTGGACGATTCCGGCGTCGAGGATGAAGGCGGGCCGCGAGTTCGCCGTCCCGCTCAGCACGGGCGCGCTGGACGTGCTGGAAAGGGCGCGCAAGCTGTCGGCCGGGTCGCCGCTGGTGTTCCTGTCGCAAACCGGAAGGGTGCTCGCGCCGAAGACGGTGTCGAGCGTGCTCCGGCTCGCCGGTGTGGACTCGACGCTGCACGGATTCCGGTCGAGCGCGCGGTCGTGGATGGCTGAGTCCGGTGTTCCCGCCGAGGTCGCGGAGGCCTGCCTCGCCCATGTCCCGAAGAGCAAGATCGTTCAGGCGTATCAGCGATCCGACCTGCTGGAGAAGCGCGCCGAGGTCGTGCAGGCGTGGAGTGATTACCTCACATCGCGCGATACGCCGTAGGTTGTCGCAACGTTCCGGGGCGGACAGCTTTGTTGGAGGGAGCCCCGAAGAATCGATCGCCAGAGCCAGCCAGACGCATCTCGACGAACGGCGTGGCGGCCAGAACCCGATGGAATTGACCATGACAACGCGACAGCATCCGCTCCACCACCTGAGGCACGGTCAGGCCTTAGCCCTCCAGTACGCGGCTCAAATCCTGATCAACTCACAGCGTGACCCTCGCCGTGCGTTGTCAGGTGCGCAGTTGGCCGCCACGAACGCCGTCAATACGACGGCTCTCGGTTGCCAGTACGCCGCCCGCATCCTGTTGCCGTTTGTCGTGGAGCTCGCTCTGAAGGCGCTGATCGGCAAGCACAACAACGACCAAGGTTCGTGGGGGCACCACCTGTCCAAGTTGTACGACGAGCTACCCGCGAACGTGCAGGCCGAGTTGGAGCGCGATTTCGCACACATCAAGCGGACAGAGATGCCCGCTGAAACGAGGTTGGCGCGGGACATTCTGGCAGATCACCACCACGACTTTCCGGACTGGCGCTATCTCGATGATCCGAACAAGCTGGTGAGCGGCCCGGTCGATACTCTGCAGTACGTCGCGTGCTCGATCCTCAACGTCTACAACTCAACGTGAGGCTGCCCACGGCTCCCGCTGCTTGACTGGGTTCGCGCCACCACCTGCGTGGCCTACAGCCGCCGTGAGACCCAGACGGCGCGGCCGACGACGCGGACCTCCTCGGCGGGACGTTCGTAGCTGTCGTACTCGGGGTTGAGTGACTTGAGCACCACCCTGGGCGGGTCGGAGTGGGGTACGTGCTCGATCCGCTTGGCGACGAGTCCCATGCCGTCCCAGATCACGAAGACGCCGGGCGGCACCGGCACTTGGCGGCTCACGTCGATCAGGATGCGGTCGCCGCTCGATAGCAGCGGCTCCATCGAGTCGCCGTCGACCGCGATCATTTGCAAGTCCTCGGGCTTGGCCCGGAACTCGTGGCGGATCAGGGGATCGGCGAACAGCCACATGTCCCTCGTCCGCTCGAACTCGTCGTTCCAAGCTCCCGGACCCGCCGACGCGCGGATATCGATCTCGGGCACGGCGCTGTAGCCCCTCGGGGCGGCGTGCGGTGCGACCACGGGCGGTTTCCGGCGCGCTTTGCGGCTGAAGCCCCGGTCGTGCTTGAGCAGGTCGGGGCTGCACCCCAGATGCTCCGCCAGCGCCTCCCGGTCGTCCTCGCCCAGCACGCGGGGCGTGCCCCGATGGACGAACTGGTGCAGGTAGGCAGGGTTGCGCTCCATGGCGCGCGAGGCCGTGCGCAGGTTCGTGCGGCTGTCGGCCACCAGCCTGAGCAGCCTCCGGCGCACCGGGTCCAGTTGATCGGTGTCTTTCCTTCTTCGTCCCATGAGTGGGAAAATACCTACTTCATGCGGCCAGAGCAACCGGGTTCCCGATACGGCGTAGGCGGTTTTTGGCCCGGCTGGCGATGATCTCCAGAAATCCGGTTCCGTATCCCGTTGTCTCTCAAACGACGTGGGAAATAGCCGATTTCCTACTCCCTTGCGGCGCTTGCCACCACTGTGTTTGGGTGGATGGGCAATGGAGAGCCTGACGAAGCACTTCGAGCGCCGCGTGGCCGCGTTCCTTCAGCGCGTACGGATGTCCCCGTCGGAGTTCGGGGAGCGCGCGGTCGGGGACCGGAACTTCCTGGGCGACGTGCGCCGGGGCCGTTCGCCGAGGCTGGCGACCGCGGACCGGGTTCTGGCGTTCATGGAGGCTTTCGGCCGGAGTCGCGAATCGGACGGTTCCCGGGATTCATCAATCAGCGAAGGAGGTAGGAAAGGATGACGAGCACGACCGAGCGCAAGACACTGTTGCGGGTACGCTTCCTGCGGCTGCCGGAGGTGCTGGAGCGCACCGGCCTGTCGCGGAGCACGATCTACGTGCGGCTGGAGCAAGGGCTCTTCCCGAGGCCCGTGTCGTTGGGCGCCCGCGCGGTGGGCTGGATCGAGTCGGAGGTGGACGAGTGGATCCGCCAGCGGATCGAGGATAGCCGGGACGGCGCGGCGTGAGACAGGTTTCCGGCAGCCGTCGCTCAACGGGTCGGGGGTGCCACTGGCGGAGCCCGATACGGCTCCGGGACGGCGCTGGAAGTCTTGGGAAACCGCCTCGATTCGGGCGGTTGACACGGTCGGAATCAGGCTTCTCCGTGTACGGTATGGAGACTCCGCCGACCCGAGATTCCCAGCGCCGCAAGCCGTCCGGCGCGCTTCCCCAAGGGCTGGCTGACGGCCTTAAGGTCCGTAAGCCAGCACACGCGATGTTGAACATCGCGGCTGGCGAGGGGATGCTACGCCCCCCTTCGAACCCCCGGCCTGTCGCGCCGCTGGCGGAGCAGCGGCCGCGCGGAGGCGAGGCCCCCGAACCCCGTCGTCGGTGCGCTCATGGCTGAGCATCGCACCGTGATGGTCGCCGCGCGCGTCACGCCCGCCGAGCACGCTGCTTGGCGGAAAAAGGCGGCCGCGGCGGGCGTCTCCCCCTCGGCGCTGCTTCGCGAGGCGATGGCGCGGACGCGGACCTGGACCGCTCCGGCCCAGGCCATCGAGCGCGAGCGCACCCGCCAGATCGCTCGCATCGGCAACAACCTGAACCAACTCGCGCGCTGGGCGAGCATGCGCATTCCCGTGTGGATCTGTTTGTGATCGTTGAACTTACGGAATTGCCGGCCCGAATTCCCGCTGATTGATTCCCGCTACTTCGACTTCCCGTCGCGCACCCTTCTGCGGGCGTCCAGCGCCTTCCTGAGCTGTCCCTCATCCGCTCTCATGTAGCACTGAAGGACGGTCTTTGCCGTTTTCC